>LCOG01000026.1 GCA_001001705.1 Parcubacteria group bacterium GW2011_GWA2_47_26 | reverse complement strand
TCAGAGGGGAGGTTGTTGATGATTAGAGAGTTGGGAATATATGCGGTGCCTTGAGGAATTGAGTCAGTTAAGAGGAGGTTCGTGGCGGTAGCGCCTCCGGAGTTTTGAAGAGTGAGCTTGTAAGTCAGAGTATCTTGGGGAAAAACAGTAGAGCCGCCCGCGGTAAAGTTTGGGTTTTGGGCATGGATACTAGATTGCGAAGCAATAAAGGTGGCGGAGAAAGCTATCAAGGCCAGAAGTTTGAGGGTGCCGGTTAAAATGGTGCCGACTAAAGAAAGGCGAGAGAGTGTGTGGAGTTTTTTGTATTTAGAATAGGAGGAGGTGTAGCCGGTTTTGGTTTTGTTGGCCAGGCGTTCAAAAGCTCGAGCGGGCGAGGTTAAAGTGAGAGGAATAATAGAGAAGAAGCCTAGAGGGCCTTTGGTGGAGCCGCTTTGGATATGGATGAGAAAGGCGGAGGACAGGAGAATGGAAAGGGAGAGGGCAAAAGCTAAATTAAATGGCGAGGGTGAGGTGGCCGCCGTAGCTACGGCGGAGGTCGTTTGCGTAATTGCGACTTGCTTATCTAAAACAAGACTGGGTTGAGGGACAGTCACTGTGGTTTCAAATAGGGAAGGAGAGGGTGAGGGTGGAACATATACCGAGGTACCCCGACGGGCTGAAACTATAAAAGTTTGGGTTCCTGAAGTGCCGCCGGTCGGGGGAGGATTGAAAACCGTGATGTCGAGGGTGCCGCCGTTACGGTAATGGTGGTGTCCGAGTCCCCTGCGGTGCCGGAGGAGGGAGAAATGGAGGTGGTGGTCGGGACGGGGTTAGTACCGAATTGGGCGAAGTGTGCACGGGCTTTAACGCCGCCAAGAGAGCCATAAAATCCGCCGCCGGCATAGAGGGTGGAGCCGGCCAGAATTAGGGAGCTCACAAAATCACCAAATTCAGGATCAGGGTCCCAGGAGGTGGCTGTGCTATCATCGGCATTAAGCGCAGCGAGACGGTCGCGTGATACGCCGCCGATAGTTGTGAACTGACCGCCGGCATAGAGGGTGGTGCCGTCTAGGGCAAGGGCGTAAGCAGCATTGTTCGCATTGGGATTCCAACTAGAGGCCATGCCATCAGAAGTATTCAAGGCGGCAATATAATTGCGGGATTGGCCGCCGATACTTGTAAAGTCGCCGCCGGCATAAAGGGTAGTGCCGGAAATTGTAAGAGTGCGGACAGTGCTACTGGCATTGGGATTCCAACTAGAGGCAGTGCCATCCGCGGTATTGAGAGCGGCGATGCGGTTGCGGGTCTGCCCGCCGATCGTGGTAAAGTCGCCGCCGGCATAGAGGGTGGAGCCGGCCAGAGCCAGAGTATTAACCGTGTTATTTGCGTTGGGATTCCAAGAGGTGGCCGTGCCATCGGATACATTCAAGGCGGCGAGATGATTCCGAGTTTGGCCGCCGATCGAGTTAAAAGTGCCGCCGGCATAAAGGGTGGTACCGGATAAAAGTAATGTCATAGGCGTCCCGGTTGCATTAAGATCAAAAGTTGCATTAGGATCAAAACTCGTGGCAGTACCATCAGAGGTATTAAGAGCCGCAAGAGCCTTGCGGGTCTGCCCGCCGATCGTGGTAAAGTCACCGCCAGCATAAAGAGTGGAGCCATCACTGTTCAAAACTAGAGAGTAGACTGTCCCGTTCCCGTTAATATTAGGGTCAAAACTAGTCGCCTCGTTAGTTGCTGGGTTAATTGCGGCTAGACGGTTGCGGGCATAGCTTTTGCCAACAGACCAAGAATCGCCGCCAACATAAAGTATGGTGTCAGAAAGGGCTAGGGCAGTTACACCAATTATTGCGAAGTTCGAGTCATCAAAGGCTAATATATTAATATCCAGACTAGTGGCATTACCGGTGCTAGTTTCTATAGCAGCAAAATTTCTGCGGCTTTGCCCGCCGATGGTCTCGAAGCGGCCGCCGACATAAAGAATGGGGCCGGATAAAACTAAACTATGGATAACTGTGCCGCCCGCCACACCGGGGTTGGGATTCCAAGACGTAGCAGTAGCATCCACAGTACTTAATGCCGCCAGATTATTGCGGGATTGGCCGCCCGATAGTTGTGAACTGGCCGCCAGTATAGAGGGTCGTACCACTTAAGGCCAAGCTATATACCCAACTATCCGCATTGGGGTTCCACGAAGTAGCTAGACCATCGCTAGTATTGAGCGCGGCAATGCGGTTACGGCTCTGGCCGCCGATGGCGGAAAAATCTCCGCCGGCATAAAGGGTGGTGCCAGACAAGGTTAAGGCAAACACTGTCGAGCTAGCATTGGGGTTCCACGAAGTAGCTAGACCATCGCTAGTATTGAGCGCGGCAATGTTGTTACGGCTCTGGCCGCCGATGGCGGTAAAATTGCCGCCAGCGTAAAGGGTGGTGCCATCTAATAATAGGGTAAAGACTTTTGCGTTGACGTCAACACCAAAAGTAGCATTGGGGTTCCACGAAGTAGCTAGACCATCGCTAGTATTGAGCGCGGCAATGCGGTTACGGCTCTGGCCGCCGATGGCGGTAAAATCTCCGCCAACGTAAAGGGTGGATCCTGAAAGAACTAGGGCCCGAACCCGATAATTGGCATTGGGGTTAAAAGCCGAGTCTAAAGTACCGTCGGAATTAATATGAGCTATGCCATTGCGAGTAACACCGCCAACTTGCGTAAAATCTCCGCCAATATACCAACCCCCCGAACCGTCGGGGACGGCGGCAAGTATCATGCCAGTGTAGGGAGCGAAATATGTGCTACCGGGCGCCGCCGGCTCTAGGGGGCCGCCAGCCACAGCGGGGAAGGTTGATACTGCGGCGCCAGTAGTGGTGTTAACTGGTGCACCAAGGCCGGTATGTTCGTAGACCCTGGTAAATTCACCGCCAAGGTATATTGTGCCATCGGGGGCGGTGGTGATTGCTAAAACCCTGCCATTTGTTACGGGCATGGTTGAACTTGGCGTACCGGTAACTTCGGCTACTGCTGGAGGCGGCTTAATTAAAGAAGCAATAAAGCTATTGAAGGCGACGGATATTAAAGCTAAAATGGCGGTCCAAACTATGATTTTTTTCCAAGGTTTGGGCTTTCGTAAAACAGAAAAATACATACGGCGCATAAAACTCGCGTTATCTTTGGTGTTCATTTATTATACCACCAAAATTATTATACCACCAGCGTCGCTTTACATGCTTCTAGTAGTATGATAGACTCAAGACACTTTTATGAATTTTACTACTAAACAACTCCCCAAAAGCACAATTGAGATTACGGTCGAACTTTCTCCCGAAGAAATGCAGGGAGATTTACAAAAAGCTGCTTTGAGATTATCCCAAGAAACGACGGTTCCAGGTTTTCGTCCGGGAAAGGCGCCCTATGATGAAGTTATGTCACGTTTTGGCGCGGCGCGAATTTGGGAAGAAGCGGCGCAGTCGGCCGTACCCCGCATTTTTACACAAATAGTAAAGCAGGATGGCCTCGAAACCATCGGCTCCCCGGCTATTGATGTGGTAAAGCTTGCGCCAGATAATCCTTTTGTTTTTAAAGCCACGGTGGCAGTCTTGCCTAGGATCACCTTGGGGGATTATGCAACAATAAAACTGGAACAAAAACCCATGGAGATTAAAGATACGCAGGTGGATAAGGTGATTGGGGATTTGCGCAAGATGCAGACTAAAGAGGCGGCGGTAGCGCGGGAAATTGGCCGCACAGACAAAGCCCTTGTGGATATGAGCATGTCGCTTGACAGCGTGCCGCTTGAGGGTGGGGCAACCAAAGACCATGCTATTTACATGGACGAGGAATATTATATTCCAGGATTAAAGGAGCAACTGATCGGACTTAAAAAAGGCGACGCAAAAGAATTTCAACTGCAATTTCCCAAAGAGCATTACCAAAAAATGATTGCGGGCAAAGATGTGGACTTTAAGATTACGGTCAAAGATGTATTTGAATTGCAAAGGCCGCCTCTTGATGATGAATTTGCTAAAAAACTGGGGCCGGTCGATATTGCCGGGTTGCGTGTTTTGATTCAAAAAAATCTTCAGGCGGAGGCGGAGCAAAAAGAAGCCGAGCGGCAAGAAATTGAACTGCTGGAAAAAGTTTTGGAGCGTACCAAGTTTAGCGATATTCCGGAGCTGTTGGTAAATGAGGAGACCATTAAAATGCTGCATGAATTTGAAGAGAATGTTGCGCGCCAGGGTATGGATTTTACCGAGTATTTGAAAAAGATTGGCAAAACGCGGGACGAATTGCGTCTGGATTTTGCGCCTGAAGCCGTAAAGCGAGTTAAGGTCGCTCTCGCGGCACGCCAGATTGCTCAAGAAAAAAATATTACTATAGATGATAGCGATGTCGCGGCCGAGGTTACGCGCATGCTTGAATTATACAAAGACCAACCGGGAATGCAGGAGCAAATCAAATCTGAAGCGGCGCGGGAATACTTGCGCGGAGTTTTGCGCAACCGCAAGGTTATAAAATGGCTGCGCGATAATCTAGAGCCTTCGGCAAAATAAGCTAGCGAAAAAGTTCGTAGATAAAGAGCAATACCTCGATTACAATCAAAACTATTATAATAATCTCCAAGCGCTCCGAACGGCGGGTTTGCAGAATTGAAAGGAGCGCTTTTGAATTATCTTGAATAGAATCCAACTTAAACTCCACGGCCCGAAAACGATCGTCCAGCTCGTACATTTTGCGCATGTGCCCAAAAAGTATCTCCAACTCCGGCGAATTCCAAGTAATATCCGGCTTATCCAACAGGGAAAGACGGGAAAGAATTTGCTGTAAAATCAAATTCGTGGTTCCCAAAATTTTAATAAGATCGCTGCCGCGCACGCGCAGCTTGCTTTCACGCTCCAAATTCAAATTAATGCGCTCAAACTTATGCAATACAGTTTCAACCACATTCTCAATATGCTCAACTGCAACTGATTGCGCAAGCACAGTGGCAATCAAAATCAACTTATCCAGAGAAAATTCTTTAATGCGCACCCCATCAAAAGTTACCGCATCAGCCTCATTGCCTATTGATACATTATAATCCTCACGTATCAATTTTGGGATTGAGGCATGCGTGTATTTTCGGAAATTGCTGGCAATTTTTTTCTCGTTTGTAATATTGAAAAATACCAGCGCGCCAAAGGAAAAAACAAAAATATATGATTCTCCTCCGGGCTGAAGCACCACCAGACCGCGTTCTTTCTCCGCAACAGGATAGGGCGGCTTTTTTAAAAGTCGCGCCAAATCCATCCCCCTGCCAATCGCAAAAGCATTGATTGAATATATTTGTGGCATATATTTCTATTGTACCACAATTGACTGCGCACCACGCCACGAAAGCTGATACGCTTGCCGCATCGCGTCAGCAATTGGCAAGTACCCCATTTTTCGGACACTTTTTCTCATTATCCACAGGGTGAATAAGTATACATCTTAATTTATACAACCGTTACCAGCGCGGCTGTTT
>LCOG01000025.1 GCA_001001705.1 Parcubacteria group bacterium GW2011_GWA2_47_26 | reverse complement strand
CCTGCGCTTGGCGAGCCGCGCCGTGCGCGGCGAGCCAGTGTTTCCATACCTTTCCGCGCTTCGCGCGGCCGAATCGGTCGGGCAAAAATCGGAAAGTTTAATCTTGGTGCGCGTTGGAGGGATCGGACCTCCGACCTCTTCGATGTCAACGAAGCGCTCTACCACTGAGCTAAACGCGCGCAAAATGTGCATCAATATTTTTAGACAATACCATAATTACCAATGAGATGCAAATCAAGCCATCTTTTGATATAATGCAAGAATCAGTTACCGTTGAAACATTCAAAACGTAAAGTGGTAGTTCATCTGCCGCCTAAAACGGGGGATAAACCCCCGCGCTACAACTATTTCGACAAACACTCTTTAACCAACATGCCCAATAATTTTCAAGCCTGGCAGCATTCCTCCGAAGAAGTACTGGCCAAGCTACAAACTAGCCTCAATGGTCTTACCGCTACACAAGTGCGCAATAGACTCTCGCAATACGGCCGCAACGAAATGGATCTTGAAACACGCCGAAGCTGGCTACACATCTTAATTTTTCAGTTTAAGAATCCGCTGGCCCTTATTCTACTGGCCGCCAGCCTCCTCTCCGGGTTTCTTGGAGAAATCACCGAAACCGTCATAATTGTGGTCATGGTTCTTTTAAGTTCTTTGCTCGGTTTTATCCAAGAATACAAATCTGAACAAGCCCTCGCAAGTCTGCGCAAAAAAGTCGCCCATAAAACCGCAGTCTTGCGTCACGGTGAAACTTTGGAGATTGATTCAAGGGAAATTGTGCCCGGCGATATCGTCCTTCTCTCTATCGGCGATATTGTCCCGGCGGACTTGAGGCTCCTGGAAACCCATGATCTTTTAGTCAATGAAACCTTGCTCACCGGCGAATCTTTTCCTGTAGAAAAACAAACCCTGCCCGTCAATGTCGAGCATGAAGTAGTCCAAGACATTAAAAATATGGTCTTCATGGGAACGCACGTCATTGGCGGATCGTGCAAGGGCATAGTTGTTGCCACTGGTAAATCCACCATTATCGGCAAGACCGCAAAGTATTTAAAAACACCCGAAGAAGCCACGGAATTTCAAAAAGGAATCAAAAATTTTGGCAGCTTCATAGTGCGCATTATCCTGGCCATGGTCCTTTTCATCTTTATTGTCAACGCCTTGTTCAGGCGGGAATTTCTTGAATCTCTGCTTTTCGCGCTTGCTCTTGCAGTTGGTATTACCCCGGAACTCTTGCCCGTTATCATTACAATCAATCTATCGCGCGGAGCCAAAAAAATGGCCGAGAAAAAAGTCATTGTCAAGCGCCTCATGTCTATAGAAGATTTGGGGAATGCTGATATACTATGCACCGATAAAACCGGCACGCTAACCGAGGGTAAAATTTTTCTATCGGACTATTTTGATTTTGATGAGAGACACGACGATCAGATTCTCCTCTATTCACTGCTGTGCAATTCTGCTGTAGTAAACCAAGAGATTGCCGGCTCGCCTTTGGACGCCGCTTCTTGGATATATGCCCGCGAAAAAAACTTTAATCTCACCGAATTTAAAAAATATAAAAGGCTTGATGAGCTTATCTTTGATTTCAAACGCCGACGCATGAGTGTCGTTGTACTTAAAAATAATAAACGCCTGATGGTAAGCAAAGGCGCAGCGGAATCGATCTTGGCTATATGCGATCAAGTCCTTATCAATGGCCAAAAGAAAGCTATCAAAACTTACCAGAAAAAAATCGCGCAAAAATTTGAAGACTTGAGTGGCCAGGGTTTTAGGGTATTGGCAGTCGCGCAAAAAGAAGTTGGGGTAAAACAAGATTATAAATTTGATGATGAGCACAGCCTCACTCTAGTGGGCTTCCTAACCTTTATAGATAAACCCAAAAAAACCGCAAAAACTGCTTTGCAAACACTTAATCGGCTAGGAATTGCCATAAAAATTCTCACGGGCGACAATCAGTTTGTAACTCAACACATTTGCAAAGAACTGGGTTTTGAAATTAGTAAAATAGTGACGGGCGAACAAGTTGAAAAACTTAATGACGACAAACTTGCCAAAATAGTGAACGGAGCCAATGTCTTTGTCAAAATAACTCCGGAAGATAAATTAAGGATCATTAAAACATTAAGAGCCAATCAGCATACGGTCGCATTTTTGGGCGATGGCATTAATGATGCGCCCGCTCTTAAAGCGGCAGATGTGGGCATATCCGTAGACACCGCTGTAGATGTTGCCCGGGAAGCCGCAGATATTATTCTGCTTAAAAAAAGTCTTGGGGTGCTTGCGGACGGTGTTTTGAGCGGCCGCGAGACTTTTGGCAACTCTATCAAATATATTTTCAATACTACAAGCGCCAACTACGGCAACATGATTTCGATTGCGGGCGCTTCGCTATTTCTGCCCTTTTTACCACTGCTCCCCTCGCAAATATTGCTAAACAATTTCTTAAGCGACGTACCCAATCTCTCCATCTCCACCGACCAAGTAGACCCGGAATATCTTAAAAAACCAAAACATTGGAATATCAAGGCTATTGGCCGTTTCATGACTTTTTTCGGTCTGATCAGTTCTATCTTTGATTTTCTTACTTTTGCCCTGTTGCTCTTTATAACTAGGGCCAATATTGGACTCTTTAGAACCGGGTGGTTTATTGAATCAGCCCTGTCCGAAATTATCGTAGTTTTTGCCATAAGAACTCGAAGAACATTTTTCAAAAGCCGGCCAAGCAAAATCTTGATAACGGTCTCGATCGTCACTGCCGTCTTTACTGTATTTATGACCTATACAGATTTCGGAAAACGTTTTTTTGAGTTCATGCCCTTGCCTTTACCGATGCTTGGAATTATATTCTTAATTTTAATTGCTTACTTTACTTTAGCTGAAATTTCTAAGCGCTACTATTATAAAAAATTTGAAATCTAAAAATAGGGACGCTTCTAAATTTTGCGAAACAAAATTAGAGGTGTCCCTATTTTTATGGCTTAAGGATCCGTGTCAACAGTTTCGGCTGAAATTCAGGTGGGTGCCCGCATCGGACAGTTCCGAACGAATCAGCAACTGGCCGAGATGTAAGGCGTCCTTTTACAGACATTCCTGTCCGTTCCGCTTTTACGGGACGATACTGGAACTCCCTAGGAATTTGAGTGACCCGAAACCTTGGTACCGGATCCTATAAGCCGCTTTTATTATACCACGCCTTGCTCTCACCTTGTCAACACACGCACGCACATAATAGCGCTACAAGCCAGTCCTAATGTACACTGGCGAACTGGTAGATCTCACATTGACATTTCCATTGCCATCCGCCTGCAAAGCCGTCTGGTTCCCAAGCATATCAATTCTTGTGGCCCGGGTAGCGGGCGCAATATTTATACTCACATCTTGCGAAACTGGCTCACTCCGCCCTATCCGCGGCGAGAATATAACCCACAGTTTAGAGCTTGCGTTACTCGCTTTTGCAAACCTATACACAAATGGGCTGATTTGATTTGGCGCGCCGCTTAAAGTCGCTTCGTAATTATAATCGGCAAAATTTACAGTGGAAAATAAAGTTTGCAGAGCCCGATAAGCCGGCCGAGGCGACGGCAAAACACCCGAGCCTTTAATGTAGCAACTCATAATGCCCCAGTTGTCTCCATCATTTACCGCGCCGCAGCCAGCAGGATTTTCTGCACTGCCAAACAAAGTAAAATGCATCCAACCCTTGAGATTAATATTTTGGGCGCGAGCGACCACGTATGTTTCAACCGCCTGCTCGGCTTGAGACTGCTCATTGAATTGGGAATTAAAAATATGGAAACCACCTTCGTTTAAGAAGACCGGTTTTTGGTTGTACCCATTTTGATCAAGAAAACTTCGTACATTAGTCAACCCCAAAACCCCACGATACGGTGAATCGCTAGGCACGACTCCTACCGGATTGCTATGCGACTGTACCCCAAACCAATCAAAACGCGGGGATAAAGTAAAAGCACGGCGATGCCACTGCTCCCAATCCGTTGCGCCAACATCCGCGCCCATATTAAAGCCAACAACAATGGTATTGGGATCAGCGCGTTTGATTCCGTCATACGCCGCATTGAGCAAAGGAATAACCACTTCCGGTTGATTCCATGATATTTCCGCGCCGGTATCATCTCGCCATATATCCGATGAGCCACCCCAAACTGCCGCAACACCGCTCCAAGCCGGATGATTTTTATAGCGATTTACAACTTCATACGCAAATTCTCCAAATTCCGCCCGATAGCGCGGATCAGTGCGCAAGATAGACGAATTCCAATGCAGTCCGGTAAGTTTTGGTAAATTTATAAACGGCACAACCTTTAATCCTTTTGCGGAAAGCATATCCATTTCCGCATCAGTCACATTCCATTTCATTATGCCGCCGCTTGGGCCCGATTCAATGCTGGACCATAAAAATGAAGGCGTGCCCTGTACATATCGCATACTCATATCGCGAATCGCGTTAAGCTGAAAATCGTTGAATTCCGCGTCCGGCCAGTTTGTGCGCATCGCGTAAATAAAAGCAGGTATGGTGCGCTGACTAGTAGGCGGCGCAGGCGATGGCGCTGTCGGCGGGGTCGTAGCCGGCGGCGCGGTTACCGCTTCGCCCGGATGCGCTTTAATAGCCGCCAAATCCGCATTGCTTATTCCCAATCCCAATGATCTCATTATATTAAACGCATCAGTCGGTCTGCCTAAGTAGTATCGCTGCAAATTCACCGGATTAACATACCAAGCTTGACCTTGAGCTTGGACTTGAAGCAGGATGCGGCCGGAAAGACGCTTAGCTAGCGTAACGGCAATTGTAGGCGATATGAATGGCACGAATAAAGTCAAAACTATGATTAAATTTATTACACCCTTCAAACATCTAAAGATTTTCATAAAAAATCTAATTTCACGAATTATGTTTTTATTTTGAATGTTTGCTCCGCCAAAGTTGAATCTCCTTATGATTGCCGGACAAAAGCACTTTCGGCACGCGCCACTTATCAAATTTCTCGGGGCGAGTGTATTGCGGAAAACTTCCCCCGCGCACTTCCTCAAGGGATTCTCGCTTGCCAAGCACGCCGGGAACCTGGCGCGCAATTGCATCAATCATCACCATAGCCGGAAGCTCGCCGCCGGTCAGAATATAAGGACCCACAGAAAATTCTTCATCAACCAAATATTTAAACACACGCTCGTCAACCCCTTCATAGCGCCCGCAGATCATTACCACGCGCTTATACTTCGAGAGTCGCCTCGCATCAGATGCCGTAAACTGTTTTCCTCTAGCGCTGGTAAGCACTACTCTTGTATCACGATCTCGTAGGGTGGAGGCTCGTCCCCCACCGTGGCGGGGCACAAGGCCCCGCCCTACAATTGTGCGCAGTGCCTGATAAATCGGCTCTACCATAAAAACCATCCCCGGCCCGCCGCCGTACGGTTTATCATCAACCTTCTTATGTTTTCCTGCTGCCCATTTTCGCAAATTGTGCATCTTTATTGTGATCAGTTTTTTTTTCTGCGCACGCTTAATAATGGATTCATCAAAATACGCATCGAACATTCCCTGAAAAATTGTAACGACATCAAAACGCATATCTATAGTATACCAAAAACCGCGCCTTTTTTCAAGGCGCGGTTTTCGTGTTTTGTTATTATCCCGTTAGAGGTAGTCCCGTCCCGGCGGGACGTGAGCTCTAATCGGGATTAGAGTTTGATCTCTTCAAGCTCTTCGGAAGGATTGGCCGCTGACCGCACTCGCGGACCGCGGGAACCCTCTGGTTCGAAAATCTTCAGATTGACGCGGGCATTGTTCTTTGCCCCCACAATCCGAAGCAGGGTTCGGAGCGCTCTTGCAGTCTGCCCTTCACGCCCGATCACATAACCCATATCCTCTGGGTTAATGTGCAGGGTGATAAGTACGCCGCGCTCGTCAACGGTACGGTCTGTCTTGACGTCGTTGGGGTGATTAACAATCGCCTTAACGACCATCTCGACAAAATCCTGATCGGAAAATCTCTCTGCCATACAGATCCACTACAATATTAAGAATTTCATCACGCCATCCGGTTCGACCTTATAACCGTAGGCTGATTATAATATAACACAATCATTGCACTCTGTCAAAGCAAACAGTCCCCTTATGCCTTCGGTGCCTCTCCCGCTTTTGCCGCCGCTGCCGCCTCACCTTTGTGCCCGGTTGTAGCTTTCATTTTTACTCCGCTTACAATTTTCTGATCAACAAGCAAGTTCCAAATCGTAGGAGTCGGCTTTGCCCCTACGCCTAACCAGTATTTAATGCGCTCAATATTCAAATTGATTGCCTTGGGCTTGACCATGGGATTGTAAGTGCCCAGATTCTCCAAGTAATCCCCCCAAGGATCCTTGCGCTTATCCAATACAATAATACGATAAAATGGCTGGTGTTTTTTGCCTATCCTTGAAAGTCTTATAGAAAGCATATTTATCTAGATTGTTCCACCAAAAGGCGGGTTATTCTTGTATGGTTAGTGGTGATACTATACAAAAACCTACAAAATACGTCAAGTGGCTGAATTGGGACATCTAAAATGTAACTTTCCCCGGTCTGGCTGGGTCATATAAAATGTAACCATAAACTAATAATTAAATGGTTACAAATTTATGACTGCTATGACTAAA
>LCOG01000024.1 GCA_001001705.1 Parcubacteria group bacterium GW2011_GWA2_47_26 | reverse complement strand
AACCCCTCATATTACCAGATTTTTCAAGGTTCTGCTCGGTGTCATTTTCTCATGACAGAACCAGTACCCCTTTGGTGTCATTTTAGATGATTGAATACGCCACCTTGCCAAAAAAAATGGCCTATGTTACACTATCGCCGTACAAAACACCTATAAAAGACTACATTATGAAGAAAGACATCCATCCACCATACTACCCCGAAGCTAAAATTATTTGTGCTTGCGGGGCTAGTTATACCACTGGATCCACTCTCCCCGAGATCCATGTGGAAATTTGTAGCGCCTGCCATCCATTTTTTACTGGTAAACAAAAACTGGTAGATACTGCCCGGCGTGTTGAAAAATTCCAAGAACGCGCTGCTAAAAAAACTACCCTTACTCCGCGTAAAGGCAAGGCTGAAAAACGCACTGCTAAACAAGCCGCGCGCAAACTCAAACTGGAGGAAAAGTAAAATGATACTAAGGTCATTCTGATGAGTCCCGCAGGCGCGGGACGACGAAGAATCTCCCACGTATGTGGGCTCGCATTCGCGAGAGATCCTTCACTGCGTTCAGGATGGCACTCGAGGTATCATTTTTGTTTATGATTGAGAATATCAAAAAATTTAAAGACCGCGCTCAAGAGCTGGAAAACCTATTGGCTTCACCAGAAGTTCTTGCTGATCCAGAAAAATTGCGCAGCCTACATCGCGAGTACGCCGAGATTAAAGAAATTCTGGAACTGGCTAATAAACTTGATAATATCCAAAAAGCGATAAGCGAGACTGAACACGCCCTTAAAGATGGACAGGATCCCGAACTCAAAGAAATTGCCGAGCAAGAATATACAAAACTCGTAACTCAAAAAACCGAGCTCACCACAAAATTAAAAGAATTGATCAGTCCCGCTGACCCTCTGGACAAAAGGAGCGTAATTGTGGAAATTCGCGCTGGAACTGGCGGTGAAGAAGCCGCACTTTTTGCCGCGGAACTTTTTCGCATGTATTCACGCTTTGCCGAGCGGCAAGGCTGGAATGTCCGCCTAGCCTCTTCAAGCCGAACCGACCTCGGCGGTTTTAAAGAAATCGTTTTTTCAATTGAGGGACGCGGCGGCTGGCGGATCTTAAAATACGAAAGCGGCGTGCATCGCGTTCAGCGTATCCCCGAGACTGAAAAATCCGGGCGCATCCATACCTCAACCGCTACCGTAGCTGTACTGCCCGAAGCTGAAGAAGTTGATGTAAAACTGGACCCGAAAGATTTGAAAATTGAAACCTCAACTGCGGGCGGGCATGGCGGCCAATCAGTCAACACCACCTACTCTGCGATCCGCATTACCCATATTCCAACCGGGCTTATGGTTTCCTGCCAAAACGAGCGTAGTCAGCAGCAAAATCGCGCGCAAGCTCTACAAATTTTGCGCAGTCGTCTTTTTACTCAAGAACAAGAGCGTCAACGCTCTGCCCGAGCGGCGCAACGCAAAGAGCAGATAGGCACCGGGGAACGGGCGGAAAAAATCCGCACTTACAATTTTCCTCAAGACCGCGTTACCGACCACCGCGCCAAAGAATCATGGCACAATCTTCCGGAAATTTTAGACGGAAATATTGCAATGATTCTTGAACATCTGCAAAAAACGTACTCGCCCTAATTAGATTGCACGGATAAATAGAAATGGGCAAAAACGGGGGGCGTCCCCCCTTTTTTCGCTATTGACTGGGAAATGGTTGATTTTTGTCCATACAGCGTTATGGACAAAAGTTTATTGCCATATTATACTGTATTTAAAGCCAAAACACCACAAGTTAGTTTATCAGTAGTTATACGCAATTTTGCCAAACAAATAATTGAAAATATTTTGAATTGAGTCCTTTTGAAATTTTTTTGGAAATGAAGAAGCCCCGTGCCAGATTGTTCCGAAGAACTTTCTGACACGGGGCACGCGACCGGCTCGACCTTGTGGATCCCTTGTCCTCTGTAGTTCCATCGCACGAAGAGCTTCGGCATCGCAGCCTCCTCCTTTCAACTGTCGGCCCACCATGATCCGACTCATCATTTAAGCATACCAAGCAAAAAAAGTCAAGCGTGTGTCGCCGAAAAATTTCAAAAGGGCTCGAATAATAAGGTAATTATTTGTTTGGCAAAACAACGTATAACACCGAGTATGCGGTTCGGAAAATAGCGATGAATTTGAAACTCTTAATAAGGTATCGCCATTTTCCTCACCCAAACCGCGCTTATTGAAATTGAGGACTAAACCTGATAAAATAAGGTTATCTGAAAGCGTAAGTTTGTGCTAAAAACAACGGCGCGCCTTCGCATACTCGGAAACGTTGGGCGGGAATCGCTCCCTCGCCGTCCCCTCCCCCGACTGCGGTCGGGAGAGGGGACGGCTCGGTTCCACCTCTCTATTTCCACATGCCATTCGGTTCTGTGGCACCGGCATACTCGGCGGACAGGCTGCTCCCCCCAAGGCATGTGCCACCCGCCCTGCCGCGTCAGGCTCTTCCCGTTTCCTTTCTTGACCCTTCTGATTCCCGCCCAATGGGCAATTTTAGTCAACAAATAATTTGAAATTCGAATTGTGCCATTTTGAAATTTCTTTTGAAAATAAAAAAAGGCCACGTGCAAAGATATTATTCCACACATGACCCAAATGTTGCCGACCGCTTTGCCGTTTTACAAATGTTCACACGCCTCCTCGTTAACAAAGTCAAGCTAACCGACCGAAAAATTTCATCAAATATACGCTATAGAAAAAGGGAACGTCCCATTTTCCTTACTTCACTAAAAGTGTGCAATAACACACGGTCGTGAACTATTGCACGTTTTTGAAATCTTCGTCTAGTTACTACCCTATCAACCTCTCAAAAGAAAGGCCTTCCATTTCTCTTATGCTCTGACCCTCTGGTGCGCGAAAAAAATCGTCAATTGGATCGCGCGCTCAAGACTACTTCATCCCCTATCTTGATTCCCTTCCTCTGCACAAAATTCGCATTAACTTCTAGCACGGCGTTGACCAACTCTTTTGGCTGAATCCGCACAGGCTGATCATCGCCAACCGGATATGGCACATTTTCAGTTATATCAACAACTCTACCGTCGCGTATCCAAATAAAATCTAGTGGAAATCGCATGTCTTTCATCCACATCATATAAATGCTGGGATTGGAAAAAACAAAAAGCATGCCTTGATTTCGCGGCAAAGACGGACGCCCCGAAAGCCCGCGTTGCTGTTTCCCTACTGTGTCCGCAATATCAACTTCAATTTTTGTATTGCCAATCGTCATCTCGGCTAATCGCGGACGAAATGCTGTCAGGCGCACATAAATTAGAGCCAAAAACATCACCCCAAGAGCTATGGGAATAATTTTTTTCATCCCGTTAGAAGCAGGTCCCGTTAGAAGTGCCCAGAATATTGGACACTTCCCATGCTCCTGATTGATTACCCATTAGAATAACACTTCTAACGGGACAGGTCGCGGTCGTGCTACCCTGCTGGTTATTATTATATTTGATGAAATTGATCTTTTGCATATCTATCATGCGTTGAAAATAACGCGACCGCGGCTTCTAACGGGATCATGTTTTGACTACTTTAATGCCGCCTTTAATTGTTTGGCCATGTTCGTAGCTTCCCAAGGCAAATTAATGTCTAGTCGGCCAAAATGACCATAGGAGGCGGTTTGTTCATAGATCGGCCGCTCCAAATTCAATCTCCGAATAATATCCGCGGGTTTAAGCGGAAACAATTCTTCCACCGCTTTTTCCAAACGCTCATCGCTTACTTTTCCAGTGCCATAAGTATCTACCATCACGGAAACCGGTTTAGCTACGCCAATGACATAGGCCAATTGCACCAAACATTTACTTGCAAGCTTAGCAGCTACAATATTTTTGGCAATGTAGCGCGCCGCGTACGCCGCACTACGATCCACTTTGGTAACGCACTTTCCGGAAAACGCTCCGCCGCCATGTGGCGCATAACCCCCATAGGTATCTACGATGATCTTCCGGCCCGTCAGCCCGGCATCTGCTGGTGGTCCGCCCAGTAAAAATATGCCGGTGGCATTAATAAAAATCCGCACATTCTTGTTAAACCATTTCCCCAACACCGGCTTGATAACATACTGCGTAATATCACTGCGTAACTGCTCTGTTGTTACCTCTGCGGAATGATGGGCAGCAATAACTACTGTTGTGATCCGTTTAGGCTTGCCATTGCTGTATTCCACGCTAACTTGCGACTTGCCATCTGGCCGCAAATAAGGCAACTTTTTATTCTTGCGTACCTCCGCAAGCTTGCGAGTCAAACGATGCGCTAATGAAATTGGCAGCGGCATTAGTTCTTTGGTCTCATCACAGGCAAAACCAAACATCAAACCCTGATCTCCTGCTCCTTGTTCTTTAAACTCCCCCTTTCCTTCATCCACGCCTTGCGCAATATCCGGCGACTGTTCATGCAAAGTGGAAACCACACCCACATCAGAATAACAAAACCCGTATTCTGGTTTATCATAACCAATTTTCTTGATTGTACGGCGTACCACCTTTTGAATATCCACATACGCTTTGGTGCGCGCCTCTCCGCCTACTAGCACTAAACCCGTAGTGGCAAAACATTCAATACCTGCATGGCTTTTTTTATCTTGGCGCAGCATTTCATCGTAAATGGCATCTGAAATTTGATCGCACACTTTATCCGGATGGCCTTCAGTAACGGATTCAGAAGTAAATAATTTAAGATTATTTTGTTTTGCTTTAGACATAGCTTTGGGCATATATGTAATTTAAGTTAATCTAACTTAAGTTATAGGTTATACATTATCCACACTGTTCGAAAAATTATATCAATTTTATCACAACTTTTTAACTTGCGCCACAAATTGCGTCCCTCTATCAAATTCGTTCTTAAAAAGCCCGAAAGACGCCGCGGCCGGAGAGAGCAAGACAATATCGCCCTCTTGTACATGTTTCGCAGTAATGTGGACGGCTTCACGCATACTCCCCACGACCTTAGCGTCTAGCGAATAGCGTCTAGCGTTTAGTGCTTTTTGAAATTTTGCGGTGGCAGAACCTTTCAATAATACTACTGCTTTACAATATGCCTTGACATACTTTGCTAATTCTTCATATGCAAGTCTTTTGTCAGCGCCTCCTGCGATAAGAACAATACATTGCCGATCCCTAGACCTTAGACGCTCGACGCTGGCCCCTAACGTTTTGAGTGCCGCAATCGTCGCGTCCGGAGTCGTTGCCGTAGTATCATTGTAATATGACACACCGTGAACTTTGCGTACCAGTTCCAGACGATTTGGCAAGCCCCGAAAAGTTTTAAGTACCTGCGCTATGTCGCGCCGCCCTACTCCCGCGGCTTCGGCCGCAACTGCCGCGGCAAGCGCGTTGGCGCGATTATGCTCACCGGGAATTTGTAAATCCTCAAGCGGAACCCAGCGCGGTAAACGCTTCTCGGCTGAAAACCAAAGCACCTTGCCGCGCGCTTTCTTTGCCATGACGCGCGTCACGGCGTTGTCATAATTCAAAACCAATATATCCTTTGTTTCCTGAAATCTAAACACGTTTTCTTTATCTTCAATATATTCCCGCGTACTCCGATACTTGTCCAGGTGATCGTTCATAATATTGGTCACCACCGCCACATTTGGACTTTTTTTAACACCCGGAAAATGATGCAGAAGCCAGCTTGAAAGCTCGGCCACAATCGGCTCACCCTTGTATTCGTTGATAAACGAGAGGGGTGACACGCCTAAATTGCCCGACACTCTCACAGTCGTGCGACTGGGAGAGTGATAATGTTTTTTTAGCATTTCGTAGATCAATGCTGTGGTTGTGCTTTTACCGCGCGTGCCAGTAACGCCTACAAATAGCTTTGGCGTATGTTGCGATAAAAAAATACTCCAATCATTAACAATTGGAATTTTATGCCTCGCCGCAAGCCGCAAATATGGTGAGGTCGCCGGCACTGACGGATTCTGAAAAACCAAATCTGTATTTTTAAAATCCTCTTCCCGATGCTTGCCAAACACAAATCGTAGGGTGGGGGCTTGTCCCATACCGCGGCGGGGCACAAGGCCCCACCCTACACCTTTTGTGCGTGGAAGTCTCCCATAATACTTCACCAGCCCCTGCACACTTTCCTCCAACTCCTTAGCACTCCTCAAATCCGTTACCGTCACAACCGCGCCTTGCCGCAAAAAAAATTTAACCGCCTCAATGCCGGTTCCCTGCTTATACAACCCCAAACCCATTACTGTCACTCGTTTACCTTGATATATACTAGGATTATTGAGTGTGAACATGTTTCAAATGTGCCCCGCGCGTTATAAATACCTTGCGATTAAAACGCACTTCTGTCATGGCCTTAAGAATCTGCCAAGACATCTTGAAATATTCTTTCAGCCCGCCCCAAAATCCAAACTTCTGCATCTTGCGCACGATTTTTATCCCGTGCATCGGCACAGTGCCGTACGACAGCTTATTGGCGCGGCAATAATAATTTAACGCGCTCTCGGCCTTGAATCCTTTTAAAAAATAATCCGGGATATCCGTAAATACCTTGCGCAACATGGCCCGCTCGCCCCCAATCAAAGGCAAAAATTGGGAAAGCCACATTAAAAATCTTCCGCGATCCCGCAAGCCAACAACCATTGCGTACTTCCCTTCAAGCACTGGTTTTACAACACCATCAATGTGTTTAACGGTAAACCCATTCAAATCCGCATCGGCAAAAAATAAAACCGGCGAATCAGTATGGGTAACGCCGTGCGACATTGCTGACCCCTTGCCATGCCGCCAAGGTAACTCGTGTACAAGATCTGCCCCGGCCTCGCGCGCTGCTTCCGCAGTTCGATCTCGCGAACCGTCCGATATAACAATCACCTCACCGATAAACGGCGACTTCTTAAGCACGCGCACAACCCCGCCAATAGTTTTTTCTTCATTGAAAGCTGGAACAATAGCGGCGACTTTCATAATTGAGAGCAAATTAAGCCAATAGGCAGATTAGGCAGAATAAGCAATTGACTCAGTACTTACTCTGCCTAATCTGCTTTAATCTGCTTAGTTCTTATTTTAATATCATAAAGCACCTCTTCCACGCGCCTCAAATTCTGCTTGGCCTGATCGTATTTCGTGCGCAAATATCCGGTAAGATCAAATTTAATGAGCTCGCCCACAATCGCCCGCACCGCTTCAGCCAACTGCCCAACCTCTTTTATGCGTCCCTGCGTTGCGCGCTGAACGCACTTGCGCGTTAATTCTCCTGTTAAATCAGAAAGACCCGCTAAATACGAATCAGCATCAACTGGAACAGTCTTTATCTCAACTACCTTGCCAGTGCGCAAAAACTCATAAAACAGTTTTGCCTCCACATATTCCTCAAGCGCGGCGCGATACGCGCCTTCCCACTGTAATCCGTCGTTTTTCTTAAATGCTTTCTCAAGCCCGGCAAAGGTCCGCTCCACTCCTTGCAAAAGCCGCCCCGCATCTTTATCATCATCGCGATGCAAAGCAAAAATCGCCTGCTTGGATTTTGACAGCGCAGTATTTGACACATTAATAAGCGCGCGCCGCGCCGCCTCGTATGCATCGTATTCCTTTTTTAATCGTGCGAATAGTTTGGGATTCAACATATTAGTTCTATGTAGCGCGGCGCCTTGCCTGCCCGCCGCGCTACGATCTTGCCATTATACCATACCTCGTATTAATATAAAAACACCCGCCGATGAGGCGGGGTGTTTTTTTGCGTAACCTATAATACTCTCGGACCAAAATCAAATCGCACCTCTTTATTCTTTAGGCGGCTCTTCTGTAGCCGCTGGAGGCTGCTTAATTTCAACACCAGCTTGTTTTGCCTTTTCTATCAAATGCCTCGTTATAGCCTCCGTTCCCAATATTCGTTCACTCAACACCTCTCGCTCTTGAAGGAGTTTCCTTTGTATTGCGCTATAAGCTTCTTCCCCCCGCTTAGCCTGACGGGCCTGTTGCCAAACACCGCTTATCCTCACTTCCAATCGCTCCAAACTTGATACAATAGAGATAGGAGTTTAATAAATAATTCTATCTCTCAATATGC
>LCOG01000023.1 GCA_001001705.1 Parcubacteria group bacterium GW2011_GWA2_47_26 | reverse complement strand
CGCTCGCTTCTTTTGGATTTCAAAAACCCTTGGCGGATTCTGGCGGAAACCCCAGTCGCGTCGCTTTGCGACGCTCCGAATTTTGGCGAAAAAACGAATCCTGAAACTTGGCTGGGGGGGTAGGAATCGAACCTACATTCCGTGGTCCAGAGCCACGTATCCTACCATTAGATGACCCCCCAACTCTGCCAGCTTATTTTATATCAGAAATTTGAGCAAAAAACAAGGACGGCTAATTCTCTAAGCCGCCGCCGCTTTACTCAACAACCCTCCCGCCTAGTGTATTCAAAATATCTTCAACCGCATCATCATCCGCAGCAGGCCGGCGCTGTAGTATCACCCCCTGCGCCCGCAAGGGTACATTAAACTGTTCTGACAAAATTTTATCAAGAAGAGCCTGCGTTTTAGGCTCGTTAATCTTATTGCAGTACAGCGGATAGTGGACACCAATTTGAACGATATTTCCATTTACAGCGACCGGCTCGCTTGTATGTAAAATAAACGGCAAAGAATGATTCTCCTTTTGCGCCCCCTTAAGCACCTCCGGCCATTGCGATTTTAACTCGGCAAGAAGAATAGGTGCCTGGGCCTGTGGCATGTCGGGATGGGAACTATCGTTTTCACTTGCATCGGCTGCACTGGTACTTCCTTCGTCCTCCACCTCACCAACGCGCTCCGCAACGGCAGCTCGCGGCAAAAGTGTCGCGGAAACCGAGCGGGCATCGTGTCCGCCTACCCCTCCTATCTCCACCACCGCCAACTCCAGCGGCAATTGTGGAATAATTGCGCCTTTCAAGCCCTGCCGTGCGCGCACAAACATCTCAATAACAAATAAAACCCTTTCAGTTGAGGCTTGGTCCGCAAATTTTTGCAGACGTTCAAGAGTCGGCCCATCAACTGTTGGCGCAATCGCCTCAACACCTCCAGTTTTGATGATTAAGACTTTGCGCAGAAGTTCCAGCAAATCTCCAGTAAATTGACCGAGATCAAAACCATCTTCTAAATAGCGGCTAATAAGCTCCAGCCCCCTTTTTACATTGCCTAGCCAAATCACCTCCATAAAATCCAAGACCGCCGGGGTTGAACTGCGCGGTAAAACTACTGACGCAACATCTTCCGTAATTTCTTTCTCACCAAGCGATAAAAGCTGCTCAAGGATACTTTCCGCATCGCGCACACACCCCTCGGACAAACGCGCCACAGTTTGCAGTACGGGCGTTGCCACCCTGATCTTTTCTTGGCTCGCAATGAATTTTAGACGCTCTACAAGATCTTGCGGCCTGATGCGGTGGAAATCGAAACGTTGACAGCGCGATAAAATCGTTGCCGGCACTTTATGCACCTCGGTTGTCGCTAAAATAAATATAACATGCGCTGGCGGTTCTTCCATGATTTTTAAAAGAGCATTCCAAGCCGAAGTAGAAAGCATGTGTACCTCGTCAATGATAAAAATTTTAGACTTCAACCGCGAGGGGGCAAACTTAGCCGTCTCAATAATTGTTTCACGCACAGTATCAACCCCCGTATATGACGCGGCATCAATCTCAATAACATCTAAAGAACGGCCGGCGGTTATTTCTGCGCAAGCCTCACACGCATTGCATGGCTCACCACCAATCCGTCCTTTGTCTTCCGTCCTCTGTCTTCTGAAACAATTCACCGCCTTAGCTAAAATGCGCGCTAACGAAGTTTTCCCTACGCCGCGCGGACCAGAAAAAAGATAGGCATGCGCAACCCGCCCCTGCAAAACTTCTTGCTCAAGTATGATCTTAACGTGATTCTGATCCGTGATTTCTTTAAATGTTTGAGGACGATATTTTCGATATAAAGCCAACGCCATAAAATCACTTGCTAATAATGTTCTCCACTGCCGCCCATTTAGACGGTGTACTCGCCGGTATTAAAGCGATGGCTTCGTCGCCAGCTTTGCCCTTAAAATAACTTACTGCGGCGTTAAGCACGCGCCAAGAGTATACCCCATCATTAACATGCCAAAACCCATTTTCATCCTGCCCCAATGTTCCAGTCACGCGCTTCTTAACAATAGGGCTTATCTGTTTGTAAATAAACGCCCCGGTTGGAGTAATAGACAGCTTCATCATGTCACCCTCAACAAGCTTGGTCTTTGAAGCATAATTCGGCGGTACCAAATACTGCTTTCCATCAGCGCCAATCATATACTGCCCATCAAATACTCCTTCAATAACCCGACTCCCTTCAGGAACCGCGCGAGGCTGATTTTGTATAAGATGCGCCAAATCTTCTTTAATGGCGTCAAGAAGCACATCAATACTCTCCACATCCTGACGTTCAATAGACACTAAAAGAGTCTCTATTTGCTCTTTTGTCCGGATAAGTATGTTTTTCAATTCCTCAATCCGTTCAGGGGTTTGTCTAGATTCAGCCATGTTACTTTTATTTTAGGAATTTTGTTTTGGAAATCTATCTCTACCTTAGTCATTCCCGCGAAAGCGGAAATCCAGTCAATTCTTTAAGGTTTGTGGACCCCCGCTTCCGCGGGGGTGACAGAAAAAAAGGGTTTCGTAATTCACAGTCTTTATTCAGTATCTCTAGTATTAATGTATTAACACGTGGTCATTAATGAATAATATTGCCTCAATAATATGACCCCTAAATGTTTCCGCGCGATCGCATCCGTTTTCTATGATATGCCACGGCAAAACGATGCGCTTCATCGCGAACCCGTAAAAGTAAATCTTTATAATTCTCCACCACTCTCCCTAATTCCAAATTATCTTTATCAAATATCGGCCGATCCTGTTTTCGATCAAAACCTTTAGCAATGCCTACCAATGGAATTTCCGTGACTAGGTCACCAGCTACTCGTGACCTAGTCACGAACTCTCTGACAGCCGCACGCACAATATTCACCTGCCCCCAACCGCCATCAATTACGATCAAATCTGGTTTTGGCCAAGTTGTTATATTTAAACGTTTAAATCTCCGATCCAACATTTCCCGCATCATTGCCACATCGTTAATCCCCGACACTCCTTTAATTTTAAATCGTTTATAGCCGCTTTTCTCCGGCTCACCATTTTCAAACACCACCATTGATCCAACCGCTGCTCTGCCGCTTATATTAGAGATATCATATCCCTCAATACGTCCGAATATATTAATGACTCCATCTTGTGTCATTCTGAGGCCGAAGGCCAAAGAATCCCGCAACTTGTCTGCGTTGCTCGCATACGCAAGAGATCCCTCACTTCGTTCGGAATGACGGGAAAAGGACTCTTTCGTTATCACTGCCACATCCCTTATATGTTGCAACGCAAATAATTTTCTTTTCAACTTTTCTGCCTCTTCAAAATTTTCTTTCTCCGCTTCCTTTTGCATTTTTAATTTCACATTTTTAATTACTTGCGCCTTTTTTCCTTGAAGCATCAGGATTACATCCCGAATATTTTTCACGTAATCACGCTGGCTGATTTCACTAACACATACACCCGGGCATCGGTCAAGGTGGTAATCAAAACATGGGCGCTTCTGTCCCGACTTACAAGTGCTCCACGGGAACCATTTGCGGATCAAATCTAATGCCGCGCGGATTGCGCTCGCGGAAGTGTAGGGGCCAAAAATTTTCCACACCCCACCTGTCATTCTGAGGGAGCCGCGAGGCGACCGAAGAATCTCGCGCATATGAGAAGTACGCACATTCGTCCCGTTAGAGATCACGGACGCAGTCTGCGTCCTATCTCTAACGGGATTCGTGCGGAATTCTTCACTGCGTTCAGAATGACGATACTGTGTAAGTTCACTCCCCCTGACTAGCACTACCTTAGGCCACTGCTCTTTTGTCACCACCACATATAAAAAACTCTTATCGTCTTTCTCTTTAATATTGTATTGCGGCCTATATTTTCTAATCAAATTAGCCTCTAATATCAAGGCTTCAATAACCGAACCCGTAATCTGATAATCAATTCGCTTTACCTCATGCAACATCTCATCAATGGTGCGACCTATTCTACAATTCGGGCGAAACGTAGAATGCCCATCTGTACCTTTCCAATAGGAAGATACTCGCGACTTCAAATTTGTCGCTTTGCCAATATAGATCACGCGATTATTCTTATCGCGCATCAAATATACCCCGGACGTCTGTGGCAATCCGCGGTTTTTAATTTTAATATTCTTTGGTATGGCCATATCCTATTGAGGTCATCTAAAAACTCGCTTTTCAGGCGAAATTTCAGATTTTTGAGCGAAAACGCCGAAGAGGAATGAAGGCGTAATCGCAGTATTACGACGAATTCCGATGAAGCGTTTGCAGCCGAAAATCTGAAATTGCAGACAAAATGGAGTTGTTAGATGACCTCATTATAATACTGTCCGCAAGTATTGACCGGTATATGATTTTTTATTGCGTGCAACCTCTTCTGGCGTACCTATCGCTACAACCTCGCCGCCTCGATCCCCTCCCTCGGGCCCTAAATCAATAAGATAATCTGCAGATTTAATAACATCCAGATTATGCTCGATAACAAGCACCGTATTACCCGCGCTAACCAGCCTCTGCAAAACCTCAACAAGCTTTCGGACATCCTCATAATGCAGTCCGACAGTCGGCTCATCAAGAATATATAAAATCCGTCCACGTCGGCGTCCTGCGAGCTCCGCGCCAAGTTTAACGCGTTGGGCTTCTCCGCCGGAAAGCGTAGTTGCCGATTGCCCGATTTCCAAATACCCCAAGCCGACTTCACGCAAAACTTTTAGACGATCGTGAATATGCGGAATATCGCGAAAAAAATCATCCGCTTCATCAATCGTCATAGAAAGCACATCAAAAATATTTTTGCCTTTATATAAAACTTCTAATGTCTCGCGATCAAAACGCTTGCCTTTGCATATATCGCACTTAACATACACGGTCGGCAAAAAATGCATCTCTATGGCGATGAGACCATTGCCTTCACAATTCTCACAGCGTCCGCCGCCGCGTTTCGTACTCACATTAAAACTAAAGCGTCCCGCCTTATATCCCCGCATCCGCGATTCCGGCAATGCCGCGAACAAATCGCGTATATGCGTGAATACTCCCGCGTAAGTGGCGGGATTACTGCGCGGAGTGCGTCCAATCGGCGATTGATCAACCTCAACAATGCCATCAAGATATTCCAGGCCGACTATGGCTTTATGCCTCCCCGGAATATGATGGGCCAAATTAAAACGATTGGCCAAAGCTTTATATAAAATATCATTTACAAGCGTAGACTTTCCCGAACCCGAGACACCTGTAACGCATATAAATCGGCGCAAGGGAATTTCTACATCAACCCTCTTAAGATTATTCTCCTGCGCACTGACAACTTTAAGCCGCTCTTTGCTGTTTGTTCGCCTTGTTTGAGGAAGTGCAATGGACTTTTGGCCAGTGAGATATTGCAATGTGAGCGACTCATAACTCCCCCTGCCCCCTCTTATGTTAAGAGGGGTTTCCGATCGATCTCCTCCCCATGGGTTTTGGGGAGGTTGAGAAGGGCTAGGCAACAATTGATCTAATTCTCCACTCGCAACCACATAACCTCCACTCTTCCCTGCTTCCGGTCCCAGATCTACCAAATAATCCGCCGCACGGATTGTTTCAGGATCGTGCTCAACTACAATTACAGTATTGCCAAGATCGCGCAACTCCAGCAAAGTTTTAATAAGCCGCGCATTGTCGCGCTGATGCAATCCGATAGTGGGTTCGTCAAGCACATAAAGCGTGCCTGTCAAACGCGAACCAAGCTGCGAGGCCAGCCTAATGCGTTGAGCTTCTCCGCCGGACAGCGTTCCGGCTTTGCGTTCCAAAGTCAAATAATCCAAGCCCACATCCAGCATAAATTTAATGCGGCTCGTAACTTCACGCAGGACCGGGAAAGCGATTTCAAATTCGGTATCGGTCAATTGTTTGTCATAACTCCCCCTGCCCCCTCTTATGTTAAGAGGGGTTTCCGATCGATCTCCTCCCCGTGGGTTTTGGGGAGGTTGGGAGGGGTTATGCACCGTGAATCCTAAACTATTAAAAAACGCGTGCGCGTCCGCAATATTCATGCCTGTCACTTCTACAATATTGCGTCCACCCACATAAACCTGCAAACTTTCAGGTTTAAGTCGCGCGCCTTTACACACCAAGCAGACCTTTTCCGAAAACAGCGATTCTGTACCAAGACCGTGACAATCTGGACACGCGCCATAAGGACTATTAAATGAAAAAAGTCGCGGTTCAATTTCTGGAAATGAAAATCCATCGTCTGGACACGAAAACTTCGAGGACATGGTGAGCTCCGTAACTCCCCCTTCTCCCCCCGTGTAACCCCTCCTTTCTCCTCCCCTTAATTTAAGGGGAGGTTGGGTGGGGTTATCAAATACGATAGTCACCACATCATGCCCATACTTCAACCCCACCTCAATCGCCTCGGCTAAATGACTACGCAACGCTTTATTGCCTTCTATTGGCCAGCCAACCGGAACTCGGTCAACAACCAATTCAATCGTATGCGCTTTATACCGCGCGAGCACAATCCGCTCCTTTAATTTTTTGAACGCGCCATTCACGCGAACCTCGGAAAAACCCTCATTATACAAATCATAAAGCATCTGATGATATTCGCCCTTTCTGCCGCGGACGATGGGAGCAAGGACAGTTACAGCAACCGGTGTAGCGGCGACCTTTAGGCTGCCATCTGGCGACCTAAAGGTCGCCGCTACGTTCTCGACACTAAAAGCTATACGCTCTATCACTACATTGACCATCTCCTCAACAGTCAGCTTCTGTATGGGCTTTCTGCATTGCACACAATGCGGCCTACCAACCCGCGCAAAAAGCACCCTCAAATAATCATATATCTCCGTAATCGTCGCCACAGTTGAGCGCGGATTTGCGCTATGCGCTTTTTGATCAATGGAAATAGCTGGCGAAAGCCCTTCAATCTCATCCACATCCGGCTTATCCATCTGTCCCAAAAATTGCCGCGCATAGGCCGAGAGCGACTCCACATAACGCCTTTGCCCCTCGGCAAAAATCGTATCAAACGCCAAAGACGACTTCCCTGATCCCGAAAGCCCGGTGAAAACAATTAACTTATTCCGCGGGAGCTCAAGAGAAATATTTTTTAGATTATGTTCTCTTGCTCCGCGTATAACAATTTTATCTTGCATAGACAATATGTCATCCCCGCGAACGCGTGGATCCAGTCCAAAGTTGTGGATTCCCGTTTACACGGGAATGACATTATTTAGTTGTCATCCAGTCAACACCAATCCTTCGATAGATCATTCCATTTTGGATTCATCTTTTCTATCAATTCAAGTTTCCGTGCACGGTTCCACTTCTTCAACTGCTTTTCCCGAGTCAGTGCCGTATTCACATCATTTGTAGTTTCATAATATACGAGACTATGTACCTTGTATTCTTTAGTGAAGCCTAAAACGCCGCCGGATTTATGCTCATATAATCTTTTGGTGAGATTACTGGTAACACCAATATATAATGTACCGTTCCGTTTACTTGCAAGAATGTACACGTAGTAGGTTTTCTCGTGATGCATAGGACTCTGGATTCCCGATTCCGGTCGGGAATGACATTGTTATTTTTGTTTCTTCCTCAATACTTTTATCTCATCCCTCAACACCGCCGCAAGCTCAAATTGTAAAAGCCCAGCCGCCTCTTTCATCTGCTTTTCCTTGTCCCGGATTAACTCTTCAATACTGCCGCCTTTAACAATTGCCGTTTCTAACTCCAGTGCTTTTTTGGCGACCTCCTCCTCTTTGCGGCGCACAATGCCCTCGGTAATATCCTTAATCGCTTTCTTAATTGTCCGCGGAGTAATGCCATGCGTTTTGTTATACGCAAGCTGAAGCTTGCGCCTACGATTAGTTTCACGCATCGCGCGGATGATTGATCCAGTCATTTGGTCGGCATACAGCACCACCTGCCCATGCACATTGCGCGCGGCCCGGCCAATAGTTTGAATGAGCGAGGTTTCCGAGCGCAAAAATCCTTCTTTGTCCGCATCCAAAATTGTCACCAGCGATACCTCGGGCAAATCCAGACCTTCGCGAAGCAAATTTACGCCAACCAACACATCAAACTTCCCGCGTCGAAAATCTGAAAGGATACCAATGCGATCAAGGGTATTTATATCTGAGTGCAAGTATACTGCGATTGGGGCTTGTATGGCCGGGGCTTGTCCCCGGCCGCGGCGGGGCACAAGGCCCCGCCCTACATTATCATTCAGATAATCAGTTAAATCTTCTGCCATTTTCTTGGTCAGCGTTGTTACCATCACGCGCTCATTCTTTTTCACGCGATCTTTAATGCGCTCCATTACGTCTTCCACCTGGGATTTACCCTCACCCTCCCCTCTCCCTAAGGGAGAAGACGTCCGAAGGACAGGTGAGGGGGTTATCGGGCACACAATTATTTCCGGATCAACTAATCCAGTTGGCCGAATAATCTGCTCCACTACATGACTGCCACTGTGCTTTAGTTCATATTGTGCTGGCGTCGCGCTTGTATAAATCATTTGAGGCATGCGCTCTTCAAATTCGTTAAACTTAAGCGGCCGGTTATCAATTGCGCTGGGCAGACGAAACCCATACTCTATAAGCGTTCGTTTGCGCGACCGATCGCCCTCGTACATACCCTGCAGCTGCGGCACTGTCACATGCGACTCATCAATAATCAAAAGCCAATCCGACATTTTGTAATTCTGAGCCAAAGGCGAAGAATCCCGTCCATGCCGAAAATCGCGAGATCCTTCACTGCGTTCAGGATGACGGCGATGGGAAAAATAATCAAGCAGTGTGCGCGGCGGCTCGCCCGGAGTACGGCCATCAAAATGCCGAGAATAATTCTCAATGCCATGGCAAAACCCTACTTGCTGAACCATCTCTAAATCAAATTTTGTCCGCCGTTCCAACCGCTCTGCCTCCAAAAGCTTTCCGGTTTTATTAAAATAATCCAAGCGATCTTTAAGCTCCGCGCGGATTGTCTTCACTGCGCGCTGTACTTCTGGCGCCTCGCTAACAAAATGCTTGGTCGGAAAAATCCAGGCATACGCAGCTTCCTCCCGCATCTTACGGGACACCGGATCAATAATCAAAATTTGCTCTACCCTTTGCTGGGGCATGCTAATGCGATAAATCAACTCCTGATTTGATGGCATGATCTCAAAAGTTTCACCCCGCATCCGAAAAGTCCCCCGTTTTATCTCGCTCTGTGTCCGGCTATACTGCATGTCCACCAAATTCTTAAGCAAATCCGTGCGCGTAATAATCTGTCCGCGCTCAATCTTCATGGACAGTTTCTCATAAGCCTCTGGCGAACCAATATTGTAAATGCACGACACCGAAGCCACGATAATAACATCCTGCCGCGTCAAAAGCGCTTGCGTAGCCGCGTGCCGCAATCGATCAATCTCTTCATTAATCATGGCTTCTTTCTCAATATAGGTATCGGTACGCGGCAAATACGCCTCGGGCTGGTAATAATCATAATACGAAACAAAATACTCCACCGCGTTATGCGGAAAAAACTCACGGTATTCATTGCAAAGCTGTGCCGCAAGAGTTTTGTTATGCGCAATAACAAGAGTCGGCCTCTGGATTTTTTCAATCACATTAGCCGCCGTAAATGTTTTGCCCGATCCCGTAACACCCAAAAGCGTCTGGTGCTTATCGCCGCGCCGCAACCCAGACACCAATTGCTCAATGGCCCTAGGTTGGTCACCACTCGGTTTAAATTTGTTGCGTAATTTAAATCGCATATTTATAACATAACCGAAACACCCCCGAGAAGCGCACTCCACTAGGGGTTTCTTACTTTGGGACTTTATCACTCCACCGGACAGTAGTCAATAATCGATCTATTCAAATCTCACCGGCACCGTCACTTTATTAATCTCACTTCCATCTTTAGCCGACAACTCAAAAACCTCTAATGTACCAGCTCTTGCTCTAGGCTTTTCAAAAATAAGCTCCGCCCGATATGGCCCATACAAACCCGCATCCGGTGCGTTTGCTGTTGTAAATGTTTTAACCAACTCCTCCCCCTTGTCATCTTTGAGCCGTAAAACCACATCGCTTTCAAAAGTCCGCGCTAAACCCTCAACAATTAGCGGACTCGTGACTAAACTGTCGGGCTGTGGCATACGCACGGAAATGTTTTCTCCCTCCGACCAAATTTCTGGCGGCGCCTGCGCTTCAAGATCAGTATTGACTATTGCCGCGCTAGGATTTTGGTTAGGCTGAACTGTTGTAACAACCAACTCTATTGGTTTTCTTATATTAAATACATTCGCCACTATAATGCCCCCTATAAATCCAACTCCCAAACAAAAGATCAGCCATTTCCATGGCCCGCCCCTCTTAGCCGGTCGAAACGCATGAGCTGAATACGAACGCAGTGTCATATTAAAATTTCTTTTATTAAGTAGACCTGTTGCTTAATAATTTTTGTAGCGAAATTATTACTCGAAATAGCTCTGCTATTCCTGCGTATTTTCAACTTCGTCTCGCTCGTATTTTGAAAGAACTATCTCAAAAGCATATTCGGCAACAGTCCCATATACGGCGTATATGTTGAGAAACTTTGGCAAAGCCGCAGCCAAAATATGGGAATTACAGCCAAAAGGTTATTAAGCAACAGGTCTAGTGTACTACGCTGATTGCACAATCACAAGCAAACAAAAAAGTGACCACTCGGTCACTATCCCTTCCCCCTTCAAAGAACGTTACGCCGGAATCGCTCCGTAGTTTCGACGCAAAGGCTTATCTCTCCTTGGTTCCGGAACCCGTTGCGGCTGCAGCTTATACTGCTGACGCTTCTCAAGCTTGCCGCAAATCTTCATGGTCTGTCCCGGCTGAACGACCGGATTAGAACCAACCTGCCAGCCATTGCAAAGCAAGGTCAACTCCAGACTTGCTCCAGACGTCTTGCTCACATACAAGGCAACCCACCAGCCCTTTCGCACCTGCACAGTACGCAGGACTTGCCAATTTTCCCCAACAAGTTCTACTTGCTCCGTCACCACCACTGCTTTCAACCCTTTCTCTGTTTTCGCAACAGTGGGTCCGGAAGATGCTGGCCTGGTAGCCGAGGCAGACGCCACAGACGACTTTGCCCTGTGCGTTATAAGCGCGCCTACAAGCTTGAGGTCTACAGTGTTTGCATTCCTCGTCTCAACCCCCGGCAACGAGGAATGTACCCCATACCCCACCACCTCCACCCCACACCCATAATGCTCCGCCACTTTTCCAGCAAGTGCTTTTGAGATAGTTCTTTCAAAATACGAGCGAGACGAAGTTGAAAATACGCAGGAATAGCAGAGCTATTTCGAGTAATTTTCAACGAGTCGCAGCCGGATTTTGGAAGAAATGGCCAAAATGATATTTGGCAACAGTCCCTCCTAGGCTAGTACCGGGAATTAGCAACACTACCATAAGACCCTGGTAGTTGTAAAGTTATTGACATTGTCATTCAGAGGGAGCGAAGCGACCGAAGAATCCCGCACGTATTCCGTTAGAGATCATGGACGCAGCACGTCCTATCTCTAAACGGGACGTATGTACGAATTACGACCATCCGGCCGAGACTCTTCACAGCGTTCAGGATGATACAAAAATAAAAAAAGCAGGCCTGTTCCTCCTAACAGGCCTGCGACCTCCTCATCCCGTTAGAGGTAGGACGCGGAACGTCGTCCGCAACCTCTAACGGGACTACTCCGCCCACCGACACCGGAGAACCTCCGGGCACTGGGGTTGCGGTGCCCACGACGGCAACGTCACTCCCAGCGCCTGGAGCTGGTAGCACATGAGCACGACCCACGGCTTGATCCCTTGCGAGGCAAGCCGCCGCGTTGCCATGTACCACCACGCCATCTTGAAGTGCGGGACGTACCCCCGCGTCTCCGCCGCCAACAGCCCCATCTGCCTGCCACCCAACTCCCAGCGAGCCGCCCTCGGCGACCCACCATTGTACGCCGCGGCCAAGTAGCCGCCCAACACCATCCAATCCTGCAGATGGGCCTGCTGATGGGCGGCATTGCCCCGCCAACCGTTCTGGCGGAAAAGGTGGTCGAGGTCAGCGTTGGTGAGGAGGTACATCCCCACCGCCATCTGACGGTGATTCGTGCTACCCTTGACAAAGTCTTCGTCCAAGAGGGTAGCGTACCGCCGCTGGAGACGACCCCACGTGCTGGGCATAAACTGACCGACTCCACGAGCCTTGGCGCTAGACACCGCGTACCGGTAGGTCTCGGGTCCGTTCAGGGCGAACGTACCCAAAACCCGCCGAATCTCACCCGGGACCTCCTTGAGCGACATCCCCGGCCGCGAAAAGTGCTCAACGAACACCAACGCCATGAGCACCTCCCGCGGCACGCGGTCGTACGCCACGCCAGCATCCTGAAGTGTCTGCTCGGCATGGGCGAACAAACCGACTAGATAACGCCACCCGATCCCCACGAGCTCCGGGAAACGGTCTAGCAACGCCTCCGACGCAGGCACGTACGTCGCCTGTGCGAACCCGCCGCGGGACGAACGCACGATCCGCCTCAAACCCACGACCAGCATCCCCGGCGGGACACGAACCACGTACTCCGTGGCCACCCCCCGCGAGGGCCCGTTGATCTTGATATCGTGATCGGCCGGGTCTTCTCCCCGCTCGTCGGTCTCCACTCTAGTCACCACGCCCGTCCGCGGGTCCAACAACGCCAATCCCACGGTCGCCCCACACACCCGCGTCTTCTTCACCTCCACCATCTTGCAAACGTGCTGACGCTGCACCGACCCGCGCCGTCGTCCCCTCTTCGGCTTCGGGGGCTGCGAGCACTGGCGGACCTTCTGCACCGTCGTGCAGTACCTCGGCTCCGACACGAACGACGCCAACTGACGACGACCTTCGCAGATCGCCGCCATGATGTCCACCGACCCGTCGACACGCCGCACCGCCGGGCACACGACCACCGGCACCTGCGGGTTCTTCACCCGCGGCGGCCGATCGCGGCGGGGCGGCTTGACCGGCTTCTGCTTCGCCAGTCGCCGCACGGCTGACCGCGCCTCCACCTCGCCCACGCCGACGACTCTAAACGAGACCAGCGCAAACAGGATCAAAGCGAACTCCTTCATGGTACCCTCGTACTTTCATGCATGCTGCAGTTTTAGGTTTCAGTTCTTGGGGCGACTTCACCATTGTTGCGCCCCGGTTTATCTGTTAATGTGCACTGCATGTCATCCTGAGCGTAGCGAAGGATCTCGGCCGAATGGCCGTAATTCGTACATACGTCCCGTTTAGAGATAGGACGTGCTGCGTCCATGATCTCTAACGGGATCCGTGCGGGATTCTTCACTTCGTTCAGAATGACAGTAACAGAAATATTATTCGGGCAATCCGAACACCCTAAAATAGCACATTTTTCAACAATTGTCAAATGAAATCACTCGTCTGTCATAAATAAGTAGTAATGTCATAGTAGCGTTAAGTAGAAATGTCATACCTGCTAGAATATTGAGCTAATTACTAAGCTCAATACTATGGCACAAGACC
>LCOG01000022.1 GCA_001001705.1 Parcubacteria group bacterium GW2011_GWA2_47_26 | reverse complement strand
CATTTTATCAGATTTTTCAAGTTATTTTCGGTGTCATTTTCCCATTGCAGAATCAATAGGCTCACGGTGTCATTTTACGCTGCAGAATACGCGGGCTTGACAAGAAATACCCCCTGGGGGTATACTGATGCTATGAGCCATATTAAACATAACAACAAAAGGCAGGCCGTGCGGCGGCTTAAAATCATCAGTGGGCAAATCCGCGGTCTGGAAAAAATGGTTAGCGAGGATAAATATTGCATTGATATTATTCATCAATCTTTGGCAATTAAAAGGGCGCTTTCCGGCGTTGAAGATTTAATTTTGGAAAATCACTTAGCCACCCATGTAGTTGAACAAATGAAAACGAACCAAAAATCCAAGGCTATCCAAGAAATCTTGTCTATTTATAAATTATCCAAACAGAAATAGTATGCGGAAGGTCCATTATTATTTGGCATTTATAATTATCGTGGGGAGCGCGATCACGGGTTATTGGACATGGCAAAGATACATTAAAAAAGAGGCTCCCAAAATATTGCAGTTTACTGCAGAGGAGGGCGACCTGCAGGAGATGGTGCGCGTCAGAGGTGAGGTTGTGGCCCAAAAAGAATTTGATTTGACTTTTCCTTTTGCCGGCACGGTTGAGAAAATCTTTGTGCGTGAGGGAGAAAATGTTAAAGCAAGCGCTCCCCTGCTTCAACTTGATATCCAAAATCTTAAACTAGAAGAAAATTCTTTGAGAATAGTTTTAGAGCAACGCCGCGCCAGTCTCAATAAATTAATTGCCGGGGCTACCAGAGAAGACCTGCGAGTTTCAGAAACCAAGGTCGCAAGCGCTGACCAGTCGCTCCAAGACGCGCGGACTAATTTAGAAAACGTCCGGGCCAAAGCAGGCGTTGATCTACAAAATGTCTACGGCGACGCGCGGACAGCGCTCCAGAGATCGGCTAACGCGGGCAAAAACGCCTTACTGGTCTTAACCGATATACAATACGCGCATTTTCTGGACAGCAGTTCCGATGGCATAAATATCGCTTCGGCAAAAGCAATGGCAGTCTTGGCTCTGTTAGGCGCTTCAGATGCCGGCCGTTGGAACACGCAATTTCTAGGTAATCTCAATGGCGGCGCTTTTGAAATTGTACAAAATGCGCAAGACAATCCAACCCAAGCAAACATTGGTCGCGCCATTGATAACCTGCTTGATGCTTTGAAAAAAGTAAAAACCGCCCTAGATGCCGTACTGGTTACCAGTGATCTAACCGCGACCGAAAGAACCAACCTACAAACTGAAAAAAGCAGCGTAACCGCCGAAGTCAATACAATCACCAATAAACAGCAGGCTATTGCCGCTCAAAAAGCACTCAATCAAAACAACATCGCTTCTGCTCAAACGCAAGTCAATAACGCCCAGAACGCCCTTGCTTTGGTTAGAGACGAATTAGCACTTAAAAGAACGGGGTCGCGCGCAGAAGACATTGAAATAGCCAGAGCGCAAATTCGCGAGACAGAAAATCAAGTCGCGATTGTCCAAGAGAAAATCAGCAAGGCCGCGCTCAACGCGCCTCTGGACGCTAAAGTGGTTAAAATCTGGCTGGAAAGAAAGGAGCTCGCGCTGCCAGAAAAGTCCGCGATCTCGCTTTCCACTTTGGGACAGAAAATTCAAGCTGATGTTTCCGAACTGGATATTAGCAAAATTCGCGAAAATAATGAGGTTGCTATACAACTCGATGCCCTGCCAGGCCAAGAATTCAAAGGTCGGGTCATATCCATTGAACCTCGAGAAATCATTAAGGAGGGTGATAAATATTACAGAATTAATGTGTATTTTGAAGACGGGACGCAACTGGTTCGCTCGGGCATGAATGCGGATCTCACCATTCTCACATCTTTTAAACAGGGCGTCTTGAAAATTCCTGAACTTACAATATATGAAAGGGATGGCAAAAAGTTTGTCAGGGTTTTCAGCAATAATCAGCCCTTGGAAGTAGAAATAAAGACCGGGGTCTCGGATGGAAATAATATTGAAGTTGTAAGCGGGCTGCGGGAGGGGCAGATTGTTATAGTCTCCGCGGATTAGATATGCACCCCAAACTTCAACATCCTCCGACAGAAATACCTTCGCTATCAGCCGAAGGTAAAATAATTGATCCAATCTGCGGCATGAATTTAGATGACTTGCCGAATTTGGTAAGCTTAGTCTATAAAGGACAGGCCATTCATTTTTGCGATGAAGGTTGCAAAAAAAGGTTTGAGGCCGATCCGGAACGATTCAGTAAGATGCCGCCACTCATCCAACTAAAAAATGTCTGGAAGATTTTTAAGATAGGAGATACTAAGATAGAGGTACTGCGCAATTTGAGCCTGCATATTTGGGAGGGAGACTTTATAGCGATCATCGGCGCGAGCGGTTCAGGAAAAAGCACGGTTCTAAACATGATTGGCGCGCTTGATAAGCCAACCGCCGGCCAGGTTTTTTACAGAGACAAAGACATAACCACATTGAAAGACGCGGAGCGGGCGGAGTTGCGTGCCAAAACATTCGGTTTTGTTTTTCAGCAATATAACTTGATACCGTGGCTTACCGCTTATGAAAATATGCTGCTACCTTTGACGTTTATAACCACACAAACAGAAACCTCCGCGGTTAAGGCGCGGCTCTCTGAAATTGGTTTGGGTGAGCGCCTAAATCACCGGCCTTTTGAACTTTCCGGCGGCGAGCAGCAGCGCGTGGCGCTCATTCGGGCATTAACCAATAATCCAGAGGTGATTTTAGGCGATGAACCAACAGGCAATTTGGACTCTTCCACTGGTGAAAAAATTTTAGGTATTTTAATTAATCTCAATAAAAAACAAAACAAAACTTTGATAATTGTTACGCATGATGCGGATATCGCTAGTCAGGCTGATCAGGTTATAACTATAAAGGACGGCCAGATGATCCGCGATCATCGGGCTCATAAAAAAATCTATACTGAATAGCTGCTATGCTGCGGCGTTTTTTGGGGTTAACTTTAAAGGGTTTAAGATACAGGCCAGTAAGAAGCTGGCTCACAATCTTGGGTGTGATTATCGGTATTATGCTGGTTGTTATTATCTTGGCATTGGGGGACGGCATAAAAAATGCGGTCGCAAAAACCTTGCAGATGTTTGGTTCGGATTTAGTAATTGTCATGCCCGGCAAGGAAACTAATCCTTTTCTCGGGTTTATTGGCGGACAAAAATTTAAAGAAAAAGACTTGGCGGCTTTATCAGAAATCCCCGGCGTAAGACTTGTGGTGCCCATGGAGGTGGCCGTGCTTAATGTAGAATTTCAAGGAGAAAAAAAGGCGGTGATGTTTCATAGCCAGCCTTGGCGCGAATATAAAATCATTGCCGAAGAATCACAGGCTCTAAAATTGCTTCAGGGGAGATGGCCAGAAAACGACGAGGCCCGTGAGATTATGCTAGGATATCGCGCCGCTTTTAAGCTTTTCAAAACGGCCCCAAACGTTGGCGATGACATCATTGTAAAGGGACGGCGCTTTAAAGTGGCGGGCATTTTTGCGGAAGTGGGATTGCAGGAAGAAGATAATCAGATGTGGATGTCGCATAAGGATTTCCAGGCTCTAACCTCGCGGCGCGGCTTTGCCTCATCAGCGGCTATTAAATTGGAAAAAGACGCGAATATTGATCTTGTAGCCAAACAAATAAAGTTCCAGCTTTCTAAACAGGATACGGTTCGAGATTTTTCTGTTTTGACTCCTGAAAAAGCCAATCGCTTGGTTGGTAATGTACTTTCTGTTATACAAATTGTCTTGATTGTGATTGCCTTAATATCTTTAGTAGTGGGGGCGGTCGGAATTATGAATACCATGTACACCTCGGTTTTGGAGCGGGTAAAACAAATCGGAATTATGAAAGCGGTAGGCGCTTCGCGCGAAGATATTTTATCTCTTTTTCTTATTGAATCCGGGATGATTGGGCTGGTAGGAGGAATACTCGGAGTGATCTTGGGTATTGCGGCGGCTTTCGCTGCGGGTATTATTGCCAGCCGATTCGGAGTCCGAGGATTATTCTCGTTTGCGTCTTTGGATTTCTTGGGATTTTTTGTAATTTTAATTATCACTTTTATGACGGGAGTTTTGTCCGGCATACTGCCCGCCCGACAAGCGGCGTCAATGGAACCAGCAGAAGCCTTAAGATACGAGTAGTAAGCTATACATAATATTGGTAATTTTAATGCGGCCGCATTAAAATTACCAACTAAAATTAACAAAAGGATATTATGCAAAAACAATCTTTTCCCATTCAGGGAATGCATTGCGCTTCATGCGCGTTAACTATTGAAAAGGCCTTAAAAAAGGTAGTTGGCGTAAAGAGCGCGAATGTTAATTTTGCCTCGGAAAAAGCAACTGTAGAATATGAGGACACAGTCACGGCAGATGCCTTAAAACAAGCCGTAGCCGCCACGGGTTATAAATTATTGCCTTCTCACGACGGGGTTTCGGCCGAGAGAGTGCATGGCGAGCACCGCATGGAACCTACAGTCAAAGAGACTGCGGAACACGACCATCACCGCATGCTAAAAGAGGCGGAAATAAAAGCCTTGCGCAAAAAATTTACTGCCGGAGCCGCGCTATCGCTATTCGTGGTTATCCTAAGCCTGCCGGATTATTTTCCCTTCATCGGCGAAGTAATGTCCACCCCATTGCGGTTTTTTATTTTAATGCTTTTGACAGTGCCGATTGAATTTTGGGTCGGCGCCCAGTTTTGGCGAGGCGGCTTATTGGCGGCAAAAAATTTTACCGCCAATATGGATACTTTAGTTGCCTTGGGAACAGGTGCGGCTTTTGTCTTTAGCACTTTTGTGACGATCTCAAAAATTACCCAAGGCACAAGATTGGATGTCTACTTTGATGTGGCAGCCGTGGTAACAACGCTCGTACTCATGGGCAAATACCTGGAAGCCAAAGCAAAGGGCTCGGCCTCTGAAGCAATTAAAAAATTGCTTAAACTGCAAGCGAAGACTGCGCGTGTTATCCGCGAAATGGGCGAGGTAGATATTCCGATTGAACAAGTCCTTGTGAATGACATTGTTTTAGTGCGACCGGGCGAGAAAATCCCAGTGGACGGGGTTATAACCGAAGGCGCTTCGGCCATTGATGAATCAATGGTTACCGGAGAATCACTGCCAGTAGACAAGGAGATCGGGGACGCGGTTATCGGCGCAACTATCAATAAAACCGGGGCTTTCAAATTCAAAGCCACTAAAGTTGGCAAGGAAACTTTTCTCGCTCAAATTATAAAAATGGTGGAGGAAGCGCAAGGCTCAAAAGCGCCGATCCAACGTTTGGCTGACCAGATCACCGGCTATTTTGTGCCTGTCGTGCTTATCATTGCTGTGCTGTCATTTATTATTTGGATGATTTGGGGTCCAGCGCCGTCCTTAACTTTTGCTTTAGTCAATGCAGTGGCGGTTCTGGTTGTCGCCTGCCCTTGCGCTTTGGGGCTGGCCACGCCTACGGCCATTATGGTTGGCACGGGCAAAGGAGCAGAGCAAGGAATTATTATCCGTGATGCCGAAGCGCTGGAAACAGCCAGTAAAATTAACGCGGTTATATTGGATAAGACGGGGACACTAACAAAGGGCGAGCCGACGGTAACGGATGCAGTCCAGATTCAAGATTCCAGATTCAATATCATCCAACTAGCGGCGAGTTTAGAGAAACTTTCTGAACACCCTTTGGCTAAAGCTGTTGTACAAAAAGCCCGAGAGGAGAATTTGAAATTATTTGAAGTAAAAAACTTCCAAGCTATTGTTGGAAAGGGCGTGGAAGGAGAGGTCAATGTGGAAAATCAGCTTCAGAAATTCTATTTTGGCAATCGAGCTTTGATGGAAGATCTTAAAATAAATTTGGAACCCCACGAGACTGTGCTTCAGGCCTTGGAAAACAAAGGCAGGACAGCCATGATCCTAGCATCACATAAGCCATTGGGGATTATCGCTGTTGCGGACACCTTAAAGGAAAACGCTATAAAAGCCGTGCAGTTTTTGAAAAATTTAGGGGTTGAGGTTTGGATGATAACTGGCGATAATGAACGCACCGCGCAAGCTATTGGCAAAGAGCTCGGCTTGACCAATATCATGGCGCGCGTTTTGCCGCAAGAAAAATCTGCCAAGGTTAAGGAACTGCAAGCCCAAGGAAAAAAAGTTGCTATGGTTGGCGATGGGATTAATGACGCACCAGCCTTGACTCAAGCCGATGTGGGCATTGCGATTGGCACGGGCACAGATATCGCGATTGAGTCAGGTGATATCACTTTGGTTTCGGGCGATCCTTTGGAAGTATACGAGGCCATTAAGCTTAGCCGGCGGACGCTCCGCAACATCAAACAAAATCTATTTTGGGCCTCAATTTACAATATAGTTTTGATTCCAGTGGCCGCCGGGATACTGTGGCCATTTTGGCGCATCAGCCTCAATCCAATTTTAGCCGGTGCGGCTATGGCTTTTAGCTCTGTCTCCGTTGTGCTCAACTCACTACGACTCAAAAGAGGCTAAACTCAACAAATTGTCATTGTGAGGGAGCGCCAGCGGCCGAAGCAATCTGGCGCGAAGCGTCATCCCGAACGCAGTGAGTGATCTCTACCGCTTCTTGGAATTCGATTATAGCATTACATTCTGTTAATTAAACCTAAATTTTATTTTAATACCGACTGGTAGTTTTTGAGCAGGAAAACGACCTCTTTTCGCAAGTGGGTTTTGACCCATGCTTTTTCTTTTTCACTCGGCAGAAGCTCCGCCAGTCCACGCAAAATTTCATTGTCTTTGACTGCTTTGATGATCGGAATGCAATCAGCCATGTGTTCTTTTATAGTTTTGCCTGTTCTCGCTTTGAGTACCTCGGCGTTGATGTCCCAGTTATTTTTGGCAAAGAACCACATATCGTAAATATCGCGCATAGCAAGCGATCTCCGGTCGGTCAACGCAGAAAGTTTGCTTGCAAAGAGATAGTCTTTTTTGCCCGCAAGCATAGATATCCCAAGATATTCTTTCACTTCATAGTGCTCTTTGATATCCGGCATTAGGATTCTTACATTCACTTCAACTTTGATGTTGTGATCTTCATCGCCGTATGAGAGCAGGAAGAAAATAGTGTTTTGTTTGATGTAATTATCTTTAACCTCGCCATATTTTCCTAACAGGCCGCCAATTTTTTTATACACAAGTTTCTGGGTAGCTTCATCGCTAGAAAATAGATCAAGGTCGAGGTCTACGGAAAATCTGATCAGCCCATAAAAAAAATAGGCACAGGTGCCACCCTGTAAATGTCTCGGAGAATCTGTCCCATGATCAACTGGTGTTTTTCTTTATTGAGTATATTTTTGGTATTGAAATGCTCGCTTTATTAATTGTTTATTATCGTATATTTTTGCAAGCTCAAAGCACGTCTCCCAATTAATGGATCGTAAATTATCGAAATAAAATTTAGGAGATAAATAGATGGCGTCAAGAAATGCTCGCTCTGGCGTGGCAATACTGTAATCCTTTTCGTTCTTGACACCAAGCGCGTTGTAAAGCACGCTATCTTTCAGTTTTCTAAACGTGATTGTATGATCGCCAATTTTTTTTGTAGCAGGATAGGGACCGGCTACAAAAATTGAATCATGATGTTGGAAAATAATACCTGCTTCCCTTAAGACAGTTTCAAAGCTGATATATGACGGGGTATAAATACTTGTAGCCAGTTCTTTAGGATTATAATTTTTATCCTTGGCAAAAACGCCGCGAGTTAGGCGAATCAGTGATCCTTGCTTGACATAGTATTTGATTTTTGAAAAAAGATTGACGGTGTTAATTTCCTCCCAAATCAAAGCAATATCCTTTGTGGTCAGGATTGTTTTTGAGGATTGGTATAGTTTGGCAATTAGGTTATCAGTGGCCATATATCAATATGTTTAATGGAAAGGTGATATTTCCACCTTTCCATTGTATATTATTAAATAAAGATAGCCAAACGGCTGCACTTGAAACATTCTCAACATATACGCTGTATATGCTTCAAATGTTTCACTTCGTCTCGCTCAAAATTCTTACCTTTCGTTACGAAAGCGTATTTAGCAACAGTCCCTCAGGATGACATTTGGCAACAGGCCATTAAAAAGAAGTAAATAGTATAAAAAGAACGCCCGGGATGGGGGCGTTGAACCAATGAACAAAGTTTGCCTGCAATCTAGCGCCGCGGGCGTCGCCGAACAAGTGGCGTAGACTGATTCTGGTAATGACCGAAGACCATGACATGGAACACGGTCTGACTATGCTCTTCGGTCGCTTCAATCACGCCTTGCGCTTCCAGCCGCATCAGGTAATCCCGCATCCAGTTACGTTGCCGCTCGGACATCGACAGCTTGGCAATGTCCACGGTCGCGCCGGTCGTATGTGGCGCGCGTTCTGGATCCGTCGCGTTAGGATTGCGACGCTTAAGCTCGCGCTGATACAGAATGGTGCGGCCGGCCGAGTTTACTTGAAGCCGGCTGCGGAAGCGGCTATAAAAAGTGCGGCCAATGTCTTGCAGAAAACGATTGGCGATCGGTCGGCACCAGCGCCACTTGGGCGCAAGCCTTGGGTCAATCACCACGAAACGACTACGCTGCAGCGGCACGACCGCGCGCGCTTTTTGCAGTCGCTGCAGTATCTTATCATTACGGATGCGGACGAAGCCGGCGCGATCCGCTCCTGCAATCTGCCGATCAAGCGACTCTGGCGACCCAACCAATTCTGGCCAGGATCTTCGACCACCACCGGGAGCGGCTTGCACAGAGGGTGCAACAACGATAAGTGCAGCACCCACAAACAGGAAGGTCACGAACAATTTTTTCATCGCACACCTCGCAGGTACTCACGGAGATGCAACAGAGTTGTCAGCGCCGCCGCACCTCCGAAAAAACGAGGTAGCCAAACACCCAGTTGCAGTGACTCTATGCTCGCGCCGTAGAAAAACGACGCGGCAAACGCAGCCGCAGTAGTAATTGCAAAGAACATGGTATACCTCCTATCGCGTTCTGCCATATTGCTTATCGAGACATCTCACGGCAGACATTGAAGGGTAACACAAAATCTTACCCCTGGCAAGTGTCTTGGATAAACGAAAAGGGGCGGGGGTTATTTTTTGACTCCTTGCGCTCGGAGACGACGTTCTTCGTTTTCATCTAGAATGCATTTACGAATGCGGATATTTTTAGGGGTTACCTCAACAAGCTCGCCATCATCAATGTACTCCAGCGCATCTTCCAGACTCATGACGCGCGGCGCATTAAAGTGTTCCGATGACCCCTCGCCTTTTGAACGCATATTAGAGAGCTGTTTTGTTTTACAAACATTAACGCGAATGTCGCCGTTCTTGGAATTTTGTCCCACGACTTGGCCTTTGTAAACTTCAATGCCCGGCCCCACAAAAAATACTCCTCTATCTTGCACATTTAAAAGGCCGTAGAGATTTGTCGTACCGGTCTCGTGCGCGACAAGCGATCCCTGTTCGCGTTCGCGCCAGTTGCCCGGGTCCGGCAGATAGCCCTGAAAAAGCATATTCATGATACCCAATCCGTGTGTATCGGCAAGAAATTCATTGCGATAGCCAAAGAGCCCGTGGGTTGGAATAAGAAATTCCAGAAATACAATTCCGTTTTCAACGCGCATGTCTTGAAGCTCGCCGCGTCGAACGCCGAGTTTTTGAATGACTGCTCCAGAATAGGCTTCCGGCACTTCAACAAACGCGCGCTCAAAGGGAGTCATAGTTACTCCCTCAACTTGTTTGACAATCACATGGGGACGCGACACCTGGAATTCATAACCCTCGCGCCGCAGGCGCTCAATAAGGATGGCGAGATGGAGCTCGCCGCGTCCCGAAACATTCCATTCGCCATTCGCGCCGTCTTCCACGCGCAATGCCATATCATTTTCCAGTTCTTTCATAAGACGTTCACGAATCTGGCGCGAGGTGGTATATTCGCCTTCTCGTCCCGCAAAGGGTGAGTCGTTTACACTTATAATCATCTTAACTGTAGGCTCTTCAATGGCAAGAAGCGGCAGAGCGACTGGCGAGACTGTATCAGCAACGGTTTCGCCAATATTAATATCCGGAATGCCCGCGATAGCAACAATATCTCCGGCTTCTACCAGAGGCGCCTCAATCCGATCAAGGCCTTCGTAGGTCATAAGCGAGGTTAGGCGATACGGTTTCATAGCGCCATCGCGATTAATATGAATAACCTCTTCGCTTGCGCGCAGAGTTCCGTTGACAATTTTGCCAATAGCAATACGCCCCTTAAAGGTATCGGCAGACACAGAGGTCACCAACATCTGGAGCGGTTTGATTGCATCTCCAGATGGCGGCGGAATGTGTTTTAGGATTGCGTCAAATACCGGCGCGATATCAGTCATCGCAGTTAAGTCAGAACTGGTACCGGCCTTGCCTTGTTTTGCCGAGGCATAAAGCACCGGAAACAGGGCGACCGAATCAGGAGCGCCAAGCTCAACAAAAAGATCAAAGGTTTTATCCAGCGCGTAATCGGGCCGCGCGTCGGGTTTGTCAATTTTGTTGATAACTACAACAATCTTGAGATGCATCTCCAGCGCCTTTTTCAAAACAAAACGCGTCTGCGGCATCGGGCCTTCTTTTGCGTCAACGAGAAGAAGGCATCCGTCGGCCAGGGCGAGCACGCGTTCAACCTCGCCGCCGAAATCCGCGTGACCGGGAGTATCTATGATATTGATTTTTACATCACCCCATTTTACTGAAGCGTTTTTTGAAAAAATAGTAATGCCGCGCTCGCGTTCCAGTTCATTGCTATCCATAATTAGCTCGGCATGCGCAAGGTTTTTGTGCAGTTTGATTTTTGATTGACGCAACAAAGCATCCACGAGAGTGGTTTTCCCGTGATCAACGTGGGCGATAATTGCGACATTGCGAATTTGACTCATCCCGTTAGAAGCAGGTCGCGGTCAGCTAACCTACCTAGTTATGTATTATTTGGAATCGAATAACTTAGCCTTTCGAATATTCCCGCACATAGCACGCGACCGCGGCTTTTAACGGGATTCATTCATTGGGGAATTAAAAATTCTGCTGCAATACAGCAGAAACGCACTCGCGCAAACAATAGACATCGCACTCCAGAATCGTACTCAATAACTTGTTAAAATTGCGTCGGGCTTGTTTTTCGCTAGAAAATTTCTCACCGTAGCTACTGCTACGGCTCAAGATTTTCCTCGCTCCAAAACTGCGCCAGCCCGCAATTTTTCCAGCGTTCTAAGTCCGATTCTGGAGTGTGATGTCTATATATGGATAATACACTAGTAATGGTTAACTGTCAACACGATACACATCCCGCTGCTCACTATATTGTCCGTGTGTATGCGATGTTGCATTAGCAATATAGGGGGGAATGGAGCGACACCTCATACACGCTGTACGATACGCTAACTTGCGAGTTTATCTTTAAGTGGTGCTAACCCTTTGAGGACTACTCGGGAGATTGCTTTAAGAATCCTGATCCCTACTGGTAAGCCACCAATTCCTAAGGTTTGGCCTAGCTCTTTAAGTATTTTTTCTTGATCTGACTTTGGTAAACCAGGATGTACGTATTCAATCATCTAAAATGACACCAAAGGGGTACTGGTTCTGTCATGAGAAAATGACACCGAGCAGAACCTTGAAAAATCTGGTAATATGAGGGGTT
>LCOG01000021.1 GCA_001001705.1 Parcubacteria group bacterium GW2011_GWA2_47_26 | reverse complement strand
AAACAGCCGCGCTGGTAACGGTTGTATAAATTAAGATGTATACTTATTCACCCTGTGGATAATGAGAAAAAGTGTCCGAAAAATGGGGTACTTGCCATACCGAAATTGACACGATCGTGTCAATTTCGGTATACTAGAAGTGCATAGCGGTCTTGAATAATTAATGAACCAATGAGCCTTAAAATAAAATTGAAATGATTTCAAATTGCTCTCCTTGAACTCAAGGCAACGAGTCTTAAGGAGGGAAGCGTCCACGTGCCTTCGCACGTGCGGTGGAGCATGGGTGGATTCGGCCCGACTGCATACATTGAGCGAGAACGACGCCGAAGAAAAAAGGAGTATCAGCGGCTAAAACGCTATATTGCTTACCTGAAAGAGGCGCACTATCTTGAGCGGGTAAAAGAAGGGGAGCAGACGTTATACAGATTGACCTCCAAAGGGCAGTTTGAACTCTTGCGCCTTGCGTTCCTCTTGCATATGCAAGAGGAACGCAGCAAACCATGGAACGGAAAATCCCATCTCATAGTTTTTGATATCCCGGAAGAAAAGAGAATTTATCGTGATTTTTTTCGGAAATTACTCAAAGCAAGTGGATTTCGTATGCTTCAATTCAGCGTCTGGATGACCCGCCATAACCCGCACCCGTCAATTGATGGGCTTATCAAACATCTTAAGCTCACACCTTACTTTGAGATTGTGGAAATTAATTGCAATGCTTGCAGTATACGTTTGCAGAAGTTAATCCGGTAAACTATTCGACCCGTTTGCGTCAGGGTTGTAATAGTTACGCGGAGGAATGAGAAAAAGGAGAAAGATATATATGAGGAATACTGAAATTGACACGATCGTGTCAATTTCAGTACGCGGTCTATTAGACGTTTGGAATAAAAAAAGTCCGACTGTGCCCACAGCCGGACCGGATTGCGAGTTTTGCTCGCGTCGCCTAGTTCTTCACTGTTGTGAAGCTATTTCAAGGAACGCTCGGCCCCACGTTGTCAGCTCGCAGGGCTCTGTTACACATCCTCGCACGAGATGGAATTGCCATTCTCCCGGAGAGAATTCCGCGCTGGAAAAGAGCGTATGGAGTCCGATCGCTGGAGAGGCAATTTGGTGGCTTGCCGCATCAGCGTAGCGTCGGAGCCACAGCGCCATCAGGCTTTCGTCTACTGAAGAGAATCCTATTTCTGCAACGCGAACCTCGGCAGTGGAGTAGCGCGTGATGGTTGTTTGCAAAGCCGTGCTGAAAAACCCGGCGTGCGGAGTGACATCAATGGCGGGCAAGGCCAACGCACGCTCTGGATAGACTGCGGAGGGCAGACTAAAGTCCACACTTTCTCTTGAATCCCGCATGGCTCCGTAGAAAGTGATGCCGATAAGAGAGACAACGCCGCGTTCAGTGCGTTCGCAGTGCTCGTCAAAGTCGTCATCAATGCATCCCAAAACCAACGCGTCCATGAGCCACCAGTTAAAGACATGATCAAGGAGTGCGGCGGACGGCCCTGTATTTTCCTGCAGCGGCCGAACATTGACAGCAATGGCCGGACGAAATCCTGCCGCGCTTACTCGTTCGCCAGCCGCGCGCAACGCGGCGCGCAGATTAACCATGGCTTGAGCCAGACTTTTTCCTGCCCGCGTGCCTCCGGGTGGCCATGTTCCTCCGCCAATGTAGCCGTTGAAAAGAGTGCTCAATGGTTCATTGGCAAGATAGATGACTGACCCTGGTTCAAGCACGCCGTTAAGCCGCGTCAGTACCGATTCCACATAAGCCTCGAAGTTCGCCGGAGCATCAGGGTGTGCCCATCCGCCCAAGAGTCCCGTTGTTCTCTCGTGCAGCTCCACTGGATACGCGTCGTGATGTAGGAGGGTAAGCTCCAACGTGTACCCGGCGCTCTGCAGATCGCGCACTGCGCCAACCACATCATTGCGCCAGATCTCGGCAGCTTGCCAGCAGGGCCAGAGCACCGAGAAACGCAGAGTTCGTAAGACAGGAATGAGAAGATGGCGTGCTTGTACAGCGGCCTGGGCAAACTCTTCCAGCGTGACAAACCGCGTCACATAAGCGCGTTGAAGCGGTGGAAGATCGCCGCGACCTTCGCGCGCGAGCTCTTCCTGCAAAAGTGTCCAGCCGCTTGGGCAGACACTGCTATCCACCGCTGCTCTGACAAGTTGCATGGTTGAGTTAACCGCGCTCCACTGTATTCGTGGCGCGCTTTCGTTAGTCTCGTCGCGGCATGAGGCCAGAATGGCCAAGATTATCAAAGAGCTTGTGCGCATCGTTCGCCTCCAGTGTCTTTCTTGTTGGCCTAGCTTAAGTATATCATCAAGCAGTACCGTCCGTAAGACTATTGCCATAATGCCAACAAATAAGGTACAATAATGTGAATAGGATTCGTATGACTATCAGCAGGTTAGTCGGCGTTATCGTGATCGTTGTATTGTTGTCTTATTTTGGTTTTCAGCTTCATTTGCTTTGGAGTCCGCCCGCTCTCCTCCTGTCTTCGCCCCCGCCGGATTTGATTACCAGCGAGAGGAGTATTGAGATAGTTGGTAGAACCGATCCTGGCGCTAAAGTGGTTATTAATAACACGCCAATACCCACTGGCGGTGATGGGACATTTTCAAAATTGCTAGTCCTAAATAAGGGAATAAACAACATTACTATATCAGCCAAGAAACGTTATAGCCGTTCTCGCGTTGTTGAGCGTCAGATACTAATTCAGGATAGCGAGAATTTATCTCGTGCAAATAATAGTATTAACTAATATTGGGTAGTATGACTAAAGACTCGGAGGCAAAAGAAAAACTCAAAGCCGCGCAAGAGGCGGTTTCTGCAATTAAAGAAAAGTTTGGGGAGGGATCAATAATGAAGTTGGGGGAAGCTAGAAAGATGATCGTGGAAGCTATCCCAACCGGCTGCCTTTCGCTGGATATCGCCTTGGGCGTTGGCGGAGTGCCGCGCGGACGCATTATTGAAATTTATGGGCCAGAGTCTTCCGGAAAAACTACGCTCGCCCAGCATATCATTGCCGAGGTGCAAAAATTGGGCGGCATCGCCGCGTTTGTGGATGCCGAGCACGCCCTTGATCCGGAGTACGCCAAAAAAATTGGCGTGCGCATTGAAGACATGCTGATCTCCCAACCGGACAATGGCGAGCAAGCCCTTGATATTGTGGAGACGCTCGTGCGCTCCGGTGCGGTGGATGTGATTGTTGTAGATTCGGTCGCGGCGCTCACGCCCAAAGCGGAGATTGAGGGCGAGATGGGCGATTCGCATATGGGATTGCATGCGCGCCTTATGTCCCAGGCCTTGCGCAAGCTTACCGGTATTATTTCCAAATCAAATACCTGCTTGATTTTCATCAACCAGATTCGCATGAAAATCGGGGTGATGTTTGGAAATCCCGAAACCACCACCGGCGGCAACGCCCTGAAATTTTACTGTTCAGTCCGCATTGACGTGCGCCGTGCCGCGCAAATCAAGCAGGGCGATATGATTATCGGCAATCGCGTAAAAGCCAAGATTGTCAAAAACAAAGTCGCTCCGCCCTTCCGCATGACCGAGTTTGATATTATGTATAATGAGGGTATTTCCATTCCGGGTGATGTTTTAGATACCGCGGTTGTCTACGATGTCGTAAATAAATCGGGCAACTCCTATCTTTTTAAGGAGGCTCGTTTAGGGGTGGGTCGGGAAACTGCCAAAAAATTCTTAAAGGAAAATATGGAGGTGCTGGCAACCATACGGAGCCAAGTTTTAGAAGCCGTCCATGAAAAAGAGCACGCCGTAATAGAACCAGAAAAAATAACTGCCGAGGCAACCGATGAAAAAGCGTAGCGCAGCGAAGTCCGCCGAGTCTTCTGGTGCCACTGAACCGAATGGCATGCGCGGTGGTGCCAGAGGCGGAAGCATGCTGTTATGGAGCCGAGCGAGGCGCGATCCGCGGTAGCTACTGGAACTGAAGAGTAAAACGTGTTGGGTAAAATTGTGCTAACATAAGTCATCATTAATTTCTAACCATAAACAGTATGGGACAAAAACAATGGTTAACAATCATTGTGACAGCGGTTATCACTGCTGCCATCGTGGGCGGCAGCGTTTACTTGTGGCAAAAAAAGAATTCACCACAATTGAATATTGTAAACAATGCAGCAAGGCTGTACAATTCAACAAACACAACTTCTGTAAAAACTAGTGAGAACCAACAAGTAGGAACGCTAGAAGTAGGATCTATTACTTTGCAAAACCTACAATCAATTGCGGCTTGTAGTGCTACCGTACACCAATTGCCAACGAAAAATACTCAGGAACAATTAGGCATCAAATCTTTATTAGAGAGTGGCTATGAAATGATCGACGCCTGCCGTGAAGGAAATGAGTGGATTTCTTTTTTGCTCGCAAAAAAAGACACAGGCGCCTGTCTCGATGCCTGCGATCGTATTGTATTTGGAACCGTAGATATTGCAAAGAAAGCCATCGTTACAGTTTTGTCACAGCACAGGCTTGGTATTTATGCAGAGGCCTATGACCAGTTTTGCCGTATTGATACTATCGTAGCCAGTGGACTTTCTGGCAACAAGCTATACCTATATTGCGGCTCCGGAGAATCAGGAGGGTTTACCAATTGGTACACTTATAGCTTCGGCGATGACAGTCTTATACGGGTACAAAGTATGACAGAATTAGGGCCGCCAGAAGTTTTTGATGTTAAAAATGCAGATCTACTTAAAAAGTTTCGTTACAAATCCAATGCCGAAATGCAGTAAAAGAATCAGTGCGAGGCTTGATTTGTGGCCTAGCCACATAAACTTATGTGGCTAGGGCATGTTTTCGTCAATACTGCGAGGCTGGGTTACTGGGTTGCAAAAATCAAGGAACTTTCAAAATTTGACAAATGAAAGGGAGCGTGATAGATTATTATTGTATGAAGTCCACACTTACCTTTCTTTCTCCCTCAACCAAACATGCTGTTGAGGAACTTACCGAGGAATTGGGATTAAAAGATCCTCGGATATTTGTGCGTAAAGCTGTTGAGGATAAATTGCGTGAATTAAAATGCGCGACATTTTTTAGTATTTCTGATCGTGTGGCAAGTGGATTGCATAAACACGGAATTAGACCAGTGGATTTTCTGAAGACCCTTGCAAGCTAGAATATGATTTTGACGATCGCAGTGGATGCGAATCCTATTCTTGCAGCCCTTCTTGGCGGATATGCGCGGATCATCCTCTTTGATCCGCGTTTTTCGTTTATCACAACAGAGTTTACCACGCTAGAGGTGCAACGCTATTTACCATTGATTTCGGAAAAATCAGGCGTGCCACACCATGAACTGGAAGAGGCATTACGGCTGTTGCCCATAAAAGTGTTCAAGCGATTCGTTTATCGGTTGACATTAGATGAAGCTCATCGCCATATTGGCCACATTGATCCAAATGACACGGATATTCTCGCTCTTGCACTTTGTATGGATGCACCACTTTGGAGCAATGATATCCATTTTACAAAAATAAAACCTCTTACTATCAAAATCCTGCGGACACGAGATTTTATCTTATAAGTTCTGGTGATTACACCAGATAACTTTAACATTACGTCGTGGCTCGTTCCACGTATTCGCCGGTATCCGTATTTACAATTACTAGATCCCCCTCTTTGATAAAAAGCGGGGCTTTTATTTTAAGGCCGTTTTCCAGTGTAATTTCTTTGAGTACATTGCCGGAGGTATCCCCGCGCACACCAGGAAATGACTCCGTTACTTTAAGCGTAACTTTTTTTGGAAAATCAACTGTGATCGGCGTGCCGTTTTCATCTACTAGTAGAGTAACCTCAATACCTTCTTTCAAGTATTTTGCAGATTCTCCGACGACATCCGACCCAATAGAAAATTGTTCATAATTTTTTATGTCCATGAAAGCGTACTCGTTATCTGTGCCATAAAGATACTGGACCTTGCGTCTTTCCATTTCCACAAATTCTACATCCTCGTCAGATTTGAAAGTGTTCTCAATCACCTTGCCAGTTTTGAGTGATTTTAGACGACTGCGCACAAAGGCCGAGCCCTTGCCGGGATTTACATGCTGAAAATCAACCACCAAATGCGGCTCGTTTTTAAAAAGCAGAATTAAACCCCGGCTGATTTCATTGGCTTTAGACATAGCTGTATACGAATCAACGAATTATGCTACGAAACTACGAATTTGTTATATCTCACTTTTTATTTTTTGACAAGGCCACAGTTCAGTCGCAGGAAAGGCCAGCACATCTTGAATGCTCTTGGCGTCAGTCAACAACATTACCAAACGATCAATCCCAAAAGCAATACCCGCCGCAGACGGCATATGCCCGACTGCATCAAGAAAATCCTCATCTAACGGGATAACTTTTTTGTTCAACTTTTTGCGCAGTTTTTGCTCCTCTATAAATCGCGCTCTTTGCTCGCGCGCGTCGGTTAGCTCGGAAAAGGCGTTGCCCAGCTCAATCCCCGCAATATATATTTCAAACCGTTCGGCAATCTGTTTGGTGGCTAAGCCACTAGCACCCCGTGGCTTAGCCACAGTCCGCGCCAGCGCCGCCATCTGCGCTGGATACTCGTATAGAATGGTGGGTTTAGAAAAGCCGAGTTTCGGTTCAATATCCGTCAAAAATATTTTGAAAAATAAATCGTCGTAGCTATCTTTTGCGCTTACTGTGTAGCCGCGCTTCTGACATAGTCCGCGCAGATATTTACGGTCGCAAATATTTGCGCACTTTGGCGTGTCGGCGTATTTCTCCCAAGCCTCCTGCATAGTTAGTCGTTGCCAAGGCGAGGAGAGATTGATATGGTGGTCTTGATAATATAACGTCATCGCGAGGGAGTGTAGCGACCGTGGCGATCTCCGAGATTGCTTCGCGGAGTCTACCCCGTACCAAGCTTGCTTTGGTTCGGGGCTCGCAATGATATTTTGCCAGACATACTGCACCATCTTCTCCACATCATTCATGATCTTTGTATAATCCGCATGAGCCCGATACCATTCAATCATGGTAAATTCGGGATTATGCAATCCGTCCCAGGGCTCGCCTGAACGAAAACATCTGGTAATCTCAAAAGTTTTTTTAAAACCTGCCGCCAGCAGTTTCTTGTGAGCGTATTCTGGCGAGGTTATAAGATAGGCTGGAATTTCTGGGGAACGGTGATCCCATATTTTAGTTTCATTAGGATTCAAGTATGGTTCTTGGCCGGCGGCGGGTACCGCAATGGGCGTTTCAATTTCCAAGAAACCCTCCCTTACAAAAAAATCGCGGATCAGCTGGATGATCCGAGAACGTGTCTGAAGCCGTTTTTGAAGACGAACATCTTGCAGTCTCTGCCATGACATACAATGATTACTCCGGCATATACGGCATGAGAGCCATTGTGCGTGCGTGTTTAATGGCGCGTGCCACTTTTCGCTGATGTTTGGCACAAAGCCCAGATCGTCTTTGGGGCATGATCTTCATACCCGCAGAAACAAAACGCCTAAGCAGGTTGGTATCTTTGAAATCGGGACCCTCAAGGTTGTTAACGCAGAAATGACAGACTTTAACTTGTGGAATTATCGACATAGAAAATCAATTGGTTAAAATGGAATGGCTTCTACTTTAATACCCTCATTGTCGTCAGTCGGGGACGCAGACATGAGCGGTGGTGGAGTTTCTTCAGGTTGTGGGACGGTATTTACTGGTACGGGGCCACCTGGACCAGTCGCACCAGCGCGATCCAGCATTTGCATATTCTCCATGATTATTTCTGTACGAGTACGCTCAACGCCATCCTGTCCTTGCCACTTGTGAGTCTGTAGCCGCCCTTCAACATATACTTTTTTGCCTTTGACCAAATACTGCCCGCAGATTTCCGCGAGCTTGCCCCAGGCCACAATATTATGATACTCAACTTGCTCTTGCTTCTGTCCGGATTGGTCTGTCCAGCGTCGATTCGTGGCCAAGCCAAAAGAGCAAACGGTTTGTCCTTGCGGCGTTGTGCGCATTTCCGGATTGCGCGTTAGATTGCCGATGAGCATCGCCTTGTTTAAATTCATCCCGTTAGAAGTTTAAGAATTATCTGTTTATATTGTATCCCGTAGACGAAGTCGGCTTCGTCTCCCATCTTGCATATGGGAAGACTTGCCTGAACTTCTAACGGGACGACCGTGCCTAGTTACATTTTAGTAGTACGTAATTTGTTTCTGTTAATCCCGTTTCGACAGAGGTCTCGCTAGATACCTCTAACGGGATTCATTCCTTCAATATCTCTTCCAACCTCTTATCAATATCCTCCATGGTTACCTTAGCCTCTTCAGTTGGTTTTGGTGTTTCTTGGGTTAGTTGTGGCGCAGGCTGGGCCGGAGTCGGTGATAGTATTGGCGCAACCAAAGGTGCGTGTTGTCTTTTCCAAGTTCTTGCCGGTGCGGCAGCCTTGGGCGCCGTCGGAACGAAGGTTTTAAAGTCGCCCTTTTGCTGGGTGATGGTAAAGCGCAACATGTCGCCGGCCAAGATGAGCGTGCGTTTTAGGTCATTCAAGGCGCCTGGCTCCAGTTCAAACTGGATTAGATGATAATATCCCTGACGCACTTGAGATACTGGATATTGCAAGCGGCCCTTTTGCAAGGGTAAACCCTGGTGGACCGTCGCCCCTGCAGTTTTCAGTTTTTCCTCTACCCCCAAAGCCGCCGCCTTAAGCTCGTCTTCAGTGGTAGTCAGTGGAAATAGCGCCAACAGTTCGTATTTTTGCATACCCGGTGCTACAATACTTTATTAAAACTTTTAATTTGATCCATTAACATATGCTTACTTATTGCCGGCGCTATTTTAAGCCATACAGTTGTAGCACCGAGCATAGTTTGGCATATTATCATAAGCCCCAAAATCGTGCAAGCCCGCGTATTCTGCAGCGTAAAATGACACCGTGAGCCTATTGATTCTGCAATGGGAAAATGACACCGAAAATAACTTGAAAAATCTGATAAAATG
>LCOG01000020.1 GCA_001001705.1 Parcubacteria group bacterium GW2011_GWA2_47_26 | reverse complement strand
CAAAATCGTTGCTTTGATCGTCCCATTGATTGGTTTGTACATAGATTTTTAGCATACGCGGATTGAGAAAGTGTGTCTAGTATACGGGGTACAGTCCATCAATTCCAACTCTTCCAAATAATTCTTGGCAATTTCCGCTTGCTCGCGCGTGATGACTTCGCCTTTCCAATTGGTCAGCCCTAAATTTTTCTTAGCGCCATCCACTCGACTTGCAACTATTTCCGCCGCGGTCAAACCCGTAATAGCAAAATGAAACTTGTTTTGCACTACCGCGAAAAACTTCTGCGCGTAGTCCGACTTGGAGTTATAGTCAACGCTTGTTGCGAACACATCTCGCACTTTTTGATAAAAGTTCGCTTCGGAGGTTCGGATTTTTCTGATCCGTTCTTCCCATTCTTTGAAGTATGTTTTTGCGACTTTGCCGTTCTCTAACCGCTCGTCATCCATAACAAATCCTTTCACAATATACTCCTTCAGCTTCTGCGTCGCCCAAATGCGGAATTGCGTGCCGCGCAAGGAATTGATTCGGTAGCCAACGGAAATAATGGCATCAAGGTTGTAGAGTTTAATTGGTCTATTCACGCTTCTACCCCCCCCTCTGTTTGAACTACCGAGGATTCCTCGGATGTTGATTTTTCCTCTAATTCGCCGTCAAAATAAGTATTCTTCAGATGTAAACCAACATTATCAATACTACAATCAAAAAGCTCTGCCATTTGCTTTTGGGAGAGCCAAACGGTCTCATTCTTTAACTTTACCTCAATCTTCGTCTGCCCATCTTCGGTATTATATATAATAATTTGATTATTGGCGTCCATATTGATATTTTGTTCAGTCATATTGATACCATAATATCACAAAACGATAATACGAAAAAGCGGGGCGATAAGGCCCCGCCCTACATACTACTTCTGTACCTCGCCTTCAATTGGGCCGTCGGCGTCGGGCTTATCTTGCTTACCAGCTGCTTGGTACATCGCCTCGCCTATCTTGGAGAGTTCGGCTTGAAGTTCATCAAGCGATTTTTTGAGCGCGGAAGCGTCATTGCCGTCTTTTGCTTTTTTGATTGCCTCAATCTTTTCTTCTACGAGCTTTTTTACCTCCGCCGGGGCTTTGTCGCCGGCGTCGCGTAAAGACTTTTCCGCAGTATAAACTACCGTATCAGCTTGATTGCGCAAATCAATCAATTCTTTCTTTTGTTTATCCTGTACCGCAAACGCTTCGGCTTCTTTTTTCATTTTTTCAATCTCGTCTTTATTAAGCGCGCTTGAATCTTTAATAATAATATTCTGCGATTTTTGCGTCGCTTTGTCTTTAGCCGTAACAGTCAAAATTCCATTTGCATCAATATCAAAAGTAACCTCAACCTGCGGCATGCCTCGCGGAGAGGGCGGAATGCCATCCAGCATAAATCTCCCCAATGTCCGATTATCCGCAGCCATTTGTCGCTCGCCTTGAAGCACATGAATCTCAACAGTGGTCTGATTATCTGCCGCAGTGGAAAACGTCTGCGACTTTGAAGTTGGAATTGTGGTATTGCGTTCAATCAAAGGCGTAGACACTCCCCCAAGGGTCTCAATACCTAACGTTAATGGCGTTACATCCAAAAGTAAAACATCTTTTACTTCACCGCCCAAGACCGCGGCCTGAATTGCCGCGCCTTTAGCCACACATTCCATCGGATCAACCCCGCGTTCAATTTTTTTGCCCACATAATCTTCTACAAATTTCTGCACAATCGGCATGCGTGTTGGCCCGCCAACCATAATCACCCGTTCAATACCCGCAGGCGTAAGTTTTGCGTCGTTCAAAGCTTGCTCCATGGGCTGACGACAGCGTTCCACAATCGGTTTTATCAACTCTTCCAAAATCGCGCGGGTAAGTTTGACTTGCAAATGCTTTGGCCCGTTAGCGTCCGCCGTAACGAAAGGCAAATTAACATCGGTTTCCAGAGTTGTAGAAAGTTCAATCTTGGCCTTTTCCGCGCCCTCTTTCAAGCGCTGCATCGCCATTTTGTCTTTACGCAGATCAATGCCATTCTCGCGTTTAAATTCGCCCGCAATATAATCTATAAGCGTGTTATCCATATCTGTTCCGCCCAGTTGCGTATCACCCGAAGTGGACAGGACCTCAAATACGCCCTTGCCAAAATTCATGATTGTAACATCAAGCGTCCCGCCACCCAAATCAAAAACCATGATCTGCTGTTCTTTGGCATCTTTATCAACACCATAAGCTAAAGCTGCCGCGGTCGGCTCATTAATGATGCGCACCACCTCAAGTCCGGCAATCGCACCGGCATCTTTGGTAGCCTGACGCTGGGCATCATTAAAATAGGCTGGCACGGTAATCACTACTTTTTCTACTGGACCGCCAAGATATGCCTCGGCATCGCGCTTGATTTTTTGCAAAATAAAAGCCGAGATTTGCTGGGGCGTATATTTCTTACTCTCAATCTCCCAGCTATGATCCGTGCCCATTTTACGCTTGGCCGCAAAAATTGTCCGCTCCGGATTAGAAACCGCTTGCCGTCGCGCCGGCTCGCCAACCAAAAGTTCACCCTCCTTAGTAAACGCAACGTATGACGGGAATGCCTTCCCGCCCAATGTCGCCCCCTCTGCTGAAGGGATAATTACTGGCGCATCACCCTGCATTACCGCCGCCGCTGAATTAGAAGTTCCTAAATCTATTCCAATGATTTTGGACATAATGGCTCTATTGTTATATTGCTAAATTATTAAATTGTTTCTTCTTTCCTCCAAGAAATAATCGATGCGGGCGCGGAGGATGTGTTTTGCCGAACCACACGCCTTCGTGACCGAGGAGATTATTTCTTCACTTTTACCTTCACCACCTTCGCTTTCGGCGCATCTGCCGCTTTTGGAACAACTACCTTCAAAACGCCATTCTCCGAAGTGGCTTCTGCCTTTTCCTCTTGTACAGCCGCCGGAAGCGCTACTTGGCGATAAAAACTGCCGTAGCGCATCTCTTGCCGGTAAAAATTCTTCTCATCCACTTCACTCTTTCGTTTAGTTTCCCCCTTTATAACTACCATGCCACTCTTAAAAGAAACTTCCACGTCTTTTGGATCAACACCGGCGAGCGGAGTTTCTATGATAACATCATTCCCTTTTTCATAAACATCTACCGCAGGCATGAAACCGGAAATCTTCTCCGGCAAAAAACTCGGCCAGTCTTCTCGGAAAAAATGTTCCATATCCTCAAAGGGATCAAAGTGCGGATGAAACGGTCTCCAATGAATGATAGGCATAAACTGAGCAAATTAAGAATTAAGCAGATTATGCAGATTAAGCAAATACTCGACCTTTTAGATTGCTTAATCAGCCTATTCTGCTTACTCTGCCTATTCTGCTACTATAACTTTCGCAGGCCGTAATGTCTTACCGTGCATGGTATACCCCCGCTGCGCCTCTTTAATAATAATCCCCGATGCATGGCTCCCGTCTTTTTCGGTTGCTACAACTTCATGCAACTCCGTATTAACCGGCTCACCAACTGACTGAATAGCTTCCACACCCATTTGCTGCAGTGTGCCCCACATCTGATCCAAGATTTTCTGGAGACCTGCCACCACTTTGTCATCCTGAAGCGAAGCCCGGTCTGCCACAACCGAAGTTGTGGCACCGGGCGAAGCCGAAGGATCCCGAACTTCTCGAGAATCACGGGATTCTTCGTGGAGTGCAACCCCGCACCGAACTCCGTTCTGGTGCGTGGGCTCAAAATGACTGCGCTGGACAATCGCCGCTTCCAAACTATCCAAAACCGGTAGCATAGCCTTCACGCAGCCAGCATTTGCAAACATAAACCACTCCGCCTTCTCGCGCTCTTGAGCCTTTTGATAATTTACTAAATCCGCTTTGGCGCGCTTCCACCCATTCAAATATTCCTCGGCTTGCGCGCGGAGTTTTTCTAATTCCAATTGCTGATTCTGATTTTGTTCATCTGCCATACACTCATACATTTTAATTATAAACAGTAAGCGATACTATCATACTAGCTAGTATGATAGTATCGTCATCTCGTTCACACACCCTTACTTTACAAGTTACAGTCTATATTCTATATGTTACATGAGCAACCTCTCCAATCCCTTCATTATCGCCACATTCCTATCGTAATTCATGCGCACCGGCCCCAATACTCCAAAAAGCGGCTGCTTACTACCTCTTAAAAGAATCGTACTGCATTGACTTCCAAACGGACTGTCACTGCCGATGAATACATGCACGCCCGGTTCAATACGCTCAAATAAATCAGCCACTACGCGATCCAAATTATCAACAATCTCGCTAACCTGCCGCACTAAATCAACCGATTCAAACTCTGGCTGTTCAAATAAATAAGATAGTCCGGTATAGTAAAATGACTCTGACGAAAATCCAACGAAGATCCCCTCCTCTATTTTATTGGCCAGCTCTTTGGCCAAATGTTTTAAGCATGTTTCCATTTCCTCTGTGTCAACTTTTGACAGCGTCTCATGCAACCCCCTTAAATCCTTGCTGACATTCTGCTCGGTCATGCAATAATCAGTATAATACCGGTAAGCCTTTTCCGTAGGAACACGGCCAGCGGAAGTATGCGGCTGATGCAAATAACCGGCTTTTTCCAAAGCCGCCATTTCATTGCGCACAGTTGCCGGCGACACATCAAGCCCATATTTAGTTTTCAGCGCGTCCGAAGCAATAGTATCAGCCGTGGTCATGTGTTCGCGCACTATGCAAGAAAGTAATTGCTCTTTGCGGGTCTCTAAACGCGGCATACTTGTCTAAAACAAATTGATTAGCACTCCCCTCCTACGAGTGCTAATCTATTATAAAATACTCCACTTTTTATGTCAACCCCGCACTCCCCATTCACTCTGCTCCAACGAGATACCCGTCTAAACTACGGTTAATGCGTTGTTTTTCCGTAAATGGTAATTTTGCTTTTTCCACAAATCTTTTCATTATATCAATACTCTGATCATAAGTCGCGCGATCAACCGGGTAAGGCGTGGCGTCCTTGCCGCCATGCGCAAAAGAATAACGCGCAGGATCTTCATAAGAAGGCCGCGCTCCATAAATAATTTCAGCGACCAAGGCTAGTGCCCGCATTGTTTTTGGACCAACCCCTTCCATGGCTAGCAATTTTTCATAAGTTTCCGGCTCCTGATCACAAACCTGCCGAAGTATTTTTTCTAAATATCGGCTTTTAGAAAAATCCTCATTCACTACCGGGTGCCAATTAAACTCGCAATTCTCCAAATTCAAAAGTTTAATTTTTTGCTGCCCTAAAGTAAGCTCTGCCATTTGCGAAACCGGCGAGGCATGCTTTCTTAAAAGCTGAATATCTTTCATCAAATCCTTAAACCCCTGCCCTACTAACTCCGTGCTCAATTCGCGCGTTTTATCGCTCGCCTTTGCAGTCAAATTCAAAACCTGATTAAGGCGGGTATCGCTTATAATCCCCGCGTGCGGCTCGCAAACCAAATCTTTTACATTCCGAGAATGCCAATGATAACGCCGCGCCGTCTGGGTCCCAGTATTCATCCCCTGCTGCACAACAGTCCATGCTCCATTTTTGGTAAAGAAAAAACTATGGTGATAAATTTGAAATCCGTCTTGAATCAGAGCACTATCCACTTTGGCCGCCATGCGCGAATTATAAACCAACGATCGCGTACTACCCTCCTCCAAATTTAATTTTTCTCCCCACCCTTGAATTTCCTCCGGCGTTTTACGCGACGTCTTTCCCTTGCCGCCGCAAATAAAAATCCCCATATCCTGCTCTTCCCCGCGTATCGCCTCTTTTAAAGCCGCAGTCAAAATTGTAGTCAACCCCGAAGCATTCCAATCAAAAGCCAAAACCGTGCCCAAAGATTGAAACCAAGCCGGATCAGCAATGCGTCTAATAAACTCATCCGAACCTTCTTCCACAACAATCACCCGCACCATCTCCCGCCCTAATTTAACCATGCGTTCAAAAAGCCATCTCGGGCATGTTCCATAATCTAGGGTAAAAGTGGCAATCCCGCGCTGAATCATATTTTATGTGACTAGGCCACAAAGTTTTGTGTGTGGCCTAGTCACATATTAACATGCAACGACTTCTTTTTCCAACAAAAAAGATCGACTTGCGCCGATCTAGCCTCCCGGCCATATTATGAATCTTTTTTCTCCTCCCACTCCAACGGATGCGCGCCCAAAAACTCCGCGCACCATCTACAAATCTCCGGCGTCCAAACCTCAACCCCAAAACCCGGCAACTGCCCAGCCAGGCGATCCAGATGCGGCGCGATGTTCCGCAGAACCTGCACAAGAATACGGGCATTGCTACGCTCACAGTACTGCTCCAGCGCGTAAAGCACATAATCCCAGTATTCAATGGCTTCAAAGGCCAAGGCTTCCTTATACCTATCTCTGCGCAACACTCTCATTATCTCCCGAGCCTCGAACGGAAAAGCCTCGGGACGCTTCAAGACAAACTGCAGAAGAAACGCCCGCCGGAAAACCTCAAACACATCGTAGTCTAGCTGTCGGTACCGCCTGACAAATGCAAGGTACTCTTGCACATCTCCGCCAACTGTCTTATCAATGTACAAGGTATCATGGCCAATTTCCCCCTCGCCATGGTCATGCACTAAAAGCGCTGTCATTACAAGCTCGCCATCAAGCTCCACATGCCGCCGCAAACGCTCAAGCAATATCTTGCCCAGCAATACCAGCGCGTAAGGATGCTGCAGACTGTTTTGCGGCCGCGCACCTTGATCGCGTTCCACATACTTCCCCCAACGCGGTACTTGCGACAACCCGATTTGACCGCTCCGCCAAACATCAAGAATGTGTAGCCATTGCTCATCCGTGAACCGCATGCGTGCCTCCTTTACTCCTACTCCAGAATGCTCGCTGTGCCATCGTCTGTCTCCATGCTAGCTGTCTGGCGACCCCTCGCGCCAGCGACGGGAACATAGCCCCGGTGGTAGTTTGGCGCACGCTGATCCGCCTGCGCACAGCCGGCCATGCGTTGCGGACGCACAAAGATCACTTTGTCTCTCCGGCCCTTGCGGAAATTGTAGACGATTACACAACCACCACCAGCATCGGAATAACAAAATACCCGCTCCCTTGCTCCTCCTTCAACCGAGACGACCTCGCCAGGTCCGAACTTGCGCCCACAGTGGGCACACCTCTTCTTCGCCCCCTGATACCTGCGCAGGTGTTCGTAGCACGGCATGTTTTCCTCCTACGCGACTAGCCTACGCGGCAGACAAGGATATGTCAACCCCGAAGGCTTTCGGGATCAACTCACGCCCTCTCGATTGTACCACGCTCACTTACTTTGCGGTATAATATATTGAACTCCACATCTATGATTCTACCACGTAATCCCAAAATCCCGCGCAATGTCTTTGTTGTCGCCTTTGTCGCCTTATTTTCCGGCTTTGGCCAAGACCTCATCACTCCCGTGCTTCCCGCCTTTATGACTGCACTCGGATTAAGCCGAGCCGGTATTGGACTAATTGACGGACTACTGCAAGGCGCAACCAGCATCTTCCGGTTTATTTCCGGTATTCTGTCCGACCGTTTTAGTAATCGCAAATTCTTTGTCTTTCTTGGATACACGCTTTCTTCAATCGCCCGACCGCTTCTTGCCTTAACCGGCTCTCTGGCACCAATCGCCACCCTCCGCACAATAGATGGCGTAGGCAAAGGCATGAAAGACGCCCCGCGCGATGCGCTTGTGGCCGACTCTGCAGTTGCGCAAACGCGCGGACGCGCTTTTGGCTTTCACAGACTCATCGACACGATCGGTTCGGTATTTGGCCCCTTACTTGCCGCCGGCCTCTTATTCGCCCTGACTCCAGCGCTCCGCACTTATCGCATAATTTTTGCTTTAGCCATAATCCCGGGAGCGATCGCACTCATATTAATTTTGTTTGGCATCCGTGAACCCAAACCATCGCCGCGCGCTCGCGCTGAACTGCGTCAAAAATTTTCCTGGAAATTTTGGCTATTCACCGCCGGCATCGCCATTGCCATGCTGACCAAAATAAATGATTCTCTCTTTCTAGTACGCGCCCAAGACACGGGCATTCCCCAGGCATGGATTCCCGTTTTGTTTGCCGGCTTTACTTTGCTTTATGCTTTGCTCTCTTATCCCCTCGGCATTTGGAGTGATCGCATCGGTAAATTGCCACTGATAACTTCTGGCTGGCTTGTGCTTGCCCTTGTTGAATTTGGCTTTGCAAAAGCGCCTTCAATACTATTGACACTAACTCTGTTCGCTCTCTACGGACTTTTCTTTGCCCTGACTGAAGGATCAGGCCGCGCATTTATTGCCGATTTAGTTCCGCAAGGCGCGCGCGGCAGTGCTTACGCGATTTTTCATACTATTGTTGGTCTCGGCGTGATTATAGGCGGTTATGGTTTAGGCCGTATCTGGGATACAATCTCACCCGCCGCCGCATTCCGTTTTGCCTCACTCGGATCTACGCTGGGCTTCCTTGTTCTTTTGATATTACTGATTAAAACCCGCAAAACAAAATTATCAGATTAGTTGCGGCAGTTACTTTTCTGACAAGAACAACAGCGCACTTTTAGATGTGCGGTAATTCACGGCCGTGAATTACCGCACATCCTTCGCGCAGTCTGTGAAACACCTTTATTCTACTATTCTATCGCAACAACCTTTTGACGGGAGGTGTAGCCAGAAATAATGCGCACGCGTGAAGGTGCGACTTGAAAATATTGCGCGAGAGTGCGCACGATAGCCATATTGGCGCGACCTTGTATCGGAGGCTCTTTAACGGATACTTCAAAATGTGTCTCATCAACTTTTTCTACGCGATCCTCCGACGCGGCCGGTTTTGCTTTAACAAAAATTTTAATCATATCTGTTCCGCCGCCGAATTTCGTGCCCCGCCACTGCGGGGCACGCCGCGCTTGATTTAGGATCAATATAGACGCCATCGCCGCAATTTGTAATGATATTATTTTTAATAATCTGCGATCCAGCAATAGACGCTATGCCAGTATGACAATCATCAATTATATTGCCGGAAACTTCTTGATTACCGTTGAATTTGAGGTCAATTCCTTCGTGACCCGCGTCGGATAAATAATTATTGATTATTTTAATATTTGAATTGGCCGAAGATATAGCTCCCCACAGCGCGTGTCTGGATACAGTATTTTGGATAACGCTGTTTGGCTGTTTTCCGGTAGGGTTAATTCCGTTGCGCGTATACTCAACAATAATATTGTCTACAATGCTTCCATCGCCTCGAAAAATTATTGCTTCCCAATCAGCTAAATTTGGGTTTTGCTCCGCGGATGTAAAAACAATAGGATTAGCTCGCTCGCCTTTGGCAATTAATTTTCCTAGAATAAAAAGGCTAGAATGAGTCGTTGAATACGATTTAATAAGATTTCCTAAAATATCTACATCTCCGGTAATATAGACACTGCCGCTCCAAATTTGATTACCAACAAACCACCCGCTTATTGAGGTATTGGATATTCGGGTTGTTGAAAAAAATTTGTAGGTGATGAAAACAATAATAAGAACGATAATTATCACCAAAAAATATAATAATTTTTTCCAGTTCATAAAATTAGAATAGTATTACCCTTAGCGACGCAATAAACGCTGAACAAACTAGATACGAACGCTGAACGAAATCCGACTTGCCCGTTCGTAGCTTTAGCGAAGGTGGGACTTTTTTTAGCGAAAATCCGCTCGCTTCTTGCCCCGTAGCATCCCGCCACAGCGGGATTGCTTCTGGGGTTCCGCCGCCGCCGAATTTCGTGCCAATTTCATTGGCGCGTCGCCAATTTTTGTATTGATTTAATTTTCTTGACTCCTCTGTTTCGGTCAGCGATCACATAATTATACTCATCAATCGCCTTTGCAAATGGTGGAGTTTTGCCAATCCACTTTATATCTTTAAAATACTCCTGCATTTTGATTAAAAATTGAATATAGTCATCGGCTTCGCCCTTATTATCAATTTTATATATTTTCCTTATTTCCGTATCCCACATTACAAATAGTTTCGAGTTTTTTAACGCCATTATTTTTGATGCCCCTGTTTGTTCAGCAATTTTCTTCAGTTGACCATAGATATATTTAATATCCGTTGCCACTATGTTGTTAGCAAAATCAGTATTTTCAAATTGTGTATTTTCTAGTTTCTTGAAAATGGGATTAACCCGATTTATTACTTCTTGAAATTCACGCAAATCAAAATTTTTCATGAAATATCTGAAGCGTGCAAAATTCCAAGTAGCCAAAATCAAAATATACGCTTCAATCTCAAATCCCTTTTCTATTAAAACTTTCCCCCTGTCCCACAATTGATCGCGTGCGTCTTCTATTTTCTGAAATTCTGCAATTGTTTTTTCAAATTCTATTTGATTCATAAATTTATTTATGTTGTTCGTTAAATTCTGGCTTTTCTTTCTTAATAATAGATTTTTCTATTTTATGAGCTATATCTTTTGTCTTAACCTGTGCATACTGAAATTTTGTACCCTCCGGAATTTTTTCTTTTTTAATTTCCTTGTGTTCCAATAACCTTTCTTGCGGACGACCGCGCCCAGCAATTCCGGTATAAAGATTTTCTCCGTCTTTACTTTTTATTTTGTAAATTATTGCCTTATTTTGGGGAACATTAGCGATATTGGTTTTTGTGAACTTTTGGGTCCTGCTAAATTTTGGCATAGTGTTTGAGTTAATTTTTATAAGTATTGACGACATTTTCAAAATCGTCTACAATTAAAGTGTAGTCGAAAATAAATAGAAAGTCAATAGCTATAAAACTATGCTCACAAAACGTCAAAAACAAGCCTTGGATTTTATTACCTCTTTTGAAAAAAA
>LCOG01000019.1:11433-13437 GCA_001001705.1 Parcubacteria group bacterium GW2011_GWA2_47_26 | reverse complement strand
GCAAAACCGAGACTAATTTATTTTTTGGATTTTGTCCGCGCGGAGGAGGGGTCTGGGGAGGAATCCGCGCGGGCTTCCGTCTCTGATTTTTTTGGCGCAGTTAAAAAATTAAAGTTATATCTTAGTCGCTGATATGTATCCTAATTCTGGCGACTCAATATAACCTTTCCAAAATTCATTTCCAAATTTTTTAATTCCTTCATCTGAAATAATGGGCTTGTGCCACACAACATCAGTAAATCCTACGGAATACAAAGTTTTTTCTAATGTGCTTGGCGTAAAATAAACAGCATTTAACGAACAGATAAATTTCTCATTATTAAAAAGCTGGATTTCAATTTGCGCTTCATCAACTTTTTCGCCAAGCACATTTTTTATTGCGCCAAACTTTTTCAAATCTTTTCCTTCTGGTAAATCAACAACGATTATCAATTTTCCTTTTTCTGTCAGACTATCAAAAATGTTTTGAAAAAGTTTGACCAACTGTTTTGTGTCGGTTGCGTAATTTACCACATAAGGAGCGAGTGCAATATCTGCCACAGGCAATTTATCCTCGAAAATATCAGCGAGGATATATTCTGTATTTTCTAATGGATTTTTCTTAGCGAGGTTTATTTGCTCTATCGAATTATCTACACCAAAAACTTTCTTTGCACCATTATGAGCAAATTCATTAGAGAAAAATCCGTTACCGCAACCGAGATCTAAAACTACTTTGTTCTCAAAATTTCCTGCAATTTTGAGAACTGTTGGAAGCGTTGAAAACTGTTTGTCGGGCTTGACAGCAGTTTGTTGATAACTCTCTGAAAGTTTGTTATAATCGTTTAGTATAGGCATATAAAAGTATTTATATTATAACCTATAAGATTATGAATGAGAACACCATAGATACAGCAAAAAGCAAATATTTTCTATACATCGCGATTTCATTTGTCGCGCTATTGATGATTTCAAACACTGTTGCCGTAAAACTTATCGGCATAGGGCCTTTTGTTTTTGCTGGTGCAATTTTTATTTTTCCTCTTACATATATTTTCGGAGATATTCTTACTGAAGTATATGGCTATCGCGCTACAAGAAAAATAATTTGGTCAGCTTTTGTTGCACTTATTGTGATGAGTTTGGCGTATCTATTTGTTCAATGGCTCCCGGCCGCCTCATTTTGGGGTGGACAAGAGGCATATTCGACAATCCTCGGTTTTGTTCCGAGAATTGTCTTTGGTTCCATCGTCGCGTTTTTTATCGGTGAATTTTGCAACTCATTTGTACTTTCCAGAATGAAAGTTTTGATGAACGGAAAACATCTTTGGATGCGTACTATTGGCTCTACAATCGTTGGAGAGGGTGTTGATACTATTGTTTTCGTTCTTATTGCGTTTTATGGAACCTTGCCTCTTGCCGCACTTTTTACAGTCATTTGGTCAGGATACTTGTTTAAGGTTGGGTATGAAGTAATAGCAACACCGATTACTTATCTCATCGTTGGTTGGCTCAAAAAAGCGGAGGGGATTGATGTATACGACAAAGGAATCAATTACAATCCTTTTCATATTTCGGAAAAGGTTTAATTGGGCTATTTAATAATGAAAACGATTTCCCTCGATTTTAAAATCAGTGGTACTAAAATATTTTTACCATTTAAGGCTTTGTGTTCTGTAACAGATAAGCAATTTTCTGGTGAGATAATTATAGAATACCACCCAGATAAACTAGTCCTCGAGTATGTTGATGTCGAAAATGTATTAGCTGAAATCACAAAAGCTAAAATTACAGCGGAAGAATTAGCGCACCTTGTTTACGAACAAGTAAAAGAATCTATCAAACCTAAGTACCTCAAAATTTTTGTTGACATTAAAAATTCTGACGCTCATCGTCCAGCACAAGTTTGGATAGAAGATTGAGATTTGCGCCAAAAAAATCAGAGACGGAAGCCCGCGCGGATTCCTCCCCAGACCCCTCCTCCGCGCGGACAAAATCCAAAAAATAAATTAGTCTCGGTTTTGC
>LCOG01000019.1:0-11381 GCA_001001705.1 Parcubacteria group bacterium GW2011_GWA2_47_26 | reverse complement strand
TTCGTAGGGCGTACGATTTAGTTTAGAGCCACCACGCGCTTCGCGCGTGCGAAATCATTTATTTTGAAAATAGGTGCGAGCTTGGTAAAATAGAGACACTAGAACAGTTAAATTTAACCCTATGACAGAAAATACATTTGTAACAAAATCCGTACGCAGCAATCCAACACATAACCCACATCCGCGCAGGCGCTCATCTTTAAGGCGGCATCCGCCACGAAGAGTCGGCGGACCAAGTTTGCGTGCGCCTAAAATAGCGCCGGCGCCGGCCACAGCCCCACCCGCCGAAGCTCTACGCCCAATTTTACAAAAAATTGGACTAGCGCGGCGGGAAAGACCAAAAGTTTTAGTCTATGCCCTGGGTGGGCTGGAAGAAATCGGGCGCAACTGCACTGTTTTTGAATGCGGAGACGACATTGTTATTGTTGATCTAGGGTTACAGTTCCCGGAAGAAGACATGCACGGCATTGATTATATTATTCCTAACATCGCTTCTTTACGCGGGAAAGAAAAGAATATTCGCGGACTGATTATTACGCATGGACACATGGACCACGTCGGGGGTATTCCACACCTGCTGGGAAAACTTGGTAATCCTCCCATATTTACTGCGCCACTTTCGGCTGGAATCATACGTGAGCGACGAGATGAATTTCGAAATGCACCAAAACCGAATATCGTACTTGTGAAAACGAAAATGAAAGTCGCGCTCGGCAAGCATTTTGTGTTTGAGCCGTTTCATATCAATCACAATATTACCGATTCGTACGGCGTGGCGCTTCAGACTCCGTATGGCCTCATGCTCCATACCGGAGATTTCAAATTTGATTATACTCCGGTAAATGAAGAGCCGGCCGATCTTGAACATATTCGTTCATTTGGCGATAAGGGGGTGCTCGCGCTTTTTTCCGACTCAACTGACGCGGAATATCCCGGCCATCAGATTTCCGAACAGCAAGTCTTTGCAGAGCTGGAAAAAATATTCGCGTCAAACCCGCAGGGACGCCTTATTTTCGGCACCTTTGCCTCGCTTTTAACGCGTATTCAGCATTTGCTTACTCTTTCGGAAAAATACGGACGCCGGGTCCTTCTTCAAGGCCGCTCAATGCTCATGTATACAGAAATAGCACATGAGCTTGGGTATCTCAAATATAAACAAGGTATTTTTATTGAGGAGAAGGAATTTAATCGTTTGCCGGATAATAAGGTAACGATTATTTGCACCGGGGCGCAGGGGGAAAAAAATGCGCAACTCATGCGTATTGCCAACTCTGAACATCGCCTGATTTCTCTTAAAAAAGGAGACGCGATTATTTTTTCTTCTTCGGTCATCCCCGGCAACGAGCGCACAGTTCAGAGTCTTAAAGACGCACTGATTCGTCACGGCGCGAAAATTTTCCATTATAAATTTATGGACATTCACGCTGGAGGCCATGCAAAACAGGAAGAGTTGAAGCTCATGATGCAGCTCACCCAACCACGCCACTTAATTCCTGTGCACGGCAATCGCTATATGCTCCAAGAGCACGCAGAGCTTGCAAAGAGTACGGGAATGAAGAATGAAAATGTGTTTGTCGCGGATAATGGCCAGATTATGGAATTTGACGAAAAAGGTGGGCGGCTGACTGACCGCTATGTGCCTACGGATTATGTGATGGTTGACGGGCTGGGTGTAGGAGATGTGTCGGAGATTGTGCTTCGCGACAGGCAGCAGCTTGCGGCTGACGGCATGTTTGTGGTGATTGCTACCATTGATAGGCGCACCGGTGCGCTTGTCGGCAGTCCGGATATTATATCGCGCGGCTTTGTATACCTCAAAGAATCCCGCGAATTGATTGAACGGGCGCGCAATTTAGTGCGCAGAATTTTAAAGGATACGGACCCGAAGTCGCCGGCTTTTGAAGACCACTTAAAAAACAAAATCCGCAATGAGGTCGGACAGTTTTTGTATACGGCCACACGGCGAAGACCAATGGTACTGCCGGTGTTAATTGAGGTATAGTTGATGAATTATGCGCGTATTCTCTGGTATCCGACCCTCGGGTCGCCTACATCTTGGCAATTATCTTGGAGCAATCAAGAATTGGGTTGAACTCCAGGAAAAACATGATTGTATTTTTGCCATTGTTGATTACCATGGCATTACTACTCCTTTTGAGCCTGAAACTCTGCGCCAGAATATCAAAGAGGTAGCCTTGGATTATTTGGCCGTGGGGCTTGATCCTAAAAAAGCCGCGCTCATTCAACAGTCGCAGGTGTCCGAGCATGTGGAGCTAGGCTGGATTTTTTCTTCAATTACACCCGTCTCTTGGCTAGAACGCGTCCCTACGTATAAAGAAAAAATTGCCCAGCATCCCGAGTATGTGAATTTGGGATTGCTGGCCTACCCAACGCTCATGGCGGCGGATATTTTGATTTATAAAGCTACGCTCGTGCCGGTCGGCGAGGATCAACTGCCGCATATTGAGCTTGCTAACATGATTGGCAAACGATTTAATCATATGTTTCCTGAACGCCGTCATTCTGAGGGAGCGCAGCGACCGAAGAATCCCGCTCATAAAGTCGCGGGATCCTTCGCTAGCGCTCAGGATGACACCTTCAGTGTCACTTTTCCACCAGTAAAAGCCCTGCTTACCGAGGGGGCGCGCGTTATGTCCTTAAAAGATCCGCGTAAAAAAATGTCCAAAACCCCACCCGTCGCCCACACAGCCCAGATAAAACCACTGGTCCAGCGGGACGGATCGGGGCAGGCAGGAGATGAAGGCTGTGTTTTTTTATCCGATCCTCCAGAGCTGGTGCGGCGCAAAATAAAAACCGCGGTTACGGATTCGGGGCGCGATATCGTTGCCCGTGAAGATAAGCCCGCGCTCATGAACTTGCTCACAATTTATTCCGAGGTCTCACAAACTCCCATTAAAAAACTGGAAAAACAATATGCTGGCAAGGGCTATGCGGAATTTAAGGCCGGCTTGGCCGAGGCTATAGTAAAATTTTTAGAACCTATACAAGCGCGGCGCAAAGAATTGGAAAAGAAAAAGGGATGTGTTGAAGAGGTACTCGCCGCCGGCGCCGCAAGCGCCCGTCCGCTAGCTCAAAAAACTTTGGCGGAAGTAAAAAAGAAAATGGGATTGGGCTTGTAAAAATTTGACGAAAGCGTCAAAATTTGCTATTATTTGAATGCATAAGTTACATAAATGTAACGACGAAACTCTTATATATGGCTAGGGCTCAAGAACAAAATCCAACGGAGATAGAAGTGGAGGTATCTGACGGTATGATAGAGGAATCAAGGGATGTGTTTGAAGAAGAGGCGGAGCGGGCGCTCGGAGGATTAAAACCAACGGAGAACGCCGGCGAAGCGGCGGCGGCAGAGCTAGATGCTGAAGTGCAACGACACCTAGCCGAACTCGCCGCTAGACAACCACGGACTACTAAAGAACCGACGGAATTAGATTTACGAAATCTCAACGATGAGGAAATTGATCGCGCTCTTGAACCACTGCCTAAATTGGATATATGGGCAGGGGCAACTGAAGCTGAAGCGGCTGAAGATTTAACTGGATGGCAAGAGAAAAGAGGTGTTGCTTTAGAGTTGGGCCCACCGGTTGTAACACTAGGCCCCGAGGCGAGACCACCCGAAGGTACCACACCAGAGAAAGCGGAGGAACGCGAAGATCCGCTACTTCAACAAGCTAGAGAGATTACCCGTGCAGCCGGTACATTCCCTATTGTGCGAGTAATAAAAGAATTAGGCCTTGATATTGCCGCCGCTCAAAAAATTAGGAAGAGTCTTGCTCGGGAGGGGTTTATTGATGCTAGAGGCCAAATTATCGCCCTTAAAGGCCAGACCACGGGGAGGCCAACTGGAGCAAAACAGGAGGCAGCAGAGGTTGCGGCTGCACCACCTGAAGCGCCAGCGGAGGTGATTGCTGAAAAACCACTACCGCCAGCACCCGAAGCTGCCGCGCCGGGCACTAGACCAGCAGAGCAACCAGCTCAAGCAGTAGAATTACGACCTGACACTGTGGCGCAATTGCCGCAAGAGGCCCGGCGTAATTATGGTAGTTTACCAACCCGGGAAAAGGGGTGGTTTACGGTTGCGCGCGAGAAAGTGGCAAGATTATTGGGACGCCGAGAACAAGATCCTATTCAAGCCGAGGCGGCCGCCAAGACTTATTTTCAAGAACAGGACCGTTTATTTAACGCGGAAAGCCGGGGACTAGAAGGTCTACAGCGTCGTCATGGAGAAACACAAACTAAGCTTCAAGGATTGGAACAACAGCTAGACCGGATGACCGAAAGAGAAAACGTGGCTGTCGAAGCCGCGCTAGCGGCATTGGCGGGAGTAAAAGGTATTAGCCCCCAACAAATAGAGGACAAGAGGCGTCAGATTGGCGACCAAATACGGGCAAAAGAGGCACGGCTAAGGAGTCAAATTGAAGGACTCCAAGCACTGGTCGCGGATTTGGGTACCAAAATAGAGACGACTGGAAAGGCGCGTAAACGTTTTGAAGAGGCCCGAAAAAAGGCGCGGCAAAAACTTGACGAGGCTGTGGCGCGAGCAGTTAATGATAATCATGGGAATGCCGAACTTGCGAGAGGAGGCATGGAGAAATGTGATAGTAAAATTGAGGAACAGCAAGGTGTAATCCGGGAGTTGGATAGAAAAATTGCTGCTTTGCAAGAGAAAAAGCAGGCTTTGCAAACTGAACATGCCGGGGCCGAAGCCTTGAAAATATTTGATGAACTAATTGCTGAAGCCCAAGGAGAAAAACGTAAAGCCGAAGAGACAATAAAAGCACTGGAGACCGCAAAATCAAGAGGCGATGCGATGATCGGCAGGGTTGAGGTCTCCAATGAAAAACTGGTTGCGGATTTGAGTATAGAGAAAATTAATAAGTTGATCCAAAACCCGGGGACGGAGTGGATTATTCCCCTGCTTTCTCCGGAGAAACTAATGGAGTTGCCCGAGAAAGATCAACGTGCTATTTTAGGGAACGCAGATTATCAGCGCGCACTGTTGCCCAAATTTGATATACCTAAAAATAGTGCGCTATTGGATAAACTCATTGATGATCGTCTTGTGCCCAGCCGTGAGCAGTTGCGGGCCCAAGGAATTCTTAAAAAACCCGAAGCACCGAAAGCGCCGGCCGCAAAAGCTGAAACTGAAACAGGCGGTGTGCCCGAAACTGCGCAGGCTGATTTTTGGCAGACAAAATTAGGAGAACTCGGACGGGAGCGAGGCATAGAACTGCGCCTGCCCACTGCATTAGCCGGGTTAGAATTAACCGGTGGCGAAGCCGCTGACCTAGTCTACGACCAAACCGTGGAAAGGATGGAGCGCTCCATGGCCGGGGCCAAACTAAACGAAACACAAAGAGAGGGCCTGTTAAAGGTTTTGGCGGAACTTCTAAGGGCATTATTCGGTGTAGAAAGCCGCGCCACATCTGTAACTCAAAAAATGCATACGCGACCAGAATCGCGCGTCAAGTTTGGCGCTGTGGCAAAAGATTGGAATGCGTCACATCCAACGCAGAAAATAAAGCCCGAGACCATACTCGCCCAAGGCAGTCGCGACTTATCTCCGGCCGGTGTCAAGGCCAAACTCCTAGAGCAACTCTTACAAGAGCGTGGCGGTAAATTAACCCCTGACGATTTGCGTTCGGTATCAGAATTTGTAGCAAAATTAGAGGGTCCGGCGGCTGAACAACCAACGGTAGCCGCGGCCGCTTAAATCACAAAGCCATTGTATGAAACAAACCTCAATCAATGATCCCGCTACACAAAATATAATTGCCGCGGCTAAAACCGCTATTGCACGCGCTAAAGAGGTAAATAAGGCGTCGGAAGTGCTGATTGCTAAACTTCATAAGGACTATGATGAAATAGAAGCCCGGCATAAGGAAATTGAGCAGCAACTTACGGCGGATGTACAGGGTATTATTCAGCAAATGGATAAGGACACTTTGCAATTCCTTGCGGACATGTCAAGTATGGGAGGGCAGGCCTAGATATCTTGCCTTGGGAAAAAGAGAACGCCTCTAATTTTGTTTTGCAAAATTTAGAAGTGTTCTCTTTTTCCTTGCCAAGTCCTAAACATGGATCTATTTTTTGACTCAATCATTCTGCTGGCGCTTTTGGGCTCGGCTATGCTCGCCCAAACTTTTTTGCGAGACCGAAAACAGCGCGGCACTTGGGAAGCTCGCCACAAGAAAACCGCGCTAACGATTGCGGTGTTCTTGCTTTTGGGATTTGCCACGATATTTTGGGGATCTTTTATTGAGCCGCGTATTTTAACAATCAAGCGAGTCTCCCTTGACTTGCCAAACTATACGCCGAAAAAACCTGTGCGCGTGGCTTTAATTTCGGATGTGCATGTGGGGACTTATAAAAAGAGCGGCTGGCTTAAGCGGGTATCCAAGCGAGTTACAGAATTACAGCCGGACCTAGTGCTTATTGCCGGGGATTTAATTGTAAATCGTCCCGAGCATGCCCAATATCTTTCTGCATTGAGCACACTTGCCGCGCGCTTTCCCACTTATGCGGTGCTGGGCGACCACGACTATCAAGTCGACAAACAGCATGGACAATGGTCAATTAATACAGAAACGGCCAAAACCGTGGCCAAACAATTAGAACAGGCGGGCATCCGAGTAATGACCAATGAGGCTGTATCCATTAAACTAAACAATGCCAGTTTTTGGCTTTTGGGTTTGGACGATTGGCTAGCCAGAAAAACAAACGCGCAGAGAGCCTTCGCACAAACTGATGGACAAGGGCCATTGGTTGTGCTCGTGCACAATCCTGATTTTATTCTTGATCCAGATTCGCGTCGGGCAGATTTTATTGTCTCCGGTAATACGCACGGCGGACAAATTCGTTTGCCTTGGATTGGACCAATTCCAAGTCTACCATCAAAACTGCCGCGCATATACGATGAGGGATTATTTGAGGAACCACGTTATTCTTCGCTCGTCCCGAAAGCTTTCGGGACGAGCGAAGAATCTCCTGCATTTTATAAGGTACGGGATCCCTCGGCTACGCCTCAAAACGACGCTGTGCGTCAACTGTTTATCACTTCGGGCATTTCCGAGTCCGGTCCCCGCGCACGCCTTTTTAATCCTCCAGAGATTGCACTATTGGAATTATATTAAGACTGCTCTATTGTTAACCACCATCGAATTGAATCATCTAAAATGACACCGCGGTTACCTATGACGTTTCCTTAACGCTAATCGTCCCGTGTTTGGCTCGATCGAGCTAAACGCAGGACGTTTTGGGAAGCATATTATGGCACTCTCCGTATACCCAAGTGTACGGTTAGGTGTCATGATTAGATGATTTGACACGCCACCAACCCCACAATCGTTATCTCAAATCCCATAGCAAGTAATATGAGTTGTACCATTTATTGACGATCGCAAATAAATGGTATGAAACTACCGCGCCTCCGCAAATCCCCATTGCATCAGACGACTCATTTCTGCAAAACGCGCCTCATTGCTTGCACTTCCTAATACTACGCCTACCATTTCACTTGTACCTTTACCTGCGGCAAAAACAAGATTGTATCCGCTTTCTTCAATATGCCCGGTTTTGCCGCCAAATGTACGCACGCCGGGCAAATTTAAACTGCGCAGTAGATAATTAGTTGAACGTACTAAACGCGGGATTTTTCCGCGGGGCGCAAGGTAAAAGCGTTCTTGAAGAGACGCCTCGCGAATTTCCGGAAGTGTCAAAGCAATACGCGCCAGCGCGGCGACTTCACGGGCAGTGGAAACATTGCCAGCATCTAAACCCGTGGGATCAGTAAAGCGCGTGCGCTTAAGTCCTAACTCCTGCGCTTTTTTATTCATCTCTTCCACAAATTTACTCTCGCTCCCAAAACTAGAGCGAGCAAGCATTGCCGCCGCGTCATTGGAAGAGGCCACGAGCATTAGATTCCATGCCTCGCGCAAGGACAATTCCTCTCCGGGCACAAGATAATTTATATCGCCGCCGCGCTGGTCTTGTTTTTCAAAAATTACTGGCTGCGACCAGTCCGGCTGTGTTTCTAATGCCACGATGGCGGTCATGAGCTTGGTAATACTCGCTATTGCGTGGGGCACATTTGCATTTTTAGCCGCGATTATCCGGCTGCTAGTAAGGTCGATTAAAAATAAGCTTACCGCGCTAACTTGCGGCACATCGGCAAGCGCTGGTGCGGGCGGCGCGGCGGGCAGCCCATTAGATGCCGGACCAGTAACTGCCGGAGTCGACAAAGCTGTAACAATCGCGGAAAACAAAGCGGCGAGTTTAATAAACATACGGTATTACGATTGTGACGGCTGTTGCACTTGCTGTTGCTGTAATAACGTTGTGATCACTGTCTCGCTATGCAAGGCTTCATAATCTGGCAGCTCTTCAACTTTGCGCAAGCCTAAATGCCGCAGAAAATCCAAGCTTGCCCGATAGAGATTCTCTTTTTTCTTGGAGTCGTATTCCTCATCTACAAGGCCGCGGATCATCAAATTGCGTAGGATCAAACTGCAATTTACTCCGCGGATTATTTCAAGCTGCATTTTGGAAATTGGCCCACGATAAGCGATAACCGTAAGCGCTTCTAGCTGGGGCCGCGTAAGCTCTCCGGAAAACTCGGCTTTAACAAAATCGCTAACCACTGATGCATTTTTGCCAGAGGTGCCCATTTGCCACTCCCGTCCGGTAGAAAATAACTGCACGCCGGCTCCGCTTTGCGCATATTGATCCTGCAATTCTTTAAGGGCGCTTTCAACTTCGGCTTCTTTAACGCCAATCATCTCGGCGATTTTTTTAGCTGTTAAAGGCTTGCCAGCCACAAATAATAAAGACTCTATTTTAGATTTTATCATATTCTATAGACCTCTTGCATAATAATTATTCGTCACGAAATTGTGAGATTTCGAGCGAAAATCGTGAAGCGCGAGGAAGCGTATACGCAGTATACGTTGACGAGCGCTGCACGATTTGCAGCCGAAAGATTGCAATTGCAGTAGGACATATTGTTTTGCAAGAGGTCTTAATCTTCCTGTTTTTTATACTCAATTACTATATCATGGAACAGGCCCTCCTGCTTTACCTCCACAATCTTTTGCTTGCAAAGCTCTAAAAGCGCGAGAAAACTCACAATCATCTCGGTTTTATCTTTGGCTGAACCAACAAAACCGTGGAATGATATTGTAAGCCTTTGAATAATCTCATTTTTCAAATGTTCAATGCGCTCGCCAATAGAGACGGCTTTCATAACCACTTCTTTGGGGACGCGCACAAAAGCAGTGAGCGTCTTTACAATTCCTTGAAATACGTTGTGCAGAGTATCTGTACCGAGCTTGGGCGGCGGACGAAAGATGCGCTCAACCGGCATTTTGTCCCGAAAAAATACAAATTGATTTTTCTGAATTAAGGACTCCACTTGCTTGGAGGCATCGTGATAGAGTTTAAAAATTTTTAGCTGGGATTCCAAAGACACGCCTTCCTCCTCTAAATTTAATTGCGGAAACAGGGCTTGGGATTTAATAAAAATTAGTTTGGAAGCAATGACCAAAAAATCCGCCAGCTCCTCCGGCGGCAACTTGACCTTTTGAATCTGCTGTAAATAGTCTTCGGTAATCTTAGCCAGCGAAACCTTGGTGATATCCAGCTTATCATGCTCAATCAAATCTAGCAGCAAATCCAAAGGGCCTTCAAATTGGTCGAAACTGACATTGTACATGGTGCACTATTGTATCAAATCAGCTCTGCCTTGACAAAGCCCAAATTTAGTGTTAATCTAATCCCGACCCTTGCTCGTGCAAGTGGAGGACGAGATGAAAAACCACTGGACCATCATCTGGGGGTCTTCTGTGCGGGTATGATCTATGCCACCTGCGGATGCGTGCTCTACATGCGGTACATCGCCATCAAAAAAGATACCGTCATCGCGCGATGGCTACACGACATGAAGGCGACGGATAAAGATGACGATGTGCTGGGCTGGTGGCGCTACCCCCTCGCGGTAGTCATGATACTATTTATCGCGAGCTACATCTTGGCTTGGTGGCCGGTGCTTCTGCCCTGGAAAACTATTCTGGCTCGTTCCGGCCGGCGACCGTCCACCCAGTAGCCGGACCACGTCAGCGTTCCTTTTGCCCCGCTCGGGTTTGTCTCGGGCGGGCGTTTCTTTTTATAAAAAAGCGGCTGTGAAGCCGCCGCTGTTTTCCTGGGTTATTTTGTTATTAAACTAATTCTCGCATTGCCGCCGCTTCTTCTGGAGCAACTAGACTATTGCGTTCAAGTACCAGCAGTACTTTGCCATCAAATTTGAAGCATATACGGCGTATATGTTGAGAATGTTTCACAAAGTCGCAGCCAAAATTCTTATCTTGCAGTAGAAATGGTATTCGGCAACAGGCCCTTAAGGGCACCTTTCATCTCTTGCATTTGCTTTCCCAGCGCTTTAGTAATTTCATCTTGTGCGCGCAATACTCGCTTATCAACAACATCAGTTATTTCATCCTTAAATCCAGAAAATTGAGTCTCTACCGCTGGCAATACCACGTCTTCAGTATATTGCCCAAATGCCGGCATCAGGACTTCATCAGTATGAGTCTTTAACTCCTCTTTCATTACAGTTCGTATTTGTTGTATATCTTGTTCCTCGAGCATAGTATTATTTCTTTACCAACTTCTTTTTCTCCAGTGCCCTAATAATATCACGGCCGCATTTAACCCACAACATCACTCCCTATTTTTTCTTCCCATATACCCCTAGTTTGCCACCGGTGGCTTTGAGAAAGTCTTTGGTTTTCATCTCAAGTGAGTCGGTATAATTTCCGGCGCCGGCGATAACTTTTTTTGCGCGTACAAAAGCGCGATCAACCAACACCTCGGTATCTTTATATAAACTGCCAAAAGCTGTAAGCACTCCGGTTTTTATTTTGAAGGCTTTTTTCATGAGCTTTTCCGAGGCAAGTTCAACTTTTCTCGCATTAAGCGCTTTTTTGATTTTGGCAAAATCCACTTGATAAGAAGCGGGCACGATTACAATGATATGGCGCTTCTTGTCGGCTAGGACATGCAAAACCTTGGGAATTTCGTTAAGCTTGGCCTTCATGGTTGCCGCGGCATCGTAAGCCGTATAGACAGTCTTGTGCACAATGGGCTTGTACTTTACCTTGAGCCCGTCTAGATATTTTTTAACATGCGAGGGGACAGTCATATTGATGTAGCTTGTAACCTGTAACTTGTAACACAAGTTGCTTTTGTGTTATATGCTACATGTATGTGGGATCAAAGACTTAATTCTGTTGGTAATTCGTTCTTCGACAAGTAAATTTCGGATGCGCTCTAATCGTTGCCGTAGCCCAGTTAAAGAGTGCCTGGGG
>LCOG01000018.1 GCA_001001705.1 Parcubacteria group bacterium GW2011_GWA2_47_26 | reverse complement strand
AATTCCTTCATTTTATCAGATTTTTCAAGTTATTTTCGGTGTCATTTTCCCATTGCAGAATCAATAGGCTCACGGTGTCATTTTACGCTGCAGAATACGGGGCGTGTACTTTTTTGGGTTTCTTTGCTATACTTATCTAGATTTATTATGTCAATACTTACTAAAATTTTTGGCGATCCGCATAAGAAGTATTTGGTGCGATTTTTTCCCATTGTTGAGCAAATCAATAAACTAGAGCCGGAGTTTGAAAAACTTTCGGATGATGATTTGCGCGGGAAGACGACAGAATTTAGGGAGAGGCTGGGAGTGAGGCATAACGCCCCCCAACCCCCTCTTCATAACCCCACCCATCCTCCCCTTAAGTTAAGGGGAGGAGAAGGGGGAGTTGTTACCTTTGATTCTATTCTGCCCGAAGCTTTTGCGGTCGTGCGCGAAGCAGCAAAACGGACGATTGGTCAGCGCCATTTTGACGTTCAACTTTTAGGCGGCATGGTTTTGCACAATGGCGCGATTGCGGAAATGAAAACCGGTGAAGGGAAAACCTTGGTTGCAACCTTGCCAGCGTATCTAAATGCTTTAGAAGGCAAGGGCGTGCACGTGGTGACCGTCAATGATTATCTGGCACGCCGTGACGCAGTTTGGATGGGACAGGTTTATCATGCGCTGGGTTTGAGCGTCGCTTGCATTACACATGAGAGCGCGTATGTGTATGATCCGGCGTGGAAAGTGGCAAAGGTGACAGAGGTCTCCCCTGATACTTCTGCAACACTTGACACGTCTGCCACTTTTCGAATTGAACATGAATTTTTGCGTCCAGTTTCCCGGCGCGAAGCCTATGCGGCTGATATAACTTACGGCACAAACAATGAATTCGGTTTTGATTATCTGCGCGATAACATGGTAACGGCGAAAGACGATGCAGTTCAATCCCGACGCCCTAGCAGGGATACCGACGACAGTAGTGTTTTAGATCAAGGGTCGGGACGCGGCCATCATTTTGCCATTGTGGATGAGGTGGATTCGATTTTAGTTGATGAAGCGCGTACGCCGCTAATTATTTCCGCGCCAGCCGAAGAATCAGAAGCACTGTATTATAAATTTGCCGATCTTGTTGCACGCCTGAAAGAAAATGAAGATTATAATGTTGATGAAAAAATGCGCGCGGCGACCCTTACCGAAGCGGGAATTAATAAACTGGAAAAATGGCTAAATATCGGCAACTTATATGAGGCTGGCGGTCTTAATTTAGTGCATCACGCAGAACAAGCCTTACGTGCGGAGACCTTATACCATCACGATAAAGATTATGTTGTTAAAGACGGACAGGTTATCATCGTAGATGAATTTACAGGAAGGCTCATGCCGGGACGGCGCTGGTCAGAAGGATTGCATCAGGCTGTAGAGGCTAAAGAGCGCGTTAAAATCGAGCGTGAATCGCAAACTCTCGCCACCATTACTTTTCAAAATTATTTTCGCATGTATAAGAAACTTGCGGGCATGACCGGTACAGCCGCGACCGAATCAGAGGAGTTTCATAAAATTTACAATCTTGAGGTAGTGGTTATCCCGACGAACAAGTCCATGGCGCGCACTGATATGCCTGATCGTGTTTATCGCACTGAAATGGGCAAATTCAAGGCCGTGGCGGCAGAAATCAAAGCGCGCCACGAAAAAGGTCAGCCCGTGCTTGTCGGTACTATTTCAATTGAGAAAAACGAAGTATTATCTCAATTATTAGACCGTGAAGGAGTGCCGCATAAATTATTGAATGCTAAAAATCATGAAAAAGAGGGAGAGACAATTGCGCAGGCTGGCCGTAAGGGCGCGGTAACTGTGGCAACCAATATGGCCGGCCGCGGAGTAGACATAATTTTGGGCGGCAATCCGCCGGATTCCAAAGAAGCCGAGGAGGTGCGCGCTTTGGGCGGACTTTTTGTTCTGGGAACTGAAAGGCACGAGTCGCGCCGCATTGATAATCAACTGCGCGGACGTTCTGGCCGGCAAGGCGATCCCGGGGCCTCGCAGTTTTACATTTCTTTGGAAGATGATCTGATGCGTATTTTTGCCGGCGATCGCGTTAAAGCTTTAATGGCGCGTTTTAAAATTCCCGAGGACGTGCCAATTGAAAGCGGGATAGTGTCGCGTTCAATTGAATCCGCTCAAAGCAAAGTTGAACAGCATAACTTTGATATTAGAAAACATTTGCTGGAATATGATGATGTCTTAAACAAGCATAGAGAGGCGATTTACAAAAAACGCGATAATATTTTGGAGCAGGAAAGCGTGCAAACGGATATTTTGGGCATGATTGAACATGAACTTGAACAAGTCGTCTTATTTCATACGCCAGAAAGCGGGGGACGAGAGGAGTGGAATATTAAAGAGATATTGGAAGTCGCTGGAACTATTTTTACAGTTTCTCATGATGCCACAGAGGTGCTTGAGCATATTCGCGGTGGAAATGGCAGCAAGCTTGAGTATACTGAAGCGCGGACGAAGATAGTGGAGATTCTTCTGGAACAGGCAAAATCCAGTTATGCCAACATGGAAAAACATTTACAAGAATCAATGCAAGACCCTGCTATTTTGCGCAAAATTGAAAAGGGCTTATGGCTGCGGGCTATTGATACGCTTTGGGTTGAGCATCTTGACGCGATTGAGCATTTGCGACGCGGCATAGGCCTGCGGGCTTATGGTCAGCAAGAACCGCTTGTGGCTTACAAAAAAGAGGCTTATCGCATGTTTCAGGAACTTCAGCATTTAATAGAAAAACAAGTGGTCTATGCGATTTATAAAGTTGGCGCCGCAACGCAAGTTGCGCCTTCGCTTCTTGAACGTCGCGGTTTGCAAATGTCCGCGCCAGCAAAAACCATGGAGCGCGGGCAAACTGTAGCCGCAGGTCTTCAGCCTGCGCAAGGAAATGCGAAAACACCAGCTACCGCATATGTTCCTGATCACCCGCATGTCCTAGTGCAATCCACTCAAAACGGCCTTGATACCCCCAAAGTCGGCCGCAATGATCAGTGTCCTTGTGGAAGCGGAAAAAAATATAAGAAATGTCATGGGGCGAATTTATGACAATAGAAAATTATTATAAAACTCTTCCCGGAAAAAGAATGGGTTCCGGCGCATTGCTTTTAAATGAGGCCAATGAACTTATTATTGTTAAGCCAACGTATAAAGAAGGTTGGGCCATTCCGGGCGGCGTAGTCGAGGAGAATGAATCGCCAAGACAGGCATGTTTAAGAGAAGTAGAAGAAGAAATCGGTCTGGAGTTAGCCGCTATAAAATTTTTATGTCTTGATTGGCAGGCGGCACATAGTGACAAGCCCGAGACTTTGCAATTTATCTTTTATGGTGGAGTTCTTGATGATAAACAGATAAAACAAATCAAACTTGCGCCGGAAGAACTAAGTGAATATCAATTCGTTTCAGTTGCTAGGGCAGTACAATTATTGCGTAAGCGTCTTGCTCAACGAATACCCAAATGCCTTGAGGCACTGGCAAATAATACTAGCAGAAATTTTGAGGCATATACGCAGTATCTGTCGAAAAATTTCTGCAAAACCGTAGCCGCATATACGCGATTGCAGTAGAAATGGCATTCGGCAACAATCCCAATATGCCCGCGCAAAAAGTATTTATCCAAAATCGTAAAACACAAAAGATCGCGGTGGTGGTTGAAGTGCCCGCCCAAATTTTTGATTCGCAAAAATTTCAGTCGGGTAAACTTGCCTTTGTGATGCATGGCTTGAGCGGATTTAAAGAACAGCCCCATTTGCAAACTATAGCCGCGGCATTTTTAGAACGTGGCTATACCGTAGTGCGATTTGATACGACAAATACGTTTGGCGAGAGTGAAGGTGATTACGAGAATGCCACTGTAACAAATTACTATGAAGATTTGGAAGATGTAATTGCGTGGTCCAAGGGGCAGCCTTGGTATCAAGAACCTTTTGTGCTATCCGGCCATAGTCTAGGCGGAATCTGCGTAGGACTGTATGCCGAAAAATATCCTGAAAAAGTTAAAGCCCTTGCCCCGATTTCAACTGTGGTTTCCGGTGAGTTAACCCTTAAAAATTCCTATAAGCAGGGGATTAATGAAGAATGGCGACGTACAGGATGGAAAGAGGAGCAAAGCATCTCAAAACCCGGCGTTGTAAAAAGATTACCTTGGTCGCATATGGAAGATCGTTTGCAGTACGATTTACTGAAAAATGTGCAGAATTTAACCATGCCCGTGCTCCTAGTGGTGGGAGAAAAAGATGAGTCCACGCCAGTGGAGCATCAAAAAATTCTCTATGACGCGTTACCGGGGACTAAAGAGCTCAATATCATCCCCGGCGCGCTGCACACGTTTCGTGAAGCGGCACATTTGGCAGAATTGAAGCAAATTATTCAGCAGTGGCTTGTGAAGATAGACATTCTCCCAGTCGCACGACTGTGAGAGTGTATCCATGATATAGCAGTGTGTAAGTCTGCAATAACTCATATATAAGACAGCAGCACGCGCAAGCTGAATAAAAGTGGTAGCCTACTTTCAATATGAAATTGCGATTTGAAAAAAATATAATTAGCGATCCCGTGCTTTTTATCAAACGCTGCGGTTACGGAGAATACTATGACCGGCGTATGAAAAAGGTGAGTTATATGCGCCGCGCGCGAGGTTCGGACATGTTTCCGCGCTTTCATGTTTATATTATGGAACATGGAGAAGACGTTGTTTTTGATTTACACTTGGATCAAAAAAGGCCGAGTTATGCTGGTTCATCTATGCATGCCGGAGAATATGAAGGCACGGCAGTAGAGAAGGAAGCCGAACGTATTCGGAGTTTTCTGCAAAAGCCCTGATTTGTCGATGCACACTTTTGTACGCAGCAGTTTTTTGATATGATATGATGATATGCCCGGTGCTACAACTGTAGGTATTAAAGTGGCGCCGGCAACAAGTAAGCCTATGTCCATGAATCAAATTAACAGTTTTAATAAAGTGTTGTAGCACCGGGTATGCGCGTGATTTTATTGCGCGATGTGGATAAAATAGGGAAGGCTAATGAAATAAAGGAAATTGCCGATGGGTTTGCGCGGAATTTTTTATTGCCGCGCCATTTGGCAAAAATAGCCATCCCGCAAGCCTTAAAGGAATTGGAAGCGAATAGAAACAAGAGCGAAGAGCATAACGAGAAAGAACTTGATATTCTTGAAAATCTGGCCCGTAAACTACAGGGGATTAATGTCATAATAAAGGCTAAGGCTTTGCAAAATGGAAAACTCTATGGTTCAGTGGGGGCGCAGGAGATTATGGCGGGATTGCGCGCAATGGGGTATGCTGTTTTAGCAGGGCAGATAATATTGACTTCCCTCGTTAAAACAACTGGCAAAACAAGTGTGATAGTTAAATTGTCTCCCAGCGCGTCAGCAAGCATTAATATAATTGTTGAAAAAGAATAATATGGCAAGAGGATCTTCAGAAAGACGACAGCCGCCTCCGTCAGATATTCGTGACTTTCCGTACTTTGATCGCAATGAAATTACGGAAACTTTAGCAAAATGGCTGATATTTACAATGGAGAATGAGCTACTTATTTTACAGCCTGATGAAGTGCGGATGAGAGATATTGTTTCTCTGCCAAAATCAAGAGCGGAGCCTGCGAAGTCTAGACGTGAGCCAATTATTGCACAGGCAATCAGGTATCTTGAGGAAATGGTTCGTGATAAATTTGTCGCCCCTAATTTTTTTCAAGGAGTAGATAGTATGGCAGATTTGGCCGTAGAGGCATTAGAGAAGGCTGTTTTGGAGGTTCACAAAAAATAGCAGTCCTATAATGCAAGGCATTTTTATGTCAAAATATATTTTTATAGTTGGCGGAGTCATGTCCGGAGTAGGCAAAGGAACGTCGTCGGCGTCCATTGGGAAGATTTTGCAAAGCAAAGGATTTGAAGTTACGGCCATTAAAATTGATCCCTATATCAATGTTGACGCCGGGACCATGAATCCTATTGAGCATGGCGAAGTCTTTGTTACGGACGATGGCGATGAAACTGATCAAGATATTGGCACCTACGAACGTTTTTTAGGCGCTACCATTTCCTCGGTTAATTATATGACAACCGGTCGGGTTTATCAGACCGTGATTGAACGCGAGCGCAATTTAGAATATGGCGGCAAGTGCGTAGAGGTAGTACCACATGTGCCGGATGAAGTGATTAGACGAATTCGTTTGGCCGCCAAACGCGCCAAAGCCGATATTACACTTATTGAAGTAGGCGGCACAGTGGGGGAGTATCAGAATATTTTATTTTTGGAGGCGGCACGCATGATGAAACTTGCCGCGCCGCAAGATGTGCTGTTTGTGCTGGTGTCGTATTTGCCAGTGCCGGGCAATTTGGGCGAGATGAAGACTAAACCAACGCAGTATGCTTCGCATACTTTAAACTCGGCCGGAATTCAGGCCGATATCATTATTGCGCGCGCTGAACGCTCCATTGATGAGCCGCGCAGAAAAAAGCTCGCGCTATTTTGCGGAGTTGATCCAAAGGATATTATTGCGGCGCCGGATATAGATTCGGTATATAAAGTTCCGCTCAATTTTGAGAAACAGCACCTCGCGGACATAATTATGAAAAAATTCAATATGAAATCGCGCCGACGCAAAGATATGCGAGACTGGAAAAAAATCGTACGCGTTGCGGAATCAGCGCTAAAAACAGTGCGCATCGGCGTTATTGGCAAATATTTTTCTACAGGAGACTTCACGCTTTCCGATGTTTATCTTTCCGTGATTGAGGCGCTCAAGCACGCGGCTTGGTTTCATAAAACTAGATCGGAGCTTCTTTGGCTAAATTCCGAGGCATACGAAAAAGATCACGCGCTTTTAAAAGAGTTGGACAATCTTGATGGCGTGGTAATTCCCGGTGGCTTTGGCTCACGGGGCGTGGAGGGGAAGATCAAAGCGATTCAATACGCGCGCACGCGCAAAATTCCCTATTTAGGCTTGTGTTATGGCATGCAATTGGCAGTAGTTGAATTTGCGCGCCATGTCTGCGGTATGAAAGAGGCCAACACTGCCGAAATAAAGCCTGATGTTATTACGCCAGTCATTCATATTATGCCAGACCAGCAAAAAAATGTGGCTACGCAAAAATACGGCGGAACCATGCGGCTGGGCGCTTATCCTTGCCTCCTGCATCCCAAATCAAAATCACGCGTGGCTTATGGCGCGCGCGTGATTTCAGAAAGACATCGCCATCGTTATGAAGTCAACAATAAATATCGTCCATTATTTGAGAAGAAAGGCCTGCTTATTGCCGGAACTTCGCCAGACAAAAAATTAGTAGAAATTATTGAGATTCCCGATCACCCGTTTTTTGTAGGAACTCAATTTCATCCGGAGTTTAAGAGTCGGCCATTAAATCCGCATCCGCTTTTCCGTGAATTTATCGCGGCTGCGATCCGCAAACGTTAACAGTACCTTAGCGGTTTTCTTTTTCCGGAGTTTGTTTTTTAAACGGATCGCGTATAGCGTCCCAATCAATTGGTTGAGGTTGCTGTTTTCTGTCTCTAATCAGCTTAAGATTTTCAAAAATATCTATTCGTATTGGCTGGAGCGCGGTTTGCTGGCGCAGTGCGCCAATTATTTTTGTTTCAGTCAGCGGTTCATAGAAAAAACGGTAGAGAAAAATTGTCTCAATAATTACAAAAATTAAAATCATCGCCATGATTAAGATAAAATGAAATTTCCTGAATAATTTTGACAAACGCAAGTTAGTCCCGGACATAAATCAATCCGTTCAAAGTTATTTGTAAAACATCCTCTGTTTGATTGTCGCGCGGTGTTGACGAGATTGACAGCGTTTTGATTGCCAGCAGCTCATTTTGCCGCTCAATATCAATTAAATAACGAACGAAATTTGTAAAGTCTCCCTTGATTTTGAGATCCATTGGAAAAGCGCGAACTGATTTAGCAAAGTTGGAGCCTTCTTCAAGGGTTAATGTTTGGTTAACGTTATGCTGTCGAGCCAGTCCTTCCAATTTTGTAAAATAATCTACCTCGCGGCCATGTTGAATCAGCGTTGATTCCAAATCAGCTATCTCGGCTTGGACTTGCGCAGTCGATTCAACGTTTTTGCGATAGTTGGCCGCTTTGGCAGAAGCAATTTCCAGCTCCTCTCGTTCGGTGGCAATCTTTTTGCGCAGATCTACAATGCCTGAAATGCTTGGCATCATAACAACGGCAATGAATATTATGATCCCCGTGAATAACACTGATGCAAGAACAAGTATGCGGTAAGAATTTTTCATGGCGTTATTTTTAATGAGCTGGAATTTATAATTATCTTCAGATTAAAGATGATGTTGTTGTCTTTTACCAGATAACGCAAAGGCAAGTCAACTTCCGTAAATAAAGGCAGGGTCGCAAGAGTATCTTTGAAAGAAATTAGATCAGCGCGCGTTTTTGCGGTTCCGCTTATGCTAAGAGTATCATCAGGCAAGGCTATAAGGGAATTCAGCTCAATGGTTGGCGGCATATGCCGGCCAAAGGCAAGCAGTAATTCAGACCAGCGTTTTGCTTCAGCACTTGTGAGATTTAATATTTGCAGTTTATTATTTACGTCTTCAATTTCGCGATTCAAGGAAGATATTTTTTGTGATCCGGGAATTGACTCAAGGAGAATCTGCATGAATTTTTTTTCTAGAGTGAGTCGGGCGTAGAGCGCCGCAGTCGAGGCGACGACAGTAAAAATAAACCAGATTATAAGTATTTCATAAATTAAAGAAAGTCTATGCATGCGCGCAGCTTCCCTTTTCTCTTGGAGTGGTAATAAGTTAATATGAAGCATATCAGTGCAGCTCTTCAATGCCGTATAGCGCTAGTCCGATTGCGGTTGTAAAACGCACGGCATTATCCGCGGTTATTGGCGGGGTAGCGGCTGAAAGATTAACAAAAGGATTGCCTAAGCGTACCTTTAATTTGAGCGTGTTCATTAGATATTGGGCTAAGCCGCCAAGCAAAGAGCCGCCTCCCGAAAGCAGGATTTCGCTGATCGCCGGCGCCTCGCTGTATTCATGAGAATAGACTTCCAAGGCGTTGTGAATGCGCCCTGTGAGCGTTTGGCAATATTCATTTACGATTGTTTTATATGGGCTGGGGCCGTTGTCAGATGTACCATAAGTTTGTTTCATTTCCTCGGCGGCGTTAGTATCGATTTTTAATTTTTCAGAAATGCGTTTAGTCAAAGAATTGGCTTCAGCTCGAGCATCATAAGTAAATATTGGCACATCGGAGACCGCAATAATAATGCTGGACTTTGTTCCACCAATGTCGATAATCAGCGTGCCCTGCTCTTTCCAAAAGGCGCTGTTTTTGGGAATGTACGAGAGGCTTGTCGGCGTTTTAATTAGCGCGCGGGCTATCGCAATTGCTTCAATATCAAGAGCATATAAAGCTAATCCTGCCGATTTTAGGGCTTGGCAATAATCTTTGGCAAAAGTTGTTGGCGTTGCGCCAATAAGCGTAAGAGAGGTGGTCGTATTGGTTGTAATTTCGGACCAGTCTATCATTACTTCATCAGGCGAGTAGGGGATATGTTTTGGTAGTTCTTGTTTTAAAGATTGTTCGAGAGAGTTGCCGCGATTAATGCTAATTAACTTGAGGAATGTTTTCGCTTCCGGCAATGCGCTTACAACAATGCCAGTTTGGATTTTATAATTTGCCATGGCTTGCTTGAGCTGTGTTTTTAATTCGGACTTATTATAAATGCCACCGCCAACAATGATGCCGGACGCCAGAGGAATTTCTGTCCAGGTTTTTAAAACAAAACCATGCTTATTTTGTTCAATTGCCGCTATTTTAACTGACAAATCCCCAAGATCTATACCTATGCTTTGTTGTTTGCGGAAAAACATAACGTGTCGTTGCCATTATACATCTTTTACATTATCTTGTCTCTGGGGACTCCTGCCGAATATCCATTTTGTCCCCTGCTTCCAAAATTCGGCTGCGATTTGCTCTAAAATACTCAAAATAACTCGGTTATTCCTGCGTTTTTAGAGCTTCGTCTCGCTCGAATTTTGAAAGCATGCCCTCAAAAGTCTATTCGGCAGGAGTTCCCTCTTCCCAAGAAAGGGTAACGTATTGATCGGATGTGAGCGGGAAACTTGGCGGCGGGCCATAAAGGAGATTCGCGTCATAAATGAGGTTGCGAGTTCGATAGCCTGTGCCATCGGTATAAGCAAAACCATATCGCAGGTTAGTCGCTATCATTCCGTAAGAAGTAATGGTCTGGCGAGTATGGTACGGAGAGCATCGCTGATTGCCCCAAGATGGTGAACGATAATAGTATCTTCCAACCCGTCCGTTTTGGGCGATTAGCGCCGCGTCGATTCTAAGATTATTCTCGCTTGCCATGCCAATATGAACGCTTTCCTGGGCAATTAATCCGACAGTATCCTGTCCGTCGTAATTTGTGTATAGAAGATCATTGTTCACAATAATGTTTTTGCGGGTCGGGGGATTGTCCGGAAAAGATGCGGCAACAAGGGTAAGGCGCGCACTATTGATTTGTCCGTCAGCAAATACATTATCCTCAAAAAAGATTATGCCATTTGTCGGGAATGTGAAATTGCCAATGAGCTGCTGATTTTGGATGCTCCAGGTGCTCCAGCCAGATTGATTGAGATAGTTTGTGCATCCCGACGGGGGATTTACAAAATTTGTTATGCGATAAAGATTGAATGTATCATCGTTTCTTAATACAATGTGATAGCCGAGAGCGCCTGAACTTGGCCGGTAAAAACCACTGGTTTGTGCATCGCTTTTCATTTGGGCGAGGTCCGCTGTAATCCCCGTAAAATCCACTGCCGGTATGGGGAATTGTCTGCCCGCTTCAAATATATCAGTTCGCGCGGGAGGCGGATTGGGGGGCAGAGGATCAGCTGGAGAGGTATGCGTATGCACTCCGAATTCGTTTGCTCCGCTATGATCCGGATCGTCATAATCCGCGACTGCACTGGAGACAACATTATGCGCCAACCCATCAAAGCGTATGCCTCGGTTGGAATGAATAGCCCCGGATACCTCCGTGCCTCCGCCAAAGCGCATCACATCATTGGCCGCGATTGCGTATTTAGCCAGCGATGGTTTGGCGAGCCGCGTTAGAATGGCGCGTGAGATGTTTGCATCGGCGCTGATCTTGCCAGTTGATTTTATTGTTACTAGGCTTGATCCTAGCGGTGGCGGTGTAATTTCAAGAATAAACTGTCCGATAGTGTTCCCGTCTTTATCTGTAAAGTCATGAATATAGGGGCCGGGGCCGCCAGTGCCATCCTGAAAATCTTGCGGAGCATGGGCAAGATGCCAGCGATAATAATCAATCCCGGCTTCAGCGATCTGTATGGCTTGCTCGCGGTAGAAGGTTTGGCGGGACGCTTTTATATTAGCGACTGCCCAGCCGACAAGGCCGCTAATACTTATAATCGCAATTGCCCCAAAAATAATGACTTGAATCAGCATTTGGCCTTGTTGGGACTGTCTCATAAATTATCCTTCAGATTTCTCATAGAAATTTGTGTGGTCAAAGTAATGGGTCCGGGCGGACGCGACGGATTGCTGTCCATGATGATTGTGATTTTAGTTAATCTTACCGCGAGAATATCCACCGGCTCATTTAAGGGCGGAGTAGTGCCATCATAGCCCGTATTATAATAACTAAAAATTGGGGTTATGCTGTCAGCTAGGCCGTTAGTTATGTCATGGGCCAATTCAATTATATTTTCACTGGCTGGATTATAGGCAAGCGGCTCGCCGGTTGGTTTAATCACGCCTTTTTTAAGGGTTGTTCCTTCCATGAAATATCGCACCCGCTCTTTTAACTGATCGTTGTCAATGTCGCTATAGAATATGAAAGAATTTGTACCGGCCTCCGCAATTGGATAAGCGCCGGTGCTTGAGGGCGAGAGCGGCCTTATTTCCGCAGTCATCATTTTTAGCGCTTTCCTAGCGTCGCTTTGCGCTATCAAATTGCTGGAAAGGAAGTTATTCAGCGAAGAAATATTTTTTTGGAACGCTAACACGGCGGCCCCAATCATTATAACAATTGCAATCCCTACCAGTAATTCAGCAACTGTAAATCCGACTGGTGATTTGTGATGGTCTGAAATAGTCATGGAATTTAGGGCGGGAGGCCCATTTAAGGCGCCAGAAGCACTTCTTGCTGTTGCCATGGCGCGGAAATTGTTATTGTATCGTCAAAGGGCTGATAGCCGCTTTTATCAACCGTGAGACGATAAGATCCGTCACTCAATCCCGTGAAGAATGCTTGTCCTGATGGGACACAGGAAGAAGTGAAGGTAAAAGCAATTTCCGCAACATTGGGCGTATAGGATGCGTTTACAGTCTCCAAAAAAATTTTATAGCGCAGGTAGCGATTACCGGTATGAATAGCATTAATAATAGGATTAGACAGCGTATAGAAAGTATTGGATGTTCCGTCTGGTCCAAGAAAATTCCATGTAGCGCTGTCGTTATTAGTGGCAATCTGGAATTTTACGCTATCTGGTCCTACCTTTGGCGACTGATCTTGCGGTTGCCAAAAGAGTTGGTGAAAATTGCTTGCTGATCCAGTATCAAAGATAGAAGAAACAAGATAACCCGACAGTTCGTATTCAAAAAACGTTCGGCTTAGGCGTAGCTCTCCCGGCGGATTGCTAATTTCTATTTTGCCGTCGGAGTCGAAGTATCTTGTTTGATCAATAAAATTTTCTTGCCCTGCGCCGCCTGACCAATCGGTTTGACGAAGGAATCCTCGGCCAGTCGTTAGGGTTTCGTTGTAGTCGTCAGCTTCTGCAAGCCGCACATTGGCATCCGATAAAGGCAGGCGTGTTCCCGAATCTTTAACAGTCACCAGCAGTGCATTAGAGTTCTGTGCTTGAACAATAAGTTTAAGATATTGACTGGCATTTGGATCCAATGCAAACGGCACGGGTGGTATTGCGCCGGCAAGATGATATGCGGTATCAGTGAGCGAGAGATTGTAAGTATCCCATTCAAGATTTGATATTTCCCCTTGCCCCGCGCTATTGGTCGCTTGCACGGTTATGTATTTAGGGACAGCAGGGCTTAGGCCAATAAGTTTTGACCCTTGGAGGGAAAAATCAATGTTTCCGACCGGAGCGCATGTTTGAGTAACACTGGAGATATTGAGCGTACTTAGGCGGTCAATCATGAAGCTTATCTCGGTAATGAGCTGGGCCGCGACAGTCGCATGCGGTTTTGTTGGATTTGGGTTTTCAGGCGCTCCGGTTGAATAGGTGCGGTCTTCAGAATAGCCGGTTTTGGTCACAGTAATTTCATAGGCTTCTATTCCGGGCGGCGCATCAACAATCTGTAAAATGCCGTCATTGTTTGTCGTGTCATTGATTGCGATAGGAGGGGCAGTCTCGTTGTTTTCAATATGCACATTAGCCCCTGATACCGGTTGGCCTGTCGCATCAAAAACTCGAACAAAAAGCGCGCCATTGGTTGATGTGGTTTCCAGCGCTCGCGGCGCTACGCGCGTTGTGAAGCGGAGCGGCCGGGAGTTTTTACATGATGCGCAGGTGATCTCAATCTCTATGAGTTTATAATCGGCGGGCGAGAGATCACTGGATGTGCCGCCGATTGTTCCATCAAAGGGGTCGTCAATACTGCGCACGATGGTTTCGACGGAAAATGAGACACCATTGCGAATAATTGTCTGCGTATTGGGAATTTTGCCCACGGGGAGTCCGCCAGCAATTCCCACATCAGCATAAGGGAGATTCCGTGCTATTTCAAATTGTTCATTTGCAAGCGCGATGATAGTTGTCTGCAAGCGCGATACCTGAATTGCCGCTGTTGCTTTTGTATACGCTTCGTATACACTGACCGCTATAATTGCAAAAATAGCGACTCCAACGAGTGTCTCAATTAACGAGAATCCTCTAAACGAAAAACCCCTAGATTCGGCTGCGACTTGCTGAAAAATACTCAAAATAACTCTGTTATTCTTGCGTTTTTTCAGCTTCGTCTCGCTCGAATTTTGAAAGCATGTCCTCAAAAGTCTATTCGCAACAGTCCCCTTTAGTATACCTCCTCCCAGTGATTTACGGCAATTAGCGGCGAGTTTTCGTTCATTTCGGGATCAAGCGGCATGGAGGCGAGCTCCCGATCATAGGTTATATTAATAGCGGTATCGGGCCGTCCGGAGAATTCTATATTCCATCCCACTACGCCGCCTGTTACTGTTACTTCAAGGTGGGGCGGCGAATCATCGTCGTCATTTTCAATTTGAAGCCAGTGTCCAGCGTAAACCAAGCCGTTGATTGAGGCTGTGCTTTCAATTTTCAGATCATCTTTAACGAGTAACCCAGAGCCGCGCGGGCTTGGCAGAATAGTGAGTGTTGATGGCGCTTCTATCTCAAATGACCCGTTTATAACAAGCACGCCTTGTACAGTTAAATTTTTTTGCAGATCATCCGGCGTGCCATCAACAAAAATTATGCCCTGAAACTCGGAATTATTTGGCAGAGCATCAAACTGTTCCGGGGTGAGGAATAAACTCGCGCGGTTTTTCCACGAATTTGAAGCGGTTGAATCAAAATCAAGACGCGGCAGTGGCTCGGCCGCAATGCCTTCCTGAATGGTTCCACCGGTGACTGTAAGCGTGGCGCCTGGCTCTATCAAGACCTGATTAGCCTTAATATCCCCGTTATTTATTGCGACGACAGCATCTCTTCTGACATGGAAGATCTGATTTATTTGCAATGCCGCATTGTTTAAATTAGCCGTTACATCCGAAATTGTCGTATTGCCGCTTTCGCGGCTGCCCTGGCCTCCGGCAAGCATCGCGTATGGAAAAACAACGCTGGATCCTGTTGCGGTGCCAATGCTTACTCGTACGGAGCGCATTGCGGCCCCGTGCAATGTGGCAACCGTTCCAGTGGCAAATATTGTTGCTACTGATGGGGTAATGCTGACAGCATACGCCGTGTAACTATTTTTATAATCAAACACCCCATTGCGGCTTACAGTTGAATTACCCTCGGCAAGAGTGCCAGCAGTCAATCGTCCGTAGAGCGCAAAATCTTGATTTAAATTAGCAATTACTTCTGACGCAGCAGCCTGGGCTAAGTAATAGGCCCGCAAGGATGCTGAATGGCTCTGCGAAATGGCCGCGTCAGTGATGGAGATAGACGTAAGGTATGTGCCGATTGTCAAAATTAGAGCGGCGATGACAGTCACGGCAATAAGTGTAAACCCACGCAGCATATTTTTATTAGATGGGCCTAGAGCAGGAGTCCCATTAGGGGATATTGCGCGCAAAAATTGTGGTAAAAATTTGTAATGTCGTCGTACCCTTTGTCGCTCCCAGATCAATATTTAAAAGATTGCCACTCGCGCTGATTGTTAATATATTGATATATTCCGCAACCAATTCTGATTGCAGTACGAATTTTTGCGGTAGGTTTCCTTGACCATCAAGCTCGTCAAAAAGAACGTGAGCGTCTGGCAAGGCCGGGAAAGCATAGTAAGCGAATTCTCTGTAGAGGCCGCCATTTTGCGTAAAGTAACGAATATAGTTAATGCTCGATGTATCATGTCCGTCTTGGAATTCGATCTGGCTGGCTGGCAGAGTAGTTACGATCAGCAAGGCTTGTTTTAGGTCGCGGCCGATACGCTCAAACGCTATGCGGCTGTTTTGCACGATTTCTGCGCGATTGGACAAGCTTGCAAAAGCCTTACGACTGACGGAAAATGTAGTTAAAGTAGCAGCAATAATCAGCAATCCGACGGCAATCGCCACAAGAGATTCAATAAGAGTAAAAGCTTTATATGGTTTTGATGATAATAAATTCATCTTCGTGCGATAAAAGTTGATATGGAAGTTGATCGTTCGCCAAAGGGAGTTGGGTAAAAAACAATCACAGTGATTCGTTTTAGGCCCTCATCGATGCTGCTGTCTGTCAGGTCGGTTAAATGTACAAAATTTATACTGGCTTCACGTTCAAATGCATACAATGGGTTTTGGGGATCGCTAACAACCCTGCTTCGCGCTTCAATCACTCCTACAGACAGCGTTTGATAATCGCGGGCGCTTAATGTTTCGAGTTGAGCTTGGGCAAGATTGGCTGCGGTAGTAATATTTTCAGTGCGTTTATCTAAATTGAGACTGCGAGGAATTAATGTAGTAGCGCCAAAAATTAACAGGGTTAACAAACCGATGCTTACCACGATTTCAATAATTGATAAGCCACGATTTTGTATTTTTTTACGGGGTCCGAACATATCCCGAAGGGCGCACTTCAACAGTCATGGTTTCATTTGAATTATGCCGTAGATCAACTGAACCAGCTTGCGCTGTGGCGCCCAAGACATTGAAGGTTACAGTGTTTAATGGAAAGGTAGTCGAGGTGATTGTCACTTGAGAAGGAAGTGTTACACTTTTGATAATCACTTCCGGAATTGTTAGACGAACTAGTTCATAACGTGAATTTTGAGGATCAAAACGCACGGCATGATTGATTTGGGTTGTTGTAGCAAGTTCTGCCGCATAGCGCAGATTCGCGGCAAGGTTGCCTCTGACAGCGCGCAGATTTGTAGACGGCAACACTGATCGCAGGTAAACGGCGCTTATAATGCCGGCTGCAAGCACCATGAGGCCGACTGTAGTTACGAGTTCAATTAGTGTTAAGCCCTTCATATCTGCTGCATTAGCGCATACATAGGGGTCAAAATGGCTATAGCCATGCCTCCAACAGCGATGCCGAGAAGTACGATGAGAATTGGTTCAATCAAGGTGGATAAATTTTTTGTTATTTCATCAACGCTTTCTTCGTAAAAAGCCGCGACCTCCTCAAGAAGCTGGGCAAGGTTTCCGGATTCTTCGCCCACAGAAACCATAGTATAGACTGTGGCGGGAAAAAGTTTTGGATATTCTTTTATAGCTGAAGCTATGGGAATTCCTCTCTTAATGCCTTCCGCTGATTTTAAGACGCTTTCCCGGTATAATATATTGCCGAGGGTGCGGCTGGTTATATTTAATGCATCAACCACTAAGAGATCGGTGCTAAGAAGCGTAGAAAGCGTGCGGGCAAATCGGGCGATGTTGATTTTTTTTAAGAGAGTGTTTACTAAGGGTATTGCAAGCAAAAATACATGCCAATGACGACGGAATCTTTTTTGTACCAATCTGACAAATATTACGCCGCTTATGACCAGAGCAATAGCAAGCCATGCTCCATAACTGATGATGAATTTTGAGATACCGACTAGAATGCGGGTTGATAGCGGCAGAGTTGTGCCGAAACTTTCAAACAGCGGAATAAGTTTGGGGATCACATAAATCATGACTGTCGTCCCTATACTCAACATGGTCAAGATAACAAATGCCGGATAGGCCAGGGCGCCTTTGACTTTAGATTTTAGGTCGTAGTCCTTTTTAAGCTGTACATAGAGCCTTTGCAGCGATTCTTCCAGCTTGCCTGATATTTCGCCGGCCGCGACCATATTGATGAAAAGGTCGCCAAATATTTTTTGATATTGTCGAAGGCCGGCCGAAAGCGGCTGTCCGCTGGTTACTGTGTCTTTAAGCGCGCCTATAACTTTTTTTAAGGCTTTATTCGCAGTTTGTTCTTGCAAGGACGATAATGCTCTGTCGAGAGCGATAGCAGCCTTAAGCATGACCGCAAGATGCTCCACGAAAAACATTTTTTCTTTTAGGGGAATACGAGATGCAAGTAATTTCATAATACTCTTACGAAATTACAAAAATGATACGAAATGCACAAAAAATTTTCGTATATTTTGCAACGCGTTTTTGTAATTTCGTATGTGTCATTCTTTAGTCGCTCGCAAAATTTCCGCGATAGTTGTAAGTCCTTCAATGGCTTTTATGAAAGCATCCTCAACCAGCGTGACAAATCCTTGTTTTTTTGCGACAGCGCGCATTTCGCTCAACGGTGATTTGCTGTAAATGAGTTTGGAGAGCTCCGGACTAATCGTCATAACTTCATGTACGCCAACACGGCCTTTATATCCTTCCCCGCCGCATAAACTGCAGCCGCGTCCTTTAGAGAAACGTATTTTTTCAAGCGCAACGCGGCCGTCTTTGATTTTGCCTTGACTGACAAGCGTGTCTAGAATTTCCGGCATATTAAATTGAGCTTCTAGTTCTTTGGCCATCTCTCGTCCGAGAACGTAGGTCTCTTTGCAATTGTCGCAAATCCGTCGCACTAGTCTTTGCGCGGTAATTAAGCTCAAAGTTTGTGCGATTAAAAAAGAAGGCGCTCCCAAGTCGGTTAATCGCGGAATTGCTGTTAAGGCGTCATTGGTGTGCAAAGTGGCAAGCACGATATGGCCGGTCAGCGCGGCGTTTATGGCTATATCCGCAGTTTCCGAATCGCGGATTTCGCCAACCATTATGATATTCGGATCTTGACGCAATAAACTGCGCAGTCCGATTGCAAATGTAAAACCAATTTTAGGATTGACTTGGCTTTGATTAACCCCGGGAATGCGATATTCAATGGGGTCTTCAATAGTAGAGATGTTTACCGACGGGCGATTTAGCAAAGATAAGCCAGTATAGAGCGTGGTAGTTTTTCCAGAGCCAGTAGGGCCCGTAACGAGTATCAAGCCCTGCGGTTTTTTAATCGCGCGCATTATAATTTCTTGCTGTTGCGGCTGGAAACCTAACTCCCCGAGGTTTAAAACTTTTATGTCTTCCTGCAAAAGCCGCATAACGATTTTTTCTCCGTCAAACATGGGGAAGACGGAGACGCGGACTGAATAATGGTATTGCGGAATTTGCACTTTAAATCGGCCATCTTGGGGCAAACGGTGTTCGTCCAGCTTGAGGCCGGAGAGTATTTTTATGCGTGCTGAAATCGCCGGAGCAGTATTGCGAGGCAGGGTCATAGCCTCGCGCAAAATTCCATCCACCCGAAAACGCACGATTATGTCTTTTTCATGCGGCTCAATGTGTATATCAGAGGCGCCTTGCAATATGGCGTGCTCTAACAAGGCCTCCACTATGCGAACGACAGACGCCTGTTGCGCAAGTTCCTCCTCCTTTGCTTGTTTTGGCTCTTGATACTGCGCCAATTCTATTTCAAGACTTTGGCGATATTGTTTTAGGACATCTTGCAGGCCTATAGGATCAGTCAGCGCCAAATCTATAGCCAGCCCAGTTTTCTTTTCAATGAATTCCAAGGTCTGGATGTCTTCGGGGTTTAAAGTAGCGATTTTTAGGCGCTCCGTTTCTTTATCGTAATCATAAGGCACAGTTTGATGCGCGATAGCTATTTGTTCCGGGATAATTTGCAGGAGATTTGGCGGAATGGCATACCCTTTAAGATTAATAAATGGCAATCCAAAAAATGCCGCCGCGGCTTTATAAAGGTTTTCCTCCTTTAACACGCGTTTTTTAAACAGGCATTCCTCAAGCGCCATATTATGGCACTCCGCATCAGCCCGCCATTGTTCAATCTGTTCTGGCGTGAGAAGTTTGGCTTTAGTTAAAATATCGGGCAGTTTTGATTGAGGCAGCAGTTTTGCAGAAATTTTTCGACAGATACTGCGTATATGCCTCAAAATTTCTGCTTCGCCTCGCTCGCATCTTCGCGATTTCGCTACGAAAGCGCATTCGGCAACAGTCCCTTGTGTGGAAGCTTGTGAAAGCCATCAAAAAACCACCCCGATATTTATCGGAGTGGTCTAATATTTGGCGTTGCACTCTGTGAACTTAGGCTTTTGGCATGACTTTTACATAAGTCCTCCAAACGCGTCCTGCGTCAAAGCGCATGATCTTGCGTTTTTGGAATTTTACTATTCCATCAGCCAAAGCCAAAAGCGTGTCATCTTTACCAATCCCTACGTTTTTGCCGGGCTTAATAGGGGTGCCGCGTTGGCGCACTATTATCTGTCCGCGGTGCGCAAGTTGACCATCAGCGATTTTTACGCCAAGGCGTTGACCGTGTGAGTCGCGCCCTAATGCAGTTGAACCGCCCGCTTTTTTATGGGCCATATTTTTGAATCGGTAATTATTTAATCGTGGGGTTAGGGGAGTGTATCACAGGGTTTGACGCGTGTCAATAGGGGATGGTATCATGCAAAGATGCATATGTGGCGTGATTTGCGCTTTTTTTTCAGGGATAGAATAGTTTATTATTCCGCAATTGTCGCGGTTATTTTTATTGTTGCGCAAGTGCTTTTACTGCAACTTAATATCAAGCCTAGGAGTGAACCTGTCTCCCTGCATTACACGACTTATTTCGGGGTTGATTTTATAGGCGCCTGGTATCTTCTATATCTTATTCCCCTGCTTGGTTTTGGTCTTGCCATACTTAATCTTACACTAGCTTTTGTCTTTGCCAAGCATGATAAACTATTAAGTTATATTCTGATCTTGACCATAATATTTGCGTTATTGCTTTTGACTATCCATACTGCGCTCTTAATACGTATCAACGCCTGATTTGTGTTATGCCCGGTGCTACAACTGTATGGCTTAAAGTGGCGCAGGAAACAGGCAAACATATATCCATGGATTAAGTTAAGAGTTTTAATAAAGTGTTGTAACACCGGGTATGAATACTGATTTTCTAAGTGAGGCTGTTCGCATTTTTTTTCTTGCGACTATTGCATTTCTCGCAGCTTTTTTAGCCACGCCTCTTTTAACTCACTTTTTGTACAAATATAAATTGGGGAAGCAAATTCGCGATGCTCGCAAAGCTCCAATTTTTGCGGCTTTGCATAAAAATAAAAGCGGGACGCCGACAATGGGCGGCATTCTTGTCTGGGGCACGACGCTCTTAGTTGTTGGGCTGGTACGCTTCGCGGCGCATGTAGATGGTGATTTTTTTAAGACTTTGGATTTTTTGTCTCGCCCGCAAACATATTTGCCGCTAGCCGCGCTTTTTGCCGCCGCGCTAGTCGGCCTTGTGGACGATATTTTCAACATCCGTCGCATTGGGCCCAATGGCGGCGGATTGCGGATGCGGCATAGGCTAATACTTTACACCTTGATCGCGGCGGCAGGAGCTTTTTGGTTCTATTTTAAGCTTGATTGGGACGTATTGCGCGTGCCGTTTGTTGGTAATTTTCAGGTCGGCGCTTGGTATATTCCAATCTTCATGTTCATTATTGTGGCAACAAGTTTTTCTGTAAATCAAACCGACGGCTTAGATGGACTGGCTGGCGGAGTGCTTCTTTTCTCATTTACTGCTTATGCCGCTATTGCCTTTACGCTCGGCCGTTATGATCTCGCGGTAATGCTTGCCGTGATTGTCGGAGCGCTCACGGCCTTTCTTTGGTTTAATATTTACCCAGCAAGGTTTTTTATGGGCGATACGGGTTCAATGTCGCTCGGTATAACTTTGGGCATTGTTGCGATGCTGACAAATTATGCTTTACTTCTGCCTGTCGTTGGAATAGTTTTGGTTTTAGAATCAGCCTCAACGCTTCTTCAAATTGTTTCCAAAAAATTGCGGCGCGGCAAAAAAATTTTTCTTTCCTCCCCGCTCCATCATCATCTTGAAGCCATTGGTTGGCCAGAGCCGAAGGTAGTTATGCGTTTGTGGGTTATTGCCGGTCTTGGCGCTCTTGTGGGCGTCATTCTCATGCTGCTTGATAGGGGAATAGGGATTGGATAGAATTTCTAATTATCATTTTTCAGACGGCCGCATGAAAAGTGATAATTAATTTTTCTAATGACGAATGACTAAAGAAATTAGAAATTTATGCACCATACAAAATCATCTCCTGATTATGTGTTTCTTGGTCTGGTCGGCATTCTCGTTGTATTCGGCTTGGTTGTACTTTCCTCCGCTTCCTCGGTATTTTCGTTTGAGAAATTTGGTTCCAGCTTTTATTTGATTCGCCATCAAATTTTAAATGGTTTACTTCCCGGGCTCGCGCTGTTTGTTGTGACAATGCGCATGCCTTACAATTCATGGCGCCGCTTTGCCGCAATAATGTTTGTTGCAACGATTCTGTTGTTGTTGTTTGTGCTAATCCCGGGCATTGGGCGTACTTTTGGTGGCGCTCGCAGCTGGTTTACAATTGGTAGTTTTTCATTCCAGCCCTCGGAGTTAGTAAAATTTACATTTTTAATATATCTCGCGGCTTGGTTTGAAAAACGCCGCGAAAAAGTCGTTGATCTAAAGGAGGGATTCCTGCCATTTTTACTGTTTCTGGGAATTGTGGCCCTAATCATATTAGCCCAGCCAGATGTGGGAACAATGTTAATTGTTGCGGCCTCCGCTATAGTTTTATTTATGAGCGTGGGAGCGCGATGGAGCCATATTGCCGCTTTGGCCATAGGCGGTTTATTAGTCATTACCCTCCTTATAAAAGTTGCGCCTTATCGCTTGGCGCGACTAACCGCGTTTGTTCATCCCGAGCTGGATCCGCAGGGTGTTGGTTATCAGGTTAATCAGTCTATTTTGGGCATTGGTTCAGGAGGTTGGCTGGGGGTCGGCTTTGGGCACTCGCGCCAGAAATTTCGCTATTTGCCAGAGGTGACCGGCGATTCCATTTTTGCTATTATGGCAGAGGAAATGGGATTTATAGTGAGCGCCGCGTTTATTATTTTATTACTCGCAGTACTTTGGAGAATGTTTTTGATCGCGGTTCAAGCACGCGATGATTTTGCAAAATATTTGACTATAGGTATTGCCGGCTGGTTTGGAATTCAATCCTTTGTTAATATAGGCTCAATGATTGGGATATTGCCTTTGACTGGTTTGCCTTTGCCTTTTATTTCTTATGGCGGGTCAGCCTTGGCGGTAGAGCTTGCAGCTGTCGGAATAGTAGGAAGCATTTCACGACACAGTGAGTAGACAGATTAGACAGAATACGCAGATTAAGCACTTGGCTTACTCTGCTTACTCTGCATATATGCTCAAAATATTATTTACCGGCGGCGGTACGCTTGGATCAGTTACACCCTTGCTCGCCCTGGCGGAAGAATTAAGGCGGACTACAGATTACAGATTACAGACTACAGTCGAGATGCTATGGATTGGCACGCGCAAGGGTCCCGAGCGGGTGCTCGTTAATACCGAAGGCATCAAATTTTTCTGGTTATGGGCGCCCAAATTGCGGCGGTATTTTGATGTACGCAATATCGGAGCGCCGGTGTTATTAATGTTAGCCACGCTATGGGCAGGATTATTGCTGTTAAAGCTTAGCTTTTACCGCCGTACAAAGCTAAGCTTTGAACGGCCAGATGTAATTGTCACCGCTGGCGGTTTTGTTGGGGTGCCAATTGCCTGGGCCGCATGGTGGCTTCGCATACCTGTATTGCTTCATAATCAAGATGTGCGCTGGAGTTTAGCAAATAAACTCGTAGCCCCTGTTGCACGCAAAATCATCTACGCACTTCCGGGTACAGTGCCGGCACGCTGGAAAAAGAAAGCGGTTTGGACCGGCAATCCCGTGCGTTCGTTTATATTTTTAGGCAAAAAAGACCGCTGTTTGAAGATGTGTGGATTTACTAGTAAGCGTCCCACCATATTAGTTCTTGGAGGCGGCACTGGAGCGTCGCGGCTTAATGAAATTGTAAGTGAGGCTTTGCCAGAATTAACGCAGGATTATCAAGTTATACATTTGACCGGTAAAGGCCGCCACAAAAAAGGGGACGTTCCTGATTTTTCTGAAAGAAAAATAGAAACGTCCCGCTTTTTTGTGGAAACGTCCCAGTTTTCTTCACATTACTGCGCTTTGGAATTTGCAGAAAAACAGATTGCCGATCTTTTTGCCGCGGCGGATTTAGTTATAACGCGCGCCGGCATGGGTACGCTTTCAGAACTGGCGGCTTTGGGGAAACCCATGATTATTGTGCCGATTCCAAAATCACACCAAATGGATAATGCGCGTTATTTTGAAAAGCATAGCGGGGCGATCGTCCTTGATCAGGAGGCGCTTCACGTGGAAAAATTTATTGAAGTTGTGAGTGCATTACTAAAAGATTCTTCGCGACTAAACGCCTTGAGTAAGCAATTAAAAACCATTGGCAAACCCGGTGCGACTGAAAAAGTTGCTGAAGAGATTTTACAATTAGTGTAGCGTTGATTGACATAGCGCCAAGTTTATTATATAGTCAGAATGCTATGACGGCAGAATTACAAAATAGTCTGCGTATTATTAATAAGCACCGACAGATTCTACAAGAGAAGTACGGCGTGGAACAGGCCGGTATTTTTGGGTCCGTGGCAAAAGGACGGTCGCGTTCGGAAAGCGATATAGATATTGTGGTAGAATTTTCAAAACCAATAGGGATGTTTAAATTTATTGAGCTTGAAGAATATTTAAGCTCCCTTTTGGGCAAGAAAGTAGATCTTGTTACCAAGCAATCATTGAAGCCTCTTATTAAGGACGCCATTTTGAACGAAACAGTGTATGTCTGAACGAACAATTCAACTTTTCTTGCGTTTTTTCAGTTTCGTCCCGCTCGAATTTCGAAAGCATGTCCCCCAAAGTCTATTCGGTAACAGTCCCTTTGCGGGTCCGTAGCTCAATTGGCAGAGCAGGGGCCTTTTAAGCCCAAGGTCGCGGGTTCGACTCCCGCCGGACCCATTTTACTTCATAATGAACGTTCTCTAATTATGAAACCGGGTGTTGATTATAGGGGAAATATGTGGCGCAGCAGTCGCCCGAAGAAGAACTAAAAGAAATGCAACCGTATCAAAAGGCGCTTGAACGGTTGTTGCTAAGTTTCTAATTCTCTCGTGCGGTTGGCAGGGCGGGCCGAATTTGGATTGACTGCGCAGTAATGCTTCCATCCGAGTTAGGTTTTCCACTGATAGAAACTTGCCTGCCGATAGCTAAATCGCCAGTAGTACCTTGTACAGATTTGCTCACCTCCGTCGTCTCTGAATAGAAAATAATTTTTGACCCGCCATCGCGAAGTTTAATAGTTACGCTTTTGTCATCTTTGGAGAGTATTTCTCCGTCAATAAAACTGGCTCTTGCCGCGCCACCCATACGTTCGCCCCGTACTCCGGTTTCCATGTGGCCGGCCATTTGCTGAAATCTTTGTTGTCTTTCTTCTGGTGAAAGACTTTGTAAATTTTGAAAATTTTCTTGTAAAAATCTGCTGCGCGAATTTTTACTCTCGGCATATTTCATGCCGCCATAAAAGGATCCTCCACCAACGATGATCGCAACCGCAATAATAGTTAATAAGAATTTTTGCATATTTTTTTATTAATTATACGGACACAGTTTATTATTCGTATCTCAACGCCTCTATAGGATGCAAAGCGGCAGCGCGGCGTGCCGGATAATAACCGAAGATAATGCCGATTGCCGCAGAAACCCCGAAAGCGAGAAGAACTGCTTGGAGAGAGACCTGCGTGGCCAGGCCAGCAAAACGTGAAACTGCTAAGGCCAGAAGCCAGCCAAGCGCTACTCCAATTATGCCGCCCGCGAAGGTAAGCATAATTGCTTCTGTGAGAAATTGCGTGGATATATCGTGTTTTTTAGCACCGACTGCTTTGCGCAACCCAATCTCGCGGGTACGCTCGGTAACTATCGTGAGCATCATGTTCATAATACCGATGCCGCCGACGATCAGGGAGATTCCCGCTATAGAGGCGAGGAAAATTGTAAACGTATTTGTAACTTGTGTAAGCGTTCCTAAAATATCGGCTTGCGAAACAATAGAGAAGTCCGGACTTTGCGGATCAACGCGATGCTTTTGCGCAAGGGAAAGAGTTGCCTCTTCTTGTACCTGCGGCATGAGATTTTTTGAGTCTACGCTTATAGCAATGGTTGAAATAAAATCACTTCCGGCTAGGATTTTCTGCATAGTAGAAAGCGGCACAAATACAGTATCATCTGGATTAAAAAATCCCGCACTACCCTTTGTCTGCAATACGCCTACAACCTTAAAATTAATTTTATTAATGCGGATAGTTTTACCTAGAGCGTTTTCCTCTCCAAAAAGATCTTCCGCCACTGTAGGGCCAAGTACTGCGACCCGCCCCATGCTTGTTACGTGATTTTCGGCGATAAAAGAACCTTGCGCAACTTCAACATTTCGCACTCTAGCATATTCGGGGGATATACCAATGACTGTGGAGTTAGTGTTATTGCCTATGGTTGAGGTAATTTGGAAACGCCTTTGCAGTTCGGGAGAAATAGCAGCAATCCCGGTAATGTGTTTAAGGGCGTCAGTATCCTCATTTTTCAAAGTCTGGGATGATCCACGGCCCGCAGAGACAAAACCTCTTCCCGGCTGTATAAATCCGGGCATGACTGTAAGAAGGTTAGAGCCAAGGCCTTCAATACTGGATTGAATCTGTCCCGACGCGCCTTGTCCAATGGAGATCATGGCAATAACCGAGCCGATACCTATGACAATTCCAAGAATAGTAAGGCTTGACCGCGCTTTGTTTGCGGATAAAGCAGTATAGGTTTCTTGTAAAATATCCTGCAGTCTCATGTGACAGTGCAATGGTTAATGATGATTATTAGCAATGCGACGATTTTTTACCGGACTGTCGCTAACGATATTTCCATCGCGAATTTGAATTATCCGTTCGGCATGCTCGGCAACATAAAGCTCGTGAGTAATGAGTATTATTGTATGGCCTTGTTCCATGTGCAGTCTCTGAAAAGTGTCTAGTACAATTTCGCCCGTTTTAGTGTCTAGATTGCCAGTTGGTTCATCAGCCAGTAATAGAGAAGGGTTGTTTACAAGCGCGCGCGCGATTGCTACTCTTTGCATCATGCCGCCCGAGAGCTGGTTCGGATAGTGGTGCCAAAATTTTTCCGGAAATGCCGAAGCGTGCAGCGCCGAAACCGCGGCTTTTTCACGTTCGTGCTGTGACGCGCTGGCATAAACTAAGGGGAGTGTGACATTGCGCAACACTGTAGCGCGCGGCAGAAGATTAAAGGACTGGAATACAAAACCAATTTTCCGGTTGCGAATCTCGGCTAGCTCGTTGTCCGAAAGCTGTGAGACATCGTGGCTATCCAGTAGATAGGTCCCTCGCGTTGGTATATCCAGACAGCCTAAAATATGCATGAGTGTTGATTTACCAGAACCAGAAGGTCCTATAATAGCTACAAATTCGCCGTCTTTAATAGTGAAAGTTATGTCCTTAATCGCGACCGTTTCAATCTCTCCGCTTTGGTAGATTTTTGCAATGTCCTTGCATTCAATCATACCTTTAGTGCGCCATGACGGCTCCACCGCGCGAGCTGCCATCGCTGGGAAGCCCGGGGATTCTAAAAGCTGGAGACTGTTGCTGGCTTCGATTAGCGCCATTGCCATTAACCCGTGATAGCGTATTAGTTATTACAATATCTCCCTCCTTTAAGCCAGAAATTATTTCAGTGAATTCGTCATTAGAAATGCCGACCTCAACGGTTTGATGCCGCGGCGCTTGCAATAAAGTAATACCAGACGACGCTCTCGAAAGCGGTGTTTGTACCTCTTGCTCATTGGGTATTTCTACATAGCGCATGTCGCCTTGCGATTTTACAGCAGAGTTCGGCACTGTCAATACGTTGAGTTTTGTATCAGTTATGATCGCGGCATTAACGCTCATACCGGGCTTTACCCGTTCATCTTGAGTATCAAAAGTAATTTTGATTATATAAGAAACTATACCTTGAGAAGCAGTGCCGATTGTATCAATCTCCGCAACTTTTCCTGTTAGATTTGAATCTGGTACCGCATCAAAAGTCAGGGTAGCTTTCTGGTCAATTTTTACCCTTGCCACATCAACCTCATTAAGAGATATTTCTGCGATGCGTTGTTCTGTTATAAGGGTGGCAATCATTGCGTTTGCCGATATAGTGTCACCCTTTTTAATGTCAATGTGCGCCACGACGCCGGCAAATGGGGCGCGAATAAAGTAATCTGCAAGTTTTTCACGGGCGTCCGTGAGTGTATTTTGACGCTGTTGTATCGTAAGCTCCGCAGATCGAATATCAAGAGCATCAGCCCCGGCCCTAAGTTTTGCAAGCGATTCAGTTTTTTCGGCTATAGAACGATCTGCGTTTATGATAGATTGTTTTGCATCATCAATGGTGCGTTTTGCCGAAAGCAGGCTTGTAAGATGCGCATTAGTTTTACTGGTATAAGTATCAAGCGTGGATTGATGGGTAGCAACCAGCGCAGGGATATTGATATCGCGTTGTTCAAAGAAATCCTGAATAAAATCAATATAGTTGTTGGTTGTTTTGACAGTATCCGCAATAATTTTTACAGTATCATAAGTTTCTAAAATAAGAGATTCCAAAGTTGCTGCATTAGAACTTCTGCTTGCAGTTTTATACAGATCAAAGTTTGCATTGTACTGGAGTCGGGCTGCCCGATAAGCGTTTTCCACGCTATCCTTATACGCTGTTGCCCGAACAAAAGTGTTGTAGTCGCGAGTTACTTGATTAGCATACCAAGAAACGTTTTGCTGGGATCGCTCGAGTGTTTCATCATATAATAGGTCGTCAAGCCCGGCCATTATGGTTGGCAGATCGAGAAAGGCATTTGCGACTGTATTAAAACCATCCTCATAAGCTTTTTTAAGATCATTATCCGCGTCTTGTTTTGATTCTTGAGCTTGGGCCAGGGCATTTTCAGCTTGCAGAATAGAAAGCGCATCCGCCGGTTTTTTGAGTTTTGCCAGCGTTATCCTTGCATTTTCAAGATTCGCTTCAGCGTCGCGTACTGTTTTTTGAGCATCTCGAGCGTCAAGCTGTACGAGTAGTGCGCCCGCGCCTACTTTTTGTCCGTTTTGCGCGCCAACATAGATTATATCCCCAGAGGCTTTGCTCTTTATATCCACCTGATTTGATACGGAAACTTGGCCACTACCAGAAACACTTAATGTAATTGTTCCTTTTTCAACCATCGCGATCACATAACGCATTTCTTGACTGTTGCTCTGCGTCTTTTGATAGACCCAATATCCGCCGCTTGCCAGTATTATGATAATTATAACAGTGATAATTTTATGCTGTGATAGCAGTTTCGCGATATTTTTGATCATAACACAGGGATTTACTGGTTAGGTGTTCTTAACGGTAGTGGCATGTCTCAAGGTCGGCGTGGCCCGGATGGTGGAGGCGGTAAGACTCTAATGAATTTAGCTTTAATCTGGCCAGTGTCATTAGGATTGCCTATTATCACCACATAGTCATCTATCTTAAGATCAGATAACTCGACTGTTTTTCTAAAGCGCGTGATCGTCGTGTCATTTTCTACAATGATGATTTTCTCTACATTATTGCGGCCTTTTACAATAATAGTGTTGCTATCAATTTTGATGATTTGCCCGAATGTGCCATGTGATTCAATGGCATCCATCCTGTCAGAAAAAAATTCTTTTAAAAATCCGCCTCTTGGTCCACCAAAGTTACGGTGATAATTTTCTCCCCAGCGGTATGAAAACATCGCTTTTCTGTAACCAAGAGCTACGCCGAACCTAAAGACCAGTAGAAATACGATAAGGCCGGCAACTATCAAAATTATGATTCTCAAGGTTTTTGATTGTCCATCTTTGGCAGGAAATATTTTTTTTAAGCCCATAATTTATTAATTTGTCTTTAAAGGTGATAATACGACTCTGAAATCGCGTACCGCATATTTGAGCGATTCAAGCATGGCGAAGATAGTTACAAGAAATACAACAATGCTTATTGCAGGTAATGATTCAAGAAGCATGATTATAAAGCTATCCCAATATGCCAAGACTTCTCTGGGGTCCGAGAATATAAGGGACAAGAATTGCGCGAAACCCGATTCCGCTAGGGCTGAATGAACCACTTGAAAGGCAGGAACTGCTGCCATAATTGAACCGATAAATCCAATGGCAAAAGATGGAAGCCGCCATTTGAGCGTCCAAAGACGCCGTTCTAGATAAATCCGGTTCATCACCTTATTTAAAAGATCCTCTGGCGGCTCTGGCATGGGAAGATGCGCAAACAGTTTTTCGTAGTTTGTAAGCATAAAGAGGGTTCCTATAAGTTAATACGACAAAGGGATGCATTTTGGTGCACTCCTTAAGTGTCTAGAAGTTTGCGAAGCATAATAAGCGCGCGTCTATGGCGTGATTTTACAGTATGAATTGGCTCTTCTAATGCCTCGGCTATTTCTCTAAAAGTTAAGTGGTCATTATAGTGCAAAAATAAGACTACGCGATGTTCTGGAGAGAGTTTTTGCATAACCGCAGAAAGCATTTGCGCAATATCTGTACGTTCAAGAATTTCAGGGGGCAGGGGAGAGAGATCGGCGATATTATCGGCAAGGTAATTTTCGCCATCTTCGGTCTCGTATTCAGAAAACACAACCGTCCTCTTCTTTTTTAAGAAATCAAGACAGGTATTTTTTGCAATAGTGAAAATCCAAGTTTTAAAATTCTTATCACGGTCAAATTTTTTAAGGTTGCGCCAAATTTTTACAAAGACATCCTGCGTTACGTCCTCGGCATTATGTGCATCGCCTAAATATCTATAAACAAAACCATATATGGGCTTGAGGTAACGCCCAATCAAAACTTCAAGCGTCTGTTTGTTGCCTTCAAGATAATCTTTAATAAGCTGTTCATCAGAATAATCAGCCATACTGCGCTTGAAGGATATCATGAGTTTAGTTTCTTATCAATGGTTTGTATATTGACCCGCCGTTGATAAAGAGCAAGCTCAAAAATTATCACAAAGAGCATTTTTACATCATTGCTATCAATAGCAGGAATTGGTCTGTGGCCGAAGTATCTATTGGCACGCTTAACGCCAGTTTGGTCCATCCCCGCGAGGTATTTTCCGAAGCCATTAGCGCCAATGCCGCGTCAGTGATTTTCGCGCATAATCATCCGTCCGGTGATCCGGAGCCGTCCGAGGACGATCTATCGATCACAAAGCGACTGGTTGAGGCCGGGAAACTGCTGGGAATTGAGGTGCGTATTCAATCATCTAAAATGTAACTTTCCCCGGTCTGGCTGGGTCATATAAAATGTAACCATAAACTAATAATTAAATGGTTACAAATTTATGACTGCTATGACTAAA
>LCOG01000017.1 GCA_001001705.1 Parcubacteria group bacterium GW2011_GWA2_47_26 | reverse complement strand
GGTTGAGCCAAGGAAAAAATTAATTCCCGCTAAGGTGTCATTTTTGATTACCCAACCGAGATGTGTTTCGGTGTCATAGTTAGATTGCTTGACACGGCCCGCAGTGGAAGTTTGGTGTAATCTTTGCTAAAATTAAGACATGCCCCGTTTAGAAGTTCAGACACGGTGTTCATCTACTATGGTGGCGAATCCCGTTAGAGGTGGCAGACTGCGTCCGCTAACGGGACGAAGCCGACTTGCGTCTAGCGGGTACATAAATAAAAAGTTATTCTTAAACTTCTAACGGGGCATGCAATATTTTTTTATTCTAGGCCGCAATCCCGAGCTTTCTTTAGCCGAGCTTAATGCTGTTTTGCCGTTGGGCTGGAAACCAATTACCGTATCACGAGCCGTACTTATAGCGGAGTGTGATGTACTGCAGGCGAATGTGTTGATGCATAGGTTGGGTGGTGTCATAAAAATGGGCGAGATTATTCTACAACCTCGTGAAAGTGTGGCGCCAGCGGCGCTTTCTAAAGTCGCCCCGTTTATTTTTAATGAAATTATTCGCGCTGCCCCCAAAGACAAAAAAATCTTTTTTGGCTTGAGTGCTTACGCTTTAAGCGAGAAAACGCGTCTGCCCAGTTTGCACCAAGTGCGTGAACTGGGTCTTGATATTAAGCGTCTTCTTCAAGAGCAGCAATACAAAGCGCGCTTTGTCACGGCAAAAGATGCAACCCTGTCTTCCGTAATCGTGAAAAAAGAAAAACTTTTGAATCAAGGCGCGGAAGTAGTTTTGCTGTACAGTGATAATGATATAATCATCGGGCGGACTGTAGCAGTGCAAGAATTTGAAGAAGCCAGTGTCCGCGATTTTGGAAGACCCGTGAGAGAAATGAGCGTGGGCATGCTGCCTATTCAGTTGGCTAAAATTATGGTGAACCTCGCTCGCGCGCCGCTGTCGGCAACCTTACTTGATCCCTTTTGCGGTTTTGGGACAGTGCTTGCTGAAGCGCGTTTAATGGGTTATCAAAATCTTATAGGAAGCGATGTAGAACAGGACATGGTCAACGCAACACATAAAAACCTCGCCTGGCTTCAAGGTCATGCACGACGATTCTCCGTTTCGCGCGAATCGGAGAATCGATTTATACGACTTCTTACGGCGCCAGTAGAAGAACTATCAAAACATCTCTCGCCACACTCCGTGGATGTCATCGTAACCGAGCCGTATTTGGGGCCGACACGAGAAATTCAAAATTCAAAATTCAAAATTCAAAATTTGGTGGAGCTTTATATAAAAGCATTCCGTGAATTTGCAAAAATTTTAAAATCCGGTGGATGGGTTGTGTTCATCTTTCCCGTGTTCAGACATGGCAGAGCGCAAATCAAAACCTCTGACGCCGTGCTTCCTAAAATAAAAAACCTCGGTTTCACGCCGATTCAACTCCTCCCGCAGCAATTTTCTTCGTCATACTTTCTACGTCCTACGTACTCAATTACCTATTCTCGCCCTAACCAGCGCGTTTTGCGGGAGATTTTTGTCTTGCAACTAGGGCCCAAAGACTAGGGTGCAAACCTGAAATGACACACATCTCCGTCCATCATCTCGTACTCCTTGCCTTCAAGTCGCAGAGCCCCGCGTTCTTTTGCCCCCGCTTCTCCGCCAGCCTCCACAAAATCTTTGGAGCTTATTACCTCCGCCCGGATAAAGCCTTTTTCAAAATCAGAATGGATCACTCCCGCGGCCTGCGGCGCGCGAGATCCGCGTTTTGCGGTCCAAGCCCGCGTCTCTTTTGGGCCGCTGGTAAAAAATGTAATAAGATCCAGGAGTTTGTAGCTCGCCATAATGAGTTTTTCAAGACCCGATTCTTGCATGCCTAAACTCACCATCATTTCTTTAGCTTCCTCGTCGGTCAGTTCCGATAGCTCGCTTTCAATTTTTGCCGAGATCATCACGCGGGGATTATGAAGATCACCATCCAGTTTGATCACTTGTAGGGCGGGGCCTTGCCTGCCCGCCGAGTCTGCTGGTGCCACAGAACCGAATGGTCGACCGTCGGCGGGAGAGGCGGGTGCCCCGCCGCGGCCATGGACAAGCCCTGGCCCTACATTTATTTTATCCTCATCCACATTATAAACATACAACACCAGCTTCATGGTCAACAAATGTAAGTCCCGCACGGCGGCCTGCTCGTCCTCATTCAAAACACCCCGCGTCCATTTGCCTTGATTCAGTCCGGCCTTAACTTTTTCTAAAATATCCTTGAGCTTCGACGCTTCCTTATCGCCGGACTTAGCCTTGCCCGCCACTTCCTCATAGCGTCTTTCCACGGTTTTAAGATCCGCCATAGCCAGTTCAATCCCAATTACCTCCACATCATTGCTAGGATCGGGCTTGCCATGCATATGCGTAACATTGGGATCAGAAAAAGTCCGCACCACTTCGGCAATGGCATCTACTTCGCGGATGTGCGATAAGAACTGATTGCCCAATCCTTCGCCTTGGCTTGCGCCCCGGACCAGTCCGGCAATGTCGTAAAATTCTATGGTGGTCGGAATAATTTTTGCCGACTGTGAAACGCGAGCCAATTCCTGCAAACGAAAATCCGGCACCTCCACAATACCTACATTCGGATCAATAGTGGCAAAGGGATAATTAGCAATCAAGACGCTCTTTTTCGTGAGTGCCTTGAACAGCGTAGATTTTCCAACGTTCGGCAAGCCGACAATGCCAATACTAAAACCCATAGAGGATTAGCGTATCACTTCGCTTCATAAGAGAAAAGGGACACGATATCCACACCACTCTTATATCAAAGAAGAATATCATGATATACTGTAAATGATAGGAGTTCTTAACGGTAATTTTTAATAAATTTATTGTTTATATGCGAAAAATTATTTTTGCTATGTCACGGGGTGCCATTTTTATCTTTGCCGCCATTGGACTATCGTATTCTCTCGCGACCGAAGCTCGGCTGACCTTCACTGGCACATCAGCCGTAAGCGACAGCACGCTTTTGCTTGATGCAACAACGTCCGTTACGCTTGGAAATGCGACGACAAACCCCTCCGTTAACTTTCTCGGCTCCGGGGCTGTTACGCTGAATCAGCCTCTAACTTTTGGAACCGGGCGTGCCGTGACCGCGGGCTCCTACCAAATCGGTCGCGATGCAGATGCGACCAACCAGCTTCATTTTAATGTGCCCACCGGCGCGACCATGGAGTGGAGCATTAATGATAATCAATTACTGCAACTCTCCAATAGTGAGTTAACTGTAAATGGTCCAACGATTATCTTCACTTCAGCCGGTGGTGTATCCACGGGCACCTATGCAATTGGCCGTGATATTGATGCAAACGAGTTTCATTTTAATGTGCCCACCGGCGCGACCATGGAATGGAGCATTGATGGCGTTTCGGAAATGCTGTTGAGTACGACAAATTTCACGCCGGGAGCGAATGATGGCAATGCCTTAGGCAGTACAGTAGTCTCGTGGTCTGATTTATTCCTCGCTTCCGGAGGAATCGTCAACTTCAACAATGGTGACGTGACACTTACACATTCCTCCAATCGATTAGAATATGTCGGCGGAGAGATTTTAAGCACAGTGCCTAACGGAGCAAATTACAGCGCGCTTCGTCTAATCAATAATGACACGACGAACAACCTGAACATGATCGAGCTGACCGACACCACGACCGGCAACGCCTTGAACATCGTCAAAAACGTAGCTGGCGGTTCGGGGTTATATATTGAAAGCACCTTCGCGGGAGGCGCGACTATGGCGCTCAAATCGGCCATTAACGTATCGGTTAGTTCCGGCACGCAAAGTAATACTATTACGCCGATCTACACCCAGCTTGAATTCGCCGGATCCTCGGCCGCAACCGGCACCGTCGGGGATGTCACTTTTCCGGCCGGCGGTTTCTTTAGTCTTGATTGGAGCAGTACCGGCACGGCGACCGAGCTGTACGGGCTCGTGGGCCTCGTCAGCGTTGACGGGACTGTTGGCCAGGCCGTCGGCAGCTTGGCCGTATATAGCCATGGGGGCACCGGCACAATCACGACTGGCATCGGACAGGGAATTCTGATGGCTTATGGGGACACGGGAACGACCACCAACAGCAAGGGCTTGAGCATTGCCTGGTCGGAGGAAGCGGCCCACACGCAAACCAATCAAACCGGCATTGAGATCGACGCGCTTTCACTTGGATCATCCACGAATATCGGTCTTGATATTGAGGATGTGAGCGGCGCGACTAACAACTTCGCGATTCGAACTGGAACGGGGATTGTCCAGCTTGGCGACCGTCTTCAGTTGAAGCAAGGGGCGAACGTGGCTGGCGCCAATAACCTTTCACTCGGGGCAGGGAACTTCTTTATTGTAACCGGCGCAACGCAGGTGAACTGTCTTGATACAACAAATTGGCGTACCGGATCGGTGGTGATTTTGTACTTTCAAGATGGCCTGACGGTTGCGGATAACTCCGGAACATGCAATGGCGCGAACAAGGTGATTCAGACTACGGGTAATGCCAACGAGGCCGTGGGGGCAACCGCGGTCCGCCAGTACATCTTTAATGGAACAGATTGGTCGCAATTATAATGCAAACACAACATCTCCCATCACTCGGTGTGCGGTATTTGCACACGCACCCACGGTTGCGATTGTTGTATGCCCCTTTTCTTTTTGCCGGGCTGCTTTTCGTATTCATGTTCTCTTTTGCCGTGAACGCCCGCGCCGCCGATCTTATTTTTACAGACGCTCTGACCTTGAATATGACCGGCGTGTCATTTGCGACCATTACAGTTGCCGCAGAATCGCGAGCCGATACCCTTGTTGTTGATACCACAACATTTACGGTTTCCGTAAGTTCAGGCGACACCTTTACTGTTCAGGCCAGCGCCAACATCACCTTTTTAAATACGGCAAGCCTTGCGACTACCTGCGGCTCAACCTCCTCGCTAGTTATTACTGGGCCGGCAACCGATATGCTTGTTACGCCAACAAACACAATCTGCGCCACTGCTTCTCGCGGCAGTGTGACGGATACTATTCCGCCTGGCGCACCGACCGCAATTACAGCCACGGGATTAAGTGGAGCCGTGAGTTTAACATGGACAGATCCCCTTGACAGGGACTTTGCTCGTATGGTTATCCTGCGCAACAGCGGTGGTACAACGCCGGTCTCTGGCGTCCCGCTTGCATATGTGGCAAAAGGCACGCAGACATACCAGGACGCCAATGTTATTTCCGGCACTACCTATTCATATATCCTCCGTGCGGAGGATACTTTAAGAAATAAAAGTATTAGTTTTAACGAGGTCAGCGCTACAGTTAGCGCGGTGCCAACTATCGCGACGCCAATTTTAGTGCCGTCGCCAACTGTCGTGCCAGAACCAGCGCCGACCCCGCCGCCCGCTCCCGCGCCAACAGTCGCCCCTGCGCCGCCGATAACTCCCGTGCAAGCGATTCCTGATGGCGCAGGCACCCTCACTCCGCCAGTTACGCGTCCAGTTTTGCAATCCCCGCAGATTATTGCGGAAGCACGCCGCCTTTTTGAGGGCACAGTCGAAACAATTGCTACCGCTGTTGGAACGTCACGCGACGCGTCAGCCGAGATTAATACTAAGACGCGCCTTGTCGAGCGAATTGTATCTCTCGGCCTATCCGATGCCACAAAAGAGAAAATTACCTCCTTCGTCCACTACGGTACTGAATCTACACAAATACTTGGTGCAGGCGAGCGTGCCGGATCAGTGGCTAGTTTTGTTGCCGCGTTTGGAAAGGATCCGGTGACCGCGGCAGATCTGGAGGATATTATAAAAATTGCCAATGGTCGTTTCCCTTCGCAGACTAATCCAGAGCGCGAAGCCGCAGTCGCCTTCTCTTTTAGGCGTGTCTACAAACGCGCCCCGGACCGTGCCAATTCCTACGACAACGCAGCAATCATCATCATGGCTTATGGTCTTCGCCAGGAAGAAGGGCGCCGCAATCTTGCAAGTGAACGCGCCGCAATAGGAACCTTTGCCAGTATTTATAAAAAAATCCCGTCCTCTACTTTAGAATGGGATATTGTTCGGGCCATTGCGTACAGCGGCGCTGCGCGGTAAAGAGGTGAAAAATAAAAAACTCCGCCATCTTGGCGGAGTTTTCGGATGTTGCTTTTGGACCCTAGGGGGCTCGAACCCCTCGCCTCTTCCATGCCATGGAAGCGCTCTACCAAATGAGCTAAGGGCCCACCAGAAATCTATTCAAATTCATACCCCGCCTCTTCCCAGTCCTGCAGTCCGCCCTTGAAATCATAAACGTTTGTATAGCCGGCCTCTACGAGCTTTTTAGCGCAGGCCGTGGAAAGATTGCAGTCAAAACTAGCGCAGTAGACCACTACGGGTGTGTCTTTTTTCAGCACAACTTTTTCTGCCTGTTTCAAAAAATCTTCAGTGTGGCCGTTGATCTCTACCGCGCCGGACAGGTGCTTCTCCGCATATGATACAGGGCCAAGTGTATCAATGAGTACGAAGTTTTCTTCCTCGTCAATCCATTTCTTTAGCTCCTCGCGACCGATGATTTTTATTTTAGACATACTTTTTGAAGACTAAATATAAATAAGCGCGTTTGTATTATAATTGAAACCCATTTTTAGTGCAAGGCAGTTGACCCCGAACGAAATTTAGTACATAGCAAAAAGCTAATCGCAAAGCAATGACTCGCCATGTTTACCCCGTACAAAATTTGGTTAGTAGCACAAAAGTCTTCCGTGGCAGACCACGAGGGGATTCTCTAGCCCGTTTTCATTTTTTGTACCCCATTTTGTACGGGGTTGACTTTTGTGTTAGCGCGTGCGATTATTGGTTAGCCTACAAGGGAGGCAATCATGCGTGTGGCTCTCCGCTATACTCTGTTCATTTTCACACTAGCGCTGTTTCTCTGTATGCCTTTGGCGATTATACTAGCTCCTGTAAAAAGCAACATGAGTACGGCATGTTTTGTTCTAGGCTTCATTGGCCTCCGTCTTCTGCATGCTCTTTCGATATGCAGGGGTCGCTCTGTTTCAGTTGCGACGGAACCACTAAGAAAGAGCCAGCGTCGACTTGAACATGTGCGTAGGCTGCCCCTTTTCTTTGGGGCCCTCGGTGTCGGATTTATGTTAATGGCGATGAGCCTAGTGTTTGGTGCCGCCGTGATTGCTGCCTCTGTTGTCATATGGTCTGCCTCATTGCTTCGTATCGAGCTCCCTATGGCCTGGCACTGGGCAAGGCAAGGTGACAAACAACGAGATGAAAATAGGAGAGATGTCTAGGCTCCGCTTGGTTCAATAGCGGGGCCTCTTTATTATGGGGCGGGCCTGTGGGGACTGTTGCCGAATATCCATTTTGTCCCCTGCTTCCAAAATTCGGCTGCGACTTGCTGAAAAATACTCAAAATAACTCTGTTATTCCTGCGTTTTTTCAGCTTCGTCTCGCTCGAATTTTGAAAGCATGTCCTCAAAAGTCTATTCGGCAACAGTCCCCTGTGGAAAGAGGTGGGCTTGACATATTATTTAGTATATGGCAAACTAACGATGTAATAGAGACGATACAGAACTCCTTATTTTTAGGCTCAATTATGCGGAAAGTGTTGACATTAGTTTCTACAGGTGGGTAGCCATTTTTTGCGTAGAATCTAGGGCCGCCCAGCTTGGGCGGCCCTTTAGTTTTATCTGGAGATGAGGTGTGGCAACATCTGATCTGCGGATGAAACTGGCGTAGCTCGTTGACAATTTAATTTCTGTACCCTGAATCAAGTCATAGGGTGCAGGTATAGAGAGTAACAAGCATCACACAAAAAAGAATCTAAATTTGTGCTTCAGTGTCTAAGGGCGTATGGTGGATGCCTTGGCAGGAAGAGGCGATGAAGGACGTAGCAGCCTGCGATAAGCTTCGGGGAGCTGGCAAGCAAGCTTTGATCCGGAGATTTCCGAATGGGGCAACCCCATGCAGTGATAAATTGCATGACTCCGCATAGCAATATGCGGGGAGCAAACCTGGTGAAGTGAAACATCTCAGTAACCAGAGGAAAAGAGAATAATTTTATTCCCTGAGTAGTGGCGAGCGAAATGGGAAAAGCCTAAACTCCTTGCTTTGAAGCGGGACAACGAGCGTTGCATCGAAAGGTGTAATGCCGCGTGTTTCGTGGAAGGCTCAAGGGCTAAAAAAGCGAGGAGTGTAGTAAGTTGGTCATGATCGCTGCCTTGATGGCGAGGTAAGGTCTACAAAGCGTAGCTTCCCTAGTAGAATCCGCTGGAAAGCGGAACCAAAGAGGGTGACAGTCCCGTACGCGAAAGGGGTTATCGCCTTACTATGATCATACTTGAGTACCACGGGACTCGTGAAATCCCGTGGGAATCCAGCGCGACTATGCGCTAAGGCTAAATACTTCTTCCTGACCGATAGTGAACCAGTACCATGAGGGAAAGGTGAAAAGTAGGCCGGTGAGGCCGGTGAAATAGAACCTGAAACTATACGCTTACAAGGAATCGGAGTCCCGTTAGAAAAAAACATCTGAGTCAATTACAAGAGATAAGGTTATTTAATAGAATTACCTTTTTTCTGAGTTGAAGCTCGGCAGTTTTTTTCTAACGGGATGACGGTGTTCCTATTGAAGAATGAGCCAACGAGTTTGCTTTACGTTGCAAAGTCTAAGTCCTACGGGACGGAGGCGCAGGGAAACCGAGTCTGAAAGGGCGACCGAGCTAATAGTCTACAGTCCGTTGTTCACAGTTTTATTGTGCTTCAATGGCTGTGCACTATTAACTCAAAAGCAGCGTAAACAAGACCCGAAACCCGGTGAGCTAACCATGGACAGGGTGAGCCCCGCAGAAATGCGGGGGGAGGCCCGAACCCATATGCTGTGCAAAACATTGGGATGATCTGTGGTTAGGGGTGAAATTCCAATCGAACTGGGTAATAGCTGGTTCTCCCCGAAATAGCTTGTGGGCTAGCCTCAAGGATTGCGTACGGAGGTAGAGCACTGAATCGATTTCTGCGGCGCAAGCCGTAGAATCGAATCAACCTCCGAATGCCGTACGTGTACCTTGGGAGTCAGAGTATGGGGGCTAAGCTCCATCACTCAAAAGGGATACAGCCCAGATCTTCGTCTAAGGTCCCTAAATTGCCGCTCAGTGTAAAAGGAAGTGGTGCGGCTCAAACAACCAGGAGGTTGGCTTAGAAGCAGCCACCCTTTAAAGAAAGCGTAACAGCTCACTGGTCGAGCCGTGCCGCGCCGAAAATGAACCGGGGCTTAAGTGGCATACCGAAGACAAGAGTCCCCGACTTTACGTCGGGGGCGGTAGGGGAGCATTCTTGCCAGCGCTGAAGTGGTAGGCGTGAGCCGCCATGGAGTGGCAAGAAGAGAGAATGTTGGCATAAGTAGCACAAATGAAGGTGAGAACCCTTCACACCGTAAACCCAAGGTTTCCTGGGCAACGCAAATCGTCCCAGGGTTAGCCGGTCCTAAGCCGAGGTCGAAAGGCGTAGGCGATGGACAGCAGGTTAATATTCCTGCGCTGCCGGAAGAGTCACTCTAAAGTGCGCTTTCCCGTAGTTCTCGCGTGCTTTTGGTTATGCACGTCCTCGCAAGAGGTAATGTGAAGCCGCAAGGTGGAGCAAATGAGAGCGAAAGGGGAGCCGAGAAAAGCTTTGGAGCCCTGTCTTCTGGTATCCGTACCGTAAACCGACACAGGTGGGTGGGCACAAGTGTGCCAAGGTGAACGAGAGAACCCTCGTTAAGGAACTCGGCAAAAAAGTGGCCGTAACTTCGGGATAAGGCCTCCCCGACAGCCGTGAGATTATATCAAAGCGGAGGTCGGGGCGCAGCAAGCGTCTCTCAAGTGACTGTTTACCAAAAACATAGGTCCCTGCGAAGTCGTAAGACAATGTATAGGGGCTGATGCCTGGCCAGTGTCAGAACGTTAAGAGGAGAGGTCATTCCGCCGTTGAGGCGGAGGCAGCCTTGAATTTAAGCGCTGATGAACGCCGGCGATAACTATAATCGTCCTAAGGTAGCGAAATCCCTTGTCGGGTGAACAATGTTTCCTGGGCGGAAACACTCGCCCGAATGCTGTGGCGACATGGCATAAGTACGCCGACTCATAACGGTGGAAATCCTATGATATAATAGGACAATACCGTGGGAAGTCCTCCGATAGACATCGGAGTGACCCCGTAACGACTGATCCGAAAGGAGAGGTCCCGATAGCCATCGGGACAACACGTCGGCTCTTACTTATACAAGGCAATCTATGGAGATCGCGTCTTACATAACCGGGTTCATTGATGGTGAGGGAAGTTTCTTAGTTTCGTTTTCTATTCGTCCTAAGCTGAAAATTGGCATTGAAGCTCGTCCGAGTTTTAGTGTCAGTCAGCATGAACGAAGCAAAGCGATACTTGAGGAGCTTCAACGCTTCTTTGATTGTGGAGGTATACGATTCGATGCGCATGACCAAACTTATAAATACGAGGTAAGAAGCCTCGCTGAACTTATAAGCAAAATCATTCCGCATTTCAATCAATATACATTGCACACTTCAAAGCGCGATGATTTTCAACTATTCTCGAAGATATGCGAACTCATGAAAATAAAAGAGCATCGCACTGACCATGGAATACGACAAATCATTGACCTCGCCTATCAGATGAACAATTTAGGAGCAAGAAGATATACCAAAGATGATCTCCTAAGGATTGTCAGTAAGATGAATGTATAGTCTAAACATCATGGCAACATGATGAACAGATGGAGTTCCGACCCGCACGAATGGCATAACAACTTGAGAACTGTCCCAACGAGGGACTCGGCGAAATTACAAGACTTGTGAAGATGCAAGTTACCCGCGGCTAGACGAAAAGACCCCGTGAAGCTTTACTGTAGCTTGGCCTTGAGGTAGGGTATGGAATGTTTAGCGTAGGTGGGAGCCCAAAAGGCGCCAATGAAACACCACCCTTTCTATGTTTTACTCCTAACCTTTGCGCCTGAATCGACGCGAAGGGACAGGGCCTGGTAGGCAGTTTATCTGGGGCGGATGCCTCCTAAAAGGTAACGGAGGCGTTTACAAAGGTCGGCTTAGCTCGGATGGAAATCGAGCATGACGTGCAAACGCAAAAGCCGGCTTGACTGCAAGTCCTACAAGACGAGCAGAGACGAAAGTCGAAGTTAGTGATCCGACGGTCCCTCATAGGAGGGCCGAAGCTCAACGGACAAAAGCTACTCCGGGGATAACAGGCTGATCTCCCCCAAGCGTCCACAGCGACGGGGAGGTTTGGCACCTCGATGTCGGCTCAAAAAAGGGTCGCTGCTCGAGTAATCGAGCATGAAAAACAACGAGCTCATAACGGTGGACTCCATATGGTACAATAGAATCCAGAATCATATGGACAATACCGTGGGAAGTCAGCAAAGAAATATCATTTCCGGTACGCTCTTGGGAGACGGATTCCTAGAGCGTAATGGAAGGTTTGTGCGACTAGTGGTAGATCACAGCGCTTCACAAGAAGCGTATGTGCGATGGAAAGCGGAAGGTCTTGCGCCTCTGCGTTCCTCGATCCCCTTTAAAAGGAGAATTGATCCACAAAACCAACAAACCTATAGCCATTGTATTCTCCGTACACATACAACTCCTTTATTTGAGAAATTTGTTTCCTTGTTTTACAGAGGGAAACAAAAGTGTGTACCAGAGAACTTACCGGCGATGATAAACCCACAGATGTTGGCAGTGTGGATTATGGATGATGGTTATCGAAGGAATGATTGTAATGCCTTGCGTTTAAACACACAAAGCTATACGTTCGCTGAACAGAAGATTATACAGCGAACACTTGCAAAACTTTTGATTACATTAACTATCCAAAAACACAAAACGCATTTTGTGGTGTATGTGCCATCTCAATCAATGAGTCGGTTGCGCACGTTAGTGCAGCCGTTTCTCATCCCATCGATGGCCTATAAACTTGCTTGACCCCGTAACGACTGATCCCAAAAGGGTGAGATAGGAGAAATGAATGTACCGAACAAACTTCTATCAGATCGCTCGTCTCCTTCTTGTGCCAAGAAGGATGAAGGTATAGTCTACACTACAAGTAATTGTAGAGAAATGTGCATCGCATCCTGGGGCTGGAGAAGGTCCCAAGGGTTTGGCTGTTCGCCAATTAAAGCGGTACGCGAGCTGGGTTCAGAACGTCGTAAGACAGTTCGGTC
>LCOG01000016.1 GCA_001001705.1 Parcubacteria group bacterium GW2011_GWA2_47_26 | reverse complement strand
GCTCCGAATTCGTTTGGAAAAATGGGGGGAAACCAGTGGGCGGCGCTTTGCGCCGCCCACAATTCGGTCTCTGAAAAACCGTTAAGTTCTATTCTGGTGGGCGAGGAGGGACTTGAACCCTCACGACCTTGCGGCCATAGCGCTCTGAACGCTACGCCTGCCCCGTTAGAAATGCCGCGGGCGGGAGTTGAACCCACACATCCTTGCGGATATACGGCTCTGAACCGTACGCGTCTGCCAATTCCGCCACCGCGGCATTTCTAACGGGGTGAATCTGCCAGTTTCACCACTCGCCCCACCTTACTTCCACCCCGGCCTTGACCGGCGGTACCATTTTTCAATATCGTTGAAACGATCCGAAGGGATAAATAGCAATTCTCGCGCCGCGCCGCGTATTTTTGCAGAAGTTACATAGATATAGGGTGAATTGTAGAGAATTATCGCTGGCACTTCCTCCAAGAGCTGTTTTTGGAATTCGGCATAGTTAGACTCGCGAATGTCGCGTCGTATCGCAGAATGTCCTACTTCAAGCAAGGCATCAATCTCGCGCGCGCGCACAGAAGAAAGATTTAAGCCCGGGTCATCCATTTGCGAAGAGTGCCAAAAAGGATACGGATCCGGTAGAGCTCCCGCCACAATGCTAAAAAGCAAGACCTCATAGGCGCGCGGCCGGAGCACCTCGCGTTGGAAATTATCTTTTGACGCCGCCTCAAGCTTGACCTTGACCCCCAGTTTTTGCCAAGTGTCTCGGATGAACTCGGCAACCTTGAGGTAAGTTGGCTCATCATAAGTAGTCAGAGTCAAAACCAGCTCCTGTTTATTTTTATACCATCCGCCATCCTTTTGTGTCCAACCGGCTTGTTGCAAAAGACGCGCTGATTCATTAGGATCATAGGTGGGCGGGAATATAATTTGCCCGGAGTCAAGTTGATCCCCAATAAAAGGCACCCCGGTTGCTACGGCATTAGGCACCTCACTGACGATTTTTTGCCGATCCAGTGCTAAGGCCAGTGCTTTGCGTACCTCTTTTTCTTTTAAGACAGTATTTTTGCGATCCTGAAAAAAAATTCCTGTATAATGCGGCATGGTAATGGTTTGCGCCGTAAAACCTTTGGTCGGAATTTTTGAATACAATCGCGGCGGCACAAAACTCACTCCATCAACCGTGCGTTCTTTCAAAGCGCGCAAAGCGCTGTCAAAGTCCGAAAAAAAGCGCAGCGTTATTTCCTCAAGATAGGGTGCTTTTCTATAGAGACCAGTATTGCGAGCCAAGCGATAAGTAGCAATAGTGCCGTCGCGGCTTTTTGTTAGGCCTTTAAACTTAAAAGGTCCGCTGCCAATGGGTTTTAAGTTCCAGACTGCCCGTTCAGCAATTGTCGGGTCAACTTCCCCCCAAATATGTTTAGGCAAAATACCAAAGGTAAAAAGGTAAACGAGAGAGGGGGCGGGTTTTTTAAAAGTAACGATTACAGTCCTGGGATCAGGAGTTTCTATGGCTATGTCTTGTAAACTGCGCCAGAGTGGTGCGCGCCAAGCCGGGTTTTGAATGGCGGCAATAGTGAAGGCCACATCCTCTGAATTCAGCGGTTCGCCGTCATGGAAATATATTGGTGAGCGCAAAGTAAAGCGCAACGTTGTATTATCTGCCGATAACTCAAACTGTTCTGCCAAATCTCCTTCCAGCTCGCCTTTATCATTATAACGCAGAAGTCCCGAATAGATCAAACGGCTGATATCCCTGTCAGCATCCGAGGTTGCTAAAATAGGATTTATAAGATAAGGGGTGCCGATGAGCGCCTCTTTATAGACACCCCCCGACATAGGCCGCGATTCCAGGTGGCGGTAAATAAAGCGCGCCGCTCCGCCCGCCGCGATAATTAGAATCAAGATGAGGGCGCCGCTAACGACCCAGCGCTCTTTTGCGTTCAGAATTTTTGGCAAATGTTTGAATTGAGAGAAACGCGGAAATTTTTTATCCCGCAGAGCAAAGACCAATTTTTTGTCCAAGTCCTCAACTTTTTTTTGCCTACGAAAAGATAATTTAAACACAAGATATAATGAGGCGTCATGAATAAGGGCTGTAGCGGCAGCCTTTAGGCTGCCATGGCGACCTGAAGGTCGCCGCTACATTCACGTGGGCACGTGCCCTAGCGCAGGATAAATCCTGCTAGTGCGGAAGCAAAAAATAGAATTGCTAAGATGATTGTTGCAATAAAAATTCCCTTTTCAACCCCGCGCTTGGTCCGGTAAATAGAACCCTCGCCGCCAAAGGCCGCTCCCAATCCCACCCCGCGCTGTTGCAGTAAAATCGCCACAATAAGCAAGACTGCGGAGACGATCTGGATAATTGTAATAAATCTAGTCATGTATTGTGGTTAGCTATAATAGTCTTAATATGCTATACTATTTAAATAATTATGTCAATATTGAGCAGGGATATTGTTCCAGAGCCGTGGTATAAAAAGGGATGGGGGATTTTGCTTATTGCCTTTGGAGTAATGCTCTCTGCGGCAGTATTATACATCGGAGCAAAAGCCCTAATTTTTTACCGGCAAATTCAGCTTGGCGACATCCCGACGGAAATCCAGCACCAAGTTACCCATAGTAATATCGCACCGCCTGCCTTTCTGAAAGAGAATCTTGCCTATTCCGCCGCGGATGATCCGACCTTTGGCAAGGCTAACGCTCCTTTGCGCATTGTGGAGTTTGCGGATTTTGAGTGTCCCTTTTCCAAAGCCGAAAGTCTAGTCGTGCGCGAGCTCATGGCCCGGTTTCCAGACAAGATTCAGTTTATTTATCGGGATTTCCCTTTAGTTGATGTGCATCCCAATGCCTTGCGGGCCGCCGAGGCCGGAAACTGCGCTCGCGAGCAGGGCAAATTTTGGGAAATGCACGACAAGCTTTTTCAAAACGCCGATCGCCTGACTGATCTGGATATTAAATTATATGCTTTGGAGGTTGGGCTGGATATTGCCAAGTTTAACGAATGCTTTGATAATCGGAAATATAAAGAGGAGATAGAAATTGATCGGGCCGATGGTATTGCCGCCGGCGTTCAAGGCACTCCGACTTTCTTTATCAACGGCAAAAAAATTGCCGGAGCCATCCCCCTGGAGCTTTGGGAACAGATTTTAAGAAAAGTGCGCTAATGATTGACAATCGTGCAGCGCGGCGGTATATTTGGAAGGCAATATGACCATAGCCCAACAACTATCTCTGGACAGAAAAATGCATGAGGCGATTGTAATTTTTAAGCGGCTCCTGCGTGGGGCGCTTCATGGCAATCTCGTGGAGATAAAATTATTTGGTTCTCGCGCGAAAGGCGCGGCACGCGCTGATTCCGATTTTGATTTTTTAATCCTTGTTAAAAGAGTTACTCCCGCAGTAAAAGACCAGGTTATTGATATCTCAACCCGCATACTGCTTGATTACAGTTTAGACTTTACGACAATTATTCATTCAGAAAAAGAGTATCGCGAAGCGCGGAAACTACCCACGGTATTTTCTCAGTTGGTTGAAAGGCATAGCATTATTATATGATTCCAGAGGAGGTTATACCCAGTCCGCAAGAGATTAAAAAAGCGCTGGAAATTGCCAATGAGCATCTTCAGGCCGCAGAAGTTCTTTTGCGTAAGGAGTTGTTTCGGGACGCGGTTTCTCGCGCCTACTATGCCTTTCTTGTGGCGGCTTCGGCCGCGCTTTTAAGCAAGGGGCTTTTTGCCAAAACTCACGCTGGCGTTATCACGCTTTTTGGTCAATATTTTGTTAAGCCCGGCCTTTTAGAAACGAAGTTTGCTAGATTTTTTAAGGAGATGAAAAACGCGCGAGAAGAAGCTGATTATGAATGGATGAAGGAATTTTCTCAAGAAACCGCCGAACACGCAATTGCGACAGCAAAAGAATTTGTAAAAGCAGTGGAAAATATCCTTGCCCCCCGAATTGCTAAACAGCCTCATGAGCTGTGAATTACGAAACCCCATCAACTGTCATCTCGAGCAAAGCGAGAGATCTCTAAATCTCGCCAAAAGCGCAGATCATGGTGTAGAGATTTCTCGGCTTTTAGCCTCGAAATGACTATTTCGTAATTCAGAGTTCATGAGATCACTTCGCTGTGCTCGCGATGACGAATGGTTTTTAGATGGTCTAAAATCAACGGCAAAAAAATTGCCGGAGCCATCCCCCTGGAGCTTTGGGAACAAATTTTAAGAAGAGTACGTTAGAATTATGCATGCAAAATGCAAAATGCAAAATGCAAAACGGAAAGTTTGGAGGGCGGCATTACTATTTTTAATTTTAAGTTCCGCGTTGCTTGTCTTTACTCAGCCAGCTCTTGCGCAGATAAAAATTGGATCAACCTGTTTTAGTCAAGAGGAATGCGGCCAGGCGCCGTATAATAGGGGTCAGCGTAGTCCTAATGCTGGACCAGAGTGTGAAATGGCTTCATTACGGCATTCTCAAGAAGCTATTAACCGGGGCTTTGTTTATAACTGTTATATTGTGCCGCAAGAGCAATCCTTACAAATACCCTTGTTAGGCAAAACTGTAACCGGCCTTGGGCAATATATTGAAAGAGTATTCAGGTTTTTTGTGTCCGTAGCGGGGGTAATAGCCGGAATCATGATTGTATATGCAGGCTTTAAATGGCTAACTGCCGCCGGCTCGCCCGAGAAAATTTCTGATGCAAGACGCAAAATCTCCGACGCATCAGTGGGATTAATACTAGTGCTTGCTTCCTATCTAATTTTACAAACAGTTAATCCCGCGTTAGTTCGTTTGCAATTACCACCCACCAAATTAGTGCGGCAAGTCTCCGAAATACTGCCCCAGCTGAAATGTCCCCCACAGCTAACAAAATTTCTCTGTGGCGGTCAATCCACTGAAGCGCGTTACAGTGTTAGGGGAGAGACTCGTGCTTCGGGCACTTATTTTCCCCCCGACAGTCCTAACAGGGGTGCGTACTCTTGTAACAAACCAGAATACAGAGAATTCAATCCTTGTGGGCAATCTACCGTCACCGATTGCACAGGTCAATATTGTTCAGAGGGGGAATGTTATGAAATTGTACCAGACAGGCTTGTTGGAGAAGAAAGGCTCTTAAAGTCTGAGACTAGGCTTAGAGTATTGAATCCATCTTCAGGCTGTTTTGATCCCGGGGAATGTAATAATTGCAATATCAACTTGCCAAGGGAGACACTTGGGACTGAAGAGCGCCTCACGCCAGAAGGTATCCGCAATCTCCGTTTATGCATTAGTACGGCATGTAATTGTATAACCCATGGCAAGAGGGAAGATGATTCCATTCGCATAGCTTGTACTAGAAGGCAAGGGTTAAACGCATCATGTACCAGTAATGAGGAATGTATTGGAGCTTATACATGTATTAATGATATTAGAGACTCCCACGCCGTTGGGCGTTGCGAAAACCCCGGCGATTATGGGGTTACCTGTTATGAGGATAGCGATTGCATGACTGGGATTTGTGGTTATGAAACTATGTACTACAGGAACGTGAATGAATGTACAGGTACGAGCAACACCCCTTGCGGCATAAGTAACAGATGCCAGTCTCCTCTTATTTGCCATGATTGTCTTCCCCCCTCAAGCGATACTTGTGCACCGAGTGACTATAATCCGTGTGTTTATGGGGAATCGCCTATTTAAAAAAAAGAAAAAGGGGACAGACCCGTAAAAGGGGACAGACCCCTTTTACGGCCTTCCTTTGATAGCGATGTTTGGAAAACCGGTTATAGTCTCCATTTGTTGTATAAATTCTGGGGGCCCAAAAAGCCGATAATCTATGTTTTAAATGTTGATGAGAAGCATTTAAAGGAAGGGTCTAGTTTGTCAGGAATTCCGAACGAGGCGCAACTTCCGATATCAATAAAAATTGAGGCAGAACTTTCTGAATTATCAAAAGAAGACGCGAGAGAATATTTGAAAACACTTGGTGTCGATGAAGCTGGGCTTGATCGATTAATAAGGGCAAGTTACTCGCTTTTAGGGTTGAGCACTTTTTTAACAAGCGGTCCAAAAGAAACTCGCGCGTGGACAATAAAAATTGGCACAAAAGCGCCGCAAGCCGCCGGCGTGATTCACACTGATTTTGAAAAGGGATTTATAAGGGTTGAAGTGATTAACTGGAAAGATTTTGTGGAGTTCGGCGAGGTCGGCGCGCGCGAACGCGGACTTATGCGCACCGAGGGCAAAGAATACGTAATGCAAGACGGCGATGCGTGTCATTTTAGGTTTAATGTTTGAGCGCGTTTGGGTTACGTTGTTTTGTATGGTATATTATTGAATGGAAATTAAACCGCAAATTCAATATGACAACAGAATCAATAAAAAAGAAAATAGCGCCCATTCTTAAACGTCAAGGGGTTCTCAAGGCGGCTATTTTTGGTTCGTTTGCCCGAGGTGAAGAAAAAAAAAGTAGCGATGTGGATTTGTTATTGAAAATATCTAAAAACAAAACTTTTTTTGATTTATTGAATCTTAAGTTTGAGTTGGAACAAAAATTAAATAGAAAAGTGGATATTGTTGAATACGAGACGTTGCACCCGCTTATAAAAGAAGGTGTTTTAAAAGAACAAAAAAAAATATTATGAAGAGGAACCCCAAATTATTCATTGCTGACATTTTTGAAAGCATTGAATTGATTGAGAAACATATAAACGGTTTAACATATAATGAGTTTCTTAAAGATATTACAGCTCAAGACGCTGTCATAAGGCGATTCGAAATAATTGGCGAGGCGACAAAAAATGTCCCCGATTATATTAAGCAAGAGCACATGCAAATCCCGTGGAAACAGATGGCCGGGATGAGAGATATGCTTACCCATGAATATTTTGGGATTGTCACAAAAAGAATATGGGATACAATTAAAAAAGACCTTCCAAAGCTCAAAAAACAAATAGAAAAAATACTTGAAGAATTTAAAATTTCTTAGGAGATCCGCATTTATCCTTTTATTTCATGGGAGCCCAGTTTTTTTGTTTTACACACTTATCCACACTAACAATTTGCAATTCTAGAGAGAAAGAGAGAAATATTTTATATGAAGACAATAAAGGGGGTCTGTCCCCTTTTTGGGTTGTAGGGGAAGGCGGCGTGTATTTGAGGAGATGAGGGAGAGGGTGGTGGAAAAGGAGTAAAAAGGGTGAAAAGTGGGTGAAAATTTGACCACGCGCTTTGCGCCAAAGCCGCAATTCAGGCGGGGTCACCCATTGCGCTTGAGCAATCACTCGGCAATGCCAAATTTTTGTGGGTCGCGAATCACTTTCGCGAATGCTTCGGCAAATTCATTGAGATCATCAAGATGCTCGCGGACAGTATCATAAAGTTCTCCCGTGGAAACCTCCCAATACATGTGCACAAGCCGGTTGCGGTAGCCGGCAAGTCCAAGGTTGCGTTGCGCAAATTGCGGATTGACAATGCCAACATCGCCCAACGACTTTATTACCGCGGCATAGTCCTTGGTTTCTTTGGGAAGACGGGAAAGAATGTGCGTCGCGGCTGTCAAAATTCCTTCAAGCACGCGGCGAAAGTAATGTTCAGTTTCCGCATAGCGATGGCGATCAATTATAAATTCTTCGCGAGGGCATGCCGTAAGCGTTTTAAGTTCTTTGCGGCCGGCGGCGATGTCTTCAATAAGATCACGGAGTTTATCGCGGTCAAGCGGGGCAAGGCGCATCATACGCAGTTTACACGCGGAGCGCTTCCTCGTGTATTTTTAATATCGGTTGGAAATCAAAGTACCGCAACATCGCGCGTTCGCGAAAATCCGCAAAACTCATTGCGGTTGCTTCAAAAAGGAGTTCGCCTTTTGCGCCCGCGCGAAATTGCAGAGCGTAGGATGCCTCGTCAAGGTCTATAAGATCAAGGCGAGCCGACGGAATAAGCGGTTGCAAAAGGGCATAAAGCGTACCATAGCGGCGCGGGTTGCGCGGCGCGTTTTTGGAAAATAATACCCCGACATCCACATCGCTTTCCGGCCGCGCAGTGCCCTCCACCTGCGAGCCAAAGCGTATGAGCAGTTCAACGCCCAATTGTTTTAGTTGAGGAATAAGTTTTGCGATATCCATATGGCGTCAGTGTACCATCCCCCCAGAAACTTGACAAGTTTCATTTTTTGTATTGGCAAAAAGGGGACAGACCCCTTTATTTTACCACAATAAAAAGCAATAAAAGGGGTCTGTCCCCTTTTTGGGTTTTTACGGACAGGTTATCCACCATTGATCTCTTGACATGCCTGTGATATACTCCCGCCTAATATGGATAAACTCGTTATCCGTGGGGCGCGGGTGAACAATCTCAAAAACATTGATATTGAAATTCCGAAAAATAAGCTGGTGGTTATTACCGGACTTTCGGGATCCGGTAAATCCTCTTTAGCTTTTGATACTATTTTTGCCGAGGGCCAGCGGCGCTATGTGGAGTCGCTCTCAAGCTACGCCCGGCAATTTTTAGAATTGCAGGACAAGCCCGATGTAGACGAAATTCAGGGGCTCGCGCCTACCATTGCCCTGGACCAGCGCGGTATTTCAGAAAATCCGCGCTCTACAGTTGGGACAATTACCGAGATTGCTGACTATTTGCGTTTGCTTTTTGCGCGTGCTGGCCGACCAAAGTGTGTGCATTGCAATATTGAATTATCTCGTTTTTCTACCGAAGACATTGTCCGAGCGCTAAAGGCGGAAATAAGCAAGCGGCCCCTGCGCATTTTCGCGCCCATTGTGCGAACCTCACTATATCGTCATCCTGAGCAGAGCGAAGAGCCTGCCCTGAGCTTGTCGAAGGGATCTCGCCCGAATGGGCGCACATACATGCGGGATTCTTCGGCTTCGCCTCAGAATGACATTTCTTCTGACCTAATTCAGCGCATTGCCCGCGCCGGCTTTGAAGAAGTCCGTCTCAACGGCGAACGCTTGCCCGTCCGTGCTCTACAGCAGATTGGCTTGCCAGTCGGTCCTTTTAGGTTAGAGGTTGTGATAGGCGTGTTTGGACCCAAAGAAGTTCAGGAAAACTCCGAGCATCTCCGCCTCCAAATACTTACAGCTTTGGAGCTGGGAGATGGAACGGTTTTGGCCGAAACGGCTGAAGAGAATCCGCATCAATTTTCTTACTCCAAAGATCTAACCTGTCCCAAGTGCGGCCTAACCTCACCCGCCCTTGAGCCGCGCAATTTTTCCTTTAATAGTCCGCATGGGGCCTGTCCGGCCTGTGATGGGCTAGGGGTAAAGTCGCAAGTCATGCCCGAGCTGGTTTTGCCTAATCCGCGTTTAACCTTGGCTGAAGGCGCAATCAAACCCTGGGCGCGCATCGGCGCAAATCAATCTGCCCGTCTGGAGCTGCTTCAAGCCGTGGCTCTCGCCCATAAATTTGATCTGGATACTCCCGTGGGCGATCTGCCGAAAAAAGCGCGCGAAATTATTTTTTTTGGCACCGGAGACCAAGAGTATGAGGTTAAAGGAATAAAACAAAAATTTCCCGGTGTCATTCCCGAGCTGGAAGAGCGTTATCGGGAGACTGATTCGGATTATCTGCGCAAAGAAATTGAGGCTTATATGCAGCAGATGATTTGTGGAGAGTGTCACGGTGCGCGTCTGCGTCCCGAAGCATTAGCCGTAACTTTTGCGGGCAAGAATGTCGCGGAAATCTCGGGTATGGCCGTGGATAAAGCCATTGAATTCTTTGCCTTCCGAATTAGCGAGCGTCTCAAAGCGGATCATGCTGGAGAAGGCGAGCGTATCATTGCCACCCCCATTCTAAAAGAGGCCATCACTCGACTTAAGCATCTTCAAAAGGCCGGCCTAGGTTATATCTCGCTGGATCGCTCCTCTACGACACTCTCGGGCGGAGAGGGCCAGCGGGTGCGTTTAGCAGTGCAGCTCGCTACTACACTCTCCGGCGTAATCTATGTTTTGGATGAGCCGACTATTGGCTTGCATGAACGCGATACCGAGATGTTGCTCAAGGTCTTGCAAGAGCTTTGCGATCTGCAAAATACCGTTATTGTTGTGGAACATGATCCGCGGATTATGCACGAGGCGGACTGGCTGATTGATATGGGACCCGGCGCAGGAACAGAGGGCGGGAAAGTGGTGGCCAAGGGTACCCCCAAAACAGTTATTCAGAATAAGCTGTCTTTGACCGGCGCTTATTTATCAGGCCGCAAGAAAATCGTTGCGCCGCAAAAAATCCGCACTGGCAATGGCAAGGCAATCGTTATTAAAGGGGCCTCGGCCTTTAATCTTAAAAATTTCGATGTGAAAATTCCGTTGGGGAAATTTGTCTGCATTACCGGCGTTTCTGGTTCGGGAAAGTCAACCCTGATTTTGGAAATTCTCGCCAAGGCTTTGGCTCAAAAATTATATGGAGCGCATGCTTACCCGGGCGTGCATAAAGAAATAAAAGGTCTGGACCTCTTAGATAAAGTGATCACTGTTGACCAGGCGCCCATTGGACGCACGCCGCGTTCTAACCCCGCAACCTACACGGGCATTTTTACAATTATCCGCGATCTTTATACAGAAGTTCCTGAAGCCAAACTCAAAGGTTTTGATGCCGGAACTTTTAGCTTTAATGTGCGCGGAGGACGCTGCGAAGTTTGTACGGGCGAAGGGTATATTCAGATACCCATGCAATTTCTGCCCGAGACCCTAATGGTTTGTCCCGAGTGCCATGGCCGCCGTTATCGTGCCGAGGCACTGGAGATCCATTACAAAGACAAGAACATTGCTGATGTGTTGGATATGTCCGTGCTCGAAGCTAAAGAATTTTTCAAAGATGTGTCCCTGCTGTTTGATAAACTGCAAGTGTTAGAAGATGTTGGCCTTGGCTACATTAAACTTGGCCAAGGCGCGCCAACGCTCTCGGGCGGAGAGGCCCAGCGGGTCAAGCTCTCAACCGAGCTGTCGCGCCGGGCTACAGGCAAGACGCTGTATATACTGGATGAGCCGACCACGGGTTTGCATTTTGAAGACACCAATAATTTATTAAGAGTATTGCAAAGGCTTGTAGATAAAGGCAATACCGTACTCGTTATTGAACACAATCTTGAGGTGGTTAAATCTGCTGATTGGGTCATTGATATGGGGCCTGAAGGCGGAGATCAAGGCGGATATGTAGTTGCCGAAGGAACACCGCGGGATATTTGTAAGGTCAAAAAATCATATACGGGACAATATTTAATGAAAGTCTTGCGTTCATAAAAGGCGGCCGAAAGGCCGCCCTTATGTTATATGCTACATGCTTTATGTTACGTGGACAGTATTACGCCGCAATCGGTGTCTCTCTCAACTTTTTATTGTACGTGCGCAGAAAATATAGTTTTGCGCGGTTAACACTGGCCTGACGCACCGGATCAATTTTGGCAATGCTCGGCGCATTTAAGGGATAAATTTTTTCTACCCCGATGTTGTTGGCCGCGATTTTACGCACCATGATTGTGGCTTGCGGTCTGGTCCCCCCGTGGCGCGCGATCACAATTCCTTCAAAAATTTGGATGCGCTCTTTTTCGCCTTTTTCGGTTTTCTCGCGGAGCTTTTCATGCACCCGTACGGTCATGCCGGGCTTAATATCTTCGTACATATAAGTTTAAGACCTCATCATTATTTAGGTAACACTCGCATTATCCTATCAAGTATCTGCGTCGGTGTCAAGTCAGTTGTATCAACGACCAAGTCAAACTTGCTTTTATCGCGAAAACTTACACTATAATATTTTTTATATCGTAAGTCATCATCACCCACACGTTTTAGCATCATCTTTCGCAATTCTTCAGGGGTGGCAACCTGCGCTTCATCGGGCCGCTGGTGTTTGAAGACCCGTTCTGCTCCGGAACCCGGGTCAACATCCAAAAAAATTTTAAATGATTGCGGAATAAAGTGGAACGAGAGTCGTCCGTCAACAATAAAGTTATTCTCGGTTTTTCCCAATTTTTCTTGGTAGGCATCAATATCTTTATCAGTCCATTCCTCGGTCTCGCCAAGCTTATTAAGTTCGTCAATAGTCATGCCGCGCTGGAGCGCTGTCTTGCCTCGAAGATCGCCCATAGAGTAAAACTTGTAGCCAAGTTTTTGAGCTAGAATTTTACCAATCGTAGATTTTCCTGATCCGGGCAGGCCGGAAATAGTGATGATCATATAACATGTAGGGGATCAAAGACTTAATTCTGTTGGTAATTCGTTCTTCGACAAGTAAATTTCGGATGCGCTCTAATCGTTGCCGTAGCCCAGTTAAAGAGTGCCTGGGG
>LCOG01000015.1 GCA_001001705.1 Parcubacteria group bacterium GW2011_GWA2_47_26 | reverse complement strand
CAAGAAAATCCCGTCGCGGGACGGGATTTTCTCAAAAGAATTGGCTCGAACCACGTTTTGCGCTCGCAAGCGATTTGCTTTGAACCCAAAAAGTCGTGGAAAATTCTTGCCGATTTGCCCGCCGAGGGGTGAAGCCCCGAGGCGGAGAACTCGTATCATCCAATTTGGCTCCGGGGGTAGGAATCGAACCTACATTCACGGCTTCAAAGGCCGCTGTCCTACCATTAGACGACCCCGGAATAATAAACACGATAAAGACAAAGAAGAGGCCAAAGCCTCTTCTACACTATCATGCTATGTATACCTTTTCAACTAGGAGCAATCTCAAACTTTCAAATACCTCCGCACCCCGAAGAAACTCGCAAGCGCGGTTAAAACGAATACGCCAAGCAATTGTCCACCAAAAATCATTACAAAATAACGATTGTAATAAGAAATCAGTGAGATATTCGCGCCATTAAAAAGATTATTGAGATACGGCTGGGCAAAATTCAAAGCCGGATAAACAATTGCCGCCGCCGCCGCAACGGCCACGACTGAAAAAACGACGGATTCAATCAAAAATGGGCCGCGGATAAACCAATTGCCTGCCCCAACCATCCGCATGACCCCGATCTCTCCGCGATGCGTATAGATTGCCACGCGCACGGTATTGATTACAATCAACACTGCAATAAGCCCGAAAACACCCGCCACCGTTAAACCGAAGATAGAAATACTCCGCACCAAATTATTTATTCTGCTGATAATCAAACGGTGATCTTCGAAATTTTTCTCCTCTATTTTATCTTTATACTGCTCATTCTCCAGAAATGCTAAAATGCGCGGATAATCCTCGGGATTTTTCGCTTTTACGGCTAAAGTCGCCCCAAACGGATTTTCTCCCAATTCATCCAGTGACTCCAAAATCACCGGATCATTTTTATGCCGCTCGCGAAAACGTGCAAGCGACCCCTCACGCGGAATATAATCCACAGACTTAACCTCTGGCAAGGCTAATACGGCAACGCGCAAAGACTCAACTTCTTCATTGGCAACCGCGGGCTTAAAATAAACACTCACATCAATCTTATCTTGGACAGCATCGCGAGTAACCTGCGCCACCACTCCCAAGCCAATAACCAAATTAATAACCAATAGAGGAAGGATTAAAAGACTAATTGTAACGACTGACAGCCAAAGATTGCGATGAAACTGCTGAAAAGCAAGCTTAGTAACGCGGACAAGAGAAAGAAACATAGAAACTTTTATTTATAATAAATATTTCCCGTTTTCTTGGTCAGAGATCACTTCGCCATGGTCAAGGGTAATGACCCGCCGGCGCAACTGGTTAACCACATCGCGATTATGTGTCACAAGAACAACTGTCGTTCCAAAACTATTAATTTTCGTCAGTATATCCATGATCTCCCGCGTATTCAGTGCGTCAAGATTACCGGTCGGCTCATCAGCAATAAAAATTTTCGGCCGGTGCACTAATGCCCGCGCGATTACCACGCGTTGTGCCTCGCCGCCGGAAAGCTGAATCGGATAGCGGTCGGCTTTATCTTCCAAACCCACAATTTTAAGCACCTGCGGAACTACCTCGCGTATTCTCTGCGGCGGCGCGCCTACAACCTGCAAAGCAAAAGCAATATTTTCCTGCGCCGTCATAGTCGGCAGCAATTTCAAATCTTGAAAAACCACGCCGATCTGCCGCCGCAAAATCGGCACCTCGCCGTGTCGTATGCGCGTAATATCCCAACCGCCAATTTCAATCCGTCCAGCGCTGGCCCGCTCTTCAGCAATCAAGAGCTTCACTACCGTAGTCTTACCCGTCCCACTCTGCCCGACCACTGAAACAAACTCCCCGGGCTTGATTGTAAAGCTAACATCTTTGAGAGCAACAACCTTGGGATAATAAACTTTAGAAACATTATGCAGGGTAATCATGGCAAAACTCTTAAAAATCAATGGTCAATTAGTGTACCAGAATTTCGGGGTGGATTCAATGTGAACAAAACTGGAGCCGATGGTGGGATTTGCACCCACGACCTCTGCTTTACGAAAGCATTGCTCTGCTGGCTGAGCTACATCGGCAAATCACGACGCCCATTGTTCAAGGGAAATCACATTAACTTGTGGAAGCGGCCTCTGGTGTTTAGGATTAGCCGTAATAAGAGGGATACCAAGATCAAAAGCCACCGCCATATAAATAGCATCATAAAAAGTCACATTGTACTCTTCACTAATTGTTGTCGCGATAGCCGCAAGATGCAGATCAGTCATAATGCGACCAATAGGCAAAACAAAAAAACTCTCTATTGCTTGCTTAAGTGTCCTGCCCTTAAGACCTTTGCCTTTAATAAGGGCATTGCATACTTCGTGCACAGCCAAATCGCTAGTACAAAGCCTCATGGAGCCGTTAATGGCTTTCTCTAAAATATCAACTGCCTCCGCCGTATACGGTTCCCGATCTTGGTTTAATAATTTTACTATAACTGAAGCATCAACAACAAAATCTGCCCCGAGCATATATAGTTTAATGCATCCGACGGTCACGCGCAATAAATTCAGCAAGATTTACAGGCGAGCCTTCTTTAGATATGCGCTTAAGACGGCTGCGTATAACTTGCCAATCTACCGTCGCGCCTCTAGTTATACTATGCATACGCTGATAATGGCGCAACGCCTCCCTAATAAGCTCGCTTACTGTGCGTCCTTCTCTCAAGGTCATCTCTTGCAAGTCTGCGGCCATAGATTTAGGAAGAGAAATTGTTGTGGTATAGACTGTCTTAGGCATAAATTTTTGTTGTTAATTATTAATAACCGTTTTAAATATATCATAAACTAAAAAACACGTCAATAGCAAATTATTGATTTTCCACTAAATTTGGCAAGAATCCGCCGGCTTGAAGTTCCCAAAGCCGTTTGTATAAACTGTCTTTTTTAAGCAATCCCTCATGGGTCCCTTCATCAACTATCCGTCCCTCCTGCAAAACTACAATCCGATCCATCTGCCGAATCGTAGACAGTCGGTGCGCAATCACAATAACACTCTTACCCTGCATCAAAGTTTTCAGCGCGTCTTGAATAACCATTTCGGAATGCGAGTCCAAACTTGAAGTCGCTTCATCCAAAACCAAAATCGGCGCGTTTTTCAAAATTGCTCGCGCAATTGCCACACGCTGGCGCTCGCCGCCCGAGAGTTTAATCCCCCGCTCCCCAACATAGGTTTCGTACTTTTGCGGAAATCCTTCAATAAACTCATCACAATGCGCCAACCGCGCCGCTTCAATGACTTCCTCGTCAGTCGCGTCACGCCGCCCATAACGAATATTTTCCATGAGCGTACGATGGAACAAAATCGGCTCCTGCGGCACCAAACTCAAATTGGCACGCAGACTTTCTTGAGTAACCTGACTGACTTTCTGTCCATCAATCAAAATTTTCCCGCTATCTATGTCGTAGAAACGGAATAATAATTTTACTAGTGTAGATTTGCCCGCGCCCGAAGGCCCAATCAAAGCAACCTTCTCACCCGGCTGAATTATCAAATTGATATTATCCAAAACTCGGCGCGTTTTTTGAAAACTGAAATTTACCTTGCGAAATTCAATATTGCCCGCGCTAATCTGCAAGGGTTTTGCCGCTACAGCATCTTGGATTTCATGCGGAGTATTCATAATAGCGACCATCTCTTCTGCGTCCGCAAAACTCTCATACATATCACGCATGTGCCGGCCAATATCCCAAAGACGCCCAATGAGCATCATCAAATACGATTGGATTAAAACGAAATCGCCAAGCGTCAAACGCCCTGCCTGCCAAAAACGAATTGCAAAATACATCAGCAAAAACTCCACGGCTATAAAAAGCGCGGCCTGCACCGCCTCCACAATAGCGCCGAGATTCCATGTAAAAGTCCTTAAATGGCGCAACTCTTCAGTAACCTTTTTTATACGCGCAAACTCAAAACCGTAACCATTAAAGAGCTGAATGTTGTTCTGATTAGTTACCGCATCCGCAAGCACCGCTGTTGCTTCTGTATCTTTTAAAGCGCGCGCCTCGTCATATTTAAGCTTCCATTTCACAAAAATATAATTGAACGTGATAAAAAATACGGTCCAAGCCAAAAGGATGTACGCAATTATATGATTAGCAAAATAGAGCACTAAAATCGCGCCAATAATACGGATTGCTAACGGAAATAAATTCCAATACATTCGATCAAAAAGATCCTCAAACGCGCGAGTCATCCGCGTAACCTTGCGCACTAATGCTCCGACAAAACGATTGGTAAAAAAACCATAAGAATGCCTTTGCAAATAATCATAAGCCTCTTGGGATAAGTCCGTCATTACCCGCGGCTCCAAATAATTGTTGCCAAAAGTAGTAAAGCGATAAAGTATCCATGAGCCGCCATTAATAGTAGCGATGATAATCAAAATACGAATAAGCAGCGTAACCGTATTGGAGTTAGGTACCGTGCTAGTCAGTATATTAAAAAATTCTTTGTAATAAATCGGGATAATAAGCTCAAGTACGCTCGCGATTCCCAACGCGACAAACATAAACAAAACCAGCAGCTTGTATCTGCGCACCTCACGCCAATAAATTTTGATCGTATCTCTTATGCGGATTTTCATAAATACGGCTCAATTATACTGCATTCTCGGGATTTTATCAAGACTTCTTGAATTGATTTACAAAATAGTATAAACTCTGCAATAGGGGCAGATGATTGCGGGCTTGGTGAAGTGGTATCACGATGGTCTCCAAAACCATCATCGTAGGTTCGATTCCTACAGCCCGTGCCATTTCAATATGCAAAAACAAACACTATCATTATTTCTATTACGCCTGACACTGGGAGCTATTTTTGTAGGTCACGGCGCAGTCAAGCTATTTCTCCAACGAAGCGAGACAACAGAATATTTTTCAAGATTAGGTTTTCCATCGGCCAATCTCTTCGCAGTCGGCATCGGCGTTTTGGAATTAGCCTGCGGCACCTTACTCATCGTCGGATTGCTCACGCGTGTAATCGCCGCGCTTTTCGCGGCCGAGATGTTAGTCGCCTTTTTTACCGCCGAACTTCCGCACGGTTTTACACCAGGAACCCAATTAACAATCGTGCTGTTTGTCGTCTCGCTATCCTTAACGCTTCTAGGCAGTGGCAATTGGTCACTTGATTCCTACTACTGGAAACAAAAAAGAGAACGCCTTGAAAAAAGGGACCGCCTCTAATTTTGCTTTGCAAAATTTAGAAGTGGTCCCTTTTTTCAAATTAGAAGTGTTCTATTTTTTTATTTAGGCATCTGGCCCGAAGAAGCTGATGGGGGTATTGGCGAGTGTTTATGCCGTAAAACTACTTCCACAATACGCTCACGAATAGAGCGCAAGCCCGGCGGATTCACTAAACGCAAATCTTTGTAAAATAAGGTTAATCCGACTGTAGAAAAAAATCCTAAAAAGGTCAGCGCGCCAACGCCTAAAAACAAAGTTCGGAAACCGTAAGCTTCTCCTACAAATCCACCCACAGCCGAGGCCACAGCCATGGCCACCATCACGATCGTACTATAGAAAGACCATGAAAAAGCTGAATGCTCATGATCGGCAAACTTGGCAAAAATGGCCATCCAGCCCGGATACGATAAAGCCGCACCCAATCCATACAATATTTGCGTCAAATAAAGCTGGGTTACGTTAGTGATAAAATAATATATAAAAGGAGTGATCGCAATAAGGAAATAACCGATAACTAATGTCCAAAATTCGCGAATCTTAGCTGGCTCGCGATCCGCAAAGCGCGCAATTGGAATTTGCAAAACTGCTTTGGTTATAAGAAATACGGTCGCGGCAATACCCGCCGCAGCCAGCGTACCATCCTGCAGTTGATCTTTGATAAACACCGCAAAAATCGGCTGAATTAATCCCAAACCAAAATAGACAAAAAAATCCGCAAGGATAAGAATTTTAATAATGGGATTCATCCCGTTAGAAGCAGGTCGCGGTCATCCCGCCCTGCTGATTAATATTTATGCAATACATCGTGTATGTTTTATATGATAGTTTTTCTAGATAACGCGACCGCGGCTTCTAATGGGATTCGAAGGGGCCTCGTCCTTTAGTCCACCCCGCGAGATTGCTGTTATGCTGACTCAAGTGCTTCCGTAAATCCTCGGTAAACCCCGTATACCACCGCTTATCTTTTACACTGCGTATCACATAAACATACCACATAATCATCTCTAACGTGATTCATACCTTTTTACTTCGTCTCCTTGTGCAAAACATGCTTCTTACACGATTTGCAAAACTTTTTCAACTCCAGCCGCGTTTTGATCTTTTGCTTATTTTTCGTAGAAAAATAATTAATGCGGCGGCAATCACTGCACTCAAACTTAATCAATTTTTCTTGAGACATATCCCGTTAGAAGTTTAAGAATAATTTGCTTTTAATGCACCCGCTAGATGTAAGTCGGCTTCGCCTCCCATCCCACATATAAGGAAAACATGCCTGAACTTCTAACGGGACATATTTCTTCAATATTGTTTATAAATTATTCTGGAGCCGCCTCGCGGATTTGAACCGCGGACCTACTGTTTACAAAACAGTTGCTCTGCCACTGAGCTAAGGCGGCACTACTCGTCCCGTTAGAAGTTCGGGCACGCCGTTCTCATATGTAAAACATGGGGCGAAGCCGACTTTGTCTACAAGACACGGCATGAGCTAATCATTCTTAAACTTCTAACGGGACTCGTGCGTTCTTTTTTCGTACTTTTCAAGTCCCTCCCAAAGCCCAAAGTAGTTATTTAAAATTCTGCCATAAATATCACGGCGGCTAACCATCCCTACTAGCTTGCCGTTGTCAACAACTGGCACGCGATGAATTCCACTCGCGATCATCTGCGCTCCGATTTGCAGAATCGGCGTGTCCGGCGCGGCAACAATCAAACGCGAGGACATCACCTCGCTGATTTTTTTATCACCGGCCCCTTTGGCCTCTTGCTCCAATTTTTCAAAATCCAAATATGCGCCCTCGCCTTCATGAAACTCCCGGTAGTTGGGATATATTGCGCGAAATAAGTCTTTCTCGGAAATAACTCCTAATAATTTTCCGCGCGTATCCACTACTGGAGCGCCGGAAATTTTATGCTGCAATAATACCTCCGCCGCCTCGCGGCAAGTCATCTCCGGATCAAGCGTAACAACTTTGATTTTCATGACTTCTTTGACAAGCATACCCGGTGCTACAACACTTTATTAAAATTGATCTGATTCGTTGACATAGGTTTGCGTATGGCCGGCACCACTTTAATCCATGTGGTTGTAGCACCGGGCATATATTTATCGTGGTGGGCAGGCAAGGATTTGCACCTTGGAAGGCATAAAGCCAGCAGATTTACAGTCTGCCCCGTTTGACTGCTTCGGTACCTGCCCAAAGCCCACGCGCGGATTTGCACCGCGGACCTTTTCCTTACCATGGAAATGCTCTGCTGGCTGAGCTACGTGGGCATGTGATATGTGGCTAGGCCACAAAACTCTGTGGCCTAGCCACATATCTATTTCATTTATGTACTTTCGCCTTTCTTGCTTCCTTCGCTAAAACTTGCAAGCGTTCCTCAAAATCAGTGAGCTTGGCATTTTCAGGATTAACCCCTCTCAATCGCTCCAAATATTCCCGACCATCTTGCGTACTCCCCTGTAGTATAGCAAGCTCAATAATAAAATCAAGATATTTGGGATTTGCCGGCTCTATGTCAACCGATTGCAATGCATACTTCCAAGCCTCCGCCCCATCCCCAATCTGCAGAAATTTTTGGGCCAATTCGAAAAAATACCGCCCCCTCGCGGCAGGATTAATCTTTATCAAAAATTCCGCTATCTCTTGAGCCTCATGCATATTTTTCCGCTCCAAATAAATCTGCGACAACCCTTCATACGCATCAAGATTCCGTGGATCTAAAGTAATCACATCCAAAAAACATTGCTCCGCCAGTTCGGGATCGTCTACAATATTCGCCAGTCCCCGCTTAAGCAAAATCTTAATTTTGGCATCAGCGGTATTGGCCCTATATTTCTCTTCTAGCATTTTGAGTCTGGTATACGATTGCCGCACAATATATTGAACTCTTTGCCAAGTTTCCGGCGCTATAACTTTTTTCTTCACTGCCTCAAGCTTCCGTATCATGCGACTGACAATCAAACTCTTTTTCAACTGTTTAAGTTTCTCGCGCGAAGACTCTTCAATATGAAGAGAGGCGAGCTGCGGCAATTTACGTACTACAACCAAAGCGATAATGCTCACCGCAATTAAAAATAGAATGATTACGACTAAAGTCAACATACCTTACGCAATATCTTCATAAACTCCGCGGACTTTGTGCTGGCGCCGCCTATAAGCAAACCATCAACATTATCGGCGCGCAAAAATGCCACGGCATTTTTAGAATTAACACTGCCCCCATAGAGAATCGGTACTCGCGCACTGCCAATAACTTTGCGGATCCAGCCCTGCATCTCGCTTGCATCCTCGGGCGTATCCGCCCTTCCAGTTCCTATTGCCCAAATCGGTTCATAAGCAATCAGCAACTTATCCAATTTCTGTTTTGGCACCCCTTTAATGCCAGCCTTGACTTGTTTAGCTACATAACCGCACTCCTCACCTCGCTTACGGATTTCTACAGACTCGCCTACGCATAATATCGGACGCAAACCGGCCTTAATTACCATCTTGAGCTTTTGATTAACTTGCGCATCAGTCTCGTGAAAATGCTGCCGGCGCTCTGAATGCCCAACAAGCACATACTTTACCCCCAACTCACGCAAGTCGTCAATACCAACCTCTCCGGTAAACGCCCCTTCTTTTGCACAGCAAAAAACATCTTGAGCGCCAAGTTTCACTCCACGATTTTTTATTGCCTTCCCCACCTCTTCCAACGCCACAAAAGAAGGACATAAAACAACGGCCAAATTTGAGATTTGAGATTTGAGATTTGAGATTCTCTTAGCCAAAGCTACACTTTGGCTAAGAGTTAAGTACATCTTCCAATTCGCCACGATTTTTTTCTGCATACCCGGTGCTACAACACTTTCTTAAAATCATTAATTTGATTCATCATATGATGCATGTTTTATTTATTGCCAGCGCCACTCTAATCCGCACCGTTGTAGCACCGGGCATACTCATACAACATCAAGCTGTAAATCTGCCATGTTTAATTTATCTCTCTAATCTAGCACGCACTTTCCTCAAATAATCCAATCGCCGATCTAGCTCACTTACTGTACGCAATACTTGCCCGAGCTTCGTCTCATCAAAATTAGCTCGAGCAATATCAAGCATCCTACCAAACCGCGCTCTCTGCGGAAACCAAGTGATTGCTTCAAAAAGCCGACTATATCTAGCTATCTCTTGTGTCCAGTGATCTGCTTCACGCGCATCTTCAGGGTCTTTTTCGCGAGTCGCAGCTATACCCTCTTGAGCGCGTTCACCAGCCGCAGGCAACTCTTTCTCTTTATCTGCAATCATCTCATTCACAAGCCCAATAGCCTGTGCCGAATCATTCCTCTCCGTCAATGCCCCCCATGCTAACTTAATCTGTGCTAGACGCGCCTGCAGCGTCTCAAGCTTATTCGCCAATTTTGCTGTACGCTGACGATGTGAAGCCAATTCATCTTCCGGCGCCCTCACTCCTATACGACGCGCGGCAGGGGGTCTTGCCTCCGCATGCTGCTCCCGAGCAATCACCCTAATTTTATCATCAACTTGTTGCATCTCATGTAACAAAAAAGTTTCGGGCTCTTCTTCTAGCTTTCGCCCCTCTTCACGCCTAACTTTTTGCGGCGGCGCGCCTTCTGGTAAGCCTCTCGATATGTCTGGGCCTAGGCCCCGCGGCGTCTCTGCAGATTTTCCCATATAATTATCAGTTATTAATCCTATTTAATTACTGTCCCCCTGAATGCTTTATTACTTAAAAATTTTTCCAAATTATTTAAATCCTTGCCCTCAAGAAAAACTACTCTCATTTTCGCTCGGCTGGCGATCTTGGAAGCCAAAGGATCAAAAGGAAGGTTTAAACCAGGATTCCATTTTTTGCCAACCATCTTCAGATAATCCGGCCAGGACATCCGCTCAATCGGTTTTGCGTTTTTGAACTTACACGGGTCACGGTCATATATATATGGCACGTTAGATAGGTTTACCACAGTTTTGATGCCCAAAGTTTTTGCGCGCGCCACTGCATCATAATCCGTAGACGAGCCCGGCTCATAACCAGCGCCAATTAAAATTTTGAAGCTCGCGACTTTCTCCGCCGGATTAGAAACAACCTGCGGATATGCTAACTTACCAAACATCGCTCGAACTAATTCAGCATTCAATTGTGTCGCCCGAATACCTACCCAATCCAGATCTCTCAAAAAAAGGGACGCTTCTAATTTTGCGCCGCAAAATTTAGAGGTATCCCATTTTTTGAGTTGTCGAAGAGCTCCTTGCCACGCGCGCGCTAGCTTCCCGCCGCCTGTAATAATCGCGAATTTATTGCCAAGCCGCACGTACTTTGTGATCAAACCACAAAACGCTCCTAAAAACTGAATATCAATTTGATCCACTGCCGGCACAATTAACGACCCTCCCAACGAAATAACAAAAGCGGACATAAGCGCTCTACCCCTTTTCCGGCCGCCCTTTTATAATCATCGGCTGACGCAACCGTTTTGCTGCCTCGGATTTATTAACCAGAAACAGTGAAGGCGTTCTAAATCGCGCCCCCCCGCGCTTTATTGTTCTCCTTGATGCGTAGTTTTTCATCCCGTTGAAGGGGCCTCGTCCTTTAGTCCACCCCGCGAGATTGCTGTTATGCTGACTCAAGTGCTTCCGTAAATCCTCGGTAAACCCCGTATACCACCGCTTATCCTTAGTACTACGCACAATATAGACATAAAACATATACCGTCTCTAACGGGATTTATTCCTCATTCAAACTTCTTTTTTATCTGCACCACTTTATTCTCGACCATTTTTAAATGATTTTTGCAAAGTCGTACCAAAGCCAATCCCCGCTCAAACTTCTTTAACCCCTCATCCAAATCAATCTCGCCACTTTCAAACTCCTCAACGATTTTTTCAAGCTCTTTGAAAGCTTCTCCAAATTTCATGCCCTGTGCTGTTTGTTTCATATAGTCATATTAGACCTGTTGCTTGATAATTAAGGTCATTGAGCAACAGGTCTATAGTACCACTTTTCTCTAAAAAAATAAAGCGCTGTGGTCTCTCCGCGCACAACGCTAATTCCGAGGACTTCTCTGCGCCTCCTCAATGCAATTCTCGGCCAAACGCAGATGATGGCCAAAGCTGGAGTGACCTCCCTTTAGTGCCCCTAGAGCATACTGAAGAAAACCACGACTGCTTTCCATCCCCTGATAACGCGCATCGCTATCCCCCTGTCGCGGACCCAAACGCACCCGGCACTCTTCGTAGCACAGCATGGCCTTATAAAGCGCGGCCTCCTTTTTGACAATCTGAAGGCCGAATGAAGTTTGCAACTTTTCCGGCAATTGTCTATGAACTGCGTACTCCACGATCCGAGCGACCAAAGCGACTCCCATCAAACCCCATGACCATAGAGTGTCTCGGTAGATGATAATGCCAATAGCCCCGGCCAACGCCATCCATACCATCGCCGCCGCGATCTTGAATCCTCGCAACAATCTCCGGTTTTGATGCAAAGTCAGATACGCCTGCTCCAACCCGGCCGGTATTTCCAAGCTAGGCAATTCCTGCGCCTGCACGGATCCCGATTGCACTCTTTCAGCCATGGCAAGGTACTCCTCCTCCCCCCCCCAAAAAAAAACTTTGGGAGTGTGTAATTCTAACCCACTAACACAGAAAACACAATAGTCCCCACTAACTACCGTATCTACCAACTACCTTACCCTCCAATTTCCCCTTATAAAGCCGCACATCAATCATCTCCCCCACCCCAACTTCTTTATAATTTCGCACCGCCCTTCCGTTTTTGAAAACCACGCTGTATCCGCGCGCTAAAATATTCAAAGGATTCAAATTCTGCAATGTCCGCAACATATAATCCAACCGTTCTTTCTGTTCTTGCAAAAAACGCGCAAACACACCAACCGCGCTTTCGGCTATCTGTCGCTTTTCCTCTACCCATGACGTAATACTTTTATCTACACGAGACATAAAATAGTCTACTTGTCTTATAACCTCCTCCCGACTGGGTACCACAATTTCAGCCGCGTTAGACGGCGTAGCCGCCCGCACATCCGCAACCAAATCCGCAATGGAAACATCGCGCTCATGCCCAACTCCGCACACCACCGGTATTTTTGCGCCAAACACCGCCCGCGCCACTGCTTCGGAATTAAAAGCCTGCAAATCCTCGAGCGACCCACCCCCGCGAGTCAAAATAATTACATCCACTCCACTATATTCCCTCCCCTTATGTAAGGGGAGGTTAGGAGGGGTTACGGCATTAAAATATTCAAACGCCGCGCAAATCTGTTCCACTGCCCCAAACCCCTGCACAGACACGGGATAAAATTGAATCTCCAATCCGCCCCACCGATTTTTAAGCACGCGCAAAACATCATCGTAAGCCGCGGCGCCGGGAGAAGTAATCAACCCAATGCGTTCGGGAAATTTCGGCAAAGTCCGTTTGCGCTCTGGCGCAAATAGTCCCTCGGCCTCTAATTTCTTCTTGAGCATCTCAAACTGTTGACGCAAAGCGCCCGCGCCAACCAGTTCAATTTCGGTAACTCGCAAATGTAGCCCGCCAGTTTTCTGAAATATTGAAGGCACGCCATAGGCTTTTATTTCCATGCCGTCAGTAATTTTCCAATGCAAATCCCAAACCATCATAAAACAGAGGCAACGTGCCTCTGTATCTTTAAGCTCAAAATAGACTAGACGATCTTTTTGCACTCGAAAATCTGTCACCTCCCCTTGCACGCCAATAAGCCCCACCTCGACCTCCAAAGCAGATTTAATCAACTGATTATATTCTGAAACAGAATAAATCCTCACATGGTTTTTAACAACTCCAATATCGTCCGTACGCCAAACCCTGTCCCGCCGATCGACATGTACGGAATCACTTCTTTTTCCGCCCAGGCTGGACCCGCAATGTCTAAATGCACCCATGGAGTCTTCCCCGCAAATTCCTGCAATAATAATCCTGCGGTAATTGCTCCCGCCCCCTTCTTTCCCGGCGTGATATTGCAATAATCCGCAACTCGACTTTTGATAAATTCACGATATTCATCTACTAAAGGCAACTCCCAAATACGTTCGCCAGCGTTTTCTGCTACCTTTTTCACACCATCCAAAAGCTCCCGATTATTCCCCATATAGCCAGCAACCTCTTCACCAAGCGCCACAATGCACGCTCCGGTCAGTGTCGCCAGATCTACAATCGCTTGCGGCTTAAGCCTCCGCGCATAAGTCAGCGCGTCAGCCAGAGTAAGACGTCCCTCTGCGTCTGTATTCAAAACTTCAATGGTTTTTCCGCTCATGGTACGTACAATATCTCCCGGCTTCATCGCCCGACCTGAAGGCATATTTTCGCACACCGCCGAAATGCCATGTACCTCCACGTTTGGTTTCATTTTAGGTAACGCCGAAAAAATTCCCAGCATTGCCGCGCACCCCGCCATATCAGTCTTCATAGACTCCATAGATCCCGCGGGCTTAAGCGACAATCCGCCGGAATCAAAAGTTATTCCTTTGCCTATAATTGCAATGCGCTGTGTTTTCGTTTTAGAATTCGCTGTGCGCGGACGCCACGTCAAATGAATAAAATATGGCGGATGATCCGAGCCTTTAGCCACCCCTAAATAAGCCCCCATGCCCATTTCTTCTATCTCGTTCTTATCGTAAATTTTAACCTCCATGCCCGCGACATCTTTGGCCAGCCCCTCGGCCATATCCGCCAGATCCCGAGGCGTCATATTTGAAGCCGGCTCATTAACCAAATCGCGGGAAAAAATTGTGGCGTCGGCATAAATCTTCCCTTCCCTGATGCCACGCTCTGCCTCTACTATTTTAAACTTTTCTCCTCCCCGTGAGTTTTGGGGAGGCTGGGAGGGGTTATGCACGAGCGCCTTTTCATGAACACCAGCAGTCACAATCACAAGTTCACTCGGAAAAACAGAATCTCTACGCACCTCTTTTGATTTGTACTTTGTATAGGTATAGCGGCCCAAGAGCGCACCCTCGGTTATTGCCTTTGCCGCTACAAATGGATCAATCCCGTTAGAAGTAGCCGCGCCAGCGGTCCTTAAAGGACTCGCGCCTTCGGCGCGAGCGCGACTTCTAACGGGATCAATGCCAGCCGCGCCTGTTCCCATAAAAATCGTACCGACCCGCCGCGCATGCTGGCGTCGCGCTTCTTTTACAATTCTTGCCGCAGACCGACGCAAACAATCAACTGTCACATTTTTTTGCTCCCCCAGTCCAAGCACCATTACTTTTCTCGCGCCTATTTTCCGACCCACTACAGGAAACGTCATCACCTCTCCTTCTTTTCCCTTAAACCCTTCTTCCTTCATCATCTTAAATATTAAACCACCAAGCGCACGATCTACTGCTCCGGTAGAGCCGTCCATTTTTTGTCCCTGCACCCACTTAAGCACTAGGAGATCGCAAGGAAATTTCTCAAGTTTTGCTTGTTTAATTTGAACTTTCATAATTGCATTATTGAGTGGGGTACTAGGCGTGCTGTGAGCGAGCACTATGGACGAGCGCGAGTAGCCGCGAAACAACGTCACTACGGTTGTGAAGCGGCGTTAAGCGAGCGCGAGAGGATCCATAGCGCGCAGCGAGTCAGCATGCCTGGTACCCCACCTGTATCTCATCTCAAATACTTTGCCTTATTTATATTATGCTCGTCAAGCGTCTTGGCAAAATATGTTGTTCCATCTTTTCCTGAAAGGAAATACCAATATGCCGTGTGTCTTGGATAAATCGCCGCCCTAATCGCGGACAAACCCGGATTGCCAATCGGTGTTGGAGGCAGACCGCGATATTTATAAGTATTATATGGCGAATCAATTTGCAACTGCTGACTCGTCAAAGCGCTATTGCGGCCGTCAATAGCATAATTTAGCGTTGAGTCTACTTGTAAAGCCATACCCGCGTCCAGCCGTTTCCATAAAATACCTGATATGATGGGACGATCTTCTTCGTGCGGCACCTCGGCCTCTACTATGGAGGCCATACGCACAATATCAAAAATCGTTTTCCCTTGAGAAGTAATGTCCGCTTGCATCTCCGCTGTCAATTTGCTGCTAAAATTTTCTAACATTCTGCGCGCAATAGCTTCAGTGTTAGCGTCTCTAAACACCCGATAAGTATCTGGGAATAAATAACCTTCCAATCCTACGCCATCAGGCTTATCCCTTAAAAAACCAAATCCTGTAATATCCAATCTCTGCCGTGTTGAAGAACTACCTGCAATAGACATAAACTCCTGTTTACGAGCAAATCCTTGTGCCTCCAGATAATCAGCGACCTCTTGGGCTGTCCAACCCTCCACAATCGTGAGCTCGCGTTCATTCACTGCTCCAAGCCCGCGCGTGAGCATTCGCACAATATCTGTGAGACTCATACTCGGCTGGAACGTATACTCTCCGGCTTGCAATCGCGATCCCGCGCGTCTTAACCAAACCAAAGTTTCAAAACCGAATCTTGAGCGAATTAAATTAGCTTCTTTCAACGTCTCCGCGATTTCTTTAACGCCCGCGCCCCTTGGAATCTCCATCCGCCGCGGCTCACTAATTTGCGGAGTTCCAAACAAAATAATATAGATTACGTATCCAACGCCTATAAGTAATAAAAATCTAAAAAGTGATTTCATAAATACTCCGCCATACCCTTTTTCTCCATTGCCTCCACTAACTTCTTTACATCCTGCGCGCGCTCTTTCGGACAGATCAAAAGCACATTCTCTGTTTCAACAACAATAGTATTGCTGATACCGGCAAGCGCCGTTAACTTTCCAGTCTGACTGTAAATCAAATTACCGCGACTGTCAATCTGAATACACTTACCGCCACGACAAATATTCTCGTACTGCCCCTTGGCAAGAATTTCGTGCACAGCCCGCCAATGCCCAATATCAGTCCATCCAAAATTTCCCGGCAAAACCAGCATTTTTTTTTCTTTCTCTAAAATACCATAATCAACAGTCTCACTTTCAATTTTAGGAAATTCTTTTTGAATAATACTCCGCTCCTCCGCTGTGCCCATTTTCCGCGCAATGCGTTCCAGAACTTTCCACGTCTCTGGCAGATGTTTGCGATATAGCCCAAGGAAATGATCCGCCCGTGCCACAATCAAAGTCGGATTCCATAAATACCGCCAAGAACGCAAAAAAGCCTTGGCAGTAGTTAAATCCGGCTTCTCTACAAACCTCTCCACCTCAAAAATCTCATCGCCATGTCCCCTCTTGCGGGGCCCTGCTGTCGGAGCCTTATGACTATGACTGAAATGCATTACCGGCCGTCCCATTTTGATATAACCATATCCTGCTTCTGGATAAGTCGGATTCACTCCAATCAAAAGTGTATTATCTGGCTTTTGAGTAATGACACGCTCCGCTACTTGTAATAAACGAATAAATTCATTTTCACGGCTGACAAAATTATCCGAATTAATATAAACAAAAATTCCTTTTGGATCGCGCTTATACAATTTTAATAAGGCTAAACCTAACGCCGAAGCTGTACCTCGCCGCACTGGTTCAGTTATAACATTATCCGCTACAAGCTGACTTAACTGCTTGCGCACTGCACTTGCAATAGAATCCGACGTGCTTAAAAAAATATTTTTGGCAGAAAACCCGCGTCGCAATCTGCGCCAAGTCTTTTGCAATAATGTTTCTTTATCAAATAAAGGATAAACCTGTTTGGGCATACCCTTGGTTGAAATAGGCCACAGACGCGTACCTGTGCCCCCGGCAATAATAATCGGATACATTGCCATAAAATCAAGAATCAGCGTACTCGCATCGCGCGCCCCACCTTTCTCCACTCTGCGCCTTCTATCTTTGCGATAATCCACGCCGCAAACCAACCCACCAAAGCACCACCTAAAATATCAAGCGGATAATGTACCCCCACAAAAACCCGTCCCAGTGCAGTCAATACCGCCAGTATCAAAAAGGCCGCCCCCCAATCTCGATCAACACGCGCGATCATAAAGGCTAAAGCAAAAGTTATGGTCGCGTGTCCCGATGGAAAAGAATCGTAAGCCGGTTCAAAAGCTATAAGTTTGTGCACCTCTGACAGAGCCGCAAAAGGACGCGCACGACTAATAATCACACCCAACCCCAAACGAGTTAAATATGCTATCCCAACAGCAAAAGAAACTTTTAGCGGCATCTCATACCAGTGCTCCTCTTTCAGTCGTTTAATGGTAAACGCCGCCGGAATTAATAGTAAAAACATGAGCGGCAAAAGAAATTCAGCAGAAAAAATCCCTACTGCATCCAAAGTAGACCATCTTCCGCTAAGATTGTTTACGAGCCTAAAGAGTAGAAGGTCAATTACCATAAGCTGACTAAGATAACTTCAAGTCCGTAATACTGTACTTAAAAACCATATAATTGCAACGCCAAAGAAAAAAGTAAGCATGTGGATCACAATATGCCTGCGCCGTCCCCCATGATGCACTTCTGCCAAAAGATCAACCGTAGCAACATACAAAAATCCACCGGCCGTTAAAGATATCAAAGGAACCTCAAGTCGCTCAACTAATCCTGACAAAAAATAAACGCTCACTGCCCCCGCAATAGAAACAGAAGCAGATATGAGATTCCAAAATATGGCTCGTTTTTTTGCCATACCCATTTGTATAAGAACACCAACATCCCCAATCTCCTGCGGTATCTCATGCAAAAGTACGGCAATCGCTGTAATAAGGCCTAAAGGCACCGACACTAGTAAAGCTGCCGCTATGGCTATCCCATCCAGAAAATTATGCACTGTATCTCCCAAAATAATCATGCCTCGCCGCGCTTTATGCGTATCACAATGGCCATCGTGATGACAATGCGAAACCGAAAGTAATTGCTCTATAACATAAAAGAGGATTAGGCCGCCAAATACGTATAGCAAAACGCGTTCTATATTTTCACCATCTAAAAGTTTAATCGCCTCCGGTATCAAATCAAAAAAAGCTGCGGAGAGCATTGCCCCAGCCGCAAAAGAAACCATTCTTAGTAAATTATCGCGCTTTTTAATTAGTCTGCTAGCAACAATTAAAGCGCCAAGTAATCCAAAAATTCCGCCAACGACGCTAAAGCTTATAATATAAAACAGAGTCATACACTACGGATAACCTCTTGTCTCCGACCGCCAATATTATATTTTTGTTTATCCCAAAGCTTCTTCAATCGTTCTAAGAGTTTATCCTTAGCCAAATCAATCGCCTCCTGTAAGGTATGATCATCTTCAAACACAAATAGATTCAGGGGCTTCTGTAAAAGAAGTGAAACCTTGTAAGCTTTCTTGCGTGCGAATTTCTCCGCGTGCATCTCCAAAGTCACATCTGGATTAAGACGATTTACAATAGATTGGATCTTACCCAGTTTTGAATCAACCGAAAAATATTTTTGTACAAAATCGCGTTCAGACGGAAGGAGATTTTTAAAAGTGAAATTCACTTTCATAAAGTTGAACTATTATTAAAACGCTCAACTAGCTTGGCGATTGCTTTTCCACGCGCAGTACTAATCCGCGCCTTAAACATTTTATAAAATGGATAGGTGGGATTAACAAATCTGGTCGTATGCCAAATCTTTGTCCAAAGCCGTTTGAAATAAACTATATTTATAAGCAGGCCGCTAATTAAAACTACGACAGTAATGCTGGTGCGCGTCCAATAATCATCATTCAGGCGCAGCCACATACCAAACTCATCAAAAGCCAGTGAAAGCCCGGCGCCGTAAAGCCAAGCGATCTTGCGTCGAAAATATGGAGCAACCAAAGCCGCGTACCCCGCTATAGCTAGAACTGTTATGCCAATGGCAAAATGATGCACATGAATACCGCGCACCATTATTGAAAGACTGGGTACCGCATCAGAATACTCAAAAAATAGATACGCTCGCAATACTACGAATACCAACAAAAAGGCAAGCAATACCCGAAAAGTTATCTCATCATGATCCTCCCTTTGAAGACGTTTGAACATAAATTTACTATACCATACTTTCGGGTTTAAGGCTAAGCCTTGCTATGCTTCATTTCTGACACTTTGCGCAAAAAACCGTCCCGCGACCACCTATATTTTTCTTTTGCAGTTTTGTTTTGCAGCGCGGGCATGGTTTGCCCTCACGGCCATAAATCTTGAGATATGGCACAAATTCACCCTGCTGGCCAAATGCGTCCACATACGCATCAGATGAGGAACCGCGCTTTTGAATTGCTTTATTTAAAATCTCGTGAAGCGCATTATATAAATCCTCAATCTCCGCATCACGCAAAGTTTCAGCCTTACGCAACGGATAAATTTTTGCGGCAAAACAGGCCTCCTGCGCATAAATATTGCCAATACCCGAGATAAGGGTTTGATCCATGAGTAATGGTTTGATCTGCGACTTCCCGCGTGATCGTATCAAGCGCGTAAATTCCGGCAAGGTCAACCGCTCATCAAAAAAATCAATACCGAGGCTCTCTTTTTCAACCAAAACTGCTTCATCCTGCGTCGGCAGTATTTTCATGTAACCGAACCTCCGCAAATCTGCGTAAAACATTTGTGATCCGTCACTGAAAGTAAAGATTGCTTCTAAGTGTGATGAAGGAGATTTAACAAAAGAAGCAGATTGCGTAAGAAGCAACCTGCCTGTCATTTTTAGATGCATAACCAGTGTTTCCTTACCATTCAGCCTGATCAGAATCAACTTGCCCTGCCGTAAAACATCCCCGATGCGCTTGCCTTTAAGGCGCGCAATAAAATCCGCTCCCGACAAATCCCTCACCAGTTTAGGATAAAGCACCTGAACTTTTTTAATAGTCTTGCCAACAATACGGGATTGCAATTGACGACGTATTGTCTCAACCTCGGGCAACTCGGGCATAATTAATAAAAAAGTACTACGCCTTGCTCCACTCCCCAAACACTGTTTTCTCGGCTTCTTGGAACTTATTTGCCAACTGAAAATCAACCTCGGTAACACCGCCAATATCGCCCGTAGTAGTGCTCAAAGTTACGTTATTGTGATGGATCGCGATATCCGGGTGATGCGCCAAATCTTCGGAAATCTGCGCAACCTCATTAACAAAAATCATCACATCAGTAAATGTCGGAAATACAAACTCTTTCTGCAAAGCCAGATTCTTAAACTCCCATCCCTGCAGATGTTTTAACCTCTCATTGATTTCGGCAGTGGAAACTATCGGCATATATTTCTCTAATTTATCACCTATATGATCAAATAATACACTATAAAAATATCCTTGTCAAACGATTTTGACCGTTCCGCTTCCTACAATAGACTCCAACGCCTGAATTACGCCCGCATCCGCATTAACCCTAAAATTTGTTTCTATAGTACGGCGTTGCCCATTCTGATCAAACACTATATAGACTGGCAAATCTCCATGTGTAGAAGCGAAAAAGACACGCAGAGTTTGGAGCGCCTCTTTATCTTGTGTATTTAAATGCAAGACCATGCGCTGGCCAACAGCCAGTGTAGCGGAAGTCTTTGGACCTCCATTCCTGTGTGATGGCGACCTAAAGGCCACCGCTACTTTACTCTGTCCAAGCTCGCTAAGACTATCCTGTGTTAAAAATATAGCTCGTTCGCACACGACCCTTTTCTCCTCGCCTCCGCCGCGGCCCCAAACAAACAAAAGCGCGCCGTCAACCCACACACCTGTATCAGCCTTATACGTTTTTGGAAAGGCCACGATTTCGCAAGATCCAGTCAAATCCTGTAAACGCCCTACCGCCATCTGCTCTCCGTTTTTAGTAATCCGCACCTTGCAATCTGCTAAAACGCCCGCCATACGCACTGAACTTCCTTCTGGCAGATCCGGAAATCTATCTGAAGTAACAACTTGATCGCGCAGCATGTCGGCGAATTCTTGCAAGGGATGCGAGGATACATATAATCCCAAAAGCTCTCTTTCCCACTGCCACTTCTCTTCTTTACTTGCTAGCGGAGTTTGTTTTAACAGTAAACGACGAGTTTCGGGCAAAGCAGCAAACAAAGAATTCTGTCTAGTAGATATGTCGGCCGTACTGCGGTTGAATGCGAGCATAACTTCCATATTTTCTAACAAATTCGCGCGATCGCCAAAACGATCCGTTGCCCCGGACTTCACTAGACTCTCCAGGGATTTCTTATTTAGATTCTTGTGCTGAACGCGTTTTAGAAAATCTTCCAGATCTTGATAAGGACATTCTTCTGTCATCCTGAGCGTAAGCGAGGGATCCCGCCCCACTTGCAGATCACGAGATTCTTCACTGCGTTCAGAATGACAAGATGATTTCCGACGCCCTTCTATAATCGCCTCCACTATATCCGTGCCCAAATTCTTAATTGCCAAAAGACCAAAACGAATCTGCGTATCATCAATATAGGTAAAGTCTTTTTCACTCTCATTGACATCCGGCGGCAGCACGGTTATTCCTGATTCACGCCCAGCGGCAATAACCTCCGCAATCTTGTCATTATTTCCAGCTTCGGCTGTTAAAATCGCCGTTATAAATTCAGCTCCAAAATGCGCTTTCATGTAAGCAGTCTGGTACGCAACCATACCGTATGAGGCGGCATGCGCCTTATTAAAACCATAAGCCGCAAAAGGTTCAATCAAACTCCATAGCTCTTCAGCGTTGGCGCGCGGTAATCCATTCTTCACACAGCCAGACAAAAACTTCTCTCTCTGCGCAATCATCTCGCGCGGAATTTTCTTGCCCATGGCCTTACGCAATTTATCCGCTTCTTCCCAAGTATAACCCGCCAGTTTTATCGCGATCATTAAAACATCATCCTGATAAACCAAAATGCCAAAAGTACGCGCTAGTATCGGTTCAAGCCGCGGATCAAGATAGGAAATTAGCTTATGATTATGCTTGCGTCGAATATACTCCGGAATAGACTCCATTGGCCCGGGCCGAAATAGCGCGACCATCGCCATGATGTCATGAATCGTCGTCGGTTTCAGTTCTTTTAAATAACGGGTCATACCCGATCCGGATAACTGAAAAACTCCCATGGTATCCCCGCGCGAGAGCAATTCAAAAGTTTTTTTATCATCAAGGGGCAGCTCCTGCAAATTTACAACCACATCCTTGGTTTTTTTCACAATCTCCACGGCATTGCCCAAAATGGAGAGATTGCGAATACCCAACATATCCATTTTGACCAATCCTGCCGCTTCAACTTCATGCATGTCGTACTGCGTAATTATATTGTCGCCCTGCGCCTCACGCTGAAGCGGCGTAAAATCAGTAAGCCGAGTCGGCGCAATAACCATACCCGCCGCATGAACCGAAGCATGCCGCACACAGCCCTCCACCTTGCGCGACAAATCCAGAACCCGCCGTACTTTTTCATCCTCGCTATATAATTTTGCAAGATCGGGATTAATCTCCAGAGCTTTGTCAACTGTCATATGAAAGCCCTGGCTGCCCGGCGGAATCATTTTTGAAAGTCGGTCGCCAAAACTATAAGGCAAGCCCAAAACGCGCGTAACATCGCGCACTGCCGCGCGCGGCAACATTGTTCCAAAAGTTACAATCTGCGCGACCTTATCGCGTCCGTACATTTCCCGAACATATTCAATAACTTCATCCCTGCGATTATCCGCAAAATCAACATCAATATCCGGCGGAGTCGGGCGCGATGCTGTTAAAAACCGCTCAAAAGGCAAATTAAAATCTAGGGGATTTACTGTAGTAACTCCTATTAAATAAGATACGAGCGACCCCGCGGCAGAACCGCGCGTTGTAACAACAATTCCCTTTTCGCGCGCCCACCTCACATAATCAGACACCACCAAAAAATAAGTTGAGAATCCTGTCTTCTTAATAATGTCTAACTCATAATCCAGCCGCTCGCGCATCGCGCTATCAAACCTAGCGCCGAATTTCTCTTGCGCGCCCTGCCTGGCTAGCGCATCTAAATATTCATCGTGCGCCCTGCCTTCTGGCGCGGGATACTGCGGAAACGCCCATTTATTTAAAGTGAGCTCTACATTGCATAGCTCTGCGATCTTCAAGGTATTGCGCGGCGCCTCTGGCAAGTCTTTCCACGCGGCAAAAATTTGCTCCGGAGACTTAAAAGAAAGATCAGTCCCTGTCATATTCAAGCGATCTTTATCAGTCTGAAATTTACCGGTCTGAACACAAACCAAAATATCCTGCGCTTCAGCATCATCGCGATCCAAATAATGACTGTCCACTGTCGCGACCGGTAACATCCCCAATTCCTCGCAAAGCCTTAAAACCCCTTTGTTGGCCGCTTCTTGTTCCGGAATTTCCGGATGCTTTTGCACTTCGCCGAAAAAATTTTCTTTTTCAAATATATCCTGAAATTCTTGAGCTACGCGCTTTGCCCCTTCATAATTTCCCGCCGTGAGCAACCGCGGTATCTCGCCACCCAAACATCCCGAGAGAGCGATTAAACCCTTACCATACTGGCGCAATAAATTCTTATCAATGCGCGGCTTATAATAAAAACCTTGGAGATGCGCGATGGTTGTAAGTTGCAAAAGATTGCGATAACCCTCCTCGTTTTTTGCCAAAAGCGTTAAGTGATAATAATCATCATCAACTTTAGCGCGTTTCTCCGACATCTCGCCCAAAGCCATATAGGCTTCCATCCCTATAATCGGCTTAATGCCGGCTTTTTGGCACTCCTTATAAAATTCAATCGCGCCATACATGACACCATGATCCGTAATAGCCAAAGCCGGACATCCATATTCCTTGGCCTTGGCTACCAACTGATCAATTTTAGGAAGACCGTCAAGAAGGGAGTAGTGAGAATGGGTATGCAAGTGAACAAACGACATATTGCAGTAATCTGTAGCCGCAGGTCTTCAGCCTGCGTTCATTGCTCATAAGGAAAAAGTGGCCGCCTCTAATTTTGCGTAGCAAAACTTAGAAGTGGTCCCTTTTTCCTGGCCGAGTCACAGGTGGTTCGGATTACTTCTAAGCAAAACAATCTTATCACAGCCTAGAACGCAATAGCAACACGACGTATTCTGCAGCGTAAAATGACACCGTGAGCCTATTGATTCTGCAATGGGAAAATGACACCGAAAATAACTTGAAAAATCTGATAAAATGAAGGAAT
>LCOG01000014.1 GCA_001001705.1 Parcubacteria group bacterium GW2011_GWA2_47_26 | reverse complement strand
CAAGCTATATACCCAATTATCCGCATTGGAATTCCAACTGGTTGCGGTGCCATCAGAAGTATTCAAGGCGGCAATATAATTGCGGGATTGGCCGCCGATCGTGGTAAATTCGCCGCCGGCATAGAGGGTGGAACCAGAAAGAGCAAGAGTGCGGATAGGATTGTCGGCATTGGGATTAAAACTCGTAGCCGTACCATCCGAAGTACTTAAAGCCGCGAGGCGATTGCGAGCTTGGCCGCCAATATTATAAAAAACACCGCCAACATAGAGAGTTGAGCCAGAAAGAACAAGGGTGCGGACTACTTGATCAGCATTGGGATTCCAACTAGAGGCAGTGCCATCCGCGGTATTGAGAGCGGCAATATAATTGCGGGATTGGCCGCCGATACTTGTAAAGTCGCCGCCGGCATAGAGGGTAGAACCAGAAAGAGCAAGAGTGCGGATAGGATTGTCGGCATTGGGATTAAAACTCGTAGCTTCTCCAGTAGAAGGATCTATCGCAGCAATACGATTGCGAGCTTGGCTGCTCCCTACAGTACTGAAAGCTCCTCCTACATACAAAGTAGAGCCCGCAAGAGCTATAGTATACACTGCGCCGCCGTAGCTATCCAAGCTATATACCCAATTATCCGCATTGGAATTCCAACTGGTTGCGGTGCCATCAGAAGTATTCAAGGCGGCAATATAATTGCGGGATTGGCCGCCGATACTTGTAAAGTGGCCGCCGGCATAAAGAGTAGTACCAGAAACAGCTAAAGCTCTAACCGTTGGATCTCCATTGGATGCAGAAACATTGGGGTTAAAGCTCGTGACGGAACCATCTGTAGTATTGAATGCAGCAAGATGATTACGCGACTGGCCGCCAATGCTGGTAAAAGCTCCACCGGCATAAAGAGTAGTACCATCTAGCAACACAGTCATGACTTCAGTACCACAACAACCTCCTGAAGGCGTAGGATTAAAACTAGTAGCATTACCACTGCTCGTATCTATGGCTGCTAAAGAAGAGCGAGCTTGGCCTCCGATACTAAAAAATATGCCTGCTACATAAAGAGTGGTTCCGGATAAAGCAAAGGTATTAGGATTGTTAATATATGCGCCAACATTAGGAGCGGGATTCCAGCTTGTTGCATTACCTGTTGTAGTGTCAATAGCAGCAATTGCAGTGCGTGATTGGCCACCAATATTTGTGAAGCTTCCCCCCGCGTAAAGAGTAGCACCGGATAGCAGAAGGGATCGCACTGAATTATCGGCATTGGGATTCCAAGATGCATCAAGAGTGCCATCCGCATTAATATGGGCAATACGATTGCGCGCAACACTGCCAACTTGTGTGAAATCTCCACCAATATACCAGCCCCCAGAGCCATCGGAAACCACGACTCGAACATCGTCGTTCACACTTGGAAAAGTAGAAAGCGCTGCCCCGGTAAGAGTACTGACGGGTACACCTTGGCCAGTATGGGGAAATATTTTGGTAAATTCACCGCCGATATAAACTGTGCCGTCCGAGGCAGTGGTTATAGCATCAACCCGGCCATTAGTACCCCAGACGGCCTCTGCGGGAGTGTTGGTAATTTCGGCTACGACTGGCTGTATATAAAATGGCGTGTGGGTAATCTGAGATAAAAACAACGAGACAAGACCCAGAATCAGTCCCCAAATGAATAACTTTCTATAAAATACGGGTTTTATAAATTGAGTAACCATAATTGTCCACATCTCCTGTTTTTTAGTCTATCATAATAACATATTCCAACTCTTTACACAATTCCAATTTCATGATAAGAAAACCTCGTAGGTGACTAAATTACACCCACACCATCGTTCCTTGACAACTGCGTCGGTGGGGTAGCGCTCCTACCCGAACGGAGGTCCCACAATGAGACGGCTAAGCTGGTCCGTAGTAATCGTACTCGGTGCCCTCATGGCCATGGAAACACTGGTTCTACTTAGGGCACATCCACCTCTCTCCGCGGACACATTGCGGGCCTGGTTCACGGCAAAAATCTGCCTTGAGCAGAATGTATGTGAGGGCATGGGGCCAGTTTCGGGATTCTTCAAATTCCGGCATGGGCTAGTATGGACGAACTTCCTCGTCGCAATGCAGTACCTTGGCATGGACATAAAAGCTACGCAACTCGTAGTTCTTGTCTTGCATGCCATGGCTGCGGCTTGTGTTTATCTGCTAGGTCGAACTTTGAAGCTGGGGGCGCCGCTCTTGGCAACCGCCTTCTACACGGTACTCAGTCTCGGAGTCGTAGAATTTCCCTTGTTGTGGGAACCTTCGATCACACCCCTGCTCGTGGCGTTGTTCTATCTAATCTTTGCGATATCAACGCAAAGGCAAAGCCTAACCCTTTGGGCCCTTACGGCGATATTGCTCGCGCTGGCCATTGCCGCACACATGTCGAACCTGCTGCTTGTCCCCTTTTTCATCGTTGCCCTCATTATCGCAACTAGGACACCAGCGGTAAATTGCATACTGGGTCTACTGATCATCGCGGCTATATTGATTCTTGATTCCTGGCAAACCGTACTGAACAATGCTCGGCGCCTTCACGAACTCGGGCTCACCGTTCTTGGCATCCTCATTTTTATAACGGGGTTGATACTGGGTATACTGTGGCGGAAGAGAAAATGGCGGAAAGACCCAATGTTTCTGTGTTCTCTTCTGGCTGGGGCGGCGTGCGTGCTGATGCTTGCCCCCATTGCTGCGAGCAAATACGGATTCACCTTGCGCTATCTCACACCAATCCTGCCCATTGCTTGCCTGCTTACGGCCGACAGACTGCTACGGGCTAGTTCAAGGTTTCTGCCTTGGGCATGGCTAAACCGGTGTCTGGCGGGTAGCGCACTTCTTGGTCTGTCTTGGCTTCTTGTCGTAAATCCATATCTTAAGCCAGCCTTTTGCGCTGCTAAACCGTTCTGGTCCGTAACCGAAGCGGAAAAAGTGGCGAGGTATTTTTTTGAACAGGGATGGGATTGGCGGGAGATTCAAACACATGTAACGATCCCGGGTTCCCCCGACGCTATCAAGCATCTGCAATTTCTTGATGGCGTGTTCAGAAACAGCGCTGGAGGGACTCCTCTACAAGGGAATTTCATGCTGATCAAGATTCAGCGGGAAAAATTGCCGCAGCACATACCATCATCATGGCAAATCATCAAACTCGATCGCGGCAACGTTATGGTGGCGGTGCAACGTCAGGGAGCGCCACTGGATACGAACAACGCCACGATCTGTAGCAGTGCTCTTAACAGGCTGGCATTCGAAGCCCGGTGTATCAAGGCGGCTATTGGCCCAACCGCACCCAACACCTGTGAACCCCAAATCACAATTCGTTCAAATGACTCTCCGTCTGAAGTGATGCTTCAAATTCTGCCGTCGCAACAGATGAGGGTGCAGCATGGTTACCGTCTAACTTACACTTTCGATGTAAATATAAGTGGCATTGATAAGCCTGCACACTTTTTCTTTGCTGAAGATCCTTGTGGAGCTGGCTACCCTTGGCGCTTCAAAGATTCCTCTGGAGCGCTGTTGATTAGGGGTTGGGTTGCTTCATCACAAGTCATTCCACAAAACCAAACGACCGGTCAGCTCACGATTGTATTTGAGACGCCGCCAGGACGAGATGCGGTACCGCCGAGACCACAGGTTATAGGAAGTGCGGGAGACGACAGAGATCTCCGGGGACTACTCTGCGAACAACAGAAAGAAATTCAACGCAAGACAAAATCGCCCTCATGGTGGTGCAGATAGTAACAAGTAGGAGGCATACTTGACACTCCGGTCGTCGAAAAAGACGCCGGTGTTTTTTTATGGGCCTGTTGCCGAATGCGCTTTCGTCACAAAATCGCGTAGAAGCGAGCGAGGCGACGGTAAAAAATCGCAGGAATATATGGAGTATATTTCGAGGTTTTTTACCGAGCCGCAGCCGCTTATGCGCGATTGCAGTAGAAATGGTATTCGGCAACAGGCCCATTAAAATCCGACTAATTCAATTTCCTCGGTTAGATGCAAATCAAAATTTTCTAAAACAGCACTTCTAATCAAACGCATCAGCTCAAGACAGTCTTGAGCCCGTGCTTTGCCAGCGTTAACTATAAAATTGCAGTGCCTTGACGAAATCTTTGCTTGGCCGCTGCTTTTATCCGCAAGACCAAGATATTCAACTAACCAGCGGATCGGTATAACTTGACGCTCTTTAAACTGTTGGGGCAAGGCTTGTACTAATGAATCGGGCACAGGCTGGTTGCCACTAAAAAATTTTCCATTTTCATCGCGCAGTTTGAAATTTTTGAAAATACATCCCGCAGAAGGCTCTTTTGGCTGACCCACGGCACGGTGTTTTAAAAAATCGCGCATCTTACTTACAAGCTCTTGTTTGATGCCTTGTTTTAAGGCCAGTTCAACCTCCAAGATCACCAAATCTTTTCCATGCTTAAAAATGCTATCGCGATAATTAAATTGACAGTCTTCACTTTCCATCTCTACCACCTCTAAAGGGTGTTGCGGAGATACTCGCAATGCCCGTATCCTCTTCACCACATCTTTCATCTCCCCCCCAAACGCACCGGCATTACCCCGTACCGCGCCACCTACAGTTCCGGGTATGCCAATCCCCCACTCGAGGCCGGCTAGACCATTATCCACAGCGGCTTGAACTAAAACACCAAGAGGCACACCGGCGCCGGCAGTGATTGTTGAAGTTTGAATCTGGAAGCTGGAATTATTGATTTTGATCACTAGGCCCGCAAACCCTTGATCAGAAACTAACAAATCACTTCCGCCGCCTAAAATAAAATATGGCAGACGCAAATCCACTGCGGCTTCAATTGCCTTTGTAATTTCGTCTGCTGAACGCGCGACAAAAAAATACCGAGCCGGCCCACCAATCTTAAAAGTCGTATACGCCGACATTGGCTCATTTTCTTGTACTTCGCCAAGTCGCTTTTGCAATTCTTGTAATGTTTGACTACTCATAATCTTGCAATAACCAAGTCGCGAACTAGCAAATCAATGTCCCCTGCTCCCATAAAAATCACGACGTCTCCCGGTTGCATCATATTACGCACGAGCTTGTCAGTTTGTTTAAGACCACCGCCATAAATAACATTGGCCCGGCCGATTTTTTCCACTATATTGCGTGAACTTACATCATGATCCTCCATTCTTCCCTTTACGGCATAGATCTCGGAAACAATAACAAAATCTGCCACATCTTTCAAGGCTTCCACAAACTCGCTAAATAAACGCTTGGTGCGACTATGCTGATGGGGCTGATATACTAACACGAGACGTCTACCATAATAGAGTTTCCGCACCGCCTTCATTGTAGCTTTAATAGCGCTCGGATGATGGCCGTAATCGGAAATTATCGTTGGTGAATCTTGAATCTTAAATCTTAAATCTTGAAATTGACCCACTATCTCAAATCGGCGCCAGACACCGCGAAACTCGGCGAGCGTGCGCTCCACTATATCGCGTGGCACACCTAACTCTAACGCGCACGTTGCGGCAGCCGCGGCATTATACCGATTAAACTCTCCGGGCACTTGTAAATTCAGTATGCCAAAAATCTCGTTTTTTCGTCCATAGGGCATCACTCTCCGAGTCGTGCGACTGGGAGAGTGTACCATTTGATCAAATAACTGCTGGCAACCGCGGTCATCTTCATTTACTACTATAAAGCCATCCTCCGGCACTTTCTCCACCAGATTTTTAAAACTCTCCACGGTGTGGTCCAAATTTCGGAAATAATCCGGGTGATCATATTCAATATTGGTTACCACTACCGCATATGGCGACAGTTCTAAGAAATGATCGCGGTAATCATCGCCTTCCACGATAAAAAATCTGGAATCTGGAATCTGGAATGGAAAATGGGACGTTTCTAAATTTTGTTGCGCAAAATTAGAAACGTCCCGATTTTCTTCACGATGACGCAAAATTGCAGGCAGTCTCAAATTGCTGTTTCCCCACTGCGGCACGCGCGTGCCCACCATCACTAGCGGATCAAAACCGGCGGTTTCCAAAATTAAACCGAGCATGACTGTCGTTGTACTTTTTCCATGTGTGCCAGTTACCACGATTGTTTTAAAATTGCGACTAATCTGACCGAGCGCTTGGGCATAAGATAGCTCGGCAATGCCTCGCTTATGTGCCGCAATGCGCTCCGGATTATCCGCCGGCACGGCATCTGAATAAATTATTAACTCGCTATCATGCAAATTTGCTTCAGCATGTCCTATAAAAACTTTTATACCCTGCGCACGGAGAAATTGTGTAATCTCTGTTTCTGCAACATCAGATCCGCTTATTTCTTTGCCCTGCGCTAATAAAAATTGCGCTATAGCTGACACGCCTATGCCGCCGATGCCAACACAATGTATTTTTTGATAATGGTTCAACGTCATAATGAAGCGCTTAATGATTTTGATAGCTCAACCCACTTTTCAACTGAAAGCTCTTGCGCGCGAATATTAGATTTCAAATTAACACTATGCAGGGCCGAAACCGCTTGCTCGCGTGAAATGCGCAATCCTGCGCTTAAATTATTCTGCAATTGTTTGCGGCGGCTTGAAAATCCAATGCGCACAACTTGAAATAACTTTTTTTCATCAAAATCTCTGATTGCTAATTCATAATTCCTGATTCTCAATATAGCGCTATCCACCTCGGGTTGCGGCCAAAACGCGCTCCTTGGCACATAGTTTACAATCTCCGGCTTGCCATAATATTGAACCGCCACTGATAAAAGTGACATAGCGCCCGGCTTGGCGCAAACGCGCTCGGCAACTTCTTTTTGCACCATGAAGACAGCTAATGAAGGCCGCGGCTTTTCTTCAGTAAACTTGCGCAAGGCGGCCGAGGTAATATCATAGGGCAGATTGGATACCACTTTATAATGCTCGGGCTCACCCAACAACTCCACTATTTTATGATTTGATAATTTAAGCGCATCACCTTGTTGTATTATGACATTACGCACATTGCCGGGTAACTTTGTTGCCAAGACCTGTACAATTTTTTTATCCAGCTCTACAGCCAATATTTTCTTTACAATCTTGGCCATTTCAAAAGTCAGCACCCCAAAACCCGGCCCAATTTCTAAAACACGATCTTCCGCATTCAGGTTTGCGGCCTTTATCATTCCTTCAATCACCTGCGGATCAATAACAAAATTCTGCCCTCGTTTTTTTGTCGGCTTAATACCATATGTCTCGCACAGTTTTTGAATTTTTCCTAAATTGAACTCTTCACTTAGCATATCTCAAAAAAATAAATTATCAGAAAAGTTGCGGCCGCAACTTTTCTGATAATTTAACCGAACGAGGGTCGACGGCACCTTGCCTTAATATCTCTATTTTTTCGCTTTGCGCATCTACAATTGTAGAAGGTGACTGCTTTGGTAACTTTCCGGCATCCAAAACTAAATCAACTTTAAAGAAAGCTCGTTGCAAAGACTTCTTGATGCAGAACACACCATAACAGACGGAGAAGCCCGACTTATTTGCCGAAGTCGCAATAAGAGGTTTGCCTAAGGCATGGCTTAATGCCCGCGCCACTGGATGCGATGATATGCGTATTGCCGCGGTGCATTGTTTCACGCCATGTAGTCGCACACCATTTTTCATTTTGAGGACTAGCGTTAACGGCCCCGGCCAAAATTTTTTCGCCAGTTTTTCCGCAAGCGGCGTCATTATCGCATACTGTCTAGCCATACGCGCGTTAGCCACAATCAAAGGTAATGGTCTACCGCGCTTACGGCCTTTAATATGATAAATTTTCTCCACCGCCTGCGGATTGGTGGCATCACATCCCAGACCGTAAGCAGTCTCGGTTGGATAAACAATGACTCCGCCCTGCTCTAATACTTCTACAACTTTATGCACAACACTTTTGGGGGGATGACTGGAGTTGATTTTCAGAATTTGCATAATAACTGTGAATTACGAAACCTCCTTTTTCTGTCACCCCCGCCCCCATTTTCATGAGGGTAAACTCCAGCGGGGGTCCACAAACCTTAAAGAATTGACTGGATTTCCGCTTTCGCGGGAATGACATTGATGGGGTTTCGTGATTCAAAGTAAGAATTTAATCATATTCTTTAGCTGATGCCTTTAATTTCCCGGCTTGCCATCGTAAATAATTTTCCACAAACGGTTCAAGTTTTCCATCCAATACGCCATCTGTATCGCTGGTTTCATATTTTGTCCGCAAGTCTTTCACCATATGATAAGGATGCAAAACATAAGAGCGGATTTGATTTCCCCAAGCCGCTTCTTTATATTCACCGCGCACTTTAGATAATTCTTTTTCTTGAACTTGCTCGGCCAGCGCATGCAATTTTCCGCGCAAAATTTTCATAGCGGTCTCGCGATTTTGCTGCTGGCTGCGTTCATTCTGGCAAGTTACAGTAATTCCAGTTGGAAGATGCACAATGCGTACGGCGGAATAGGTAGTTTGCACACTCTGCCCGCCATGACCCGAGGATAAGAATGTATCAACGCGTAAATCTTTGGGATCAATAGTAATAGCTACTTCCTCAAGCACGGGCAAAACCTCCGCTAACGCAAAAGAAGTATGGCGCATTTTTTCGGCATCAAAGGGCGAGATGCGTACCAAACGGTGCACGCCGTGTTCCGATTTTAACCAACCGTAAGCATATCGTCCCGATACTTCCAAAGTGATGGATTTTATGCCTGCCTCGCCCCCGCGCGACTCATCAACAATACGCGCCGTCAATCCTTGCCGCTCGCAAAATCGCAAATACATCCGCAAAAGCATTTCTGCCCAATCTTGCGCTTCAGTGCCGCCAGCGCCAGCATGTATTGCTAAGATACAATCACTCTTATCGCGCTTACCGGAAAATAAAATAAAAAACTCCAGCTCTTCAAAACGTTTTTCTAGATTCTCGCACTCCTTTCCTAGCACCTCATCATCAACTACGCTATGCGCCATGCTGGCCAATGTTTCTGTATCGGCTTTTAATTCTTTCCATTGCTTTACCTCTTGCACGAGCTCGTCTCGCCTTTTGGACTTTGCGCGAGCTTTTTCTTGATCCAACCAAAAATCAGGCCGCGACATGTCGGCCTCTAACGCCGCTATTTCAGCCTTTGAGGAATTGAGGTCAAAGTAGCCTCCAGGTTTGATCAATCCTGGAGGCAAGGTCAGTTAAATTTTTGAGAAGTTCCTTCATCCCGTTAGAGGTAGGTCGTCCTTGGACGACCGTTCCTAGTTACATTTAGATTATGTCAGCCCTCACTGTGTGACCCCGTTTGGTACTAATATGTTTGTTTAGATACCTCTAACGGGATTTTATTCTTTATTATTACAATTTAATCCGCTTCGCGTACTGGCCGAGCACCGGCATTTCCCAATATTTTCCCTGCAAAGCATTTTGAATGCCAATGACAGCTAGAGCAATTAGCCCAATCGTTCCAAAAAATCCGATAATCCAGCCGATAAACGGCACCCAAGCCACCAGCCAAATGATGAATGAGGTAATGGTAAGTACTAGACCTTGCTTGCCGTGATGTTGGGCAAATGCGGATTCGCGCTTGCCCAAAAGCGGCAAAAGACACAAAATCCAAAGATAGCCGATTGCGGCTAAAATGCGCGTATCTTTGCTTTGTTCTATTTTTTCTTCGACCTTGGCTTCGGCAGAAGCCATTTTTTCTTTTGTGGACATATCCCGTTAGACGTTTAAAAATAATTTGCTTTAATGCACCCGCTAGACGTCAGTCAGCTTCGCCTTCCGTCTTGCATATAAGGGAAACGTGCCTGAACTTCTAACGGGACATAGATTGAGTTGATTATTAATTAACCTTAATAATTATGCTGTACCTTAATTATATTCTAACACAAAAGACAGCCTTTAGACAAGGGGCTGTCTTTTGATTGATTGAATTTGGTATAGCCTAGTAATCCATCTCGCCCATACCCCCGCCCATGCCGCCCGGCATGCCGCCGCCTTTTTCTTTCTTTTCGGGAATATCGGTTATGACAGTCTCGGTGGTCAAAACCATGGAGGCAATGGAAGCCGCGTTCTGGAGAGCAAAGCGCACGACTTTGGTGGGGTCAATAATTCCCGCGGCGGCCAAGTCTTCGTAAACGTCAGTCAAGGCATTATATCCAAACGCGCCGGTCCCTTTTCGCACCGCTTCAACCACAACTGAACCGTCCCTGCCGGCGTTCTCGGCAATCTGGCGGATTGGCTCTTCTAAAGCGCGCCGCAGAATGCGTACGCCGACTTTTTCCTCGCCATCAACTTCCCGCTCCAACGCTTCGAGCCGCGGCAGAGTGCGCAGAAGCGCGACACCACCGCCAGCCACAATACCTTCTTCTACGGCGGCCTTAGTGGCGTTCACCGCATCTTCAATGCGCATCTTTTTTTCTTTCATTTCGGTTTCTGTGGCTGCGCCAACTTTTATCACGGCGACGCCGCCCGCGAGTTTTGCCAAACGCTCCTGCAGTTTTTCTCGGTCAAAATCCGACTCGGTAGCTTCCAGCTCCTTTTTAATCTGCGCAACACGATCCTTAACTCGGTTCTGGTCGCCCTTGCCTTCAACAATGGTAGTGTAGTCTTTGGTAGACACCACGCGGCGAGCATGTCCAAGATCTTCCAATTTTACGCTATCTAATTTAAGGCCAAGCTCTTCTGTAATGACTTTCCCGCCAGTAAGAATGGCCATATCCTCAAGCATGGCTTTGCGGCGATCGCCAAAGCCCGGAGCTTTGACGGCCAAAGTCATAAAAGTGCCGCGCAGTTTGTTTACCACCAAAGTGGCAAGCGCCTCACCGTCAACTTCATCGGCAATAATAACCAATTCCTTGCGTCCGGTTTGCGCGACTTTCTCTAGAATCGGCAGAATGTCTTGAATTGAAGAGATTTTTTTATCCGTGATTAAAAAATAAGGATCCTCGTATTCGGCTTCCATGCGCTCGGGATTCGTAATCATGTAAGGAGAACTATACCCCTTGTCAAAGCGCATCCCGGATACTGGCTCGACTTCAATGCCGAATGATTTAGACTCTTCAACCGTAATGACGATATCTTTCACGTCGGCCACTTCTTTGCTAATCGCTTTAATAGCCTGCGCGATTTCACGGCCGATCTCCGGATCATTAGCCGAGATTGAAGCAACTTGCTGTATTTCTTCGTGGGTTTTAACGGCCTTAGAAAGTTTGCGCAACTCCTCAACCGCTTCCTCAACGCCACGATCAATGCCATGCTTTACAATCATCGGGTTTGCGCCGGCCGCAACGTTTTTAACGCCCTCGTGCACAATCGCCTGCGCTAAAACAGTTGCGGTAGTTGTCCCGTCTCCGGCAACATCATTTGTTTTGGAGGCGACTTCTTTAACCAAATCAGCGCCGACATTTTCAAATTTATCTTGTAGTTCAATTTCCTTGGCAACAGTTACGCCGTCTTTGGTAATGACCGGGCTGCCAAAGCCGCGATCTAAAACAACATTGCGACCCTTTGGCCCCAAAGTTACTTTTACGGCATTGGCCAATTTGTCTACGCCATGACGCAACGCGTCACGGGCGTGCTCTGCATAAATGAGTTGTTTTGCTGACATACTTTTGTAATCACTGAACGAATCGCTCAAATTTTGCTCGAAAGTTCACACCTTATTCGTGATTCGTGCAATATTAGCGAAATTAGCTCAGCGATTTATTCAATAATAGCTATCATGTCCGACTCCTCCAAAATCAGATACTCTTTACCTTCGACCTTGACTTCGTCCGGGCTGTATTTCTTAAATACAACCGTGTCGCCCACTTTTACTTCGAGCGGCGCGCGGTTGCCGTTATCAAGGAGCTTGCCCGACCCACAAGCAATGACTTTGCCTTTTTCCGGCTTTTCTTTATCCGCCGTTTCGGGCAGGATGATTCCTCCTTTGGTCTCTTCTTTAATAGGGCTGACCACGACCCTACTTCCAAGAGGTTTTAGCTGCATAGTTTCGGTTTTTTAAGATTTATTATTAGGATTTATAATAAGCTAGCACTTTACCCCAACGAGTGCTAACTGTTCTAATCAATACTGCTACAAGGCTGAATTTTTGTCAACCCCCATTATTTCTAGCCCTATTGTGGATAACTGTCCGATGGAAAATTTTGATTAGACCTGTTGCCTTATAGCTTTCTAGGCGTTTTTGATGCCGTTTGAGCCGAAACGAATGAAGGACGAGGAGGAATAGCCCCTGCTATTTCGACGAGTTCTGAATTTGTTGCAGACCAAATCGGGTCGAAAATGGCCGGGAGATTATAAGGCAACAGGTCTACTATCCGTTGGCTGTGTGAAGCGTGTACTAAAACCAAGAATGCTCCAGAAAATAAATACCCCGAAAGGAAGTGTCCATAAATAGTGGTCAAAAAGCAAGAGAATGTAGAATGTAGAATGTAGAATGTAGAATTGTGTTGTTTTAAAAATTTGATACAGGATCAGCAAAAATAAAAATAGACCAATAACACCTAGCTCGGCCCAAATCAAAAGTGGAACATTATGGACTGGCTGATAACTCCAAACTTGATCATTGAGGCGGATTTCGCGCGCGATAGCTTGGGTATAATTTCCAATACCTACGCCAAGTAAAGGATGGTTTTTAGTGATCTGCCAGGCTTCACGCAAACCTTCTACGCGCTCCACACGCGACTTTACTTCCAGTTGATTTTCTATGCCAGAAAAAATTCGCACTGCAACTAATGGACGATACAATGAAACAAGAAACACAAGATATCCAACGGCCAACCAAACCCACCGCGTTCGCGCGCAAAATCCTACGATCGTAGGATTTTGCGCGTTATGAAATGTCTCCCCGAATGTCTTCTCCGAAAATAGTAAACCAATAAACCAATAAACCAATAAAAATACAACGGCCAACCATGCCGTACGGGAAAAACTGAAAAGTATTCCGGTAAGTAGGATTGGCATGGCAATCTGCAGCACCAACCTCTGCCACCTTTGACTCATCTGGCTCTTCTGCCACATGATTACAACTACTGCAAGAGCTATTACTAGATATCCTCCGAAAACGTTGGGATGCGGTAGTCCGCCATAAGCTCTTAGCCATCTTGTACCTTGAACTTCTATAACTGAAGTGCCCAACACGGACGGATCGTGCGCTGCCATCCCTAAAATAGTAGAGGCAAACGAAGATTGGGTTAAAAATTGAAAAATGCCAAGGCCAGCCTGAAGAGTGGCGCCGGCGATAAAGGCAATGCCCACCCACTCTGTCATTCCGAGCCCCAGCACCAGAGCAGAGCTCGGTGCGGGGTTCCACTCCGCGAGGAATCTCTCGCCACTCGCCTGCGTAGTGGCAGGGATTTTTCCGCCCCGCTTCGCTACGGTCGAAATGACAAAATAGATCAGTATTCCTTCCAATAATCGCACTGCCGCCTGCAAAGCAATGATCTTATCAGTCGCCAAAATTATTGAAAAAAATCCTAAGGCTATCAATACAAGCGCTGCGTAGTGAATTCTATGCGGCCGCATAGAATGAACCATACCCCTCATATTCAGTATTCCAAGTAAAATAATGACCCATCCCAGCGCTTCAACCGCAAATATGGACAGCGTGCCATATTCATAAGGCACGCCCGCCACAATGGGCTGTTTAAAAATCCAGCGCGTTTGCAAGGGCAATGCGAAAAAAAACGTGAGCAAGATTATTTTTAATAACCTTAACATATAAGGGAACCTATTACTGCACATAATCCATAAAGCACGCGTGTACTTACGATCGTAAATACATGCGTGTTCAGGCAAGCGCTTTCAAATGATCCGCAAATTCTTCTCTAAAATATTCACGCCGATCCCGATCATGAAATTTAAGAAATTCGTCGTTCACCACTACGCTGGTTCCTTTATTAGCGACATCTTTAAGATAAGCCGGCAGCCAGCGCAATTGTAAAATGCGCGCAGAATGCTCCATTGCGCTAATCATATGGGTTTGCAGGTTCTTGAGCGCTCCACTTAAAACCCGACCAACAAGCGGCAGTCGAGATATAACCCGATAATTAATTAAATAACTAGACCGACGCACAATACGGCTTTGCGGCGGTTTGATGATTGGTACTTGCGGTAAAGCTGCATTTACCCACAGGTTGCGGGACCAAAAACGCTCTGCGCTTCCCGGAGACAGAAGCACAGGCATGAGCTTACTCATCCAATATAAGTAATAGAGATCTTGTTCAAGCGCTAACGCTTTCATAGATGCTCCGTCCCGAGCAAAAAACGAGAGACAAAGACCGTTGCTCACGCGCTCGCCTTTGGGCCGAAATCCGATAAGCTCGGCTAACAAAACTGCAAAAAATCGGGCTGTCCAAATCTGGACGGGTTTAGTAATAATAAAAAGATCAATATCGCTATCGCGCCGGCTGTGCAAAAAGCCTAATGAATTGCAGGCATATACTGCTTCAATCCCTGGCACAAAACGCAAAAGTTTGACAAATCTCCGCGCCTTATCAAGCTTATGTTTTGAGGCGCGATAACGTTTTTGGCGTTCTGCAATGAAATTTACTGCGCTACTTTCGGGCGTTTGTACTGCAGGAGGCAATGCTGACTCGGTTATATGTTGGCGTAAAAACCACAGGCCATTTTTATTTTGTAATTTATTTTGCAAGTATTGGCTTGAGTTTAAAACTTCGGCCACCTCATTGTAACTCGCTGAAATCTTCAAATTAGACCAAATTTCCAGCGGGGTAAGCGGATAAGAAAAAAGATCAAAATATACAATAACCTCTAAAATGGCTCGTTCAAGCGGGGTCGTCATAAATGCCGCAGAAAAAAATAATGAAACTCTGTACCGGGATTAAACTCTTTAACTATTTGGAATCCGCATTCACTAAACATGTCGCGCAACTTTTGCACATCGCGTCTCACGCGTCGCATGCCTCTTTTTTTAGTCTTGGGTAAAAATAGATCTGGCAAAAGATATTTTAACACGTAAGCGTAGTCTTTGGGGCGGGTGTCAAAGTGCAGATAAGCATAACCGCGTAATACTTCTTTGAACCGCTCAATAATTTTAGCAATCTCGTCTTGATTTTCTAAATGCTGAAATACATGGGTGGAGTAAATAAAATCGCATTGCAGGGGCCTTGAGTAAAATTCTGCGCTGTCTAAAAATTCCACACTGTTTAGTCCGCGCTTTTGCGCTTCTTGACGCCCAATTCTGCGCATTGTTTCTGCCGTATCAACTCCAATTACTTTTTTAAAATAACCCGCTAAAGGAAAGGCATAGCGGCCCACGCCGCAGCCAAAATCTAGCGCACATTGATTGGCAACATTATATTGTTTTAAGAGCGGTAAAATAAATTGCTGATAAGGGCCTGTTGCCGAATGCGCTTTCGTCACGAAATCGCTCCTGCGCGAGCGAGGCGAAGGTAAAAAATCGCAGGAATATACAGAGTATCTTTCGAGATTTTTTACCGAGCCGCAGCCGCGCAGGCGCGATTGCAGTAGAAATGGTATTCGGCAACAGGCCCCAAGGGTTGCGCATGTGTCTTATTTTTCCCTAATCTCGGGTTTTGATCCTTCGATGACTGTAGCGACACTTATTGCTTTGAGCTTTGGCCGCAAAAATACGTATTGCTGGATAATGGTGAGCAGGTTTGTAACAAGCCAGTAAAGGATTACGCCAGCGGGAAGCGATGCGCCGATCACTACGGTAAAGGCGGGCATCACATAAAGCATTTGCTTATTCATCATGCCGAGCATGGCTTCATCTTTACTGCCGGGAATTTTATTTTTAGGCTTATGCCGCGAGAGCATGGCCGTTTGCCAAAACTGGGAGAGGCCCGCGAGGACAGCAACAACAAAATTTGCCTTAGCAAGATCAAAAAAACCAAAAGCCAGCGACGAGATCGTTCCGGGATTATTTACAAAACCATAAAGCAAGTGCATGCCTTCGCTCTTAAGTCCGACAGTCAAAGCTTGGTACAGAGCAATAAAAATAGGAAGCTGTATCAACATCGGCAAACATGAAGAGGCGGGATTGACTTTCTCGGTCTTATAAAGCTCCATTGTGGCTTTAGCTAATCCTTGCCGATCGCCTTTATACTTTTCTTTAAGAGCATTGATCTTTGGCTGGAGATCTTGTAGAGCTTTTTGCGACCTCAAGGTTTGCAAAGTTACAGGCAAAATCAGCAAGCGCGTTCCGATAGTCAGCAATAAAATCGCCAAGCCCATGTCGCCAACAACATTATAAAGACCGATCAAGGCATTGAAGACCGGCTTGAGAAAAATGGCGTTGTAAAGATAGATCATGTTTACAAATTTTTGTTTTAAACTGTGCCGGTGTCCCCGCTTACAGCTTCTGGACTGACTGTCTCTGGTGCAGTTGGCGTAACTTCGGCCACCGCCTCTTCGGAAGAGGCCACTTGTTTGCCGCCGGCGCCTAAAATATTTATTTTCCAGCCCGTGAGTTTTGAAGCCAAACGCACGTTTTGACCAGCACGGCCAATGGCCAAAGAAAGCTCCTCCGCTGGTACGGAAACCTTAGCAGACTTTTCGTCTGCATTGAGTTCAACTTTAGCGACTTTGGCGGGAGACAAAGCGTTGATAATAAATTTTTCAGGATCATTACTCCATTCAATCACATCAATTTTCTCACCTCCGATTTCGGCGATAATAGTTTGAATGCGGCCGCCGCGCTGGCCAATGCAGGAACCGATGGGATCAATATTAGGGTCATTGGAAATAACTGCGACTTTAGTACGCGCACCCGGCTCGCGAGCCACTTCTTTAATTTCAACAACGCCGCTTTGCGCTTCGGGTATTTCCAATCGGAACAAGGCGCGCACCATTTCCGGATGAGCGCGCGAGACAATAATCTCCGGCCCTTTAGATCCCATGGCGACGGATTTAACATAGAATTTCAGGCGCTCGCCCGTACGGTAAGACTCATTTTCCAGTTGCTCTTGGGGCAACAAAAGCGCGGAGGTGCGTCCAAAATCTACAAACTGCAAACGACCCTCCCGGCGGCCGATAAGTCCGACTGCAATCGTCCCCTCTTTGCCTTTCCACTCCTCAAAAATAGTCTGGCGTTCAGCTTCGCGCAATTTTTGAGTAATTACTTGTTTGGCAGTTTGAGCCGCCATGCGGCCAAAGGCATGCGGAATTTCCAATTCAATTTTCAATTCTTCTCCGATTTCCGCATTGGGCTTGATCTGCCGCGCCTCGGAAATCATGAGCATGGTTTTGGGGTTGAACCGCTCTACTTCAGGAGTGACAGGTAAGTCAGACGAGCCAGAAGCGTCAGATGACTCTTTTGCCACTTCGGACACCTTTGTCACCTCTGCCACATATACCGCTCTTGATTCATCTGCTACTTTGACTGCTTCTTTTTGCGCTTCCAATTCCTCTTCTGTAAAATCCCGCACCACAGTCTTAATATCAAAAGCGCGCATGACGCCGGTTTCCGGGTCAAATTCAACTTTTACGTTCTGGTTTTTTTTGCCAAAATCTTTGCGGTACGCTGCGGCAAGCGCGGCTTCCACAGTAGACAAAACCGCTTCGTAGGCAAGACCTTTTTCCTCGCAAATTTGTTTTATGGCCTGAACTATTGGTGATGGCATAACTGTTTTATAAGACGTTATTTAACAAATAAACCAGTCCCGTTACTGGAACTAGTCTAGATTTAGTATAATACGGGATGGAGAGTTTGTCAAATGCATATTTCATCTATCTGCGTTGATGACGTTTTCTAAATGCCTGATTGTGGTTTGTTTAAGCGCGTAGTCGTAAATTACCGCAACAGAATCAATTTGATACGGCACATCTTGCAACCGATTTTTGAGCATATACACATTGGCAGTCCGGCGCAGACGTTCTTGCTTCCACGGGCCAATGGCGTCTTCGGGCGAACCAAAACGATTGGAGGTTCTAGTTTTTACCTCTACAAAAATAATGCGGCCGTCTTTGCCACGCGTTACAATATCCAGCTCACCAATTCTGTGCGTCCAGTGCCGCGCGACTATTATATAACCTTTGTTTTTCAAATAAAGCGCCGCGACTTCTTCGCCCCACTGCCCGACTGCTTTGCGAGAATTCCAGTCTGGCAAAATCGGATCTTTCCCCCACCACATATACTCTACTTATTTCTCTTAGGCAAATATTCTTTATATTTCTTCTCGGCCTGCAATTTTTCAAATTCCAATTTAAAATTTCTCAAAAAATTCTTCAGAATAAAGGCAAACCAGACCGCGGCAATAATAAAAAGCGCAAGCATCCAAACGCGCGCCGATAAAATTAGGGCGCCCAATTGTCTAAAAAACACAAAAACAATTCCCAGGATTGACAGTAAAAATAATGGCCGCGAAAGATTGCGCAAACCTCGCGCAAATGGCGGATTCGCGCGTTTCTTGTTTGCCATAACACGCAAAACAATGCCAGCCGCAAACAAAATGCCCAGCACGACCAGCGCTACTGCAAAAGATGACTGCCTAAAGGGCGGCGTCGCTACCGAAAACCAGTACGATAATTTTACAATATTGGCTATGTTCATATCTTTCTGAAAGCTAATCCGTAATGATACGGCCCAGCCTCAAATTCTTCAACCAGTTCAAAGTCGGCGGATTGAATAAGGCTTTTCACCTGTATTGGGTCAACGCGTTTTTCCACGGGCGGCCCAAAAGGCGCTTGTGTCATTTTCCAATCCGCGACCAAAAGCATCCCACTCGACTTTGTAATCCGCGCCGCCTCCCTAACAATCGTGGCTTTGTCTTTGATCTGAAACAAGGTATTAAGCAGAAGCGAGAGGTCAACCGAACTGTCCGCAATTCGCATGCCGCCCGCACGCTCTAGATCAGCCCAAATACCATCTACATTATCAACTCCCTCAAGTTTACGGCGGCTATCAATAGCCTGCAGTACGGATTTCAAAAGGTCAACTGCATAAACCTTGCCTTGCGGTCCGACTAGGTGCGCGGCAGGAAAGACAAAATGCCCCGCGGCGCCGCATCCTAAATCCGCAATAATAAAGCCCTGTCGGATTTTTCCGTGCTCCAAAAGTTTTACTGGATCAATAAGTTCGTTCCCGCCGCGTAGTTGAATAGGCATAATGTTGATCTACTGTCCACTGCCACTATGGCTAATTATATCACACTGTTAGCGTCCGCCAAACAGGGGTCTAAAGATAAAGATAACAATGTCTTGCAAAAATCCGCTTACGTAGAAAAGAAAGATAAAAATTATAGCTAGACCGATGAGTTTATAAAACAGCCGCGATCCGCCTTCAGCGCCTAAATGCTGTTCAGCCCAGGGAATGGCGCCGAAAATGTTATACAGCTTCTCGGACTTAACAACAATCAATGCTCCGATCGCCACACCGATAATAGTAACTATGTAACGCATAAATTATCGCCCCTGACGTGCGGCGTAGGCAAATGATAGAAAATATTTTTCAAGCTCTTCAAACGACACTCCGTAACTGTTATCTCCGTAAAATACATCGCAGAGTACCTCGCGAGCGCGTGTTATTTCATGAAGACGGTAACGCCACCGCGGATCTACAATGGTTAAATCGAAAAGTTCTAACGCGCGCTCAAGCGCTTTATCGCGATGCTCTTTATCTCCTCTACGTTGCCACGAAATAGCACGGCCCACGTCGCTCCCAATATTACCGAGCTGTTCCATAAGGGAGAGCGTATACCAGCGTCCTGATGCGAGACCATGATGTATGAAGTTACTCATATCCAGTCTACGAGTTTGCTGACAACTTGAAGAATCTTCTCACGAATTACGGCATCGTCAACACTTCGGGAACGATTGCCCTGACTTGGACGAAGGTTAATCATTGAATCAAACTCAACTCTTTCAAGCGCGGGGTGATCGGGATAAATATTGATACCCCAGAGATCTTTTTGCCGCGAGCCATCTTCGAGTAAAAAGGCTTCTTCATCAGCGTGGAGCTCTCCACCTATGGCCATGATACCGCGATCTATGTCAACTACCACTTTCACCATATCGCCAAATATCTCCGTAGCGATCCGCCTTAATTCTTCATGAGAAATATTTTCTGTAACCAAACGTATTTTTTGGTGTCCACCGTGTTTCTCTTGCATAGATAATTAAGTTTAATCTTGGTGGGCGCTTAGGGACTCAAACCCCAGACCTTCTCGGCTTGCCCCGTTAGAAATGGACGGTGTAGGTCTCGAACCTACGACCTTCTGCGTGTAAAGCAGACGCTCTAACCAACTGAGCTAACCGTCCATGCCGAATTTCTAACGGGGTGAATAAACGAGACGCTCTAACCAACTGAACTAAGCGCCCGAATTTTCAACACTCTCACTACACCATTATGGGGTGAAATTTAAGTTTTGGCAAGCCCCACAACCGCTGGTTTACGAAAGAGAGACCACAAATATAGGCCGCCGATCACAAAGGTCAGGCTTCCGATTTGGGCTGGAGTTAATCCGAGATAGCGGGCGTCAGACATAACTAGATCGGTTGCCCGATTGAAATCGAGCATAAAACGCCCGGCGCCATAGATAATTAAAAACATCACCAGATAAAAGCCATGCCAATATTTACGGCGCGACAATATTACAAACAGACCGAAAATCAAAAGGGCAAAAAATGATTCTGTGAGCCCCATATCCAGGCGGCTACCGCCGGGATACGCCACGGCTATTGGCAGACTACTCAAGCGCCCGGGGTGCATATGCGTTAAAAAACAACCAATCCGGCCAATCCCCCACCCTAAAGGAAACCAGTACATTATTATATCTGCATAACGCAAGATTTTTTCCCAACTCACCTGTTTTTTTCTGATTAGAGTCCAGCCGTAAATAAAAGAGGCGATGAGCGCCCCGCTGAAACCGCCAAAAGATGACATGCCGCCTTGCCAAAATTTGATAATATCGCTTGGGTTAGAGCCGTAGTAAGACCAGTCATAAAAAAATACATGGAAAAAACGCGCGCCGACAAAAGCCGAAATGAGCGCCCAAAAACTCCAGTCCAAAATTGGATTAGGATCCAAGCCGAAACGTTTTGCTCGTTTATGGGCAAAGAAAATTCCTACCGCGGCGCCAATGCTTACCACCAGACCCCAGGTTTGCAGAGCAAGAGGACCGAGATGAAACGTGGACACGTAAAAATATGGGATCATACATCAACAGCTTTGCGTGCATTTTCATACGCGCCTGCTACGTTAAATAATACGTCTTCACGTAATTGCGGCGCGAGGAATTGCAAACCTACGGGTAGGTTGTGTGCTTTGCCGCAGGGAATGGATATTCCGGGAATTCCGGCAATGTTAGCGGAGATCGTGAAAATATCGGCTAGATACATAGACAAAGGATCATTCATGCGTTCGCCAATAAGCCAAGCAGGATTTGGCGAGGTTGGCGCTACGATGCAATCCACGTTCAAGAAAGCTTCGTCAAAATCGCGTTTAACCAGCGTGCGCACGGCTTGCGCCTTTTTATAAAAGGCGTCCGCATAACCGGCAGAAAGGACATAGGTGCCGATCATAATGCGTCTTTTTACTTCGTCTCCAAATCCTTGCGCGCGAGACTTGGCATAAACATCGTATAACCCCCCAACTTCCCCCCTTAAATTAAGGGGGGGTTGAGAGGGGTTACTTCCACGTAACACAGAATATCCATAGCGCATGCCGTCAAAGCGGGCCAGGTTTGCCGAAACTTCTGCTGGCATGAGGATATAATAAACCGCAAGAGCATAAGAAGCGTGCGGCAGAGAAATTTCTACAATTCGTGCGCCAAGCTCTTCGAGTTTTTTAATGGCTAACCGCACGGCTTTTTCAGTTTCCAAATCCATGCCGTCAATAAAGTATTCTTTGGGGATGCCGATGCGCGTGCCGCGCAAACCAGTAACTCCCCCTTCTCCCCCTCTTAAGTTAAGAGGGGGTTGGGGGGCGTTATAATCCACCGTGGTCGCGTCTTTAGGGTCCCGACCCCGAATAGCCTCAAACACAATCCGCGCATCTTCAACGTTTTTAGCAAGCGGCCCGATGATATCTAAACCGGAAGCCATGGCCATCAAGCCATAACGCGAGACCGTGCCATAGGTTGGTTTGAGACCCACGATTCCACACAAAGCCGCGGGTTGGCGAATTGATCCGCCTGTATCAGAACCCAACGCGTAAATGCATTCATGCGCCGCCACAGCCGCGGCCGAACCAGCGGATGAACCACCTGGCACGCGTTCTAAATCGTGAGGGTTGCGGGTGATTTTAAAAGCAGAGCTCTCTCCGGAGGAGCCAAAAGCAAATTCATCCATATTGGTTTTACCAAGGATAATCGCACCAGCATTTTTCAGTTTGACCACTACTGTAGCGTCGTAGGGAGCAATATAGTTTTCAAGAATACGGGAAGAGGCCGTACATTTCACGCCTTGAACTAAAATATTGTCTTTGAGCGCTACAGGAATACCCTCAAGCGCGCCGGGAATCACGCCAGCTTTAATTTTTTTATCTATCTCACGCGCCGCCTCTAACGACTCTTTTTCCAACACAGTCAAAAAGGCCTTGACCTTACCGTCAAATTCTTTAACACGTTCCATGCACGCCCAAGTTAGCTCTTCGGAGGAAAAATCTTTGCGCTTAAGCCCCTCGTGAGCTTGAGTGATAGTGAGTTCGTTGAGATTCATACGAAATGTACGAAAACTGCTTTCGTGCCTTTCGTAAAGTTTTCGTACTTTCGTATGTTACTCAAAAACTCCCAGGGTTTCGAGTAGGTCGCCTTTTCGCTTTGGAAACTGTTCCAACATCGCCTCTCGTGTATCTGCCTCACATCCACGCATAACATCTTCGCGTACCACATTCTGAAGCCCAGTGATCTGGGATATCGGCTCTACTCCGGCCGTGTCTACTTTTGTGAGTTGCCCCACATACTCCAAAATCTCGGACAATTGCATCCGAAATTTTTCCACTTCTTCCGCTTTAAGCTCCAATCGCGCCAACTTGGCAATATGTAAAACTTCTTCACGGCTTAAAGACATAACAATTCAACAATATACCAATTTTTATAATTTAACAATCTAAATCAAAGGCAATCCCGTCATCTCCTTGGGTGCTTTCAGCCCCAAGATTTTTAGTACAGTGGGAGCGACATCGGAGAGTGTGCCGACTTGCGGCAAAAGCGACAAGTCTTCCCCAACAGCCTCAATTTGAGGATTGAGCTGGCCTTCATATTCAACTCCCACAATAATAAGCGGGACCGGGTTTGTAGAGTGTTCTTTATCAATATTTTTTGTTTGTAAATTTATGATCTCCTCGGCATTGCCATGGTCAGCTGTGATTATAGCAACACCTTTTTTAGAAAGCACGGTATCAACAATTTTGCCGATTTCAGCGTCAACTATCGCAATCGCCTCAACAGTTGCGGAAATATTGCCGGTATGCGCCACCATGTCGGGATTGGCAAAATTTATAGCGATGAAATCGTACTTATTGCCCAATATTTCTTTTACTGTGCGCGAAGTAATTGCTTTGGCGGACATTTCTGGTTTTGTATCATAAGAGGCAACTTTGGGCGAGGGAATAATTTCACGATCCTCTCCGGGAACCGTCTCTTCAATCATGCCGTTTAAGAAAAAAGTAATGTGAGCGTATTTTTCAGTTTCAGCAATATGGAACTGTTTTAGTCCGGCATCGGCAATAACCTTTGCCAGATAGGCAGTAATAGACTCGGGCTTGAACGCAACAATCACGGGCAGGTCTTTTTCATATTCCGTCATGGTTACAAATAATACATCTTTCAAAAAGAGGCCGCGATTGAATTTATCAAAGGTGGGAAGTACAAAGGCTTTGGCAATCTGGCGCATTCTATCTTCGCGGAAATTGAAAAAAATTATGGCGTCTTTATCGCTAACCGGCGCTAGGGGTTTCCCGTTTTTTACGATCGCAGTTGGAATGAATTCTTCATCATAAATTTTATTTGTGTAGGATTTTTCAATAGCTTTAACAGGATCCTCTGTGCTATCTATACCTTTCACGTCGTCAGCCGAAAGGCCAGTCATCACTGCATAGGCTTTTTGAGTGCGATCCCAACGATTATCGCGATCCATGGCGTAGAAACGGCCGGAAATAGAAGCGATCTGGCCTATTTTTAATTCGCTGATTTTCTTTTGCAGTTCACCAATAAATTGCAACCCAGTATTATAAATTGTATCGCGTCCATCAATAATGGCATGCACCGCCACTTTTTTAACATTTTCTTTTTTCGCAAGCTCTAAAAGCCTGTATAAATGCTCTTGATGACTATGCACACCTCCGGGAGAAACAAGCCCAATCAAATGGAGGGTGGAATTTTCTTTTTTGACTTGTTTTATGGCTCGGAGAAATGCCTCATTTTTAAAATATTCACCAGACTCCATGAACTTATTTATGCGCGGCAGCATTTGATAAAAAACGCGCCCCGCGCCAATGGCCAGGTGCCCCACTTCGGAATTTCCCATCTCTCCCCAAGAAAGCCCGACCTCATCGCCACCGGCGCGCAGGGTCATGCTCGGATAAGTGCGAATAAGTCTATTGAAAACCGGCGTCTTGGCTTGTGTGATAGCATTGCCCTCTCCCGGCGGCGCAACGCCAAAGCCGTCTAAAATAATCAAGACCACTGGTTTTGGTCTTTTTTGTGCTGGCATAATTAATTAAATTCAGTCTATCATAAAAGCCAGTTCTGGCCAAGAACAGGCTCTTACGAATTTGTGGCCTAGCCACAATATAAGCTACGCTCGTGGCTAGGCCACAAATCGTTCCAAGTCCATTTAGACTTCCTTCTCAATCTCCAGGAGCCTATTGTATTTCGCGATTCTTTCTCCCCTAGAGGGCGCGCCGGCTTTGATGTATTCCGCGTTGACTGCTACGGCCAAATCCGCAATGGTGGTATCCAGCGTTTCGCCGGAGCGATGCGAGATAATGATTTTCATGTCGTGCTTTTGGGCTAGCGCAATCGTATCCATGGTTTCGGAAAGCGTGCCGATTTGATTGGGCTTAATCAAAATGGCATTGGAAGCGCCGAGTTTAATGCCTTTTTCTAGACGATCCACGTTAGTCGTATACAAGTCATCGCCGATAATACGTAATTTTATATTTTGCTTTTTGCACTCTGCGTTAAATTTCGCCCAAGCTTCCCAGTCGTCTTCGGCAAAGGGATCTTCAATAGACACGAGCGGATATCTCGCCATTAACCTTTCATAAAATTTCATCAAATCCGCTACAGAAAACTTTTTCTTTTCAAGTTTGAGGATGTAGCGTTTTTCTTTTTTGTCATAAAATTCCGAAGCGGCCGCGTCAATGCCAAACTCTAGAAGCCCCGGTTTATTATAGCCCGCGTCTTCCACGGCTCGGACAAAAAATTGAAACGGCTCTTCGTTAGATTTGAAACGCGGAGCATAACCGCCTTCATTGCCTACATCAGTATCCTTGCCCGCGCTTTTTAACACATGGCCAAGCGCATGAAAAATCTCCGCGCCAGCGCGGATTTTTTCGCTTACGGTTTTGAATCCGTAAGGAATCGCTAAAAACTCCTGGATATCTAAATTAGTATCCGCGTGCTTGCCGCCGTTAAAGAGATTCATCAAGGGAGTTGGCAGTCTGTAGCCTATAGTCTGTAGTCCATACACACGGCGCAGCCATTTATAGAGTGGCGTGCCGCTACCATAAGCGCCGGCGTGGGCGCAGGCAAGGGAGACGCCAAGAATTGCATTTGCCCCGAGTCGCCGTTTATTCGACGTGCCATCCAACTTAATCATCTCCTCGTCAATCTCTCTCAACTTTTCCACGCTCATGCCAGTGATCTTCTTAGTGATAACTGTACTAACATTCTTGACCGCCTTGAGTACTCCTTTGCCGCTGTAGCGTTTTTTGTCGCCATCGCGCAGTTCTACTGCTTCATGCACACCGGTTGAGGCGCCCGAGGGCACCGAGGCCTCGCCCATTGCGCCACTCTCTAAAGTAACCCAGACTTTTAAAGTCGGGTCACCGCGGGAATCCAAAATTTCCTGGGCTTGGATTTTCTTAACCTTCATCCCATTAGAAGTTAAAGAATTATTTACTGATATTGTATCCCGTAGACGAAGTCGGCTTCACCTCCCGTCTTATACATAATGAAGACATGCCTGAACTTCTAACGGGACTACAGTATCTCGTAGCTTACTGATACATTGACATTAATTTCTAGACTTCCGGATTCAATGCTCGGAGTTGGCGCTGACGCGGCGCCGCCTATTCCTGTTTCTAGTCCAAAAGATTTGAACATGTAGGGCTGCTCCGGCGCATATTCACTGAAAGAAACAAGTTTGCCCAGACGCACTCCGGCTTTTTGAGCTAAGGCCCTGGCTTTAACCAAGGCATTATCCAACGCTTTTTCGCGAGCCTGCTGTCTTAAGGTTTCGGGATCGTCTATGGTAAAATTCACGCCGGATACTTGATTAGCGCCAGCCTCGCCAGCGGCTCCCAAAATCGCGCCGATCTTGCCAAGATCGCGGATTTTAACGCGCACATTTTGAGTAACTTGATAACTACGAAAGACTTGCTTGCCCTCCAGCCAATTATATTGGGGAGAGATGGAATAATTTGTAGTTTGAATGTCTGCGGACGCAATTCCAAATCCGCGCAATTTAGCAATCAAAGCATTCATCTTATTGGTATTTAAGGTCTGGGCGGTAACCACTTCACGATCTTCGGTAAAAATTCCGATATCCACGGTGGCGATATCCGGCACGCCTACAACCTTGCCCTGACCTTCAACGGTAATCGTATCGCGAACCTCGGCCTTGCCAATATAACTAAATTTTTTAAGATCGTTTCTGATCTGCCCGCCCATCCAAACAATGCCGTATACCAGAAGAATGGCTAAAATAAGAGTAAAAAGTTTGTTCTCTGACCACTTGGGCCAAAACGAGGAAGAATCGGACATATAAGATTGAGAAATTAGGAGTTAAGGTTATAGTAACTTATAACTATAGTATATCACGGGCGCCACCAGCTAACTATTCCACACTTCCCCGTCGTCCGCTCTTCCATTTGATATGGTGTATTCACACCTTCTACCGATTATACATTATCCACAGCAATTGTAGCATAAATAAAGTCTGCTTCCACCAAAGGCGGAAAGGTGGCGCAAATAAAGGGACATGGTCCTTCGTATTCAATCATCTAAAATGACACCAAAGGGGTACTGGTTCTGTCATGAGAAAATGACACCGAGCAGAACCTTGAAAAATCTGGTAATATGAGGGGTT
>LCOG01000013.1 GCA_001001705.1 Parcubacteria group bacterium GW2011_GWA2_47_26 | reverse complement strand
AAAGATTAAATCGTTTAAAAAATTAATGCCCGCTACGGTGTCTTTTTTGATGACCCAACCGAGGGGCGCTACGGTGTCATCCTAATATGAGTTGACACGCAGGCCTTAGAGGGACCGTTCTAGCTGGCCCGTATACTCAACCTCGTCCTCTCGGAGACGTCGCAACCCATTATCACTCATCATCTCCTCATAAATATGGGCTACCAGCCCAGGCACGCGACCTATAATGAAAAAGCCCTTTGCCACTCTCCAGTCAAACCCTATATCGGAAATAATCGCCGCCATTGCACCGTCGACATTGAGCGGTACCCTCTTTGGGGTTACTGCGTTTAGTGCGCGGTGCAATACCTCTGCAAACTTACAATGCTTTCCATAAAATTCCGTTTCTCTGGCAACCTCAAATAATGCCTCGGATCGCGGATCGTGGTCTAAAATTTTATGTCCATAGCCAGGAATGCGGACGTGTTCTTCGCGTAAAGTACGCACCAATCCTTCCACATCATTTTCCTCCACATGTGCCTGGAAAAAATGTGCCGCGTCTTCAATGGCACTTCCGTGTAATGTACCCATTGAAAGGATACCCGCTGCAAGAGCGGTATGCATACTGTTGCCGGTTGAAACTACCGTACGTGCAGTCATGGCGGATGAAACACCAATTCCATGATCGATTGCTGCGGTAAAAAGTGCGTTCATCATGCGCACCTCTTGTCTATTAGGTAATTCGCCTTTAAGCACAAGAAATACCACATCAACAAAGCTCTTCTTTTGAATTAACTCTTTAAGATCGTAACCGCGTATGATCTCTTTCCCCCTTTGAATATGACTAATCGCTGTATTCCATTGCATAGTCTGCAAATCTATTACGCGTATGGTTTAATTAAATCTACCAGTTCCTCATAATGCATTGCAACCATAACGCCGACCCCCTTAAGCGCCTGCTCTTTTTCTACGGCACCCCTCCCTCTCTCTACAATCGCCCCGGCATGGCCGATATTCATTCCCTCTGGCAATACTCTCGCAAATCTGCCGCCAATATATATAGCAAGCGGTTTGGTAAATTCTTTATTCTCAATTAACTCCACGATGGCAAATTCATAGCTCCCTCCATGTTCTCCAAAAATAATCACTGCTTTTGTTTGCTGGTCCTTCTCAAAGAGCCGCAAAAGATCGGCGTAGTCAGTTCCTATAAGCACATCACCACCAATATGCACTGCAGTACTCTGGCCTAACCCTGCCTTGCGCACCTGCCAGGCGATCTCATTAGTCATTCCGCCGGAACGCGAAATAATACCAACGCCTCCGGAACAAAAAATCTCGTCAACGAGCGGTGTGGGCCCGCCAACCACCCCAATCCGTCCCACTCCGGGAGTAATATGGCCTAGCGAACTTGGGCCTATTACTTGAACGCCGCGCTCTCGTGCAGCAGCAAGACAGTATGCCACATCCTGAATTGGCACCCTCTCGACAATTACATTGATCTGCGGAAGACCAGCCTCAATTGCTTCAAGTATTGCTTCTTTTGCGGACAACGGCGGCACGTAGATAGCAGTCACCCCAATACGAGGAAACATCTCGAGGGCTTCTTTTATAGAATTGAATACTGGCACGCCATCAATCTGCGTTCCGCCCTTTCCCGGCCGAATTCCTCCAACCACTTCTGTTCCATACTCACGCATAGCAGCCGCTGCACGCTGCCCCTCCTTTCCGGTAATTCCTTGCACCAAAACTTGTGTATTTTTAACAATCAAAATTCCCATATCAATTTGCTCCTTGTTTAACTATAGCCGCCAACACTTCTGCAGTCTCCGACATGCTCGTTTCTTTCCCAAATAATTTCATCTCAAACTCATTCCTCCTCATACACTCCTCCATGAGAGCCATTCCTTCTTTTTCATACGGACCTGCACGACGGACCACGATTGGAAATTTCGGTCGTACCTCATCAAGTGCATCCGCAATCCCTTGAAACGTTTCTTTCACGTTAGTAAAATTCGCAACGCCGCCTGCAATCCAAAGGCCCTTAAGCCCGGGTTTCGAAAGGACCACTTTAGTGAGCGCATATACTTTCTCTCTCGGCGGATTTCCAGAATACTCCGTATAGTTCGCGGGACGAAGTCCCGCACGATAAAGTGCATCCATATTAGCAAGGCTGGCTCCTCCTCCGGAAAATAGTACCGCAATATCGCCGTCCATCTCAATGTATTTGCCTGCAGTACCGCGATACCATGCTTCCCCCTCATCAATCTTCTTTGCGTTTACTTCTCGATCAGTGGGACGGCGACCGAGCATAGTCCGTGGCGCATACCCCTTCCATTCTGGATGTCGGAATCCGGCATCATCATCAAGTGCCACCTTTGCGTCAACCGCAATCCATCTCCCCTCGCGCGTCTTTACAAGAGGATTAATTTCTACCAGTCGTGCATCTTCTTGTAAAAAACAGTTCCAGCAGTTTTGGATAGTGCTCCACAGTATGTCATCACAAGGGGCGAAGTGACGCAGTGATCCATCCATCGCAGAGTACGGTTGCGTCGCTTTGCATGTAACGATAGGAAGGCGTATGTCTAGTAATTGTTTAAAAATTTTATCCTCCCCCACCTCTTCAATATCAACTCCTCCCTCCCTACTATAAATAAGCACTGGCTGCTTTATCTTTGTATCATAAACGATTGAAAGGTAGTGCTCCTCTAAAATGTCCATCCTTTCTTCAAGACGTACCGCTGCCACATATTGACCTTGCAAATCCATATTCAATAACGCTCGCACTGAATTCTCAACTTCATCCCTAGAGGAACAAAACCGTATCCCCGCATTCTTACCGCGTTTCCCGGAAAGCACCTGTGCTTTTACCACTAATTCAGATAATCCCAGCTCTCTATAGCGTTGGACCGGATCTTCCCCACGGTATACACAAACACCTTTTGGGATGGTAATCCCATACTTTGCAAACAGATTTTTTCCTTCAAACTCATATAAATTCATAAAGATGTGGTGGGGGATGCGAACGCCCAAAAGCGATACGCGGAAAAATTCCAGGCAATCACGAGTGGCCCGGCAATGACTTTGGAAAGAATGTCATGCATACCCAGCCAGTCCACGCCGACAAAAAGCACTCCCTCCGTGATCGCTATGCCACCAAGAGTAGCCAAAACAAATTTTGCGTACTGCGTTTTATGCTTTGGTTCGCTATTCTTAAATGTCCAATGTTTATTCCAGAAAAAGCTCCATGTAACCACGACCGCGAAGACGAGCGCATTGGCTAAAAGATAATGCTCACGCCAGAATGTAAATCCACGCGTCAGTCCTATATACATTCCAAAATCAAGACCGGTATTGACTGCGCCAACAATCGCGTAGCGAATAAATTGCTGAAACATACCCGCCTAATTTTTGCACTTAAATACTGCTTTAAGATCCGCTACAACGTACGACAATCAAGAAGAAAGACATTCGCATTTCATAAACTTTTATATATTACGTCTTTTTGTATGCGAGCCTCTTTTAGAAAGTAACTCTTGATATCCACAAATACTCCTCTGCCGTTACCATTGTAATATTGTAAAAACTCCGCATAAGATAGCGCTTTAAATTGGCTGTGTAGCGTGGCTAAAATAATGCCGTCTACTTTATCTAGATTAGCAAGATTTTTTACATACTCTACCCCAAACTTATTTACTTCCTCCTCGTATAGATTTGGATCATATCCCAAAACCTGCACCCCGTATGATTTTAATTTCTTAATTGTGTCTTGGATTTTAGAATTGCGCATATCGCGGATATTTTCCTTAAATGTTAGCCCCATCACTAACACCCGCGAACCCTGCACAACTTTCCCTGCTTCCACTAGTCCCCGGATTGTCAAATCTGCTACATACTCCGACATCCAGTCATTAATCCGACGGCCAGCTAAAATAACTTCCGGATTATATCCTAGCTCTTGCGCGCGATAAGTCAAGTAATACGGATCCACTCCAATGCAGTGCCCTCCAACCAACCCCGGCTGATACTTATGAAAGTTCCATTTGGTTCCCGCGGCATCCACCACATCTTTCGTATTAATTTCCAGACGATGAAAGATAAGTGTGAGCTCGTTCATCAGCGCGATATTCAAATCACGCTGAATATTTTCAATCACCTTTGCTGCTTCCGCGGTTTTAATGTTCGGCGCTTTATGTACTCCGCCTTTGCAAATTTCCCCATACACTGCCGCCACCAATTCCAATGTTTCCTGGTCCATGCCGGAAACCACTTTTACGATTCTCTCCAGGGTGTGTTCGTGATCTCCGGGATTTACGCGCTCCGGAGAATACCCGATTTTCCAATCAACCCCGCACTTCAGTCCTGACAATTTTTCAATAATCGGCACACACACATCCTCGCTTACTCCCGGATATACTGTTGATTCATATACCACCACACTCCCTTTTTGGATATGCTCACCCACCATATGTGATGCCTCACGCACCAGCGTCAAGTCCGGCTGCTTCGCTTGATTGATAGGAGTTGGCACAGTGACAATAATAAAATTAGCGCGCGTCAACACTATTGGATCAAGTGTAAATTCAATTTTAGCTTTAGCCATTTCTTCGTCAGACACATCTTTATTAGGATCATGACCGGCTAAAAGCGAGTCAATCCGCGCTTTACTCTTATTCAATCCAATCACTGGCGCAAACCGGCTTTTTCCAAACGCCACCGCCAAAGGTAGACCAACATAGCCAAGACCGACAATGGCGATTTTTACCTCTTCCAATTTCGGCAACATAATTTTACATTTTTTCAAACCACTCCATCGTTCGCTTTAATCCCTCCTCAAACTTAACCTGCGGAACCCACCCCAGAAGCTCTCTAGCGCGACGTACATCCGCCAAAGTATCATGTGGCTCAACTCTAGGCTCAATGTGCGTGGTTAATCCACCAACTAATGCCGCGACTTCATTAACGCTGTGATTACTCCCCGCCCCGATATTCATAACTTCCCCTTGCCCAACTTTAGCGCTATCCATAGCCAATAAATTCGCCGCCACCACATCATCAATATAAGTAAAATCACGAGTCTGCGTTCCGTCTCCTGTGATTGTAAGCGGTACACCTTCGGCGCGCTGTTTCAAAAAAACTGCAATTACTGTTACATATGCCCCTTCAAAAGTAAGACGCGGTCCATATACATTAAAATACCGAAGCGACACGGTCTCCACCCCCCAAAACAAACTGGCCATCTTACAATATTCCTCGCCCACATACTTCTGTAAACCATAAGGGCTCTTGGGGTTAAGCTTCATCTCTTCATGTAACGGCAAAGTCGGCTGATCGCCATAAGCCGAGGACGAAGCAGAATAAACCACTCGCTTAACTCCCGCATCTCTCGCCGCCAGCAATATATTCAAAGTGCCCGTAATATTCACCTCGTTAGTCTCTCTGGGTTTGTCTATAGATAGCTGCACGCGTGGCAACGCCGCGGTATGAAATACTCCTTGTATTCCCATAAAAGCCGGCGCAATTGCTACGGGGTCTGTAATACTGGAATTAATCACTTCCACTCCCGCCGGAACATTAGCCTGCTTTCCCGACGAAAAATCGTCGAGAATCCGTACACCATCGCCCCGCGCAAGAAGCGCCTCAACAATATGCGAGCCAATAAATCCGGCTCCGCCGGTAACTAAATAATGCATACTTTGGTAGTTTAGAAATAATTACAATCTTATCCACATCTTATACACACTAACCCCTCCGTCCGTAGCTTTTCCTCGGTGCAGATCACGGTCTCCCAACCGAGACATACGTAAAACCAAGCTCCCGCATCTTTTTAGAATCCAAAAGATTACGCCCGTCAAACACAATAGCTTGATTCATCATGGAGCGCAAATCACTCCACGGCAAATCGCAAAATTCTTTCCACTCGGTGAGCACCAAGAGCGCGTCCGCATCTCTGGCCGCTTCTTCTGCGGTCGGACAAGTAATAAATACTGAATCCAAAGCTGAGCTTTGGTTGGGAGAAAGCTCAGCTTTAATGACCGCCTTTGCATTTTCTGCCGCTTGCGGATCATACGCTACAACCTGCGCCCCCTCTTTTATAAGCCAAGAGGCAATGTCTAGAGCGGCCGACTCCCGCACATCATCAGTATTATTCTTAAAAGCTAAACCCAAAATACCTATTTTTTTACCGGCAAGAGGTGCTAGCATCTGCCGCACCTTACGCAAAAAATGCCTGCGCTGAGCCTTGTTCACTTCAATCACGGCTTTAAGCAACTTGAAATCATAGTCATGCAAAAAAGCAATGGAGTGCAGGGCTTTTGTATCTTTGGGGAAACAGGCTCCGCCGTATCCAATTCCGGCTTTTAAAAACGCGCTTCCAATGCGCGGATCAAGCCCCATCCCGCGCGCTACCTCATCCACATTCGCCCCCACCTCATCACAAACATTGGCAATCTCATTGATAAAAGAAATTTTCGTGGCCAAAAAAGCATTGGATGCATATTTGATCATCTCTGCCGTGCGAATATCCGTAATAACCCGCTCGCCAGGCAAATCCTCATGCACTTTTGACAACACCGCGCGCGCGCGCTCCGAATCAGTGCCTATCACCACGCGATCCGGATTCAAAGTATCGTGCACCGCCGATCCCTCACGCAAAAACTCTGGACACGAGGCAACATCAAATTGACTTGTGGCTAGGCCACTGCGATTTTGTGGCCTAGCCACAAGAACCTCTTCAATTACTTTCCGCACTTTTTGCGCCGTGCCAACCGGCACCGTACTCTTATCCGCAATTACCTTGTATCCTTCCCCCCAATTTTCTGCTACCTCGCGCGCCGCCGCAAACACCTGCGACAAATCTGCCTCGCCCGAAGATAGAGGCGGAGTACCCACACAAATAAAAATCACTTCGGCATTTGGCACTGCCTCTGCGTAACTTGTAGTCGGAATTAAGCGGCCGCTCTGCACTCCATCTTTAACAAGCTCGGGAAGTCCCGGTTCATAAAACGGCACCTCGCCGCGCTTCAACATCTCAACTTTCTCCGCGTCTTTACGCACGGCAAATACTGTATGCCCGAGTTTGGCATACACTGCGGCGGAAGTAAGCCCGACATAACCGGCTCCGATGATTGCAATCCTCATAGATTGGGCAGATTAAGCAGAATAAGTACTAAGCAGATTAAGCACGCAAGGCCTACTCTGCTTAATTTGCTTAATTTGCTGTTACAATATTGATCAATTTCCCTTTAACAAAAACCACATCTTTTACTTCTTTCCCATGAAACCATTTGGCTGCTTTTTTATTTTGAAAAGCAAGCACTTCTGCCTGATCATGGGAAATATCTGCAGGTGCACTCACCCGATCACGCACGCGGCCATTCACTTGGATCACTAATTCAATCTCTTCGTCCTTCACCAACTCCGGATTCCACTTGGGCCACGGCTGCTGACACAACAACCCAACGTCTCCTCTCCTTAAGTTAAGGGGGGGTTGGGAGGGGTTATGCAATCGTTCCCAAAGCTCCTCCGTCATATGTGGCGCAAACGGATGCAACAATTGCAACAGCGTTTCGTACTGTGTACTGCGAAGTCCCGTACCAAGCTCTGCTTTAGTACTGGGATGAACTGTCGACTGTGAACTCAATTCGTTCATGAGTGTCATCATCACCGCAATCGCAGTATTAAACTTCATCGCCTCAATATCTTCAGTTACTTTCTTTGTGGTTTTGTGCACCAACCGCTCCAACTGCTTACTCTGCGGAATCTGCTTATTCTGATCTAATCTGCTCGCCAATTGCCACACCTTCTCCAAAAACCTCTGCACTCCGGCAATGGACTTTGTGCTCCACGGCACTGCCTGATCAAACGGCCCCATAAACATCTCATAAACCCGCAACACATCCGCCCCGTATTTTTCAACAATCTCATTGGGATTCACAACATTGCCGCGCGACTTAGACATTTTCTCGCCATCCTCTGCTAAAATCAATCCGTGTGAGGTGCGCTTCTTGTACGGCTCGCGCGTTGGTACCAGTCCAATATCGTACAAGAACTGATTCCAAAAACGCGAATAAAGCAAATGCAAAACCGTATGCTCCATCCCGCCGTTGTACCAGTCCACTCCGCCACCACAGCTCTTCGTGACCATGTCACGAGCGTGAGTGACATGGTCACTACCGCCGCCACCCATCCAATACTTCAACTTATCCATCGCCGTAAACTCTTTATCATTATGGGGGTCGCAGTAACGCAAAAAATACCAACTTGATCCTGCCCAATTTGGCATGGTATCGGTTTCGCGTCGCGCCTCGCCGCCGCACTGCGGGCATTTAGTCTTTACCCATTCCGTCATAGCCGCCAGCGGCGATTCGCCCGTATCGGTGGGCTGATGCTTTTCTACTTCGGGCAAAGTAAGTGGCAATTGATCTTCAGGAAGAGGAATCCAACCGCTTGATTTACTGACCGCAACCAGTTCGAGCAATTCTGGGTATTCTGGTCTATCAAAATGTCCATAACTTCCAGAAAAAACATTAATACACCAGCCCTGCGGAATGGTCGAGTGGTCTTGGGTTGGAATAAAAGGATCATCCGGAGAAAAAATAACGGTCTTACTATTAGCGTACTGACCGGCATCTTCCCATGACACGGCATGGTCATGAAACATGTGGAATGTATCAACATCAGATCCCTCCCAATTTGGATCCTTTTTCACTTCATTCCAATTCAACGGTTTTGCCCAAACCGCCGGCGCGATCAGGTACACGTGACCGATACGTTTTTTTAAGCGAGATAAAAGATGCAAAGCCGATCGTCCGCCGAGACTGTGGCCCACAATGATATCATCTTCTCCAAACCGTTTTGCAATCGGTTCCAGAGCAGCCATCCATTCTTCAAACTTCGGATGAGAGCTGTTTGGCAATGTCGGCAGAAAAACTTCAAATCCTTGTTTTTCCAATTCTTGTTTCATCCATGGAAACCAATTTGATTCCGCGCTTCCTTCAAATCCGTGGATTAGCAATACTTTCTGTTTCTTTCCCTTGCACGCCTCGCAAAACACTAGCGGTATCGGCTCTCCCCAATATCTCTGCCGCGAAAACACCCAATCGCGGAGTTTATAATTAACCACCCGCTTTCCCCACCCTTTCTCTTCCAAATAATCCATGATTTTTTTTGTGGCCGCATGAATATCCATTCCATCAAGAAACCCTGAATTGATCATGGTTCCTTTTTCCTCCTGTACTTGTTCAGATTTCGTAATTTCTAAAGTATCTCCGTCGCTTCCCACCACCACACGCTTGATTTGTATTTTGAATTTCTTAGCAAACTCAAAATCACGAATATCATGCCCCGGCACACCTACCACTGCCCCGGTCCCTACATACCCCAACACATAATCAGAGATCCAGATTGGCATTTTCTCGCCATTCAAATTGTTGACACAATATGCTCCAGTAAACACCCCTGTTTTTTCCCGCCCTTCCACAAGGCGTTCCGCTTCAGCCGTTTTTTTTGCACCCTCAATATATGCTTTTACTTCTTTTTTATATTCGGGGGTAGAAAGTTCCAATGCAAACGGGTACTCTGGTCCGAGCACTACAAACGTGGCCCCGAAATTAGTATCTGGCCGGGTGGTGAAGCACACTATTTTCTTGTCACTCCCTATTACTTGATACTCAATGTTGATTCCTTCTTTCCGTCCAATCCAATTCTCCTGCTGCACCTTCGCGCGTTCAATATAGTCCACTTCTTTCAAACCTTCCAGAAGTTTATCCGCGTATTTGGTAATGGCCAACATCCATTGCTCTTTCTCACGTTTCTCCACTGGCGTACCACACCGCTCACACGCGCCATCCACCACTTCTTCATTGGCCAGCCCGATTTTATCTTTGGGGCACCAATTAATGGCCATCTTTTTTTTGTAGGCCAAACCATGTTTGAAAAATTGCAAAAACAACCACTGGGTCCATTTATAATAAGAAGGATCGCTCGTTGTCACCGCTCGCGACCAATCAAAACTAAATCCCAACATTTTGAGTTGTTTGGTAAAAGTCGCAATATTCTCTTTAGTAATTTCCGCCGGTGGGCGGCCGGTTTTGATGGCATAATTTTCTGTGGGCAAACCAAATGAATCAAAGCCAATGGGATACAGAACGTTATACCCTTCCATCCTGCGCTTGCGCGCAATAATATCCATGGCCGTATAGGAACGCGGATGTCCCACATGCAAACCCTCCCCCGAAGGATAAGGAAACTCAATCAACGCATAAAATTTTGGACGCTTGCTAAAATCTTTCGCGGCAAACACACCACGCTCCTCCCAGATTTTCTGCCATTTTTTCTCTATTTCACGATGATGATATTTCATAACGTCATTGCGAGGAGCGAAGCGACGTGGCAATCCCGTGGTTAAAGAATGGGATCCTTCGCTACACTAAGGATGACAAAACTAGTTTGTCAATTAGACCTGTCCCCTAATAATTTTCGTGACGAAATTTTCAGATTTTGAGCGAGACGAAGCAAAAAATTTGAAGCATATACGGCGTATATGTTGATAATTTTTTGCAAAGTCGCAGTCAAAATATGGAAATTGCAGTAGAAAGATTATTAGGGGATAGGTCTAGTGTAGCACTGCGTCCTAAAAAACAAAAGGGGCGCAAATTGTGCCCCTTCCTCCGAAAAAAAGATCAAAGCAGGCGCGAGGCGGCCTTGAGACAGTCCTTGGCCTTGACCAGCTCTCCTGCGCGCAGGTTCTTAACAGCCTTTGCCAAATGCTTCTGCAAAGCAACCAAACGCTTATGCCTGAAACCACCCTCACACAGCCGTTCAGCCCGCTGCGCAAATCCTTGCACTCGCCGAGCATAGGCTTCAGGCTGAACGCTATCCAGTTCCCCGCTGGCCTGGGCCATGCTCACCTCTCTAATCAACCCTTCAAGCACGCGTTGAGCGCGTTTGAAAACAATGGAATTGATCATGGTCGCGATAATCGGCACGACGCGCTTTACCCGCTCCTCCGGCATCTCCCGCGTATCGCCCAAAACCTGCACTGCCATCGCAATCTCCGCTTCCATGTAGCGACAGTTCCTATAAAACGGCGCCACGCGAATCGTGGCCAGATCACGCCGCACGTCTTGGAGCGTCGCCGTGGCCCAGCGCAAATCCCGCTCTTCTTTGCAGCGCGGCAACTTGCGCCGCACTTCTTGCAAAAGCTCAAAATCGTGCTCAAGCAAGGTGTGCTGAATCCGAGCCAACTCTTGAGTTACAAGCACATGCAAGCGACCCAGATGCGGCACTATGCTCGTAATTTCCTCCAGCCGCACTCCGTAGCGTCGTTGCGCGGCCAAAAGCCGCGCCGCACTGGCCCGCGGATTACTTCGCCCGCGGCTATCTCGGAAACCAGCACTTGCCGTAACCTGATCCGTAGCTCCTTGCAATGCCGGGCGTTGTGCTCGCCGATATCGCTCGCGCAGATCCCGCAACTTGCGCGTAAGCCTCGCCCGCTGACTCTTAGTAAGAGGCCAATAGGCCAAGAGGTCGCGCACGAGCATGCCCGCCGTCTCAATGGAAAGCCCTACTCGATCCCGCGCCACCTCTTCTGAAGCACTCGCATGCCGAAACGAACGCTCGGTATCGTAAGCGCTCTTGACATGATAATAAATCTGGCGACGATTCGGCCCATCGCCCCTCCAGTGCCAGCCAATAATCCAACCCGGATCAAGACGGTAGGGATTTTTAAGAACGTGGCCGCAGAATTTCTTTCCCGCAGCAATCGTGTAGTACCCTTGCAGAAACATCAGCTTGGTACCATGGAAAAGATACACCCAGAGCCGCAAACTCAATCCCCCTAGACGAACCCAGACATACCGGGTCTCGACCATTGCTCTCCTCCTTGCCCCGTAGTGATCCCGCCTTGGCGGGACTACTGCGGGGCTTGTAGCAACGGACTACTTTTACCACACTATAGCCTATTGGGCAAGTGTCCTAAACAAAACGTTCTCCTATGAATTCGGCAAAATCCCTGGCTTGCTATGGCGGAAAAATGCTCTGCCGTGCCATAGCCAACATTCCTCTCAAAGCCATAGCCCTGATAACGTAACGCATATTTCTGCATCAATCTATCACGGAGGACTTTAGCGTAAATCGAGGCTACCGCAATAGAAAATATTTTTGAATCGCCGTGAATAATTGACTCGTGTGGCACGGCTAGTCTAGGCAACCTCACCGCATCAACCAAAATTTTGCATTTTACACCTGCCTGCCGACGAGGCGGGTTCTTCATTCTACATTTTTCTATCGCCCTGTAAAATACCTCTTTAGCCGCAAAACCCATGCCATTTTTATCAATCTCACGATGGCTTACCCTGCCCACGCTAATCTCGCAAGCGTACTTTTTGATAAAAGGAAAAACTCGCTCACGCTGTAAATAACTCAACTGTTTGGAGTCTCTTATTGGGCCCGCTATCGCCCGACAAAACTGTCGTAGAGACTTTTGGTCAAATACAACTACCGCCGCAACTAGCGGCCCGGCCAGCGCTCCGCGCCCCACCTCGTCCGCGCCAGCGACAAATTCATTACCCAAAGCAAAAAGCCTGCTCTCATAAACAGGCTTCAGTGAAAACATATCTTTATTTACTATTCAGCCGAGTAAGTCGCCGCTTCGGCTATCTTTTCTAAAGCCACACTGTAGGCCGCGGTGCGCAAATCCGTACTATGTCTAGCCGAACTATCCCAAACCGCAGTAAAACTTTTTTCCATTTTAGCTTTAAGCTCTTGCAGTACGCGCTCTCTAGACCACTTTTCATTGTGCATATTTTGAAACCATTCAAAATACGAGGTCGCCACCCCGCCGCCATTAGCCAGTACATCCGGAACAATCACTCCCCCGCGCCCCAAAATCACGCTTTCTGCTTCTGGCGTAGTAGGACCGTTAGCCATCTCTAATATCACTTTTGCTTTAATCTTACTCGCATTGTTTTGATTAATTACGCCCTCTAAAGCCGCGGGAATCAAAATATCTACGGGGAGCTCCAGTAATTCTTCATTTGAAATCGCCGTATAATTTTCACAATCGCAAACACTGCCCACGCAATAACACCCGCCGATGGCGCCTTTCGCCTTTTTGGTTTTCATAATGCTATCCGGATCCATGCCTAACTGACGCTTATCATAAATCGCGCCTTGCGAATCTGATACCGCCACCACCCGATAGCCGGCGTCGTGTAAAAACTTGGCCACATAAAACCCGACATTTCCAAAACCCTGTACCGCAACCGTTGGTAACCCCTCCTCTCCTCCCCTTAATTTAAGGGGAGGATGGGTGGAGTTATGTAGCAAAGCTTCCAGAACAACAAATCCGCCGTATCCCGTGGCTTCCCCTCGCCCCTCACTCCCGCCTTGCTCCACGGATTTTCCCGTAAACGTCGCCTTTAATTTTTCCTTCTCATCTTGTGTTACATGCTTCATGTTACATGTTACACGAATAAACTCATCGCTCATCCACCCCATAATTTGCGGATTGGTATTCACATCCGGCGCCGGAACGTCCAGTGTCGGGCCAATCACCTCATAAAAGGCCTGCACATAACCGCGCGACAACCTTTCTAGCTCGTGAGCAGTTAATAATTTCGGATCAACCGCCACTCCACCCTTGCCGCCTCCAAAAGGAATATCCACCACTGCGCATTTAATAGTCATCCAAAACGCCAAGGCCTTAACCTCGTCCATATCCACATTAGGGTGAAAACGTATGCCGCCCTTATAGGGGCCGCGGGCATTATTGTACTGCACGCGATACCCGTGAAAAATCCGCAAACTGCCGTCATCCATCCGCACCGGAATAGCCGCCTCAATCGTCCGCCGCGGCTGATTAAGAACCGCTAACAAATCCGCATCCGGATTAATTATCTTCGCCGCGCGCTTAAGTTGCTCTAGAGCATTTTGAAATGTAGACATATAAACATTTATTATAACTCCCAAACCTCCATAATCGGTATTTTACCATATTCCTGCAAACGCGCTTCGAAAGTTACAAATCGCAAGTCAATCTCGGGATATTGTGCTTTAAATACTTTCAGAACACGCAACGAGGCATGCTCTGGATTCACTTTAACCTCAAAAGCCTCCTTCTCCCCAATCACAAAATCCACTTCCTGTTTTTGGGTAGTCCGCCAAAAATGGATCTCGGCGTTTTCGCGATGTTTTGCTAATTGGCAAAACACGGCGTTTTCCAAAAGCGCGCCGCGATCTTCTCGTTTAAGAAACGGAGTGAAATTGTCTAGGAAAAAATTTCTCAACCCGAGATCTAGAAAAAAAACCTTGGGCATTCGGGTAAGCTCCTTGCGCACATTTCTAAAAAATGGCGTAATAAGCGCTAGATGAAAAGATTTTTGCATCACCCAAAGATATGCATTGATCGCTGTTTTAGAAACCCCGAGAGTCGCAGAGAGCTCGGTAGCATTTACTAGTTGCCCGGTCTGTGCGGCCAGAATTTTTAAAAGTCTGTAAAATATTTCCTCTTGCCGCACGCGCCCTTCATAGATATCTTTTTTAATATAGGAATATGCCAGCTCGCACAGTATTTCTTTTTTTTCTTCTAGCGGAGCTAGCGCAACGCGCGGATATCCGCCATAAATCATGTACTCCTCAAAAAATTGCGCAACCCGTTCCTTCTCTAAAAGCGTCAGGGGCGCCCGCGTGCGCTTCGGCCATAGCTCCTCCTGTCCCTTAAAGCGCAAAAACTCGGCAAAGGACAGGGTATGCACCTGAAAGATGCGCTTCCGCCCGGCCAGGGAATCTTTAAATTTCTGGTCTAGATAAAATGCCGACGAGTCGGACACGCAGAGCTTTATCTGTTTTTCGTGTTCATCATACAAATATTTCAAAAAATTAGACGGGTCTTTTAGATATTGCACCTCATCAATAAATACAACTGCTCTTCGTGACAGGTCAAACGGAAAAATTTTAAAAAGATTTTTAGGCGACTGGTTCAAAAGTGCGCGAAAGTCCGGATCTTCCAAATTCAAAAAAAACTGCGCTTCGCGGCGCACCGAAACAACCTGCTCCTGCAATTGTTTGAGAATCGTAGTCTTGCCCGCCTGTCGCGCCCCGACAAACAACAAGATATCCGGGTCATCCAGATATTTTTGAGCTTTTATAGTAACATCGCGAATTATACTCATATCTCAAGCCTAAATCTATTTTATCGGATATTTTGGATTTTGTAAATACCTTTTATCCCCAACTCTTCTTGACAGGTAATTGCAGGGAGAGAAATATTGCAAGGGCTGACAAGCAAACCTTGCAACACAATTACCTGCCTAGAAGGGACTGTTGCCAAACACCCAAATTGATCAAACAATAATGCGATCATCATACACATCGCCTCTATAAAGGCGTTGATCGTATCATTCTTTCATCAATCTCGTGTTCGGAATCATCTCTTTTCCTGCCTCCGGACACATCTCACCCTTGCGCCCCCTAAGGGGCGATCTGCATAGGCAGTACCGTCACTGCCTTTTTCAGGTTGTGACAAATGGCTTCGGCAAAGCATTGGAACAAGACTTTGACCCTTCCTTTGAATTTAGACCTTTCTCTTAATTTGGAAAAGGTCCCTTCAAACGGCATACGCCGATAGGATCTCCACCGATCAAGGTCGCGGTTCTTCTGCGGGTTGTTCCGTTTGCGGATGGTGCCCGGAGCGCAGCCGTTGGCTTTCAATACTGCGTAGGCCTTTTTGCAATCGTACAATTTATCCATAAAGACCATGCCTTGGGATGG
>LCOG01000012.1 GCA_001001705.1 Parcubacteria group bacterium GW2011_GWA2_47_26 | reverse complement strand
AAAAAGGAAGGGGGTTGGGGGGAAGGAATTTTTGCCCGCCCTCGCTTTCCGCCGCCGCCGAATTTCGTATTTCGCTTTGCGAAATGCGCCGCCAAGAAATTTGCTTGATTAAATTCATGTTATTTGGTAGTATAAGAATACAGATAATAACCTTATATACTATAATACTACCAAAACTTTATTTATATGACAAGTGGAAAAACAATCAGCGAGAATATCAAGAAATTACGCACCAAACTTGGCTTAACTCAAGATGATTTAGCCAAGAAAGCAGATATAAAATATACAACGCTTATGAAGGTCGAAAGCGGCACAGTTAATAAGCCAAGCGTCCAAACTATGGATAAAATCGCCAGAGCGTTGGGCGTTTCAATAGAAGATTTAATCAAATAATTTTTATGAAAAAAACTTTAATCATTTTAATTGTAGGATTGCTACTCGGTGGAGTAAGCGGGTATTTTTACCACGCTTATAAATATAAGGCAGTAATTGAGGCTGGAAAAAATTGGCAAGCTTCGCAGTATGTGGATACTTTTGTTTATAAGGATTTAACAAATCAAGTCCAAATAACCTGCAATTTTGGGAACAAGAAAACTATCAATGCTAAAAATACTGACATAAAATTTACCGAAAAAGATTTTGACGCAGACGGAAAATTTATTGGCCATGATAAAAATTTCTTAATTCAAAAAGCCTGTGGCATAACCGAAAAAGAGGCCACTGATTTACTAGAGCAGACTGTTCAAGGTAAAAATCCGCCGTCTCTCTTTAATGTTAAACTTATCAGCGACCCTCTTGGTTTATTCAGCAATAATCCTGAGCTGGAAGCGTGCCTTAAACAAGTTAATCCTTCAGACCCCGCAGGATTGGGCAACGAAACGGAAGCTCAAAAAACTCAAAGACAGGATTGTATAAATAAATACAGCAAATAATACTATGGAAAACAACGAAAAGAAAACATTACAATATTTGAATTCAAAAGCATGGTATAGACTATTGAAGGTGGTTTTTGGATTATGTATTTTAGTCGCGTTTGTTGTTTTTAATGGAATAATCATAAGCGGAGGAGTAAAAAATGTAGATAACAACAAAACGACAATTTCATGCACCTATGGTGACAAAAAAATTCTTACGCCCAAACAAATAGGAATAGAGTTGTCAAATTACGAACTTAAAGACGGGTTCAATTATAAGAATTTTTTTGAGGGATATAATGATTACACGATCAAAACTATTTTCAAAAATTGCTACCAGCCGACAAATGACGATATAGATGTTTTCGCGGCACAAAAAGTTTATGAGGTATATGGCAACGATAGATTGTCCATAAAGAAAAACCAGCGGCCTCCGCTAACTGAAGCCGAGAAAAAATATTTAGATGAAACAATACCAAAAATAGAGAACAGTTATATAAACAGCGACAAGTCAAAATATCTTGATTACAGCGTAAAACTTTTTGATATTCAACCGTCTTATACTTATAGTAAGTTCATTAAATATTTTATTATCGGCAACTTATTGATTTTGTTGTTCTTTGAAGTTATTAGACGCGCTTTTTATTATGTCGTCTTGGGTAGTGTCAAACCTAAAGAATGATATAATCAACTTATGGACATACAATTTCAGCAAAAATTGAATAATATCAAAGACAATCCAAAGATTAAAAAAGCTCTGGAAGTTTTTGAAAACGCTCAAAAAACTTACGAGCAAGCGATTGACGCGATGACTATTAAACAGAAACCGAGATATAGAGGTAGTTATTCCAGCTCGCTTTCTAAAAAAGATTATTATGCCAACATTTCAACGACTACTAGATGAGTTAAATAAACTGCCTCAGCCAGAAAAACAGGTTGAGTATATTGACTCATTTAGAAAACAAAAAATAAAAGAAATTAAGGAGATAACCAAACGAGATGTTTTGGTTTATTTTTCTGACTTAAAGAAAAATCACCCCGCTGGCGCAATTACTTGGGACGATAAAACTTGCTTTGCTGATATTGTTGAGGGTTTGGATAAAAATGGCGTTGATGTAATTATTCATAGCCCGGGCGGTTCCGCTGAAGCGACACAATCAATCGTTTGTATGTTGCGAGAACATTTTGACAATATCCGTTTTATCGTCCCGAATATGGCAAAAAGCGCGGCAACAATGATGGTTTTGTCTGGTGATGAAATTTTGATGGACGATAGATCAGAACTTGGACCGATTGACCCTCAAATTCAAATCAACGGAAATTTTGTTCCAGCACAAACTTTAATTGACGGTTTCGAGGAAGCCAAAAAAGTAATTTCGGAAGCCGGAACCGATATTTTGCCAGCATATCTGCCGCTTTTGAATAAATATGATTTACATATTTTGCAAATTTGTGAAAACGCTAAAAAATTATCCGAAGAATTGGTAAAAGATTGGCTAACTAAATATATGTTTAAGGGTGATGCAAAAGCGGCGGAAAAAGCGGACGGCATCGCTAAAAATTTGGCCGACCATAAAAAATGGTTATCGCACGGCAGACCGATTGGAATAAACGAAGCAAAAACAATCGGAATTAAAGTTTCCGATTTGAGAGAGAATATGCCGTTGCGAGAAAAAGTGTGGGAATTATATTGTGTACTTGAAATTTTGCTTGATCGTTCACCGATTATCAAATTGTATGAAAATAGCAATGGTGTGTTCTTGGTAAAAAATATTCCTTTCCAGCAAAAATTCCTTCCCCCCAACCCCCTTCCTTTTTGCCCGCCCGAGCGTTCAGTTTGGCGCGCGAAGCGCGCCGTCAGTTCCGTTCAAAATAGGTTCGGATTTCGTCAAACAAACGCACCATATAGAATTTATTAATTAGGTTTTTGTACAGGTATCGGTTATGTAATTAACCGTGGGATCGTAGTAAAGATGAGTCATACCGAGATTGACACGATCGTGTCAATTTTGGTATGTGGATAAAATTCAGCTTGACGCGCGGGGGATTGGTAGTCTAATATAAAACTACAATATAAAATCCTAAAGTCGAAAAATGTAGCCATTAAATTAAAAATTTAATCATTAAGTTAACTTTGATTATGACAAAAAACAGCAAAATAGTTTTAGGAATTATAGTATTAGTGATAGTAATTTGGGGAGGATATACCATGTTGCGGCAGAAGGCCGGAGCGCCAACGGCGCCAGCAACGACAGAGCCGATTAAAATCGGTCTGGTTGCTCCGATGACTGGCGAAGGGGCAAGCTATGGAGAAGCCGCTTTCGGGGGCGCAATGCTTGCGGTTAAAGAAATCAATGATGCCGGAGGAATAAATGGCAGGAAAGTAGAGCTGATTGTTGAAGACGATCGATGTTCTTCAGCGGGAGCTAATGCGATAAATAAACTTGTTAACGTTGATAAAGTGACTGCAATTGTTGGTCCAGTCTGTTCCTCGTCGGCAGGTCCAGGAGTTCCTATCGCTCAAAGTGCTGGTACCCCAGTAATTCTAATTGGTGCTTCAGCCCCTGATCTTACTAAGGTCGGAGATTATATTTTCCGCAACTATCCATCAGATGCCCTACAAGGCAAATTTGCCGCTGATTTTGTCTACAACACTCTTGGCAAGAGAAAAACTGCCGTAATATTCGTCAAGAATGACTGGGGTCAAGGAATTAGGAATGTCTTTATTGAAAGATACAAACAATTGGGTGGAGAAATAGTGTATGACGAAGGTGTCTTGCAAGACGCAACAGACTTGCGAACACAAATAACCAAAGCGAAGGCGGCCAACCCAGAAGTTCTCTACTTCCCAGTTTATCCGCAAAATGGAGTTGCTGGCTTAAAGCAGATAAAACAGCTTGGCCTTACAGCAACGGTAGTTGGCGGCGATGCATTTATTGAGGAATCCATCCTAAAATTACCGGAAGCCGAGGGAGTTCTGATAATGGAAGGTAAAACCAACAACCCCGACGACTTCCAAGCAAAAGTCAAGCAAGTCTCAAATAAAAGCATCAATATTATCACTCCTTACGCCTATGATGCTGTGAAAATCTTCGCTAAAGTGATAGAAAAAGTTGGTACGGATCAAAAAGCCATTAGGGACGAGTTGGCTAGAACAGTCTATCGATATTCTATTGCCGTTCCGGTTGTGGAGTTCGACGCCAATGGGGACCTGAAAGTAGCCGAGGTTGCTGTGAAGGTTATACAGGGTGGAAAAACAGTAGAGTATATTCGATAAAAGTTTAGATACTCATGAAAACAAAATTGCCTCGCATAAGCGAGGCAATTTTGTTGAGAGCTACCGCTAAAAATGATATAATTAAATTGTGGACATACTTCCCCAGCTTATTGTCAATATCATTATCGCCGGAGCGATTTATGCGTTAGTCGCGCTTGGTTTTAATTTAATTTACGGCGCGACAAAATTTTTCAATTTAGCACACGGCGTGATAGCGGCGGTGGGTGGATATGCTGTCTTTTATTTTGCCAAAACTTTGGGATGGAACGTGTATCTTGCCGTGATTATTGGGGTCCTACTTGCCGGTATAGCCGGCTACGGATTAGATAAGTTTGTGTATTTACCGCTTCGCAAGAGAAAAGCGTCCAACATGGTTTTGCTTGTCGCTTCGCTTGGGGCTTTTACGGCAATCCAAGCTGTTATTGCCATTTTATTCACCAGCCAATTTAAAACGCTTTCATATAGCGTCGGTACACAAAGAATCTTTGAGATTTTTGACGGTGTCATAACTCAAACACAGCTCATTATTTTGATGTCTGTCGCCTTGATTACGGCAGGACTTATTTTGCTTCTTTACAAAACGCGGTTCGGCAAAGCAGTAAGAGCCATGAGCGACGATGAAGAAGTGGCAAAAATTGTTGGTATCAATACAAATAGAATTATCGGCAGGATATTTTTTATTGGTTCGGCAATTGCCGGGCTTGCCGGCATATTGGTTGGCTTTGACACTGGCATTGAGCCGACGATGGGGTTAGGATTATTATTGAAAGGTGTTATTGCATCTATTATAGGCGGAGTTGGAAATATCTATGGAGGAGTGATGGGCGCGTTTCTGTTGGGATTTGTGGAAAATTTCGGCATCTGGAAAATATCAGGAGAATGGAAAGATGCAATCGCTTTTGCCTTGTTGATTGTGTTTCTGCTTTTCCGTCCAAAAGGAATTATGAATAAATAGTATGGAATATCTAATTCACTTAGCAATTTTGTTCACCGTCTACGCCATGCTTGGCGTTAGTTTGAATTTGGTCGTCGGCTACACTGGGCTTTTGTCCCTTACTCACGCAGCTTTCTACGGCATTGGCTCTTACACAACCGCCATACTTTTAACTCAAAGCGGGGTTGATTTTTTCCCTTCCGTAGTTCTAGGGATAATCCTAACCTTAATTGCTAGTTTTTTAATCGGGTTAGTGCTTTCCAAATTCAGGGACGACTATTACGCCCTTGGCTCTTTTGGCTTTAACGCTATTGCTTTTGCAGTTTTTCTTAACTGGCAGAATTTGACAAGGGGGCCGCTCGGCATTCCGGGAATTTCCAAGCCGGAATTGTTTGGAATTGATTTTTCCAATAATTTTAATTTTTTAATGCTTGTTTTAGCATTTCTGGGTCTTGTTTATCTCGCTTCTCGCTTCATCGTTAATTCTTCTTTTGGCCGAGTGCTCAAATCAATTCGGGAAGACGAAGAAGCTATCCAAGTTTTCGGCTACAACACTTTATATTTCAAGCTCGCCGTTTTTATGATAGGCGCGGGGATGGCCGCAATTGCTGGTTCCTTTTTTGCCTCGTATATTACTTTCATTGACCCTTCCGGTTTCACTTTAATGGAGTCGGTCTTTATTCTGGTAATTATTATTTTGGGCGGGCTTGCCAATTTGCGCGGCTCGGTTTTGGGCGCTTTATTTTTAATACTCTTGCCGGAAATTTTGAGGTTTGTCGGATTTCCCTCCAGTGTAGCTGCGCAGATGCGGCAGTTGGTTTATGGGTTAATTTTGATTTTACTAATGCTGTATCGGCCGCAGGGTTTGCTTGGGGAGTATAAAATATGAATGCGTTAGAGATCAAAAAATTAGTAAAGCATTTTGATGGCGTGTATGCGGTTGATAATTTGTCGCTGGCTATTGAAAAAGGGAAGATCGCAGCTGTTATTGGGCCAAACGGGTCCGGGAAGACGACCTTGATTAATTTGATAAGCGGAATCGTGCCGATTGATAGCGGTGTGGTTATTATCAATGGCGTGGGCGCGCGTGCGATCAAGCCCTACAATGTCCCTGCCTACGGGATAACCAGAACATTTCAGGAGGTGAGGCTTTTTAATCAGATGACGGTGATAGACAATATCTTAGTGGTGCTGACCGAACGTAATGTTTTTGGAGCGCTTTTTGAAAAGCATAGCGCGCATCACCTTAAAAGAGTAGAGGAGGTTTTAATTAAGGTGGGGCTTTGGGAAAAGCGCAGTGCATTAGCGCAAAGCCTTTCGTATGGTCAGCGCAAACTTTTGGAAATTGGCCGGGCTTTGGCGATGGATTCGGAGGTTTTTCTTTTGGACGAGCCTTTTGCGGGATTATTTCCGGAGATGCTGAAAATCATGGTTGCGGCTGTTAAAGATTTACGAGCGTCTGGCAAAACAGTGGTTTTAATTGAGCACAATATGGATTTAATTCGGGAGCTTGCCGATCATGTAGTTGTTTTGGATAGCGGCAAACTTCTTGCAGAAGGAAAATCGGAAGAAGTTTTGAGTAGGCCAGAGGTTATGGAAGCCTATTTGGGAGAATGATCTGAAACTGGAAACTAGAAATTAGAAATTTTGGATTGAAATTATGGAGACTTTACTGCAGTTGCAAAATCTTACCGTGCAGTATGGCGGTTTAAGGGCGTTAGATGGGGTCGATATCGCGCTTGATGAGGGCGAAATAGTAGCTTTGATGGGGCCGAATGGGGCTGGAAAATCTACTGTGCTGCGGGCGATTTTTGGTTTAGCGCCAATTTGTAAAGGGCAAATTTTGTGGCACGGAAAGTCGGTCGCGCCCGTAGCTTATGAAATGGTTGCGCGAGGTCTGGCTTTTGTGCCCCAAGGCCGGCGAGTATTTACGCATTTGACGATTGAGGAAAATTTGGAAATAGGAGGGTTTGTAGTTGTGGATAAAAAAGAATTGCGTCGCCGGATGGAAGAGGTGATGGAAGTTTTTCCAGTGCTTAAGCAAAAGAGGAAGAGCAAATCAAAGACGCTCTCTGGCGGACAGCAGCAAATGCTGGCTTTGGCGCGTGGTCTTATGACTGATCCAAAAGTGCTTTTACTGGATGAGCCGTCGCTGGGACTCGCGCCAAAAATTGTAAAAGAAGTGTTTGCCAAGATTAAAGGAATTAACGAAGGGCATAGGACGGCAATTTTAGTGGTTGAGCATAATATAAAATTGCTACTTGAGATCGTGCATCGCGCTTATGTTTTGGATAAAGGGCGGATTATTGCGGAGGGGAACGCGGAAAAGTTGGTTCAAAGCGCGGTTTTGGAAAAAGTATTTTTGGGGAAATTGGAGTAGAAAAATAGAGACGTTTTCTTCCATGGGTATGAAGAGCATTGAGAATACCGAAATTGACACGATCGTGTCAATTTCGGTATGGGCACCAAGACAGGATATGCACGTGGATGTTGTCGGCTATGTGGTTAGGTAGGCCACAATGTAGTCTAGCCACGTGTAGGAAACAGTTTTAGCGCCCCTTTTATTTTTTCCATAATTTCTTGTTCGGCAGAAATTAGGGTGTGATTTAAGAGGCAGAATTTTGTACAGTTTGAAGTCGTTTCTAAAACAGTCCAAGGCAGGGCTCGCAAATGCGAGCTTGTTTTTTTGCTGGCAATGAGGGCGCAGATACGTTTCTCGGTTTCTTCATAGATAAGCGCAACAGTGGCCGCTTCCGGAGAGGTAAAGATAAGTTCCTCAATTACATCGGGCAACTCTTGTAGAGCGCCGCCGCTATCCAGGATTTCACGCTGGGTTAAAGTAGACCAGGTGAATTCTAAGACAGGATCGTATTTTAGATGCGCGAGCGTTTTGCCCCAGAGTCGCAGCGAAGATAAGGTACGCGAGCGGAAAACATGCTTCATGATGTCCTCGCGCCGCGCGCCCAGTTGCAAAAGCTCGGCTGCGATCTTTAGGGTGTTGGGCGAAATAGTCGGAGTCTTAAAGCCGTGTGTTTTTAAAAATATTGCCGCAAAGAGGTTGGTGGCAATATTTTTATCTAGGTGATGACTGCCGATTGTTTTTAGGAGCGCGGCAAGGATCTCTCCGGTTGAAGTGGCATTAATGTCAATGAGATTAATCTGGCCATACTCTTCATTGGAGGCGTGGTGGTCAATATTGATAATGGGCGTTCCGTAAAATAATTCAGTATGCCCTTCAAAGACCTTGCCTAGAAGTGAAAGATCGGGCGTGTCTAGTGTGATGATCGTGTCATATTTATATCGATTGCGTTGCAGTTCAATATCTTCGTGAGTAAGAACGCCGTTATCGGGCGTTAAATAAATTTCTAATGAGCCATCTTTGATCCCGTAACTTAATTCTTTTAGTTTTGCGTTATCGGATTTGATGCGCAAAGTATAATTGCGCGGTTGTAAAAGTCCTCCTTGCACACGCTGGATATTGGGTAAAAATGCTAAGCGCTCGTTGGTTTTGAAATTGTTTACGACAATGTCGGCTTTTTTCCCGAGATTTTGGAGATAACCAAAAAGGGCGAGCGCGGAACCAAGTGCGTCGCCAGATTCTTTGATATCCTCAAGATAAGGGAAGGTGATGAGGATGTGTTCGGCGTCTTGAAGTCTTTGGGTGATTTGCTGGATTGTGTCTTGGGCCATACTATGTTGTAGAATCCACCTACTATACTCGACGGGGTGGGGAGTGTCAACACCTTTATGTGCAGGACATTGACTTATCACAAAATTATGGTATTGTGGAGGTATCCACCAGCGAGGGTAAACATGGCCGTTGAACGTGTGGGATCGATCGTAGTTCGTGTCCTTCTTAAGACCATTCTAAGGAACGCCTTGGCATGGAAGGTGCAGGGGATCTTTTTCCGCTCGGACGGGGCAGTCATACATCAGCATGAGGACGGATCTTTGAGTCCAACTATGAGTTTGCCGTTTACTATGGCGGCGGCGATGCAAGAACTTTGGTGCAGTGCGTTGGAGCAACATGTTTTGAGAATAGACGTTGGCCGCGGAGGTAAGGATCAAGAGATGCGGGAGTTTTCCGTGAGTTTGTGGCCGTCTCACGTAAGGCCGGCGGGAATCATGCTAAGGCCGGTGCAATGCTAACGAGCTGTTAAGGCCAGCTGGTTCGTACTTTGGAGCCTTGTCAATTTAACAGTTGGCAGGGTCTTTTTTATATACTTGAAGCGCGATAGGTTTTGGCGTATGCTATTAAACTATGTTGTCTAATGAACAAATATTTGCGGCTCAATATAACGCCAAAGAAGTTGAGGATGAGATTTATAAGAAGTGGGAGGCCGGTGGTTATTTTAGCCCAGAGAGCAATGCGCAAGAAGGCGCAAGGGCTTTTACTATAATCATGCCTCCGCCTAATGCCAATGGCTCTTTGCACATTGGCCATGCGGTTTTTGTGACGCTGGAGGATATTATGGTGCGCTTCCATCGTATGCGCGGTGAGCGTACGCTTTGGCTTCCCGGAGCGGATCATGCGGGGTTTGAGACGCAAGTAGTGTACGACAAAAAACTGGAAAAAGAAGGGCGCAATCGTTTCAAAATCCCTCGCGAGGAATTATGGCAGGAGATTTGGGACTTTACGCAGGCCAATAAAAAAATCATGGAGAATCAGCTTCGGAAGCTAGGAGCTTCATGCGATTGGTCGCGGGAGATTTTCACCCTGGACGAGCGCATTATTAAAATCGTTTATCAAACTTTCAAAAAATTGTACGACGATGGGTTGATTTACCGCGGCACGCGCAGTGTAAATTGGTGCGTCAAACATCAAACCACTCTTTCTGATTTGGAAATTAAGCACAAAGAACAGCCGGATCCTCTTTATTATATAAAATATGGCCCGGTCATTTTGGCCACGGTTCGCCTTGAAACAAAGTTCGGGGACACGGCCGTTGCGGTGCATCCAAACGATAAGCGCTACAAACATCTTGTCGGCAAAGAAATTGAAATTACCACCCTTCTTGGAAAAACAAAAATCAAAGTTATTGCCGACATGGCGGTTGATCCGGAGTTCGGAACCGGCGCGGTAAAAGTAACTCCTGCACACGACTCAAATGACTTTGAAATATGGCAAAGACACGAGAAAGAAATACCCGGACCCAAAGCGGTTATTGATCAATATGGCCGTATGGATCTTATTAAGTATTGGCCTGATAATCCGGCTGCGAAAAAATATCATGGCCTGAAAGTAGCGGAGGCGCGCAAAGTAATTGAAGAAGACATGCAAAAAGAGGGGCTTATGGAAAAAATTGACGCCGCCTACACTCACTCGGTAGCAACCTGCTACAAGTGCGGAACAATTGTTGAACCGCGAATTTTACCGCAGTGGTATGTGGCCATGACTAAAGCGCCGAGATCCGTAACTCCCCCTACCCCCTCTTACCCTAAGAGGGGGAACGTCAGTCAGGTTCCTCCCCCTAGTTTAAGGGGAGGCTTGCCTGCGCAGGCAGGTGAGGAGGGGTTATCGTTGCGCGATATGGCGGTGGAGGCGGTAAAGGCCGGTGAAGTAAAATTCGTCACCAAGAAATTTGAAAAAATCTTTATGCACTGGATGAAGAATTTGCGCGATTGGAATATCTCGCGGCAAATTGTCTGGGGCATTAGAATCCCGGCATGGTACTGTGAAAAAATGCAGAATGCAGAATGCAGAATGCAGAATGGCGTGGTTGTCAGTATTGATGAAGCACCAGACAGGTGTCCACATTGCGGGAGTGCGGAACTTACACAAGAGCCCGATGTTTTTGATACTTGGTTTTCGTCAGGACAGTGGCCGTTTGCCACCTTACAAGCCACTAATGATTTTAAAATATTTTATCCTACGAGTGTGATGGAAACCGGTTGGGATATCTTGCCGTTTTGGGTAATGCGCATGATCATGCTTGGGCTTTATGCAACGGGTAAAGCGCCATTCAAGCATGTTTATCTTCATGGTTTGGTGCGCGACAAAGATCGGCAGAAGATGTCTAAGTCAAAGGGCAATGTTATTGATCCATTGGGCGTGATTGATATGTATGGCGCCGATGCGTTGCGTATGGCGCTCATAATCGGTAATACTGCCGGCAATGATATTATTATTTCTGAAGAAAAAATTCGCGGTTATAGAAATTTTGCCAATAAGATTTGGAACGCAAGCCGGTTTGTGATTTTGAACCTTAACCAAGATTTTGTAGTCGCCGGTCTTCAGCCGGCGTACCATAATGAACGCAGGCTAAAGCCTGCGGCTACAATTAAATTGTCACTGGCTGACAAAAAAACCCTTAAAGAATTAGAGGGTCTCGCGAAAAAAGTTACCCGCCATTTAGATAAATTTGAATTTCACCATGCTGGCGAAACTTTGTATCATTATTTCTGGCATACTTTTGCGGATATGATTATTGAGGAAATGAAGCCGCGGTTGCTCACCACACCTAACCCCTCCTCAAAAAGGAGGGGAAGCGAGCCGTTTCCTCCCCTGCCCGAGGGGAGGCGAGGAGGGGTGGGAGATCGCAGGGCTGCACAGCATGTTCTCTATATGATCCTCACCACCTGCCTTAAGCTTCTCCATCCTTTTATGCCGTTTGTTACTGAAGCGGTTTGGCAGCGTCTTCCCAAAGACAAAGCATCAATGTTGATTGTTGAGCAGTGGCCATCAAAATGATACAATGAAAATCCTCCCCTCTTAAGGTAAGAGGGAATTCAGGGGAGTTACGAATTTTTCGTAACCCCTCCAACCTCCCATTAGGGTAAGGGGAGGAAAACTCTATGGCTAACAAGAAAAAAATTTTGGAGCTTTTAAGCCGGCGCGTTGAGGAAGTGATTGTGCGCGACCATCTCGAGCGCGATCTTCTTAAGAGTGCGCCCTTGCGGGTGAAACTCGGCATGGATCCTTCGGCGCTGGATATTCATTTGGGACATACAGTAGTTCTTCGTAAACTGCGTGAATTTCAAGAGCTCGGCCACACGGTGGTATTTATTATCGGTGATTTCACCGCCATGATCGGTGATCCTTCCGGACGCTCCAAGACACGGCCGCAACTTGATCCGTCCACAATTGAAAAAAATGCCCAAACTTACTTTAACCAAGCGGGCAAGGTGCTAGATATAAAAAAGTGCGAAGTACACTATAACTCCGAATGGTTTAATAAATGGGACGCGCGTGAGCTTATTATGCATCGAGCAAAATTTTCTCTTAAACGAATTCTTGAGCGGGATGATTTTGAAAAACGCATGAAAGATAAAACTGCGGAGATATTCGCGCATGAAACAGATTATCCCATGCTCCAAGCTTATGATTCTGTCGCGATTCGCGCCTCGGTAGAAATTGGCGGCACAGATCAAAAATTCAACATGCTTACCGGCCGCGATCTTCAGCGAAAACTTGGTATGCCGGAGCAGGATGTAATGACCTGTCCGCTTTTAATAGGGCTTGACGGTGCGCAAAAAATGTCAAAGTCGCTGGGAAATTATATTGGTATTACCGAAGCGCCAGCAGAAATGTATGGAAAACTCATGTCGCTTCAGGATTCTCTCATAATTCAATACTTCCGTCTGCTTACTGATATGCCAGTTAAAGAAATTGATGTGTTTGAAAAAAAACTCCAAGGCGGAATTAATCCGCGCGATGTAAAGGCGCGGCTTGCGCGGGAGATTGTTAAGATGTACCACGGGGCGGCGGCGGCACAAAAAGCGGAGGAGGCATTTGTGCAGACGTTTCAGAGACATGAAGTGCCGGAGGAGGTGCAGGAATTAAGAATTAGGAATCATAAATTAGGCATTGTTGATTTGCTTGTACAAACAAAGTTTGCGGTAAGTAAAAGCGAGGCGAGGAGAGTGGTTGAGCAGGGTGGCATTAAGGTTGATGGGAAGGTGGTTGATGATTCAAGCGCAGTGATTACTTTAACAAAACAAGGCGTGCTTGTGCAAAAAGGAAAGCGTCATTTTGTGCGCGTCTCGTTATAATTATCAGAAAAGTCGCGGCCGCGACTTTTCTGATAAAAATTATTTCGCGGTTATGAGTGTTTTGAATATAGCAAGGCAAGATGTTGTTAAAATTTTGAAAACGGCTGGTATACAAATCGCACTGTCCGATATTGTGTTTCCGCCCGATTATAAGTTGGGCGATTTTTCGTTTCCGCTTTTTGGCGCGGCTAAAGAGGCGGGAATCGCGCCGGCTATATTGGCGCAGAAGATTGCGGAAAAATTAAAGCCGCAAGGTTTAGTGGAGAAGATTGAAATTGCCGGGCCGTATGTGAATTTTTGGTTGAAACGCGAGGAAATTGTGAGGGAGGTAGTAACTCCTCCCGTACCTCCTCTTAAATTAAGGGGAGGAAAAAAGAAAGTTCTCCCCCTTAGGTTAAGGGGGAGTGAGAGGGGGTTACGAGGCGGACGCGTCATGATGGAGATGATTTCTCCTAATAATAATAAGCCTTTGCATCTTGGACATTTGCGCAACGCATTTTTGGGCGAGTCTGTCGCGCGCATGTTAGAAGCGCAGGGCGCGAAGTTAATCCGTACTTGTCTTTTTAATGATCGCGGCTTGCACATTGCCAAATCCATGCTGGCTTATAAGCTTTGGGGCGCGGGGAAAACTCCGGAGAGCGAGCGCATGAAAGGGGATGAGTTTGTGGTGAGCTGGTATGTATTGTTTGAACACAAAGCACGGGAAGAACAAAAAATTGCAGCGGCGACCTTGAGGTCGCCGCGCGGCGGTCTAAAGACCGCCGCTACAGGAGAGGTGTCAGGACATACTCTACAAGCCCAGGCTGAAGAATTAGTGCGCAAATGGGAAGCAGGCGATAAAGAAACCTTGGAGCTTTGGAAAAAGATGTCGGGTTGGGCATTAGAGGGAATAAACATGACGCTTAAAAGACTAGGCATGAAATTTGATGCTTTCTATTATGAGAGCAAACTTTGGAAGGCAGGGAAAAAAGTTGTTGTTGAGGGTTTGAAGCGCGGTATTTTTAAGAAAGAGAAAAGCGGCGCGGTGCTTATTGAATTTGAAGAAGCACTGGGCTTGCCTCCTAAGGTTTTACAAAGAGCGGACGGTACTACAATTTATGCCACTGCGGATTTGGCTCTGGGGCCGGAAAAGTTTTCCGCCCGAGGCGGATCCGCCTTTGGCGGAAAAAAATATAAGCTTGCGCATTCTATTTGGTGTGTTGGTCAAGAACAGAATCTGTATTTCAAACAGCTTTTTGCGATTTACAAAATGCTGGGGCATAAGTGGGCGGATCAGTGCGAACACCTGTCCTATGGTTTGGTATTTTTGCCAGAAGGAAAAATGAAAACGCGCGAGGGAACGGTGGTGGAAGCAGATGCGTTGCTTAATAAAATGTATGAGTTGGTTTATGAGGAAGTTAAAGCGCGGCATGCACACTTGACCGAGGCCGAGATAGGGGAACGCGCGGAAATTATTGCCCAAGCCGCGGTGCGCTATTATTTGCTTTCTGTTTCGCCTAAAAGTTTAGTACATTTTGATCCCAAGGCCTCAATTTCTTTTACGGGACATACTGGGCCGTACTTGCTTTATACTTATGCGCGGATCGCAAGTATTTTGCGAAAGGCGAAAGGTAGTAACGCCCCCCTGCCTGCGCAGGCAGGCCAACCCCATCTTAAGTTAAGAGGGGGAGAAGGAGGAGTTACGAACGATTGCGAATGGCGGCTCATTTTTAGCATTGCTCGCTTCTCCGAGATTGTGGCGCAGGCAGCAGATCAGCGCGATCCATCACAACTTGCTCAATATCTTTACAGTTTAGCCAAGACTTTTTCGGATTTTTATGAGGCAGTGCCGGTTCTTCAATCCGAAGAGCCAACGCGCGGTTTTCGTCTTGCGCTTTTGCGATCGGCGCGCGAAATTTTAGGCCGCGGTCTCCATCTTTTAACGATTCAGCCGTTAGAGGAGATGTAGGGCGCAAGGGTTGACTCTTTCATAGTGTATTGGTACACTAACGATAGGCGAAAAAAAGGAGGAACGCCATGCGTTCTTTGATTTCAATCACGGTTCTGTTTTTTTTCGGTGTCTTCGGTTGCGGAGGAGGGGATCGCGCGGCGCCGCCCGATGCGGGTGCGCCGGATCTAGTTGAACCGGATAGAGAGACGCCGGATACATACGTGGCCTCTTGCGGCAATGGTGTGCGCGATCCTGGCGAAGAGTGCGATGACGGTAGCCGCAATTCTAACAGCGCGCCTGATGCCTGCAGGACATCTTGTCGTCTTGCCTCTTGTGGAGACGGCGTGAGAGATTCGCGAGAACAATGCGATCAAGGCCAGCGTAATTCCAACACGGAACCCGATGCCTGTCGTATGAATTGCGCTCTGGCGCGGTGCGGAGATAACGTGCGCGATGCCAGTGAGCAGTGCGAAGGCGAGGCAAGCCAGTCTTGCGCGCCAGCTTGCGGCTCAACTGGAGTTCAGCGCTGTTTGAATTGTGTTTGGGATAGCTGTATTGCGACAGATGATGTTTGCGATGACGGCAACCCTTGCACTGTGGCGGATTCCTGTCTTGGGAACGCGTGCATGGGCACGCCCATGACTTGCACTACGCCGCCAACCGCAACGTGTCTGGATGACGTTACTCTGCGCACTTACGCCGCGACCGGCAATCTCTGCACGGACGATTCTTGCGATCCGGCTCGGGGTTGTGTGTTCACTCCGAACACTCTGGCCTGCAACGACGGCAACCTCTGCACGGTGGCGGACACTTGCTCGGGTGGATCGTGCGCAGGCACGCCTATGACCTGTGCCACGCCGCCCTCGGCGGTGTGCGTGGATGACGCTACTCTGCGGACTTACGCCGCGACCGGCGCCTGTTCTGCTGGCGTGTGCAACTACACTGTCACGGACACGACCTGCAACGACTCCAACGCCTGCACTGCGGACTCGTGCGTGAGTGGAGTGTGTGTGTACACACCGATAACTTGCACGACCCCGCCAGTGGCGGTGTGTGCGGATGACGCGACTCTGCGGACTTACGCAGAAACGGGCATGTGCGCGGGCGGCGTGTGTTCATATACTTTGACCGACACGACGTGCAACGACTCCAACGCCTGCACCACGGACTCCTGTCTTGCAGGAATGTGTATGACTGCGCCGATAACCTGCACGACTCCGCCTTTGGCGGTGTGTGTGAGCGGCACGGTGCGTCGCACTTACGCCGCGACCGGCGAATCTCTGCACGGACGATTCTTGCGATCCGGCTCGGGGTTGTGTGTTCACTCCGAACACTCTGGCCTGCAACGACGGCAACCTCTGCACGGTGGCGGACCGGTGCGCAAGTGGCTCGTGCATGGGCACGCCTATGGCTTGCACTACGCCACCAGCGGCAATGTGTCTGGATAGCGCCACTCTGCGGACTTATTCGGCAGTGGGCGCTTGTAGCGCCGGTATCTGCAATTACACCCAGACCGACACCGTGTGCAACGACAGCAACGCTTGCACCACGGACTCGTGCGCAAGTGGAGCATGCGTATTTATCCCTGCGGGTTGCTGGGCACCGGTTACCACAATTTCTGCGCCGACTGCACGTTTTCGCCACACTGCCGTCTGGACTGGGACGGAGATGATTGTGTGGGGCGGATCTGTTGCGGTTGGATACCCGGGTGGAGAAGTGGTAGCCGCAGACGGTGGTAGATACAATCCGCTTACGGATTCATGGGTTTCTATAGGCGGTGGATTCGGGCGCGCCATGCACACTGCCATCTGGACTGGTTCAGAGATGATTGGGTGGGGAGGCGTATATTGGTGGTGTGTCGGGAGTTATTGTTTTCCCGAGGAATCAAGCCAGCCTGGTGATCGGTACAATCCTACGACTAATACCTGGGCGACAATAACAACAGCAGGTGCGCCTACGGGCCGCACCAATCACACCGCCGTCTGGACCGGGACAGAGATGATAGTGTGGGGAGGCTTATATACAAATGATTTTCCACCTCCTGGCACAGAAGTATATTTGGCGTCAGGCGGCAGATATAATCCGAGCACAAACACGTGGTCCGCGATCAGTTCCGCAGGGGCGCCGTCCCCTCGCGCTTTCCACACTGCTGTCTGGACTGGGACGGAGATGATTGTGTGGGGTGGGTACTGTAGGGGTGTGGAGTGCGGTGGTAGCTGGGGTGTTAGCGGCACGGGTGCTCGTTATGATCCAGTAACAAATGCATGGAGAGTAATGGCAAGCACAGGAGCTCCTTCGGCACGAGAGCAACATACCGTCGTCTGGACCGGGTCAGAGATGATTGTGTGGGGAGGAGAGGCGTCTTTGAACACAGGAGGGCAATATGATCCCGTGACTGACAGGTGGTTGCCGATCACGACGAGCGGTGCGCCCCTTGGTCGGCGGGATCACACCGCCGTCTGGACCGGGTCAGAGATGATCGTGTGGGGAGGACGAGCTACGACGAGCTATTTTAACACTGGCGGTTGGTATGATCCGTTTGTGGATGTTTGGGAAACCGTTGTAATAAGCGGCGCACCCACGGCACGAGCGCAACATACCGCCGTCTGGACCGGGTCAGAGATGATCGTGTGGGGAGGTAGCTATCTTTACGGTGGTAATACCGGCGGGCGGTACACGCCGCCGTAGTACAAATACAATGGCTCTTTCTCTTTTTCTCTTTCTGCCGTGCGCTTTGCGTGCGGCGTTTGTTTATGGTACACTTCTAATGCCCCAAAAATATGGAACTAACTTCTGCACAGAAAAACGAGCTTAGGGATATAGCTGATCGCTATGGCCTTTCTTTGGCTGTACTTTTTGGTTCAACCGCTACAGGCACAACCCATAAACACAGCGACATTGATATTGCCGTGAAAGCAAAAAAAGCGCTGACACTTGCAGGCGAAGCTAATCTTAGCAGCGAATTTGGCCGTTTATTTAGCCGCAGTGATGTCGAGATCGTTAACCTTGCTCATGTTCAGCCGTTGCTAGCCAAAGAGATAGCTGTGAATGGCAAAGTCTTATTTGAGGAATCACCTCAGCTATTTAGTTATTTTCAGATAGGAGCTATTCGCGCTTATCTAGACGCCGGATTAATTTTCAGGCTGAAGCGGCAGCAACTAAAAGATTTTCTTAGTACACCTTATGTCAGCCACACTTAATCAAACTCTGATAGAGAATAAAATGCATGCCGTGCGGGAATATTTGCAGGAGCTTGGAACACATCTTTCACGCAATACAGTCGCAATTATCGGCGATCATACGATTTTGCATGCGATTGAGCGTCTTTTTCAACTTACTGTGGATACAGCAATTGATATCAATGTTCACCTTATTTTAGTAGAGAATATTTCTGTGCCTGATGACTACCGTAATATGTTTATTGTTTTAGGAGAACGTAACGTGTTGCCGTATGAATTTGCCTTACGCATCGCAAATTCGGTAGGACTTCGGAATAAATTGGTTCATAAATATGAGGAAGTTTTGAAGAAAAAAATGATTGAGGATATGAAGGCTGGCTTGAGCCAGTATCATGAGTATTTAAAATATATTGATGAGTATCTCAAGCTAAAAGCGCGAGCTTGATCATTAGACCTGTTGCTTAATAATGTTTGTAGCAAAATTTTCAGATTTTGAGCGAGGCGAAGCCAAAATTTTGAAGCATATACGACGTATATGTTGAGAAATTTTGGCAAAAAAGAGCTAGCTAGATTTTTTTCTATGTGGTATCATAAAAATGGAGGAAATGGAATCAAGGAGAACTCCATGCACTTTGAAAATAGACGAGTGATGTTTCTGGGTTTGTTGGTTTTGGCAGTGCTTCTGCTTCTTGGCGCGGGATGTAAGAGGGAAGAAGCGAGTGCGCCGCCTTTAGTGGAAGATGCCAGTGTTCCGGCCGTCTCTGATGCAAGTCCGCCTGTAGAAGGTAGCGGGCCGGAGATTATTCCCCCGGGGGGGGTGGCAGTGGTATGTGGATTGGCAAGAGGGCTACCAAATAGCGTATCCGCCGACATGGAAAGCAACGACTGATAGTGACATGTACGGTAGCGCCATTTATAGAGATGCCCCCAATCTGGAACAGCTTCTTGTTGAAAGTCAGGGGCACTTTACCTCCATAGCCCAAGTCGCGCCTGCGTCAATTGGCGTGACCGTGTTTGATCCGCAGGGCAAGAACGTTGATCAGTTGTGGGAAGACGCTGGCGGTTACGGTGGGGATATTGATCGGGAGATGAACATTGCTGGTGAACGCGGGAGACTCGGCATTTGTACGGGGATTCAGTACGAAGAGTGTATCTCTGTGCTTCATGGGGGTAGAGCATATTCTATAAACATGTATAAACAGGGTTTGGTGGTTGGTGATCCCTCTGTCAGGGCAGAGATCGAACAAATCATCAACGCCTTCACCTTCTTGCAATAGGGAGGAGAGCCGTGAGACATAGTTTCTTGCTGTGTGTGTTGTGGCTGATTCCTTCTCGCGCTTTTGCGCTTCAGGTGCAGTATCCCCTGGATAAATACGCTCACGGTTCTTATCAAGGCCGTGTGTTTGGGTGCTGTAGCTCTCGACATCTAGGTGAAGATCACACTGCTTCGCCGCTTACAGCGGTCTACGCAATCACTGACGGTTGGGTACTGACTGCAGAGGCAAGTGGCGCGCACTGCAATTTCGGCATGGTAATAATCATTGAGCACATGCTCGATGATGGTAGCAAGTTCATTTCGCTATTAGTACAGTGTTTAGATAGTTGATAGTGTTTTGTCTAAGAACTTTGTTTAGTTTCAGCAGATTGACTAGTGCTCGCCTCTTCCAGCCTTGCGGCAGTACGCGATCCGCTCTCAATAATTTTAATAGCAAGCTCCTGCACGCGTTTGTTGGCGCGTTCAAGTTCGCCTTTAAGGGCGCCTGCTTCATTTTGCTGCATCTTGATGCGCTCTTCAAGGTTTCCAATACGCATCTCGAAAATATTTTTTTGCGCGTCCCAGTCTTTTTTCGCGCTTGCCATTTGCGCATCAAATTCCGTACGCATGCGTTTGGATAAGTCTTGTTCACGCTGTGCGAGCGCTCGTTCAAGTTGGTTTGGGAAATTTTGCGTTTGCGCGTGCAATTGCGCCATCTCTGTTTCTTGATGCGTCAGTGCTTCCTCGCGCTCCTTAAACAGACGATCCTGTTTACCCCTTTTTTCTTCAAATTCTTCCTGGCCGCGGCGCGCCGCAACCGTTAGGGTGTAGTCGCGTTCTTCCTGCTCGCGTGTCCAGTCGCGCCGCTTTGCCGAAATTTCATCTTGAAACGTGGCTGACTGCGTTTTATGGTCGGCAATCAGACGGTCAAGTGTATCAGCGGCAACTTGGACGTGATAATTGAGCTCAAGGTTTTTCTTGGCGACCTCAATAGCTTTTTGTATCTCGCTGAATTTTTGCGCTTCCGCAATAAGTTTATCGGCTAATTCGTTCAGCGTTGCATTGACACTGGATTTGAGATCAGTGATGGAGTGAGTGAGTTGATCCATGGTATATCCTTCGACCTTGGAAATAAGCGCCACACTTTGTGGATCACTCACTAATTGCGCAGTACGCCGGAGATCTTCATGCTGGGCTAAAAGTTTGTTATATTCTTCCAGAAGTTCGGTTTTCGTCCTCCGTGATGGCAGATTGGGCATATTTATTGAGTGAATTAAGTGTTAAATTAATTAAGTCGCTGAATGATTCTTTACTTTAACAGAAGCACTATTTTTGTCAATGTTTCATATTTAATCATCTAATTTGCGTTGCATATTTGTCGAATGGCCATTAGCGCGCAAAATCCTACGATCGTAGGATTTTGCGCGCGTGATAGGGCATGCTATACTAGTTTAGCGTCTAGCCCCGCGGCTCCTATCGCGGGAGGTCATTCACTAAAAATTTTACCACTTATTAGTTTTACATTATTTTAAAATATGGCTAGGGTAAGCAAATATAAAGCCAAGAGTTTACGTTTAAAGAAAGTGGGAGTTGTCGGGGTTACTGCTGGACGTTGGCTGCTTGAATTTTTAGGGGAGATGATTGAGATGATGCCTGGCATTGAAACCCCATATGCGCATTTGCGACGGATTGATGGATGGCCAAAACATATTCCGCGTCACCGCTTTGAGCAGGAGATTCGCCGATTGAAAGATCGAGGATGGATTGAGAATGCTGAAAAGCAGGGAAAGAAATTTTTGAAATTGACCAAGAAAGGGAAAGTGGAAATATTGTGCAGAAAACTTGCTAAATGTACGCCTGTTCAAAAGCGTTCTTGGGATGGACGCTGGCGCATGGCGCTTTTTGATATTCCAGAACAGGGACGCAAAGAACGTGATTTAATTCGCGAGGCACTGCGTAAAGCAGGGTTTTGTCGTTTACAGAAAAGTGTATATGTGTATCCGCATGAGGTTCCACGCGAACTGATTCTTTATCTTACGCATGCAAAATTGTTGCCATTTGTTCGTTTTGTTCGGGTTGATGAAATGGGGGAATGCCAGGAACTTGAAAGGCATTATAAATTAAAACAAGAGTGATAAGACGAGCTGTGATACGAGTTCAAATTATGGTAGAAGTAAAAAAGGGGATAGCAGGAAAAGAAAGACTCGCGCGCAAAATTCTACGATCGTAGGATTTTGCGCGTTTTTGCTTGTTGGCGATGCCTGCTCTGAAGGATTTCGGGGTTGGTGAATGGCGAGGCCGCCATACCGAACATAGAGGAGCAAGAAAACAAAAAACGGGACAAAAGTGGGGCGAAATTTGACAAAAGGCGTTTTTTGTGGTGTACTTAAGAAATGGAGGCGTTCCTAAAACCCTACGAGAGGAGAGGATCATGAACGGAGCGGTGAGGGGACAGATCATTGGTACTGGCAGTTTTTTGCCGCCCGAGATCGTGAACAACGATACACTCTTTCACGAGCTTGGCATAAACAAACCGGGTAGTTGGTTACAGGAGAAGTGTGGCATCAAACGCCGTCGCCTGAACTTCGATTTTAGTACCGGTCGTAAGCCGGAGCGCGCCTTTTCGGATACTGACCTGGCCGAACAGGCGGCGCGTCGCGCTCTCGAGGATGCAAATCTCGAGGGTGGCGCGATAGATCATCTCGTCCATATTTCTTGCACTCCGGATAAGCTACACTTCATGTACTCTGCGATCGAGTTGCATCGACGGCTTGGTCTCGGTTGCCATGCACGCGTGGAGCACATTGATTCTGGGTGTGCTGGTATTGCCAAGGGCATTGAGATGGCCTGTACTTACTTGCAGGCAGCGTCTCAACCCACTAGACGTGCTCTTATCGTCGCAAGCAACACCCCGTCCCCGTTTTTTGTGGACTGGAGGCGATATGTAGAAAAGAAGCACTGGCTGTCAGCAGTTGTTTTTGCTGACGGGGCTGGGGCGATGGTGCTGCAAGCCACCGCAGAGCTTAATACAGGAATCCAAGAGTGTTTCTACGAGGTTGATGGAACCCATCCGTTGGTGGATTATCCAGCGGGAGGGGTTCTCAACCCGACCACGGCTGACAATGTGGCTGAACACCTTTACATGATGGACGCTCGTGATGTTGCGGTGCAGTTTCAGCCCGCGATGTCACACAATGTAGAACGACTGGGTTTGGGTAGCCCGGAAAAGAGGGCGCGTCTTGACCGGGTATATATCCACCAGGCGAATCGATGGTTTGTGGAGGGGTTTGCGCATCATGCTGGTATTCCTCTTGATCGTATCCCCGTGAACATCGTCGACTACGGGAACACCTCGGCTGCGTCAACCCTCATTCTCCTGGATGAAGACCGTAGGGCTGGACGCGTCAAGGGCGGCGATTCCCTGTGCTTTCTCTGGGTGGGAGCCGGGATGATGATGGGAGGCGCACTCGTCCGGCTCTAACGAGTTCGGAGAGGAGACAGAGGGGTCTGATGCATGGTATAATACATAAGTATCATGCGTTAGTCCTCTCAGTTTTTATTTATGCTTACCTATCAGGGGCTTGTTCTAATATTCGTTGGTTTTTTAAATGTAGCCATTGGTTTCCTTGTTGCAATGAAGCAATGGCGCAATAAAGTGCATATTAGTTTTTGGTTTTTTACAGTCTTTATAGCACTATGGGCTTTCTCTCTGTTCTATTTTCAGCTTGCAGGCGATAATGTTTCGGCGCTTTTATCGATGCGCTTAGCTTATGTCACAGCTGGTTTAATTGGAATAGCTTTTTGGTTTTTTGTTCATTTTTTCATTAATAAAAAAATAGCTGCCGCACTGTGGTTGGGCCTTGGTCTACTGGCTATAATTCTAAGTTTATTAATTGCAGGATCTGATTTTTTGGTTGAGTCTTTACGGATTGAGACATGGGGTAGGGCGGTTAATATTTATAGGATGCCCCATTTTATTTTTGCTATCTATTTTGTTTCATCGTTTTTTGGGGGGTTGGGGATTATTTGGGATCGATATAGAAAGGTCAAGGGAATAGAACGGCTCCAATTAGGGTATATCTTCTGGGGGGTGCTAGTCCCTGGCATTTTCGGTTCACTGTTTAACCTAGTATTGCCGTCACCATGGTTTGAAGAGTGGAGGTTTATTTGGCTAGGGCCAGTTTTTACTACTATTTTCGTTTTATCTATTAGTGCTGCTATTGTCAAGCATCAATTGCTTGATATTCGGATTATCGCGGCAGAATTATTGGCATCAATCCTGATAATCATTGTTGGGGTAGAGGTGTTTTTGTCCAGGTCAATGGGGGAGGCTATATTTAGGATATTACTATTTATACTCGTCCTCTCTTTTGGTATATTACTCGTCCGTAGCGTTATAAATGAAGTAAAACGGCGGGAGGAGATGGAACGGTTGAAAAATCAATTGGAGGTGGCGTATGCGAAGTTGAAGGAGTTAGATCAGGCTAAGACGGATTTTTTATCTATGGCTTCGCATCAATTGCGCAGTCCGCTAACGGTTGTGCGGCTGGGGATTGGCGCATTGATGGACGGCACTTTTGGAAAATTGACTGATAAACGGCAGGCGGAGGCGTTGAATAAAATGTTAGAGAGCTCCACGCGGCTTATTAATTTGATTGGCGAGTATCTTAATGTTTCACGGATTGAGCTGGGGAAGATGAAGTATAATTTTAAGGAGCAAGATTTGTGCGCGTTGGTGCGCGATATTGTTGAGGAATATCAGCCGCGGGCAAAGGAGAAGGGGTTGAGGTTGATGTTTGCGGCGGATGGCGCGCATGCGCGCGAGATTCTTCGCTCCGCTCAGAATGACATTGGGGGGGCAAGGGGAGGAGAAACAGGAGAGATTACCACGTCCCGACAGCAGTCGGGACTCGCAATGACGAAAGGCGGGGGAGGGAGTATTCCGTTGATAAAATTTGATGAGGAGAAGTTGAGGCATGTTATCACTAATTTGATTGATAATGCGATTAAGTATACGGCTAAAGGGTCGGTTAAGGTGGCGTGTGAGGTGGTGGATGCCGCGCATACGCGCGAGATTCTTCGCTCCGCTCTGAATGACATTGGGGGGGCGAGGGGAGGAGAAAGAGAGGGGATGGCCATGTCGCTCTCGGCTCCTCGCAATGACAGCGGGGAGGTGCGGGTTTCCATCAAGGATACGGGGTTTGGGTTGGATGCAGAGGATCTGGCAGTGCTTTTTCAAAAGTTTAGGAGGGCTGCCGGTGGCAATATGCGGCGCCGTGATGGTGAACCAATAGAGGGTAGCGGTTTGGGGTTGCACGTGGCAAAAATGTTTGTGGAAAAGCATGGGGGGAGAATTTGGGCTGAATCAAAAGGCCGCGGCAAGGGTTCAACCTTCATTTTCACTTTGCCTTTAGCCGGGCCGCCGCCGCTTTCGTCGGAAGAGATGGGGGAAGGAGGAAAAGGGGTAGAGTTGCCGAGGCAATAGATGAAAGATGAATCTAGAAGCTCAAATCTAGAAGCTAGTAAAATTATAATTTTATATTTTCACACCTATGTGTTACAATCAAAATGGAGAAGCCAAAACGGCCAAGGAGGACTCCATGCACCTTAAAAATAGACGAGTGATGTTTCTGGGTTTGCTGGTTTTGGCGGCGCTTCTGCTGCTTGGCGTGGGATGCAAGAAAGACGCCAGCGCTCCGTCTTTGACGGAAGACGCAGGCCAGCCTGTCTCTGACGCAAGCGAGCCAGTTCAAGATAGCGGGCCCGTGATTCCGGAGGGGTGGAGGGTGTACACGAGTGAAGAAGGTGGCTATAGGATTGCGTATCCGCCGACATGGAAAGTGACCGAGGGTGGCGCTCTGTACAAGGATGCGCCAGATCTGGAACAACTGCTGGCGGAAAGTCAGGGACATTTTACCTCTCTTGCTCAAGTCGCTCCGGCGTCAATCGGTGTGGTCGTGTTTGATCCACAGGGCAAGAGCGTGGATCAGTTGTGGGAGGAAGGGAGGGATGATTCCGAAATTGATACAGCGATGATAATTGACGGAGCGCGTGGCCGTGTGGCTAAGTGCGGAGGTATTCGTTACGGCGAGTGTGTCTATCTTGTCCATGAAGGAATGGCTTACTCGATAAGTGTATACAATGTTGGAATAGTAGCACCTCCGCCCGACGCAGAAACGGCGGCGCTAAAGCAAGAAATCCAACAAATCCTCAACACATTCCACTTCCTGCCATAGGAGGAGGCGACAATGAAGAAGATAGCCGTGGCTGTGCTTGTATTAATGGCTAGTTCGCCAGTATTCGCACTTCCCGTGCAGTATCCATTGGGTAACTACGCACCCGGTTCATTTCAGGGGCGGGTGTTTGGCTGTTGTAATCCTCGTCATCTTGGCGAAGATCACGCGGCAGAACCACTTATGCCAGTATACGCGATTGCTGATGGCCAGATAATTTCCTCGCCGATCAGTGGTGCACACTGCAATTTCGGCATGGTAATAATCATTGAACACACGCTCGATGATGGGAATAAGTTTACTTCACTTTATGGTCACCTTTCTAATCGTGTAGGATATAGACCGAGGTTGACTGGGATCATTCGAAGAGGTGAAATCATAGGTTATGTTGCACACAGTGGCGGAGTCAGCCCGTCTGGAACAAGATGTCGTGGCCCAGATGATGAGAACGGGGATGGAGATTCCCATTTGCATTTTGGAATTAGACTCGGCCCAGCACCTCGTGATGTGCGCGGAAACTATGTATGGCTCTACCCCGGCTATGCACTTCGTTACGGCCAAGACGTAGACTTCGACGCCAGTGGCAATCCGCACGGCGGATTGTTCACAAACCCTTCGCGATTCTTGGAAAGATTGGGAGTCAATGACTCCGACCGTGATGGGTACACAGTTTCTGCAGGCGATTGCGACGATACCAATCCCGCGATCAATCCTGGCGCTTCCGAAGTGTGCGATGGAGTAGATAACAACTGTGCCGATGGGATTGATGAAAACTGGCGTTCAATTGGCGCGGCTTCGCTCGGTAATGCCTGTACTGTTGGTCTGGGCGCTTGCCTGCGCACTGGAGCAATGGTCTGCACGGCGGATCACCGTGCTACAGTCTGTAGCGCTGATCCAGGCGCTCCCACTGCTGAAGTCTGTGATAATCTCAACAATGACTGCGATTGCGAAGGATCGGATTGCCGTTGCGGCAGTCCCACGCGCAGTTGCGTTTGTGTCGGTCCCCGCTGTACTGAACTTATTGATGAAGACTTCCGCGCGATTGGCGCGGCATCACTGGGAAATTCTTGCACGGTGGGAATAGGGATTTGTGTTAATACTGGCATAATGGTCTGCACCGCGGATCATCGCGCTACGGTATGCGCGGCGGAATTACTGCCTCCCGGCCTTGAATCATGTGACGGTATTGATAATGATTGTGACGGCAGAACGGATGAGGATTTTTACGACATCGGTGTATCGTCGGTGGGCAGTTCATGTACAGTTGGTCAGGGCACTTGCAGGAATACTGGCGTTATGGTTTGTTCTACAGATCGCCGCTCAACCGTCTGCGGCGCTGAGCCATTGCCTCGCGCAACTGCCGAAACTTGCAACAGGCTGGATGATGATTGCGATGGGGCAACTGATGAAGACTTCCGTGATATTGGCGCGGCCTCACTGGGAAGTTCCTGTACAAGAGGAGTTGGGGCATGCGCAACAGCTGGTATAATGGTGTGTTTTACTGATGGGTTGAGTACGGTTTGTAACGCAACTCCCGGTATTCCAGCCAGTGAAGTTTGCAACGATAGGGACGATGATTGCAATGGTGTAGTAGATGATAATCCGTCGTGCTGTGCTATGACTCCTTGTGAAAGCGGCATGATCTGTTGCGGCGGATTATGCCGAAGGTGGACGTGTTGTACGGGGTATCGTGAGCATTGGGATGGAGACGGATATGTGCGCGAGGTATGCTTGGGAGGATCATATTCTCCCTGCGCTACTGATTGGCAGTGTATGATGTACGGAGGCGTAGCTACCCCGCAGAAATGCTGCGGCGGGCTATGCTATAACGGTGATTGTTGCAGCAGCTTTGACTGCTGGAGCGGGCTAGTGTGTACTTATAGATGGGGTGTCCGGAATTGCCAAGTACCATAAATATCGTTTTCGTTCTTTCTGCGCGCTTTCGGGCGCGTTGTTTTTTTTAGGGGAAATTTTTAGACGAGGGTAATCTCACGCGCAAAATCCTACGATCGTAGGATTTTGCGCGTGACGATTTTTCTTCAGACATCCTTCTCGCGTTGCGAGGGCTATTTTGCAAGAGGTCTCAAAAGTTTGCGCAGGAGTTTTTGCGCGAGGTCGGGATTGGCTTTGCCGCGGCTAGTCTTCATGACTTGGCCAACGAGAAATTGCAAGGCGTTTTGTTTGCCGGCTTTAAAATCTGCAACGGGTTGGGGGTTGGCTTCAATCGCGTTTTGGACAATTGTAGCGATTTCTTCTTCGTTAGAGACTTGTTCAAGTTTTTTTTCTTCAACAATATGATGCGGGTCTGCGCCGGTCAGTAGCATTTCTTCTAGTACTTGCAGCCCTGCCGCAGAAGAGACGCGGTTTGCGTGGATCATAGTAAGAAATTCCGCAAAGTTTTCAGGCGTGATTTTAAGCAACCTGATGTCCACGGCATGTTTTTCCATTAGCCCAAAAAGTTTAGACAAAAACCAGCCGGAGAAAAGCCGCACGAGTTTTTGTTTGTTACGCCCCCATTTTTCATCTTCAGCGCCTTCCTCTTCAGCCGCTATGATCCAAGTGCGGAGCTCCATCATTGTTTTTTCCACATAATCGGCTACAAGTTTTTCTTCTGTCAGCGTCAAGGCGTCAGAGGCGGAGAAGCTGTACTCCTCTTGAAAGCGAATTCGTTTGGCGCGAGGCAGTTCGGGCATTTTACCGCGCACTTCCTTGGCTATTTCATGAAGGAGCAGGGGCGGCAAGTCTGGCTCTCTAAAATAGCGGTAATCTTCAGAGCCTTCTTTACTGCGCTGTTCTTCTGTGACCCCTTCTTTTTCGTTCCAGCCGCGCGTGGTAGGAATTTTTGGCGACGCGTCGGCTTCCCAAAGTTTTGTTTGGCGCTGAATTTCATATTGCAGGGCGCGTTCAACCGCGCGGAAAGAGTTTATATTTTTCAGTTCAGTTTTGGGGTGTAACCCCCCCGTGCCCCCCCTTACATAAGAGGGGAGATCGGGGGTAGCAAGGATCGGCTGCAATGAGATGTTGGCATCGCAACGCAGATGACCTTTTTCCATGTCTGCATCAGAAACATTCAAATAGCGCATAATCCGGCGCAGTTCTTGCAAAAAAGTTTTAGCTTCAAGGGGCGAGCGCAAATCCGGTTCAGTAACAATTTCAATTAGCGGTGTGCCGGCGCGGTTAAAGTCGACGTAGGAGCGCAAACCATTCAACTTCGCTGCGCTACGTTCAGGGGGTAACCCCTCCCGACCTCCCCTTAAGTTAAGGGGAGGAGAGGTGGAGTTATGAATCATTTTAGCCGCATCTTCTTCAAGATGGATGCGGGTGATGCGGATATCTGCATAGCGGCGATCGCCTTTAGGCGCGGGGATCTCCAGAGGCAGCAAACCATTTATGGCGATTGGTTCGTCATACATGGAAATTTGATAGGCTTTGGGCAAGTCAGGATAAAAATAGTTTTTGCGGTCAAATTTAGCTTTTTCCGGAATGGCGCAGTTTAGAGCTAGGCCGGCTAAGACTCCCCAATCAAGCGCTTGTTTGTTTAAGACAGGCAAGACGCCGGGGTGTCCCATACAAATAGGACAGACCGTAGTGTTAGGCGGTGCGTCTTCGCCGCGATTATCACAGCCGCAAAATAATTTTGATTTGGTCTTGAGTTGTACGTGGATTTCTAGACCGATGATGGGTTGATATTGCATCCCGTTAGAAGTTTAAGAATTATCTGTTTATATTGTATCCCGTAGACGAAGTCGGCTTCGTCCCGTTAGAGGTAGGACGCGGACTGCGTCCGCTACCTCTAACGGGATTCGCCATCATAGTATATGAATGGCTTGCCTGAACTTCTAACGGGATCATACTCCTTTTGTTTTATGTATTTCTAGATAAAGCGTGACGATGATACCGATAAAGGCCGGCAAGAAAAGCACAGAAAGCGCGCTCCCGAAACTGTTGGTAATTACGTCAAACAAAAACTGGTTGAAGGCGCGTAGTCCTGTAGCTTGCAAAATCGCCACAAATCCCTGAATGGCGGTTATGAGGATTACAGAGATCAGCAGGGCCGAGGCAACGGCTCGCCAGAATAGGCCAAAAAAATTATTTGCAACCAATTGCTTGCTGCGGCGGAAGACGGCTAGGCCGCGTTGGTCTTCAATTACGAGGGCAGAACTTAAAAACATAAACCAAGTGGCGAAAATAATTCCGGGAATAATGAGAAAGGCTAGTCCGACGAGCACGACTACAAACCAGATGATGAGCAAAAATATAAAGGAGGGTAGTTTTTGCAGGGCTTCGCGAAGGGTGGCGGCGATGTTTAAAGTTGCGCCAGAAGAATAGTTATAAAACGCGCGCACAAGAGCAAGTTCAGTCCAAGCCGCCACAAGTATTGAAAATAAAGCCATAGGAAGCGCCACGATTAAAGCGAGCTCTGCATTGCGTGTTATTGGTATAGCGCTCACGGCAATATTAAAAATCAGAGGGACGAGCAGAAGTTTGAAAAAAATATTAAAATGGGCGGAGTAAATTTGGAGCGGGCGTTTTAGTAATTCGGCAGAGGAAATCATAAATAGTTTTCTAATGTTTTAATCGCTTCTTTCACAACTTGTTTGGGAGGATTATTAGCGTCAAGATAAGCGATGCGCGTGCCGCGGGATTGCCAGAATTTTTTAAACCAGGGGGATTCAAAGCGGAGCTGGGCTTTGCGGAAAAATTCCAGGCGTTCAAAAATAGCGCGGTCTTTTTTTTGCGTGCGGCCTTGCAGGCGCTTTAAGGCTGTTTCGGGTTTGATGGAAGCAACGAGTAGCATAGTCGGAGGATAGCGCAAGACAAAAGAGTTGCCCGGCAATGATAATACGTATTTAAGGGGCGCGGCTTTGTGCTGTATGGGCTGGTATACGATTGAGGTGGAGACGGATCGGTCTTGGGTTATTATTTTGCCAGCTTTTAGCGCGGGAATTATACAGCGGTTGTAAAGCACTTGGCGATCGAGTGAAAAAGCTATAGCGGCGTCGCGGCCGGTGTATTCACCGCCGTCCCGGATAATTTCTTGACGTATGGCGGTGCCGATCCAGGCCGCGGTTGGTTCAGCAGTCAGCAGGACATCATATTGCTTCAGTAGGGCTGCGTCGGGAAGGGCATGGTGTTTTTTTGACCACTCCTGAACATTGAAGACCTTGTAGCCTTGCGCTTTAAGCCAACTCGCCAGAGCCTGCTGAACAGTGGTCTTGCCGCTGCCGTCAATGCCGTCGATGACGATGAGTTTACCTTGCATAATAGTTTGTAACTCCCCTTATTCCCCTCTTATCTTAAGAGGGGAGACTAAATTCATTTCTCCCACTAAGTTAAGGAGAGGCTAGGGGGGTTATAAATTCGCACGTATTCTACAAACGAAAATCCTTCATGATCTTCGCGCGCGGATTCTTTCCAAATGGCCGGATCGATCCTTGGAAAAAAGGTGTCGCCTTCGATTTCTTGGCGCACTTCGGTAGTATAAAGTTTGTCAGCTCGATCAATGGTTTGGGCGTAGATTTCGCCGCCGCCGATGACTATAATATCTTCTCCCTTGTGCGCTTTGAGTGCGTCGTCAATTGAGTGATACATTGTAACTGATGTGGCTAAACCACCAGTGGTTTGTGGCTTAGCCACAGAATAATCCGAATCACGCGTAACCACAACATTTTTTCTGTTGGGCAACGGTTTGCCGAGCCGTTTCAGGATAGATTCAAAAGTTTTTCGGCCCATGAGCACGGTTTTGCCAGTGGTGATTTGCTTAAATCGTTTCAAGTCTTCGGGCAAATACCAAGGCAGTGCGTTCTCTTTGCCAATGACTCCGTTTTTTGATATTGCAGCGATAAGAGATAGCATAGCTCTTGACAGTTTTTATGGGTATGATATGATTACTATATCACGATGAGAGGGCACACCTAAGGTTCGTCCGAAGGTTACTCTCTCTCTTTGTTTTTACCTAATTTTTGTGCAAGATTATCAACATATACAAAATAACGCCGAAATTTCCGCAACAATGCGGAATATTTACGAGGATTAGGGATAAGAATTTGGAGCAACTTCCCCTGCTTTTCCAGATGTTCAATAAGGCAATGAAAATCTCCATCTCCTGAAACAATAATGGCCTTGTCGTATTCTGGCTATCAATAAAAGCGTAATTGAGGAGTGGCTTTTGCATACTACTCTCATCATTCTACACAACTCTTGACATTTTGTCCAAAATATGATAGGATAAAATGTGCTCCTTAAATGGGATTCCTGGTCTTGTTTTGGCTCACTTCTCTGCGAGTGAGTCGCAAGAAGGCCGGGAAATCTCGGCTTTTCTTCTGGCCAATTGGCTGGGAGTACTGCTCTTAAACGAGCGGAAAGAAGCACGATCATGGCAACGGCAACCGCACGCTCTCTCGAAGGATTGATGCATGACCTCACGGATGAGGAGCTTCTTGCGCTGACGGACTCCAACAACCGCCCGTTGCTCAAGAAGTTCTTGGCCGAGCACATCGCGCAGATGTGGCACCCGGTCTCCTACGACCAGTCGCTCGGCCTCGTCGCGCTTATCAAGCGCGCCGTGGGCGAGCGCAACCTCGGCAACATCAACTCGAACATCACCCCCGAGCGCTTCAAGCTCGCGGGGACCGGTGTCCGGCGGGTGTTGTGCCGGGTCGAGCCGTACCTCGACAACGAGACGAGCGAGCAGGCTGCGGTGCGCCTGACGGCCGCGGGCCACATCCTCGGCAACACCGGCGACCTGGCCGGGTTCCTGCACGATCACCTGGAACAGGTGGCGAAGTGGCCGGGCTGGGTGCTCGCCATCAGCCAGGACTCGCGGTGGACATACCCGGACGGCCGCGTCTACGTGCCCTACGCGAGCGTGAACGGCGCGTACCGCGACTTCGGCCTCTACGGCTTCCGCGGCCGGCTCGACTCCAACTATGGCGTCCTCGTCGTCAGCGAGTAGGGAACTTGGTCACTCGGACACTTGGCGCTTCGGCATCAATCGTCCGATCCGTAGTTCCCTCGACCCCCCCTCGGCTTCACTCACAAGGTGAATACAGGGGCGGGGGTCTTTTCTATTTTTTTCAATTCTGGTATGCTGAAGTAGATTTTACCGATACTGCCTCGGTTACGGCTTGGGCGGGTAGAATCTCGCCATTTCAACTTCAGAATGTGGCCGGTTACGGCTTGCCGCAGGGCAAGATTGAAGTGACTATGATGAAGATACTCGGTATCAGATATTAGGGAGATAACGTCTTCAAATTAGATTCAACCCGGAGAGCACTCAACGGGTGGTGGTACGGACGATATCTGATATATTTCGGTGGACGAACCCGGACGGCAACGTCTACGTGCCCTACGCGAACGTGAACGGCGCGAACCGCAACTTCAACCTCAACGACTTCCGCAACCAGCTCAACTCCAACTATGGCGTCCTCGTCGTCAGTGAGTCTCTTCATTGAACTCCCTCGATCAAATCGAGGGAGTTCACTTTTGCGGCGAGGTTAGTTTCCTTGTCCAGCCGCCGAGCATAGTCCCTATGCTGGAGAGTTTTTGCGCCAATTGACCATAATTAGCCGGGCTAACTCCTTTTGCCTCCCATAACACGGTTACAAAGAATTTCAGATTATCCAATTTGCGACTTATGGTATTTAGAACTATCAATTTCTCCTCGCGCTTGGTATATTTGGCAGTAAGGGTTATTTCCAATAAATCAATGAGGGGGGGGGGGGGACGTTAAAAGAATTCAATTGAGCCATAAATTTGAAGACATTATTTCACTAGAAAATTTATGTTTAGCCTGGGAGGAATTTATATGCGGCAAGCGCGGCAAGCCGGATGTACGCGAGTTTGCGTGCAACCTTATGGACAATATCATAGCACTGCGCGAGGATTTGGCAAGCAAAGTTTATCAGCACGGCAACTACAAAGAACGGCATATCTGGGATCCCAAGCGCCGTCTTATCCATATCGCGCCAGTCCGCGATCGCTTGCTACACCACGCCATCTACCGCATTCTCTACCCCTTTTTTGAATGCACCTTTATCGGAGATTCTTATTCATGCCGGATTGATAAGGGAGTACATAAAGCGTTCAACCGTTTCCGTGTCATGGCGTACAAGGTGAGCCGCAATCATAAGCGCACCTGCTGGGTATTAAAGTGTGATATCAAAAAATTCTTTGCAAGTATTGATCAGGATGTAATTTTCGGTATTTTGAAGCAATACATTCCCGATCAAGATATCCTCTGGCTTTTGGGGCAGGTGATTAGAAGTTTTGCTACCGTGTCATCGCGAGCGACCAAAGGGAGCGTGGCGATCTCACGCGATGAAGAGATTGCCGCGTCGCCTTCGGCTCCTCGCAATGACAGTAAGCTAGGCCTTCCCTTAGGCAACCTCACCTCCCAGTTGTTTTCCAACATCTACATGAATGAATTGGATCGGTTTGTGAAGCATCGCTTAAAAGTACGACACTATATTCGCTATGCGGATGATTCTGTATTCTTGCATCATGATAGAGAATGGCTTGAAGCACAAATACCGAGTGTGGAGAAGTTTTTACAGGAACGATTGCATCTTCAATTGCACCCAAACAAAGTAACGATCAACACCTTTGCGTCCGGCGTTGATTTCCTCGGTTGGGTGCATTTTCCCGATCATCGGGTACTTCGGGATGCGGCCAAGCGGCGTATGATGCGTCGTTTGCAAGCGCACTCGCTTTACGAGATATTACAATCATATCTGGGATTGCTTCAGCATGGCAACACATTTAAGATGCGGCAAAAGGTATTGCAGTCATACTGGTTCTGGCATGATCTAGAATAGAATCATACTGCAATTTGAAATTCAATTTTCGGATAACTTGTATAGCCGAGAAGTTTGGTATGCGGAGCTTCCCAGTTTAAAATCCCGTTCCAGGGATCAGTTTCAATGCGCGGCAGAGGATAGAGGGTGGGATCGCGGTTTAATTGTTCGCGTGCGCCGTCAACGTGGTTTTCGTAAATGTGCACATCGCCAAGAAAGTCAATCAGCCGCCCCTCGGCAAGTCCGGTTTCTTTGGCCAGTAAATGGAGGAGCAGGGCGTAACTCGCGATATTAAAAGGCAAGCCAAGCATAGTATCTACGGAGCGCTGGCTCCATAGGAGATTGAGTTTGCCGTTGATAACAGTCACTTGAAATGAGTAGTGGCAGGGGGGGAGGGCCATTTCCGGAAGCGCCACAGGATTCCAGGCGGAAACAATCATGCAGCGATCATTAGGATTATTTTTGAGCAGGGTTATAAGGCGCGTAAGTTGATCCACGCCTTGGCCATTGTAATTGGTGTCAAAATTTTCATAGGACGCGCTGAAATGCCGCCATTGAAAACCATAGATTGGGCCGAGGTCGCGCTCTTCGGTCATGCGTTTTTTTGATTCTTCGTCGTGGCCATACGGCGCTTTGCGCGGGCTAGCCCATTCGTCCCAGATATGGCAGTTGCGTTCTTGAAGCCACTTTTTATCCGTTAGGCCTTTAATAAAAAATTCCAGTTCTGTGGCAACAATCTTAAAGGGCATTTTTTTGGTGGTGAGCAGAGGAAAACCTTTGACCATGTCGTGCTCAAACATGGCGCCGGCGATGGTATAGGCCGCAATTCCGGTGCGGTTTTGTTTTAGTTCGCCTTTGTCTAAGATGTGACGGACGAGATTGAGATAGGCTTGCATAGAATTTAGGTCATTCTAGAAAATAACGGGATTCTTCACTTCGTTCAGAATGACAATCACAGATGTCAGTATAGCATGAATATGATATACTGCAATATATGCGAAAACGCAAGCTAGCGGTTTTTGATGTAGATGGCACGATTTTTAGGAGCAGTCTGACTCGACGCCTTTTTGTGCATCTCGTTGAGGAAGGAATTTTTTCGAAGCGCGCTCTTGAAGAGGTGCGTCGTGAATTTGAGGCATGGCTTAATCGCACTGGCACACATGACGCGTACATCACAAAGCTCGTTAAGGTTTTTATGAAGTATATTAAAGGGAAGAAGCAAGAGGATATTCGACGAGTTAGCCGCATAGTTGTGGTCGAAGAAAAGGCGCGCGTGTATCGGTTTACGCGCGAGCTTGTCCGCGACTTAAGAAAAAAAAATTATTTTTTACTCGCGATAACCGGCTCGCCCTATGAAACAATACGAATCTATAACAAATTTCTGCGCTTTGATAAGACATATGGTTGGGTTCTTGAAACTGATGGAGGCGGCCGCTATACCGGGCAAACCAAATATGTTTATTCGGTAGCGGACAAACGTTACTTAGTTGAGCGCGTGATTAAAAAATATAATTTAACACTGCGCGGCTCTATAGGAGTGGGGGATACGCTTGTTGATGCGTCATTTTTAAATATGATGGACAAGCCAATTGCTTTTAATCCTTCAAGCGGATTATATAAAATTGCGCGGCATAAAGGGTGGCAGATTGTAGTTGAGCGCAAGGATGTAATTTATAAATTATAAAACCAATGTCTAAGATTGCTATTAGCAGTGTTCTTTTGTTTTTAATATTTGGCGCCTCGTCAGTTCATGCTCAAGTCGTTGACACCGATGGTGATGGATTGAGTGATGAGATGGAGACGAGTGTTTATTTTACGAACGGTAATAATCCCGATACCGATGGCGATGGATTTTTAGATGGGGAGGAGATAGCAAATGGTTATTCGCCGCGGCATGGGGAAAATAAAAAATTGCGCAGTGTGGATAGCGATAATGATGGGCTTTGGGATGATTGGGAATTGGCGCTAGGGACTAGCCTTATGAATCCCGATACTGATGGCGATGGCTATAGAGATGGAGATGAAGTCCGGAATTCTTATGATCCTTTGAGTACAAGTTCGCGCAAAGTGGCAAAACGGATAGAAGTTTCTTTGGGCGAGCAAAAGTTGAGTTATTTTTTTGGTGATATGAAGTTGGATGAGTTTTTGATTTCGTCGGGATTGCCGCGAACGCCGACTCCGACGGGCGAATTTCGGGTTTTGCAAAAACGCCCGGTTGTGCACTACAAGGGGCGCAACTATGATTACCCTAATACCAAGTGGAATCTAGCGTTTAAGCGAGGGAGAGGGTATAATTATTATATTCATGGCGCGTGGTGGCATGATGATTTTGGCCGACGCAAAAGCGCGGGCTGTGTAAATGTGCCATACACGTATGATTACATGGGGCGTTTGTATGACTGGGCGGAAGTTGGCACCAGAGTGATTATTGATAATTAATCGTCATTGCGAGGAGCACAGCGACGTGGCAATCTCGTGAGATTGCTTCGCTTCGCTCGCAATGACAAAAATTTCATTTTGTATGTCAGAAATTTTTGAAAAACGAGTTTTGAAAAACGGCGTGCGCACTATATTGGTGCCCTTGTCTTCAACAAAAGCCGTAACGCTTTTGGTTTTGTTTCGGGTTGGTTCGCGTTATGAAACGGAAAATATTAATGGCATTGCGCATTTTGTGGAGCATATGATGTTTAAGGGTACGAAAAAGCGTCCGACAACTTTGCATATTTCCAAAGCATTAGATAGATATGGCGCGGAATACAATGCTTTTACGAGCAAGGATCATACGGGATATTATATCAAGATCAGTCGTGAGAAATTGAGCGAGGCTATGGATATTCTTTTTGATATGCTGCTCAATTCCAAGATTGCCGCTGAAGAAGTAGATCGCGAGCGCAAGGTGATTTTTGAGGAAATTAAGATGTATGAGGAAAATCCTTTATTGCATATTGAGAATATATTTGAGAGCGCGTTGTTTCAAGGTTCAACATTGGGATGGAACATTGCCGGCACTAAAGAAAGCATGTCTAAAATTACACAGCAGGATATTGTTGAGTTTGTCCGCAATTATTATGTGCCAGCGCGAGCTTTGGTTGTAGTTTGCGGAAATTTGGATGAGCATGTGTTTAAAGATGTGGAGACGGGTTTAAGAGCAATGCGCGCGCCCGCTTCCCGGCCGCGGCAGTGGCAGCGCTGGCGAGGGAGTATTGGCCAGAAATTAAATCTGCAATATAAAGATTTGGAGCAAACCCAGCTTATGCTCGGCTGGCCGGCGTATAAATACGGCGATGAACGCGCCAACGCGCTCTCAATATTGCATGCTGTGCTTGGCGGAACAATGTCTTCGCGTTTATTTGTGGCGGTGCGCGAGAGGCGCGGTCTGGCATATTCAGTGCGTACGGATATTGGCATGTACGAAGATACCGGCGTGTTTGCGGTGCATGCCGGACTTGACGCCGGGCGATTAAAAGAAGCAATTAAAGTGATTCGTGCGGAACTAGCGCGGATAGTCAAATCCGGCGTGACAGCGGGTGAACTTGAAGACGCAAAAAATACGATTAAGGGGCGGACAGTTTTGCAACTTGAAGAGACTAATGATTTAGCCGGATGGTACGCCAGACAGGAATTATTTTTCGGTAAAGTAGAAACCCCGGAGGAACGTTTTAAAAAACTTGACGCAGTAAGACGCGAGGATGTGCTGGCCGCGGCGCGCGATATTATTTGTTTGCCGCGCATGGCCGCGGCAGTGATCGGGCCGTTCAAGGATGAGAGGGTGTTGATAAAGTATTTGTTTGGAGCGTAAAAATGTGATATAATATAAAATGACCTAATTTTTAAGGGCATGTTTTATGGGTAACCTTAAATATTTTTGCCACTACCACTGTGGCACGCGAAAAGATAAGTCCATTAAGATAGCTGGGAGTTTCCTTATACTTTCAGCGTTATTAACTTGGTCCTCATCTGCCGCTGTAGGCAGTGCCGCGGCGCAACAGGCTGATTTTTTATCCCAACTTGTGCCTGAACCGGGGTATTTGATAGCCCAAGTAACAGAGCAGCCGGCGCAAACTGCGCCGATAGTGCAACCTGCACCGTCGTCTGTTTCGGCCACGCCAGTCGCTGTACCAGTAGAAAATGTTAGTCCAGTACCAGCAATATCATCACAGGGAGATGTCGCACCATTGGTACCCGCTCCAGCTCCGCAACCAGTCCCTGCGTCGGTAGTTCCTCCATCATCACAGCCGCAACCTGCGCCAGCACCACAAACCTGTCGAGTCAACGGAGTAGAAAGACCCGGGCCGTGTTCAAATTATCCGTCGCAGGATGGCCCTTCGACTGGATCACGACAGGGCCAAGGGTCTGGTGAGAGGGGCGGTCCCCAGATGGATCGTCCGCAACAAGATCAAGGTCCAGAAGTGGATGATGATCAAAGAGAACAATTTGAGAGACAGATGATTGTAAACGAAAAACAAAATGTGCTTCGCGAAATCGTGCAGCAAAAAAGGGAGCTAACTCGTTTGTATAATCAATTAAGGCGTTTGCGGGGCGCGGCTGATGATCTGGCGCAGGCTGATGCGTTAAAAGCTAAAATAGCTGATTTTGAGAATCGCATTCGTTCAAACAGCGGAGAAGATTTTGACGAGTTGCGCTCTATTATAGAGGAATATCGCGATGCGGAATTATGGGATGAGATACAAAAAATACGTTTGAAAGTGGAGTTGCCGCGCGAATTGAACAGACTGCTTACGGATATAAATAGGGGTACGAGATTGCTTAGTCAAAAAGCCTTTCAAAATCTTGGATTTGATGTGGCGGCAGTGAGGGCTAGGGTAGATGCTATTAAAGTATTGCACAGCGAAGTAAGGGCTTGTTACCAGTCAGGTGATTTTGAATGCGCAAATGAAAGGATGCAAGAGATCCGCGAGGGCGATCATCCTGGAGAGCTGCAAGGGGCTATGCAGATGCTACGCGGAATAAAAGAGATGTCTAAAATGATTCGCGACAATGAGCTGAAAAATGAAGTAAATGAACTTGTGCAGCCGGTTATTCAGGCGATCAACAGTGGTGAGTGGCGGCAGGCTCGTGAGGATATGCAAGAGATTGAACGAGAGTTGCGCGACATAATGCAGAAGATCTTGGCTTCACAAAGACAGCGCCGCGGGGCGTCAGAGGATGTGCGGGCGAGATTAGAAAGGATGCGGCAGAAATTTGAGCAAGAGGCTGGCCCAGGGCAGGATAACGTGGAGGAAGATATGATGCCCGGCGGACCCACAAGCGGATCTTCTAGCGGAGGCGGCAGCCCAATGCAGCAGCCGACAATGCCGGTACAGCCGCCAACGCCTACCCAATAGTTTATAGCCGATCTATGACCCAGAATAACGCAATACAAAACGAGGTTACTCCTGCGGATATTTTGGAGTTTTTAAAGGAGCACATGGTGATGAGGGAGGATTTTGAAATAGTAAAAGATGATGTAGAAATACTAAAAAGCGACGTGGGTACGCTAAAAAGCGATGTATCCATACTTAAAAAAGATGTTGAAAGTTTGGGTCTGCGTTTTACAGATTTTCAGAAAGAACTGGAGGATATTAAAGAGTCGCTCAAGCGACTGGAAGAGCGTACTAGGGAAGATGCTGACGCAGTAGTGATTGAAATTGAGGGATTAAAAAAGCGGGTAACGCTTCTGGAACAACAACTTGGGGTTTATCAGGCATCACGTGTAGTATAGCGGATAGAAATAGGGAGAAAAATTAAGTGCAAGGCAAGACCAGCCGAAATTCCGGCTGGTCTTGTTCGTGCGTGTCAAGCAATCTAACTATGACACCGAAACACATCTCGGTTGGGTAATCAAAAATGACACCTTAGCGGGAATTAATTTTTTCCTTGGCTCAACCTT
>LCOG01000011.1 GCA_001001705.1 Parcubacteria group bacterium GW2011_GWA2_47_26 | reverse complement strand
TATTGGCTGACCGGCAGAGATAGTCCCTAAAAGTGGAATTTTTACCATTGTCTCACGGCCAAATGCCTCAATCGAGCGCGGCTTGTTTTCTTCTTTGGATAAAAGTCCCAAATCGCGAAGTTTAGAAACGTGAAAATGAGCCGTTGAAACTGACGAGAGTTTTAATTTCTTACGTATTTCATCAAGAGAGGGGGCATATCCTTTCCGCACTTGATAATCGGTTATAAAATCGAGGACTTCTTTTTGCCTTTTTGTTACCATGGTGATATTATAGAAAGTAAATCGAAAGCGTGCAAGCGTAAGTTATCCCCAAAACACATGCCAAAGAACAAACCCACAAAACAGCATTATGTTCCCCAGTGCTACCTACGAGAGTGGGCTGATCCAACGGTTTCTTCGAATCAAGAGCCGTTTGTTTGGATTTTCGATAAAGACGGCAGGAATAAAAGGAAAGATAAAGTTAAAAATGTGCTTGCTAGTAATGATCTATACACGATTAAAATAAAAGGGGAGAAAAACTATTCTATCGAAGAAACCTTAGCCAACCTTGAAGGTAAGTACGCTAAAATTTTCGAGAAAAAGATAAAAAGAAAGATTCCACTTACAGAAAAAGAGCATATAATCCTATGTGCTTTTGTGAGTGTTATGCTTCAAAGAACGCTTCGCCATAGAGATAATCTCGAAAGATTCTATGACGAACTTATCGAGCGAACGCAGGAGATGGAGGTTGCTCATCAATTATCCTCAACTAAATCTGATGAACTCAAACGCTATAAAGAAAATACCCATAAGTTGGGCGTTGTTCAGTTGCTACCGGACATTACCGAGTTGCTCTTGAAAATGAGCGTCGCTTTTCTTTGCGCAGAAAAAGGATTGAAATTTATCACCTCGGATGATCCGTGCAATCTCTTTAATCCAGATTTACAGTGGCAACGTTTTTACGGTCCAGGACTTGCTCAAAAAAATGTTCAAGTAACGTTGCCGCTATCGCCAAATATTCTTCTGTGCCTGAGTTGGAGTAATTTACGCGGCTACATCCTTTGGGATAAAACTTGGGTTGAGAACACCAATAGAATGATTCGTTCTTACTCGTATAAATACTTTATCTCTAATAGCTCAAAAACTAAGAGAGTTTGGTCTAGTCGTTATCCTTTGGACTTCTTCTTTATTTTGAAAATTTTGAAGCATAAGGTGGAAATGATTTTTTATAGATTAAAAATGTGGTATAGATTTCGCCATGTCAGAAAAAGATAACTTACAAAACGCAATAAATTTGCTTATGAACGGCAAGCGCAAAGAAGCCGCTGCTGAATTATTGAATTTGAATAGTAAAATTATGGATAAAAATTTGCGGATTCAACTCATTGACGCTTCATTAAGTGCGCTAGACCCCGTAAAAGAGGGCGAGAGGTTAATTGAGTTGAGTGGAGAAGGGATAAAAATTGCCAGAGATTATGACAAAAAAGATCTACAAGCTCATTTTATGAGTCGGCGGGCTGATTTTTTGATGACTAAAGTTACTTTTCTACAATATAAGCGGCAAAATCTGAAACTTGCTCCGGGGTGGATTGAGTTTTCGACCGAGGCAGATAAACAGGAATATGAGAAACTAACTGCTCAAGTTGAGAAGTTCGAGGGAGAGGTTAATGATCTTTTGGCGCAAGCCATAGTACTTGCCGAGCAAAGCGGGAATAAAAATGTTCTTGGTCGTGTTTTGATGGCAAAAGGCAGTGTGGAAAGTTCATGCTATCTCCAATATAAAACAGAGTGTATGCGGGGTAATATTCGCACCAAATTGTGGTTAAAATTCGAATTTTTGCGCTACCCGCCTTTTGAACACACGATTATTTTTAGTTGGAAAAATGCGCAAAAATTACAATCATTCATAGATACATTTACAGAAAACTTTTTGCGTGCGGCGCAAATTTTTGAGGAATCTGAAGATTCAACGGCGGGATATGCCTATCACAATTTGGCGAACGACCTTAAAACTGCATACCGATTTAGAGAAGCGAGAAGGTATCTGGAAAAAGCAAAAAGTGTTGCGGTAAAACACAACGATCCATTATTGAAGAAACAGGTTGAAATGTTAGAGAAAGCGATTAAGGCAAAGAACAGAGATATACCCGATTATCTAAGCGGAGAGACCAGAGAAAGCGATTGATTTTTGCTCGTCTATCTGCTAATCTAAACTTATGTTTTTGCTTACGAGGAAAAGAAGATAAAGATTATTCAGCGCAATTTTGCGCTTCTTTATCTTGCCCTCGTAAGCTAACGGATAAACTGCCTCGGTTCTAACGAGGACTTGCTGGTTCGAATCCAGCCGAGGGTGCCAAGTTTTTTCCTGCTCGTTCAGAGCAGAACCCAGCAAAAAAGTTTTCTTTTCCTTTTAGAAGAAAAAATCCGGCGCGCGCAAAATGAAAAGAGCAAAGAGTATTTTTCTGTGGTGTGGCGAGCGGAGCGAGCGGTGGCGGGGCTGGCTTCCTTAGTTCCGTTAAAAGTAGGTTCGTCCAAAGTTCAGAATATCCCACCAATATCAAACTTTCCGATTTTTGCCCGACCGATTCGGCCGCGCGAAGCGCGTCCCACCTTCTGGCTTTGAAAAAGCCGTTGAGTTCTGTATTGGTGTTTTATACAACCAAGTAGCACAGAGAATACGGCTAAGCCGATTTTCTGTTTAGTAGCCTACTATATTCTTTCCTAACTGCCAATTCGGATCAATGTCCAATTTATCCCAAGATATAAAATCTTTCTTAAGAGCGTGAAAATAGCCCACCGCCGCGATCATGACGGCGTTATCCGTCGTGTACCGGATGTCTGGAAGACAGACGACGGAAGACAGACAGTGGCGTTTCATGGCTTCTACCAAGCTCTGGCGCAGTCTGGCGTTCGCCGCCACCCCTCCGCCCAACATCACCGTCTTCACTTTGTACTTTTTTGCCGCACGCACGGTTTTTGTTACCAATACATCTACTACTGCTTGCTCAAAAGACGCACATACACCCGCTAAAATACTCTCTAACAATTTTCCATGCGGCCGCATCTTATTTTGTTTCTTAAGGTCTCGCACGTAATATAAAACTGCTGTCTTCAATCCTGAAAACGAAAAATCAAAATTCGGCGAGTCAATCATCGGCCGAGGAAATATAACACCGGCGGTGTCATCCTGAGGCGTAGCCCGGCCTGCCACAACCGAAGTTGTGGCACCGGGCGTAGCCGAAGTATCCCGTCCTTTTCGCAAACTACGGGATTCTTCATTTCGTTCGGAATGACGAGTATGGCGGAATTTCTCGGCTAAAGCCGCGACAGCCGGCCCGCCCGGATAACCCAGCCCTAACATCTTCGCCACTTTATCAAATGCCTCACCCGCGGCATCGTCGCGTGTTTCCCCGATTATCTTATAATCCAAATGCTTGCGCATAAGCACAAGCTCGGTATGACCGCCACTAACGATCAAACACAGCGCGGGAAATTTTACATTGCTCCCACCCTGCCATTTTTGTAGCGCGGGGGCTTGTCCCCCGCTTGGCGGCACATAAAGTGCTGCGCTACGTTTCATGGTGGGAGAGGGTTGAGGTGATGGTAGCCAATTCGCATAAGCATGCCCTTCCAAATGATTCACGGCTACCAATGGCTTTTTCCAAAGCCACGCAAGCGTACGTGCCACTTCCACGCCAACTAAAAGCGAGGTCGCAAGGCCGGGGCCGGCGGTAACGGCAATTACATCGAGGCAATTAGGGACATTGGTAATCAGGGTCTCGGGATTTGATTTTAACCAATCCACCCTGCGACCTGATGCCTGCGACCTGATGCCTGCCTCATGGAGCGCCTTTCGCACGATGGGAATGATAGCTTCCGCATGCGCCCGGGCCGCCACCTCCGGCACCACCCCGCCAGTTTTGGCATGGATTTTCACTTGCGACGCCACCACATTGCTCAACACCCTAAACGCTAGACGCTTGCCGCTAGACGCTTCAACTACCGCCGCGGCCGTCTCATCACAACTAGTTTCAATACCAAGTATTCGCATAATAATGAGATTAGACCTGTTGCTTAATAATTTTTGTAGCGAAATTTTCAGATTTTGAGCGAGGCGAAGCCAAGGTTTTGAAGCATATACGGCGTATATGTTGAGAAACTTTGGCAAAGCCGCAGCCAAAATATGGGAATTACAGCCAAAAGGTTATTAAGCAACAGGTCTAGTGTACCATAAAAAAAGACCACCCCAAAAAGGCGGCCCCCTCCTAATTGCAATATTTACCCGGTGGCCAGCTTCGGCAAAACCAAACGCGCACTGCCCGTAGCCACCGCTTTCTCATCAAGAAGGTACGTACTGCCGCTCCGGCACTCAAACCCCGGATCAAGCAGGAGTTCCTCCATTATTGTCCGTAGGCCACGTGCCCCTGTTCCAAGCGCGAGTGCTCGCCGGGCAATCGCTCGCAAGCCCTCCGGAGTCGCGCTCAAAGTCATGTCATCAAGCGCAAATTGTCGTGCGTATTGCTTCAACAGTGCATTGCGCGGTTCAGCCAACACCCTCGCCAAATCTTCTTCGCCAAGAGCATCAACCGCGATGAGCACTGGAAACCGCCCTACAAACTCCGGTATCATCCCGAATTTATACAGATCTTCCGGCATGGTTTCGTGCAAGCTCCCCTCCCCCACCCCCAGTTGTCTTCCGCCGCAAAAGCCTGCGCGGGCACTCTGTAGACGATCAGCGACGATATTGGACAGGCCATCAAAAGCGCCGCCCGCGATAAAAAGGACTTGCCTGGTATCAAACATAACACGATCTTCACCTGAACTGCTTCGGCGCGGTACCGCGACTAAACTGCCCTCCAGCATCCTAAGCAGACTCTGTTGCACACCCTCCCCGCCAACGTCGCGATCGCGGCCTGTTCTTCTGGCGAGTTTATCTGCTTCGTCCAGAAAAACAATGCCGCGCTCGGCCTTTTCTATGTCATGTCCAGCCGCCTGCAACAAACGCATCAAAATACTCTCCACATCCTCGCCCACATAGCCGGCTCGCGTAATCGGTGTAGCGTCAACCAAAGCAACGGGAACACCCATAGCGCGCGCCAAGACTTGCGCCAAGTACGTCTTGCCGCAGCCAGTTGGACCCATCAAAATAACATTGCCCTTACCCATTTCAACTTCAGTACCGTGATAGCTAATGCGCTTCAGATGGTTGAAAGCCGCAACAGCCAGTGCTTTCTTGGCCCTATCATGGCCAATGACGTAAGAATCCAAGACCGCCCGTATCCTTCGCGGCACAAGAGCCAGCCGTCTTCCTGCTCTAATCTCGGCAATCTCGTCCCTCTCCAACAAGTCCTTGCACATAACTACGCAGCTGTCGCAGATGAATGAATTAGGCCCGGCGACCAGGCGCCGCACTTCATCCGCTGACTTGCCGCAAAAAGAACAACGATCTCGGCCCCTGACCCATCTTTTTCTGATGTCCATAGGCCCTTCCTTTCGCCTGTGAGAATTTTTATCGCAAAATAACATTTTTGTCAATCCATCACAACGCTTATTGTAAATCTTATTGTAAATAAAAAAATCGAAGAAGGTAGGGCTTATTTTATACTCTATCCGCCGGCCCATTCTCGGGCCCGGACAAGGAGGTGGCCCATGAGGCTCACCCGCACCCGCGCCGATCCGTCGTTCATCCACCGCTCGGTCTTCGGCTACACCACGACGATTAACTGCGACGACGGCACGGCGACGACCCGCGCCTCGATCACCTAGCCGCGCGCTCGCGAGCTACTGATCGAGAACGGGCCGCCACAACCCCCGGGGACGGCGGGCAAGGAAATCTGGCATCGGAGAAATCCTCCGCTGACCACGACAACCAAGCCCGCCGCTCCACGGGACTTAATTTATAATTAGAAACACACCTTAAATGAGGTGTTTTTGTTTTAACCAAAAACTTCTTATAAGAGTAATTTTACCAATTAGATGGGGTGGGATGTTTATTGACAAGAATTCAATTTTTTGTTAACCTAAAGCTGGTCAAAAGACTATAACGACAAGAGGAGAGCCCATGCTCCACAGGGAAGCATATACGGCGTATATGTTGAGAATGTTTCACAAAGTCGCAGCCAAAATTCTTATCTTGCAGTAGAAATGGTATTCGGCAACAGGCCCTTAATCACACATTCATCAAACACAACACTAAATCCGCTCATTCGTTAACAAAACCACCCTTACGGGTGGCAGCGTTTTTGTTTTGTACTGGTATCGCTTTACAACGAAATACGAACCTTTTTTGAAAATAATTATTAGGGGGGCTATGGTGTCCGCTCGCCGAGGCGAGCGGACTAACGACCGTGAATTGGGGCGGGCAAAAAGGAAGGGGTTTTAGGGGAGGGAATTTTTGCCCGCCTGCTCGGACAAAACAAGCGGGGCGGTATTTCTGCAAATCTTACCTAAGACAGTATGCAAACCATGAATTATTCCTACCCTCGATAACTCGTGGGTACTCGAATGGGGATCCGATCAGATTGCCACACCCTGCAGGTGTGTCAGCAGATTCAATATAATTCACGACCGGGGCAACTACTGTACTATTCAATAAAACATTTGAAATCACGTTGTTATCCGCAGTCCACTTTACTGACATATCGGCAATATCAAATGTAACAAGACCGTTGCCAATTACTTGAGCAAACTTCCCGTCATTCGTACGATATAGATGACCCATTGTGTAATATGTTCTATAACAAACCTCCTCGTCGCACGCTATTGTCGTAGGAGTGGTTGGGGAAAGGTTTAATTTGGGTTCTTCTATAGTACCACGAGGCCATATATCGCCAGTAGTATTTGTGTAGTAAAGAGATGTATTTTTTTGATCTTCGTAGACAGAACGTAAATAATCACCTGCTGGTATATTTTGATTTTGAATATAAGATTGATTTAGATTGCCGATTTTTCTAAAATGAACCTTCATAGAGTCACTTGAAACACGAATCCGCTCTTCGCGTGGCCCTTGCGCGGTTTGTACTGTTCGTGGCTTTTCACCCCCATAGTTGTCAAAAACTATTTGATAAACAACACCATTCAAAGCAATCCTGTATTCGGTTTGATACTCATTTGATTTTACATAACTGCGCGGTAACAATTTTTCTCTGGTATTAACATCATATAGTTGAATAACCGCCTCGCCAGCTACCCCGTACTCGTTTATTGCTAAAATTTTATTATCTACATACATCATTCCCCCAACCATTGAATCAGCTAATGTGCTAATTTTCTTATTTTTTATATCTATTTTTTTAAGTGTACCAACCTGTGTTTTAAGGTTGCTGTCATATCTGCTCTCTATAAGGTAAACTGCGTCCGATACTTTATCAAATATGATGTTGGAAACACGAAACAAGTCTACTTTTGGTATATCCAATATAACTTCCTTGCCTTCGAATGTAAGCCCAACAAATTCTCCTGTTTCTCTGAAAGGGACGGCATTTATACTGATTCCTGAATTTTTTTTGTCGCCATATACAACCAGCGGAGCCAATGATTCTAAATAGGTGTTCATTTTAGATGGCTGACGACGAAAATCATTATCCACATAAATTTTATCTCCTGCGGGTTGAGACTCATTAGTGTCAACGCTTAAACTGTTCTTATTTGGATTATTTTCAAAATTTTTATTTTGTTTTGCTGATATTCTCCAAAAAAGTAGTGCACCCAGTAATAAAGCCAATGCAAAAAATAATAATAAAAATATAAGTGGAATTTTGATATTTTTCATACGGTTATCATATCTAAAAAATGCAAATTTAGAATTCAGTTTATGTAGAAAGTATATCATTATATAACAAAAAAGTCCAGTCGTCGTCTCGCTATAGAATCCTTTGTTGTGCGCGGATGGGAGTGCGGGCCAAGCGCAACCAATTTTATTTTATCGCCGCCCGCCCCGCTTGTTCCGTCCAAGCAGGTGGGCAAAAATTCCCTCCCCTAAAACCCCTTCCTTTTTGCCCGCCAGAATTCGTGGTCGTTAGTCCGCTCGCCGAAACGAGCGGACACCATAAACCCCCTAATAATAATTTCCAAAATAGGTTCGTATTTCGTTGTAAAACGATACCACTAAAAAACTTTTCGGATTTTCGGCAAAAATTTGGTTGGCGGCGTGTGACGCCACCCAGTGTTTTTTCGGCGAAGTGTCGCCGTTTTTTAATTCCCCCCACACCACTTTTCCTCCCGTGAGGCGGAGGTTCGCCTCCCGCGCGATTTAAATTCTGTCTCGTATGTTTGCTTTGCCCAACAAAAAGAATTCTTGTTTTGTTTTTTTGTTTTGTTTAAATTTGTGGTATAATATTTTTGCTACCAATCCGACATAGGAAAGATTTTTTTAATAGCCGTCTTGGGCAATCCTTGAGAATCTTTCTTTTGGGTTGGTAGCCCCAGGGCGGCTATTTAAATTATTTAAAAATATTTATCCTTAATTGTATGGATCAAAAATTCTTTTTGTATGCCCGCAAATCCACAGATGTTGAGGATAAGCAGGTTTTGAGTATTGAAGCCCAGATCACAGAATTGCGCGCCTTCGCCAGAAATGAAGGGTTAACTATTATTGAGGAGTTGATAGAAAAGCAGTCAGCTAAAATTCCGGGCAGGCCAATTTTTAATTCCATGCTGGAAAGAATAGAAAAAGGTGAGGCAAATGGAATTATTAGCTGGCACCCTGATAGATTGGCACGCAATTCTGTGGACGGTGGAAAAATTATTTATCTTTTGGATTGCGGGCATATTATAGCGTTAAAATTTCCGCAATTTTGGTTTGAGAGTACTCCACAAGGAAAATTCATGCTTAACATTGCTTTTGGGCAAAGCAAATATTATGTGGATAGTTTAAGTGAGAATGTAAAAAGAGGAATGCGTCAAAAAGTTAGGCGTGGAGAATATCCTGGCCTTGCGCCCTTTGGATATTTTAACGACCCCCGCACTAAAAATGTGGCGGTGGATAAAAAGCAGGCAGACATTTTACGCCAAATTTTTGAATTATATGCGCAAGGCAATTCACGGCTAGAAGATATTTCTAACTTTTTAGCGCAACAAGGTATAACCTCGCGTAATGGTAAACACTGGAAACGAGATAGAATTTCTTTTATCCTTTCCAATCCATTTTATGTTGGATTTTTTAGATACAGTAAAGAATTATACGAGGGCAAACACCAGCCAGTTATCTCAAAGAAAATTTTTGATGATGTTCAAATAGTCTTGAAGCAAAAAGGACGGCCACATCATAAAACCAAAAATGAACCCCAAGCATTTTGCGGAATGTTAAAATGCGGAACTTGCGGAATGGGTATAACTGGCGAATACAGGGTTAAGCGTCAAAAAAACGGAAATACCCATGATTACATTTATTACCACTGTACAAAGAAGAATAAGGCCATCAAATGTGGCGAACCATGTATTCGCCAGGAGAGCTTAGACGAGCAAACATCCTCTTTGCTTCAAAAATTTTCTTTGAGCGAGGATTGGGCAACGCAACTAACTACTATGCTGGAAAAAGATAAAAACAAAGGTGCCCAATCCTCGGCCGCTTTTGTTCAGGAAACCAGAAATACCGTAGAAGCCCTAAAAACGAAGCTACAACGACTTTTGGATAGTTACTTGGAGCAAGACATAGAACGGGAAACCTACCTTGAAAAGAAAGCCAAATTTATGAGCGAGAAAAAGTCGCTGGAAGAAAAAATAATCCACCTTGAACAAAAGCGGACTGGCTGGATCGAACCGATGAAAGAATGGATAAAACAGGCAGGAAACCTGCCTAAAATCGCGCGGGAGGATAACCTTTTAGACAAAAAGGTTGCTGCCAAAGAAATCTTTGGGTCGAACCTCCTCTTGGCGGGGAAAGAGGCGCGCTTCGGCGCGCCAAAAATTGGCGAACAATCGGCACAAAATCAATGGGCGGCCTTGCAGGCCGCCCATCAATTGGCTTCTGAAAAACCGATTAGTTTTGTACTGGTAGCCCCGACGGGATTCGAACCCGTGTTTCCTCCGTGAAAGGGAGGCGTCCTAGACCGGGCTAGACGACGGGGCCAAAATATAATAAGATAAGATTAGTCTAAGGATAAAGGATTTAATCTAGTAAGTCAATCGTATGGCCGGACGCGGGGAAAGACCGCCAGTAGAAATGGGTGCGAGAGCAGAAACGCCGCCAACAAGACAAACTGAAAGGCAAAGACGCATTGAACGCTACGCGCAAGAGATTTTGGACCTACGCCACCGAGCACGAGACGCTGACAAAACCATGCCTACTGTACATGATGCCATAACGCGTATTTTAGATCGTCACAATATTGAAGAACCTGGACGCCAAGAGTTATTCAAAGACATAGCAACCCGGCTTGGCCAAATTGGTGCTGAAGCCCGTCAAAAACGCCGAACAGAGGCAGCCACACGAAAAACACAGCAAGCGGTTGACGATGCACTAGCAAGACAATTGGAAGACGAGGCACGTGCCGGCGCCACTTGGAAAGAAGTTGATATTGAAGAATAGTGATCAATGCGTTACACTATCTTACTCGCACTGTTTATCACGGTTCCCAAACATCGACACCCAACTTCATAATTCCTAATTCCTGATGCCTAATTCCTAAATTATGCCCGACTACTCTTTAGAATTCCTCCGACCCGAAATTTCTACCGAAGCTCTCGCACCCTTGCTCACGCATCATGATGAAGGCGAGCTTGCCGTTGATATCTACGAAACCGACAATGTCATTTTTATAAAAACCGCTATTGCCGGCGTGAAACCCGAAGACCTCTCGCTTTCCTTAACGCACGACCTTTTAACTATCCGCGGCAAACGCCACGACGAAGACGAACACGGCGAACGCAAATATTTGTGCCACGAATGCCACTGGGGAAAATTTTCGCGCTCCATTATCTTGCCTGCCGATATCAAAGTAGATAAAGCTGAAGCAACTTTTAAAAGCGGCATCCTCATAATCAAACTCCCCAAAGCCAAAAAAGAAAATGCTATTAAGGTCAAGGTTGAAGAAGAGTAAAATTCCAAATTGTAGCCGCCGGATTTAGCCGGCGCAATGAACGCAGGCTGAAGACCTGCGGCTACAGATAATCTTATATGCAAGCGATACTTGATAGATTTGAGGGCGAAATGGCCGTATTACGTTTTCACGCCAAGGGCGGATCCGCCTCTGGCGGAGAAGGAGAGCAAGAATTAGTCGTTCCCAAGGAAGAGCTGCCCAAAGATGTAAAAGAAGGGGCAAGCCTTTTCCTGCTCATTTCCGAAAGCAAATCCGAGGAAGAAGCCCGCGAAAAGCTTGCTAAAACCATCCTCAATGAGATTCTCAATACAGAAGTTTAAATCAATTTTCGGGCGGCAGCTTCTTACGGCTGCCGCTCTTGGCACTTTCGCTGTCAGCGTCCCCTTGGCTGACGCCTTTCTAACTCAAGATAAAATATATCCCGGCGTTTCTTTCGCTTCAATTGAAATCGGAGGCAAGACTAAAGAAGAAGCCCGCGCGATTTTGGGAGAACAAACCCGGGAGTTCTCGCAAAACTCCCTAACTTTTATATTTAACGGCGAGCAAGCCGCCATCCCTCTCCAAGGACTAATGATTTTTAACATTGACCAAATCGTTGAAACGGCCTACACAATAGGAAGGCGCAATGAACTAATTGAAAACCTGCAAGAAAAATTAATGGCGCGGCTCAAAAATATAGAACTTGAACCGAAAATAGAAATACAAAACGAACACCTTAAGAATCTGCTAACCCGCACTTTCTCCTCTGCCATAACACCGCCTCAAGATGCGAAGTTAATAATCACTTTTGCAGAAAATAATCCTTCAATTAATATCCAAGAGGCAAGAGACGGCACAGTGTTTGATCTTGAAAACGCCAAAGAATTGATCCGTAAACGCGCCGGCAGTCTTACTACCGAACCCATTAATCTGCGCGCCACTGCCGTCGCCCCCGTATTGCAAAAAAACGACATTGAACCCTTGCTCCCCACAGTTCAATCTTTATTAGCGCAGCCCCAACCCCAAGTAAAATTTCAAAGCAACACCTGGACCGTTCCCTACGCCACACTCGCCTCCTGGATTACAGTACAAAAGCAAGGTGAAGCCGCAAAACTTACTCTCAACCGCGATAGAATCAAGGAGTGGCTCGGGGATATTGTCAAAGATATTGAGCGCCGACCCCAAGACGGTCTTATGGAGCTTGATCCTGACCAAAACCGGGTTCTGAAATTCCAAGTCGGCAGAGCCGGCCTAGTTTTTCCGCGCGAAGAAAACGCGACTCTTATTGAAACCGCCATTCTATCAAAACAGACCGTTGAGTTGCGCGCTGAAACCACGCCGCCAAGGATAACTATCCCGGAAAACGCAAATTTGTTTGGCATTCAAGAATTGGTCGGCCGCGGCACTACCAACTTCAAAGGCAGTCCTACCAATCGCATTAAAAATATCAAACGCGGCGCCCAAATCCTGGACGGCCTTCTTATTGAGCCCGGAAAAGAGTTTTCTTTGCTTGAAGCGTTGCGCCCTTTTACTGCCGCAAACGGATATTTGGCCGAACTCGTGATTAAGGCCGCGGAAGGCCGAACAGTTCCCGAAATTGGCGGCGGTCTTTGTCAAATTGGCACCACCATATTCCGCACGGTTTTAAATGCCGGCCTTCCTATAGTTGCCCGCGCCAATCATTCTTATCGCGTCTCCTACTATGAGCCGCCAGTAGGAATGGATGCTACGATTTACGACCCCGCCCCTGATTTCAAATTTATAAACGACACGGGCGCATGGCTGCTTTTGCTTACCCGCGTTGAGGGATATAATTTGACTTTTGAACTTTGGGGAACCAAAGACGGACGACAAATTGAAATTTCAGAGCCAGTGATCTCTAATATACGCCGGCCGCCAGAGAAAAAAATTATTGAAACCACAACGCTTCCGCCCGGAAAAATCAAATGCACAGAAAAAGCCCACATTGGCTCGGATGCGCGCTTCACTTACACTGTTACCTACCCTGACGGCCGCGTGGAGACCAAAGAATTTTTCAGCCGCTACCGGCCATGGCAAGAAGTCTGTCTCAAAGGAGTAGCGCCGCCTATAACCCCAGAGCCGACTCCGGAAACCATATCGCCTGCCCCGTCCTCTGATACTCTGCCTTCAGCCGATGTGGTGGGTGTGATTGGCGACGGAAATAACACCCCGCCTCAACAATAAAAAACAACGAGATCTGCGCTCAAGAAGATCAGCTATAGGAGAAGTCTAGTCATGGACCAAACTGTCCTATGGCTAACCCCCATGCTTGTCGTGAGCGCAGGTCTCGTTGTTCAAAATACGCCAGCCCATGCTTGCCCGCCCAAGTCTTGTGGGGCAAAATTTTGGTGGACTCACGGATTCTTAATAATGCTATCATCCTACCGAACACCCTACCCTAACATATTTCCGCAATCTTGTCAAATGTCGGTACAATCATGTCAGTACAATCAAAAACGGCCTTGACGGCCGTTCTCCCTTTATCGCGTAGGCCTAGAATCTCTACTTCTTAATAATCCGATCAATGATTCCGTACTCCACAGCCTCATCTGAATTCATAAAATAATCCCGATCCGTATCTTTTTCAATCTTAGCCAAAGGCTTGCCGGTGTGTTTAGACAAAATTTCGTTCAGTCTGTCTCGAATACGAATAATCCGCTCGGCCCTAATTTTAATATCCACAGCCTGTCCTTCAGCCCCGCCCATAACCTGATGAATCAAAACTTCTGAATTAGGCAAAGCCAACCGCTTGCCTTTTGCCCCGCCGGCCAAAAGCACGGCCGCCATTGATCCGGCTAACCCCACGCAAATTGTAGACACATCGGGCTTGATATATTGTATGGTATCGTAAATCGCCAAGCCCGCGGTAACCGATCCGCCCGGCGAATTAATATACAGTTTGATTTCTTTTTCTTTGTCTTGGCTTTCTAAAAACAAAAGCTGGGCAATAACAATATTGGCCAAATAGTCCGAAACCGCATCCCCTAAAAAGACAATGCGATCTTTGAGCAGGCGCGAATAAATATCATAAGCCCGCTCGCCATGAGCCTCTTTTTCAATAACGGTTGGGATTAGAATTTGGGAGTGTAGTTCATTGTTCTGCATATAGTTATTAAAGAGTATACTAAATTCAAATTACTTGCAAGCCCCTCTCCGTATTTTGTAGCGTGCCCGTAACAGTAAACCCCGCCGCCTTGCGATGCCCTCCCCCGCCAAAAACTTCCGCCAATCGCCCCACATCAACCTCCGGGCTTGTCGTGCGCAGACTGCCGCGAATAATATCTTTTCCTCCTTTCAAAAGCAGCATCGCCTTAACATCGCCCAATAAATTCAAAATATTAGACAATCCCTCTATCTCCTCCCCGTTTAAGCCATGATTCTTGATATCCTCGTCCGTAAGATAAGTCACGGCTAAATTGTAACGCGGATTTTTTCTAAGTCTGGAAAGAACCTCTCCTATAAATCGCAAAGCAGACAAACCCCGTCGCTCAAATAAAAATTGCCGCAACTGCAGCAATGGCGCGCCATGAGAAAGCAGATCCGCCGCCACCGTAAGCGAGGCCGAGGTCGTGGCCGGATTGGAAAAATGATCCGTATCAACTAAAATACCCGCTAAAAGATATTGCGCCACGCGCTTTGTAATTTTCCAGTCCAAAGCCTTAAAAAATTTGTACATCACCTCTGTTGTGGAAGAGCATTCCGTATCAATCACATTTATATCGCCATACCGAGTATTGGTAACATGATGATCAAAATTAATAAGCAAGGGTTTTCTCCGAAAATTATCCGAAGTCATAAGCCAATCCAAACCGGCAAACTTAATATCGCCGGCATCAAATGTGCAAACTATCTCTAGATTAGCTGTACACATCTGTGTCAAAGATAAAACCCGTGTCGGATCTATATCAAAAAGTCGAGCATCGTCGGCTACTCCGCTTATGCAATAGAAAAAATAAGGTATGCCCTGGGCTTCTAAAAAAGCCGCCAACGCCGCTCCGGACCCCAGAGAATCCGGATCCGGCCGAAAGTGAAAAACCAAGCCAACCGAACTGGCGGATTTAAGCCTGGCAACTATTTCGCGAGCTAAATGGTCAAACATAAAAATAGTGGATAGCAACATATACTAAACCGCCCCAATCCAAATGTCAACCCAACCATCAAAAAAGCCGCGGCCAATTCACCACGGCTTGAAGTTATTAGGTTTGTTTCTAAATATTTTACTTTTGAAACCCTGTTCCCGCTGGAATCAATCTCCCAATTATCACATTTTCCTTAAGCCCTTCCAAGCGATCCACCTTGCCGGTTACTGCCGCATTAATAAGCACGCGCGCGGTTTCTTGGAACGAGGCCGCAGACAAGAAACTCCGCGTTGAAAGCGAAACCTTGGTAATCCCCAAAAGCAATTCTTGTGCCGTGGCTTTCGCGCCTTTTTTTCCAACCTTATCATTCTCTTCTTCTATTTCCGCCTTCTCCACAATCTCACCCGGCAAAAGATCTGTATCGCCCGGATCTTTTACTAGCACGCGCGAGAATAATTGCCGGACAATGGTCTCAATATGCTTGTCATTCAATTTTTGCCCCTGCGAAGAATAAATACCCTGCACCTCGCGCAAAAGATAATCTTCAACCGCGGGTCGGCCGCGCAACTCATAAAGCTCGCGCGGATCAAGCGCTCCTTCAGTCAATTGTTGTCCAACCTCAACTTGATCTCCGGACTTAACCCAAAGCACATACCCCGGCGGAATAACATGTTCTCTGGTTGTTGTACCATCCGCGGAAGTTACCCGCAAAACCTTTTGTCCAGCTTGGCCCACAATAATCTGCTTGCCGGCAGTCTCCACCATTCTCTCGCCTGTTTCAATTGAAACCACTCCGGCAATATCCGTCATAAAAGCTTTTTTCTTGGGACTGCGCACCTCAAACAACTCTTCCACCCGCGGCAGACCCTGCGTAATGTCCAACCCAGCCACCCCGCCAGTATGGAAAGTACGCATGGTAAGTTGAGTCCCGGGCTCGCCAATAGACTGCGCCGCAATAATTCCTACTGCCACGCCCAAAGCCACCGGCTTATTGTATCCCAAATCATAGCCATAGCAGGCCGCGCAAAGGCCCTTCCGCGTCTTACAGCGCAAAACTGAACGCACGCGTACTTCGCTTACTTGTGCGCTATCTATTTCCTTTGCTATCGCGTCACTGATCAACTCATCCTTTTTAATCAGAGTTTTGCGCCCGGCTTTGACATCTTGCAATACCGACCGTCCCGTAAGTCTGGCGGCAAACGACTCGCCCATTTCCTCGCTTTTAGCGCGCGTCAAAAGCATGCCTTCGGTATCCCCGCATTCCTCTTCAAATATAACGACATCCTGCGCTACATCAACCAGACGGCGGGTGAGATACCCGGCATTTGCTGTGCGCAAAGCTGTATCCGAAAGTCCTTTTCGCGAGCCGTGCGTGGAGATAAAATATTCAAGCACGCTAAACCCTTCTTTAAAAGAGGCTTTAACCGGCAGCTCAATAATATCTCCGGCCGGGTTAGCCACTAATCCTTTCATCCCAATCATTTGAGTAAGCTGCCCCCAAGAACCGCGCGCGCCAGACTCCACCATTGAATAAACCGAGCCATTGCGGTCAATCTGCGCCTTGGCCGCTTTAATAATCGCGTCTTTTGCTTCAGTCCAAATCTCAATAATCTTAGAGTGCCGCTCCGAAGCGGTTAAAAGACCAGTGGCATATTGCTCTTCAACTTCTTCAACTCGACGATCGCCCTCGGCCAATAATTTTTCTTTCTCGGTTAAACTAGGCAGATCATTCATGCTCCAGGAAAAACCTGATCTGGAAATAAACGAGAAACCCAGCTCTTTTATTTCATCAAGCAGGGCCGCGGTTTTTTCCGGTCCATAAATTTCCAAAGCCAGCCGCGTCATCTCTCCCAATCTTTTGACATCCATGGGTTGATTATAAAAAGGCAGCTTGGGATAGAGTAAGCGATTGAAGATAATACGGCCTACCGTAGTTTCGGTTAACTCTTCTTCCTTGCCTTTAATATCGCGCACGGCAATTGCCTCCTGAAGCGCAATAGCTTTTACATCATAAGCCAAAATCGCTTCTTCCGGATTGCCAAAATATTTTTTCCGAGCCGGAGCGTGCGACAAGGGCGAGGTCATGTAAAAACAGCCCCAAGCAATATCCTTGTTGGGCATCGCGACCGGATTGCCATGCGCCGGCTTCAGCAAATTCTTGGCCGAAAGCATAATCTCGCGCGCCTCGGTCTTGGCCTCTTCGCTTAACGGCACGTGTACCGCCATCTGGTCGCCGTCAAAGTCGGCATTAAATGCCGGACAAACTAAAGGATGAACCTTAATGGCCTTGCCTTCAATCAAGATAGGCTGAAAAGCTTGGATGCCCAAGCGATGCAGAGTCGGCGCGCGATTCAAAAGCACGAGCGCATCTTTCGTAACCCTTTCCAAAATATCCCAGACTATCGGCGCTCCGCTGTCAATGAAACGCATGGCGCTGCGAATATTGTACACGAGCCCTGCCTTGATCAACTCTGCAATAATATGCGGCTTAAAAAGTTCCAAAGCCATGCGCTTGGGCAAACCGCACTGATGCAATTTCAAAGTAGGACCGACCACGATAACTGACCGCCCCGAATAATCCGTGCGCTTGCCTAAAAGATTCTGACGGAAACGCCCCTGTTTGCCTTTCAAGATATCCGCAAGCGAACGCAAAGACCGGCGCTGGCCAGTTGAGGCCGCGACCGTTTTGGTATGCCGCGCAGAATTATCAATCAGGGCGTCCACCGCTTCTTGAAGCATTCTTTTTTCATTGCGCGCGATAACTTCCGGCGCGTTAAGTTCAATAAGCCGGCGCAAACGGTTATTGCGATTGATAACCCTTCTGTACAAATCATTCAAATCCGAGGTGGCAAATCTTCCCCCGTCCAACGCCACCATAGGCCGCAAATCCGGCGGGATAACCGGAATGGAAGTTAAAATCATCCAATCTGGCTTAATGCCCGTGGCAATAAAACTCTTCAACACCTTAATCCGGCGAATCATCTTGTCCTTGCGGGCGGGCGGCGCCTCCGGCAGTCCCTCCTCCAGCACTTTCACTGTAGCCGGCATATTCAAGGCCGCCAAAAGCTGACGTACTGCTTCTGCGCCAATGCCCGCGTCAAAGATATGGCCGTACTTAAGCGAAAGCTCGTGAAAACTATGCTCGCTTAAAATCACGTTGGGCTGCAAATTCTTTAACTCTTGTTCGACCCCGGTAAATTCCGCGCCCAACTGTTCCACTTTGCGATTATACTCATCTTCGGCAACCCGCCGCCGCCCAGCATCCTCTGCCGGCAAATTAGCCAAAGCACGCTCAAGCTCTAACTTAAAGGCCTTGCGTTTTCCCTTAAACTCTTCATGCAGTTTATCCAGCGCCTCTTGTTTGTGCGCCTCGTCAACACGCGTAATAATGTAGTTGGCAAAATAAATAATTTTTTCCAAATTCTGGATGGACAAATCCAAAACTAACCCAATCTTTGAGGGCACCCCGCGCAAAAACCAAATATGGGAGACCGGCGCCTTAAGTTCAATATGCCCCATCCTTTCCCGCCGAGTAAGTGAAGTTGTAACTTCCACACCGCACTTATCGCAAACAATTCCTTTGTATTGAATTTTTTTATACTTGCCGCAGTAGCATTCCCAGTCTTTGGTTGGCCCGAAAATACGTTCGTCAAAAAGACCGTCTTTTTCCGGTTTTTGCGTCCTATAATTAATTGTTTCCGGTTTGGTAATCTCTCCATGCGACCATGAACGTATCACTTCCGGAGACGCGAGCCGCAGCCGCATCGCGTCAAAATCAAAAGGCGCAACCTCCAAAGCATTATGCTCACTCCGGTCTCGCCGTTCAAATGCGTTTGCTATCGCTGGCTTTAAATCAGACATATATATAATTTGTATAATTGCTAGCCGCGTTTCGGCCTCGCAGGTGTTTTTATCTTTGAAGAATCAACCGGTTGAATCGGCTTCCCATCCTTCAAAAGCTCCACATCTAAACACAGCCCCTTCAATTCCCGCACTAAAACCTGGAAAGCTTCCGGAATATTCCGTTTTTGCACTGGCTCGCCTTTAATAATTGCCTCATAAGCCTTGGAGCGCCCGGTCACGTCATCAGACTTGATCGTTAAAATCTCCTGCAACATATGCGCGGCGCCATAAGCCTCCAAAGCCCAGACTTCCATTTCTCCAAACCTTTGTCCGCCAAACTGCGCCTTGCCGCCCAAAGGCTGCTGCGTAATCAGCGAGTAAGGGCCAATGGAACGCTGGTGAATTTTATCCTCAACCATGTGCACTAGCTTCATCATATATATGTAGCCCACCGTAACTTGATGGTCATAAGTCTCGCCGGTGCGGCCATCATAAAGAGTAACCTGACCGCTGCGGTCAAACCCCGCCCGATCAAGCTCTTCGCGGATTATTTCTTCATCAATTCCGGAAAGCGCCGGTGTGGCCGCGCGGTACCCCAAAGCATTAGCCGCGAGTCCCAAATGCGTTTCCAAAATCTGCCCAAGATTCATACGTGAAACCACCCCCAAAGGAGAAAGAATAATATCTACAGGGGTTCCATCTTCCAAAAACGGCATATCTTCAACCGGCACAATCTTGGAAATTACGCCTTTATTCCCGTGACGGCCCGCCATTTTATCGCCTACCTGCAATTTGCGCATGTCGGCTACCGACACTTGTATAGACTCCGTCACACCCGGCGGTAATTTGTCACCATTTTCCGCCGAGAAAATTTTAATATCCACAACCTTGCCATGTTCGCCATGCTCCAAATACAAAGAAGTGTCGCGCACATCTCTGGACTTCTCACCGAAAATCGCGCGCAAAAGCCGCTCTTCTGCTGAAAGCTCGGTTTCGCCCTTAGGCGTAATCTTTCCAACTAAGATATCGCCGGAAACCACATTGGCGCCAACACGCACAATGCCCCGCTCATCCAGATGCGCGAGCTTCTCTTCGGCAATATTTGGAATGTCCGAGGTAACGACTTCCGGTCCAAGCTTGGTTTCCCGCACATCAATTTGGTGCTGTTCAATATGAATGGAAGTGTAGCGATCCTGCTGCACCACGCGCTCGGAAATAATAACCGCATCTTCATAGTTGTAGCCGTCCCAAGATAAAAACGACACCAACACATTCTGCCCCAAAGCCATCTCACCCTGCGCCATGCCCGGACCGTCCGCAATCACCTGGTGAGCTTTAACCTTTTGTCCCTTTCTCACGCTCGGCAATTGATTAATGCAAGTTGAGGCATTAGAGCGCAAAAATTTATTAAGATTGTAGGCATGCGCCTGCCCACCTTCATCAGCCACCACTACCCGCCCGCCATCCACTTCAGTAACTTCACCATCCACCTTTGTCGTCACAATATGTCCGGAATCATAAGCCGCCCGCCCTTCAAGGCCGGTGCAAACCAAAGGCGCATCCGGACGAATGCAGGGCACGGCCTGACGTTGCATGTTCGTTCCCATTAAAGCCCGAACCGCATCGTCATGCTCTAAAAAAGGAATCAACGCCGTGGCAATGGAAACAATCTGCTGGGAAGCCACATCCATATAATCAATTTCGGCAACCGGTACAATCGCCGGCTCGCCGTGCTTGCGCACATCCGCTTTATCCTCCAAAAAATATCCTTTGACGTCCGTAGGCGTAGTTGCCGCGGTAGTCACGGCTTTCTCTTCCGCAAAAGCATTGAGATAAACAACCTCATCACTCACCCGCGCCCTGACTGTCCCGTCCGGCATGTTTTCCTTTACTACTTTGCGATAAGGCGTTTCCAAAAATCCATATTCGTTAACCCGCGCGTAAGACGACAAGTGGCCAACCAAGCCGATGTTCGGTCCTTCCGGAGTGGCAATCGGACAAATGCGTCCGTAGTGCGAGGGATGCACATCGCGCACATCAAAGCCGGCTCTCTCGCGCGAAAGACCGCCCGGTCCCATAGCCGAGAGCCGCCGCTTATGCTCAAGCTCCGCCAAAGGATTAATCTGATCCATGAATTGCGAAAGCTGGCTGGACATGAAAAATTCGCGCACCGCGCCAATAACCGGCCGCGCGTTAATAAGCTTCGCTGGCGTAAGCCCCGACACATCCATGGTGGACATGCGGTCTTTAATAATGCGCTCCATGCGAGTCAGTCCCACCCGAAAACGATTTTGAGTAAGTTCGCCTACCGCGCGCACCCGGCGATTGCCCAAGTGATCAATGTCATCCGGCTCTTCTTGGCTGACATTCAAACGAATAATCTCCTTAATAATGGAAACTAAATCCTCGCGATGCAAAATCCGGGCCTCGCGCGACTCAATATCTTGCTTGCCAATCGGCGCCCCCGGCGCTCCAAACTTTTGCAAAAATTTATAGCGCCCGACTCGTCCTAAATCATACCGATCATAATTAAAGAACATGGCAAAAATCAAACCGCGCGCGTTATCCGCCGTAGCCAAATCCCCCGGACGAATGCGCTTATACACCTCAATCAATCCATCATCGCTGTTTTTGGAAACATCTTTGGCAATAGTCGCGTCAATATAACGCAAATCCGGACGCACATCCACATCAATAAATAACTTGAGCAACTCTTCATCATTCGCATAACCAAACGCCCGCAGGAGCGCGGTAACCGCAATCTTGCGCTTGCGGTCAATTTTAACCCAAATAACTCCCGAGGAATCAGTTTCAAATTCCAACCACGCTCCGCGATTGGGAATCAGTTTTGCGCCAAACAAACGCCGCCCGCGCCACATCTCTGAAGTAAAAAATGCCCCGGCTGAACGAATCAGCTGGGACACCACCGTGCGCTCCACTCCGTTAATAACAAAAGTCCCCTGCGGAGTCATGAGCGGCAGATCGCCAAGATAAACCTCTTGCGTCTTGGTCTCTTCCGTACGCTTGTTCGTCAAACGCGCTTTAACCCGCAAAGGCGCTTCGTAAGTTACGTTCTTCACCCGCGAGGTAACCTCGTCAAACTTTGGCTCATCAAAATAATAATCATCAAACCAAAGCTCTAAATCGCGCCCGGTAAAATCTTTAATCGGCGAAATCTCGTCAAAAAGCTCGGCCAGCCCATCTTCAAAAAGCCACCGATACGAATCTTTTTGAATCTGCACCAAATCCGGAAGCGGCACTTGTTTAAGCTGTGTGCCAAAAAACCGCGGTTCAGTTTCTTGGATATACTGGCGTGTAAAGACTTGCGGCATGGTTTAAGATTAATAAGTACTAAAAAAATTTCCGCACTAACGGAAAGGTTTTAGACAACTTAATTGATTTGTATAAGCAAGAAAAAAATACGCTTTACCTAAAAGTTATTAGCGTACTTTTGATGGGAATTTCTTTGAAAAACAGCCCAAAATCGTGAAAACTGCCAATCAGAGCCAATAGTTTAACCACTATAACAGGGCATTAAAATCATGTCAACTCCCCCACCTCCAAGTTATCCACACCCCTAAAAATACACACTCTTTATGCTATCTTTATGCCATGCCCTTGACAAACCCCTAAAAATATGATATATTAGGCTGTTACGCTGAAAAATCAGCGGTCGTTCCTTGCCAAAATGACTAAAATCAAAGGGAAAGTTGTAGCAAGCAAAATGGAGGAGAGAGGACTATTCTGCGTACCCCAAAGGATAGTCAAAGGCGACAGGCAAGGAGAATGCGGCGCAAGCTGCAGTCTTCCTTACCCTAAGCTATTCAGACTGTCCGAAAACTGTCATTCTGAATCCCGCACATATGTGCGAATTGCCGGGCATTTGCCCGAGATCCTTCACTGCGTTCAGGATGACCACCAGAGTTTTTGGACAGGCTGATATCGCCTCCAGCTTACTTGCTACAACAATCCAGTATGTTGGCGTTGGGTTGCAGGCCGCGGCTTTGTCCTTACGCCGCGGCCTGATTATTTCCGGACCACTTTTGATGGAGGAGATTCCATGTTCGAGTACTTCGCGAAGGGTCCTCACGGAGACGGCGACGACGTGAACGGGTATGCGGCCTACTGCCGGCCGTACCGCCCGAACTCGGACAACGAGCGGGCCTTCATGGACCCGTTCCCGATCCGGGGTTGGCGGCGCAAGCGGCAGGAGCCGCGGCGGTCCGACGGCGTCGTGTGCCCGCCGCCCACCGGCAACGGCGCCCACTACGAGGTGACGTGTGTCGCCCCGTACGTGTGGCGCCGGCGCAAGGTCGCCGGCACCCAGGCGACGGTCGCGTAGCGAGACGCGGCCGCACAACCGCAACAGAAGACGGAGGAACCATGATCTGGATCGTATAACGAGGTCGCGGGGCGCGCAGCGGAGCCCCACAATCCGCGACAAGGCCTTCCGGCTTGAGCCTATCAAGTCGGTGACTCTCCGGGTGGAAGGGACCCGGACGTCGGGACGGAATTCCCGAGGGAGCGCCGCTTCGTCGCCGCTCCCTGCTGTTTTCCAGGAATCAACGCAATAGTTGATTTCTGAAAAATGGCAGTGAACCCGGATCGCAAGATCTGGGCCAACGGATGGCCGAGAGAGTAAGGCCAGTGGGTTCGACTCCCACCATTGCCACCACAATCAAACTTTCCGATTTTTGCCCGACCGATTCGGCCGCGCGAAGCGCGGAAAGGTATGGAAACACTGGCTC
>LCOG01000010.1 GCA_001001705.1 Parcubacteria group bacterium GW2011_GWA2_47_26 | reverse complement strand
AAACAGCCGCGCTGGTAACGGTTGTATAAATTAAGATGTATACTTATTCACCCTGTGGATAATGAGAAAAAGTGTCCGAAAAATGGGGTACTTGCCAATGGAGAAGGACACTTTAGGGAATGATAAAAAGGGTGTATTGGGAGAGGAGTATGTTAGGAGGCATTTAGAATCGGAAGGTTATAAGGTAGTTAAGCGGATACATGGAGAACGTGGTTTTGATCTTTTGGCTTCAAAGGGAAAGAAAAAATTGAAAGTCGAAATCAAGACTACTGGAAACTTGCAAGGTGGAATTTCCGATATGCACAGTACGGAATTTTACAAGAAATATGGTAAGTGGTATTTAGTGGCGGATAGATTGTATATTTTGCGTATTGATGCAAAATTTAAACCTGTACAGCTAGATATTCTAACCAAAGCGCAGGTTGATCGATACGCCGCAAGTCATAAAACAGTTATCAGGGTTAGGCCGACAAAATTACAGCGAGATTTGTACAAAGGATTGATCAAAATTCCTTCTGTGAAGTTAAAGCGGATTAAATGAGATAACAACTTATGCCATCGAATCGCCAATCAGGAGATCGGGGAGAAGAAGAAGTTATTGATCTTGTACCGTGTCCGAATTGCAATAAGAAGCTCATGCTGTTGCCGTCCGGGTATCCGTTGTTTGATGTGCAATGTACGGGCTGTTCTTTTCGGGCACAGGTAAAAACAAACCAAAGCAAACCCAAGGGGATTGTGTTCGGCGCGGGTTGGGAGATTATGGACAAAGTCTTGAAATCAGGATTTCTCACACCACCCTTGATCTTAAATTTTAAGTGGACGGATGCAGGGAAAGAGAGGCAAGAAATACGCTTTTACCCTTTTGTGCCAAGAAAAAATTTGAAAAAGAGGTTTACGAAAATTAAAAAATCCGGACGCGAGCTTTGGATGTTTAACTATATCGGCATGAACGATATCGAAGCAGTGCCATATTTTGTTTTGTATAGGATGTAAACCATGACCTCCAAAGCCCGCATCATTGAGGAACGTCTGGAGCGGAAGGAGGTGTTTAAGGAGGTGGTCGTTGTTGTAAATAAGCGCAAAGTGCCATACTTCCCAGTATGGCAGTATTGTCTTGTTTTTCAATTTCGCAGAATCGCATGATGAAAGATCGTCACGTTTTGCTCGCGATGACATGGTAAGCAAACAGTCTCACACTCGCACGACTGGGAGAGTGGCAAAATTATGAACTACAAAGGCACCATCATTGAGGAAAGTCTGGAGCGGAAGGGTGTGGTCATTTGAAACTGGTTATTAGGGGTCTGTTGCCGAATGCCATTTCGTCTGCAATCGCTCGGAAGCGGCTGCGGCTTTGCAGAAATTCTTCGACAGATATTGCGTATATGCCTCAAAATTTCTACTTAGCCTCGCTCGCTTCCGAGCGATTTCGTCATGAAAGCGCATTCGGCAACAGACCCATTAGGATTGAGCATGAGTCAGTAGGGCATGTGGGTGATTTATCAAAAAGCCGTTTTGTTTTCGTGTCTTTGCACAGATTTTGAGGATACTTGCATAGATTTACAGTATCTGCTATTATAGGGATACTATGATCCAAGAAGACCTGATTTCAATTGGCGAAGCGGCAAGTATATTGGGGGTTTCTTTGGATACTTTGCGCCGTTGGGACAAAAGCGGTAAATTGACTTCGGTTAAATCAGAAGGAGGGCATCGCCGGTATTATCGGTCGCAGGTTGAACTCTATTTGAACGACCTTTTCGGTTTAGCAAAGAATTGGGTATTGCTGGGCGCGGAACTCCCTTCGAAATTTTATTGTGCCAATAGTGCGGTATTCCAAACCAGACTGACTCGGATGCAAGATCTTCTTGGGGAAGTAAAGGAATTGGCTCTCATATTTCCTTTGATTGTTGCAGTAGCGGGAGAGATCGGTAATAATTCATTTGATCACAACTTAGGAAATTGGCCGGACGTTCCCGGTATATTCTTTGCGTACGATATTCATAAAGGAAGTGCTGTGCTAGCGGACAGAGGTCTTGGTATTTTGACTACACTTAAAAGAGTTAAGCCGGAATTGGATAGTGATGCAAGGGCGCTTAAAGTTGCGTTTACTGAAATAGTATCTGGCCGAGCTCCGGAAAATCGCGGCAATGGACTTAAGTTTGTGCGCAAAATTACTGCAGAGAACTCAATAGGTCTTTTATTTCAAACCGGGAATGCGGAGTTGATACTCGCCAAGGATAGTAGCGCGCTGGATATGCGGGTTTCATCAGAACCGTTTAGAGGATGTCTTGCATTAATAACATTTTAAATATGAAGATAGAATTGAAAAAATTTGGTACTACTCTTATCTCTAGGCAAAATGGTCGGGAAGCATTTGCGGCTCTTCAATCCCAGCTTACTTCCCTAGGCGAGCACGATAATTTGGAATTGGATTTTGAGGGAGTTATTACATTTTCTCCTTCGTGGGGGGATGAATTTTTAAGTCCATTGGTAAAAGAATATAATAGGAGGCTGATTCTGGTAAATATTCTGAATCCTTCCGTAAAAGCGACTTTGGAATTATTAGAGCAGATACATCAGAAATCCTTTGGGAGAAGTTTATAATATGGTGGGCAACCAGTTCCCGCCAATGCTCACATTTGCGTTTTAAAAATATGAACTACAAAGGTATTATTATTGAGGAAAGTCTGGAGCGGAAGGAGGTGTTCAAGGATGTGGTCATTGTTGCTACTAAGGTGGAGCCGGTTATGGAAGAACACAAAACGCCGTGGCTTACGCAGTGGATATTGCATGCGGTTGAGGTTGCGGAGCAGTCGGCCGATGCGGTTGCTCAAAAATTGAGTGAAGATTTGGAAAAGGAACACAATTGGTACGCGGATTTTAAAAACGACAAGTTCCATTACACCATCTATCGCGGAAAGATTTTTAAAGTTGATCTACAGAATCCCGTGCTCTACAAAGACGCAAGGCAATGCGGCATCTTGTTGGGAATTCCCGAGCACCAAGTGGATTTTGCTCCGGACGACAAAATCTGGGAAAGATAGAATAGCCATTCTCCGTTTCGCCCGAATCGTAGAGTGTGGTATACTGGCGATTGTACAAATAAATAGTTTTACGAATAGTTATTATGAAAGAGTGGACTAAAATTTTCAAAGCGCTGGCTAATGAAAATCGTCTGGCAATACTAAAGGCGATTGTGAAGCATGATGAATTGTCCGTGAAAATGATTTGCCAAAAACTGGATAAGGGAGTAAAGCTAGTATCAAAGCATTTGGGTATCCTTGCGTACATGAATATTGTTGAGGGGCAGGGCAAGCTTGGGAGTGTTTGGTATAAGCTTCATCCCTCGCTTCGCCTGGAAGTTAAAACGATTATTCATAAGTTTTTAAAATAAGAGTTCTATCTCCGTTTCGCCCGAATCGTAGAATGGCGGTCATTTCTCGATTCCGCGGCCTGTCCGCCTCGGGTGGGCAAGCGGGAATTTGTGTATAATATACCACTATGTCTAAGTCTCGTCGCACTGAACAAGATCCAGCCATAAACCCTCCCGGCTCGGTTTCAGAACACCAGCCACCACGCGAATTATTACGAGCCATTGCGGAGACATATCCAGAATTTAGACGGCTTGCGGAAAAGTGGACTAGGGAGGATATAGAAGTATATTTGCGACGTTTGTTTAATAATGAAGGAGCTGTTGAATTGATACGATCTGGATCAGTCGAAGGCCTGCTTACAGAATTTCATGAACGTGCTAAAATAGAAGAGTTGGAAGCCCTTACTGATAAAGAGTTTGGCACGCCTGGCCATATAAAATCGCAAATTAAAAGCGGAGGAATCTCCTGGCATGACGTTCCTTTCATTAAGGATAAACAAGAAATAGCTCAAACCCTTGCACATAATGCGGCAATGAAGGCGGAGTTTTCATTCGTTAAATATTTAGCAGGCAAATGTGGGTATAGTGGCGATGAATATGCCTTAGCACTTACTCATCCGCGTTTTTTGGCAGAGACAGCAAGAAAGGGGGCGATATACAGAACGCATGGGAATTGGTTGCCGATTATTTTGCAATAGAGGTGCAAGATTTTCCTAGCCAGTCGGATATTACCAATGCGCGATATTTTTGGGAGCAACAAGGTGTTGTGTATCCTGAACGCACAATAGCCCTATTGAACGGAGAAACACTGGATCCGCTCGAAATTCCTGTAATAGAGTTGTAGTATAAAAGAGAACGTTTTTCTTTTTACGATATTCACATATGTCCAAAGATTATTATGAAATTTTAGGGGTGGCGAGATCTTCTTCGCAGGCGGAGGTTAAGGATGCCTTTCGCAAGAAAGCCTTGGAGCACCATCCTGATCGCGGGGGTGATGCGGCAAAATTTAAGGAGGTTAATGAGGCCTACCAAGTTCTTGGCAATGCGGAGGCGCGGGCGCAGTATGATCGTTATGGTTCTAGCTTTGAGCAAATGCGCCGTCAGGGTTATCAGGGAGCAGGGTTTGATCCGCGCGAGTTTGGTTTTGATATTGGGGATCTTTCGGATTTATTTGGCGGACTGGGAGAGATTTTTGGATTCGGGGGTGGACGCGGGAGGGCGCGCGAGGCACATGGCCGCGATATAGAATTAGAAATAGCAATTCCGTTTGAGGAAGCTGTGCACGGCGGAACGCGTGAAATTGAGCTTGATAAAATTAATCAGTGCGGCCGGTGCGGGGGCACTGGCGCTGAACCAGGAAGCGGATTTAAAAATTGTCCGACTTGCGGCGGGTCGGGCAAAGTTGCCAAAGTGACGCAATCTTTTTTTGGCGCGATACAAACAGTAATAACTTGCCATTCGTGTCACGGCATTGGCAAATATCCGGAAAAACCCTGCGGCGCTTGCGACGGAAAAGGCATAGCGCGCGGTAAGAGGATTTTGAATGTTAAAATTCCTGCCGGGATAGAGGACGGCGGGACTATAAGGTTTTCCGGAGAAGGAGAGGCGGTGCGCGGAGGACGGAGCGGCGATCTTTATTTGCATGTGCGCGCTAAAGTGCATAAAGAATTTGAGCGGCGGGATAATGATATTTTGAGCAAAATTTTTATACCCTTCAAGATAGCTACACTTGGTGGAGCAGTTGAGGTAAATACTGTTGATGGTTCAAAGGAGTTAAAAATTCCGGCGGGGACGCAATCCGGTACGGTTTTGAAACTTAAAGGACTAGGCGTGCCGCATTTGAAAGGACATGGAAGAGGAGATCATTTTGTAGAGGTACAGATCAAGGTTCCCGAGCATTTATCCAGACATCAGCGCAAGGTACTTGAAGAGTTTGAGGATTAGTGCTAGTATAGATTTTGCCTTGCACCTGTAGGAACTGTGACCAAGGAGGAAGACGTGTGGAAACTTATTGCGGATTGGGTTGTGCTGGGGTTGCTCCTTTTTAACATCTGGCTAGTGGTAGCTATTTTTGCGGATCTGACTACTTGGCGTTCGCGGCGATAAAAACCCCGCGTTCTTTCTCGTTTGCATGCTTAGGGGGGCATGCGTTTTTCTTTTTAAATGGAATTGTGGTAATATATACAAGAGCTTTGGTGGACTTATACACACATATATGGGGGAGCAAGTTGCGCAATGGTTTTCGCAAATTAACTGGTCGCGGCCGACCTGGGACTTGTTCATTTTTTTGTTTTTCTTTATTATCGCGTTTTTGTACGGGTTTTCCTTGGGACGCGACCGCATTCTCGTGATTTTGGTTTCTATTTATATCGCTCTGGCGGTTGTACCGACTTTTCCGTATCTGGAGCGTCTTCGTTTGGACGTTTCTGTGCAAGGTTTTGCTTTTCGGGTTACTTCTTTTTATATAATTTTTGTGGTGCTGTTTTTTCTGCTTTCGCGTTCGGCCCTTACCAATATTTTAAGCGCGCAGGTAACAGGAGTAGGGGATAGACTAGCCGAAGTGATGATTTTTAGTATTTTGCATGTTGGGCTTTTGGTTTCCATAACTCTTTCTTTTTTGCCACCGTCATCGCTTATCCAATTAGCGCCGGCCACGCGGGAAGTTTTTACTTCAGAATGGGGAAAGTTTTTATGGCTGGTTTCGCCGGTCGTGGCTATGATTGTGTTTGCTAAGCATACTTGGAGGCGGCGCGTATAGGTGGTATTATACTGGAAAGAGGATTTAGGCCATAATTTTACGGCAATGTCGCGTAAGCAGATTATTATCGTTAGTTTAGCCTCGGTTTTACTTTCAATCGCGGGCACTTTTGCTTTACGAGGCGTTTTGGCGCAGACCGCATGTACAGCGGATACTGCTTGCGGATCTGGCCTGCGTTGTATTTCGGGTCGTTGCAATGTTCCGCCGCCGATTTGGAACTCCACTATATTAGGAGGAGTGCAAAGTGATGCGGCTTTTGATGTGGAGTTAAATAGTCGAGCGCGAGGAAAGCTAACGGTGGGAATTCCGACACCGACCACTAGGACATATGAAGGATTAGTATCTAACGCAGTGAATGGGAGTTTAATTGTGGCTGGAAATATTTATACTAACGCTCTCCTTTCACGGGAAATCCCGGGAAATGTTGACGATATTTGGATCGGAGATGATAATGACAAGTTGCGTGTGCAGGGTAGTCTTGCGGTTGGCCCCACAACGGGCACTAGAGCAGTAGACGTCGCTGGTATTGGGGCCGGTGATATACGCGCATCAGGTAAAATTCGGGGAAATTTTGCGGCCAGTGATGGGGCTGAATGCGGGTCAGGGCAGATTTTGAAACGTAATTCAGGTGGCAGTGCATGGGTTTGCGGAGACGATGCAGTGGGTGGCGGCGGAGGTGGTGTTATACCGCCGGGCGGTTCGTTTGATCCCTGTTTGGTTAATGTATTTCGAGCGTTTTCTACAACGAATGCGACCGGTGCCGCAGGAGGTTATTTGACAGCGAACCGAGATTTTTGCAGCGCTAGCGGGACAGGCGCTCACATTTGTACAGCCGAAGAAATCTTGCACACCATAAATTGCAGCGGGAGACTGCCCAGCGGTGTGACCTTGCCGGCAAGCGGCAGTGGTTGGGTCTCGGGCGGACCGCCGGGTTATATTGCGGCGGCGAATGACTGTCAGGGTTGGACCAGCGGCGATAGCGGTGCGCTTGGGCGTACTTGGAGGTTTGATACTCTCGGAGGACAGGGGAGTCAAACACCTTGTAATTCTTCATTAAGATTTACATGTTGCCGATGAAAAATTATTTTTATCTAGCTCTGCTGTTCCTGTTTCTGTTTTTAGCCCGGCCGGTTGAGGCGAGTCATGTTTCTTGTTCTTCAAGCTGGCCGCAATATTCTATTTCATGCGATGATCCCACGCGTCCGTATGCGTGCGGAACAGTAGGTGGTGTGGGACAATGCCGCAGTCATGCCGAATTGCCGGGACCGAGTACTATCACTGGACAGGCATTCAGTTGCACGAGTTGCAGTTGGTTATGTCCTGCGGCCCTGCCCATTATTTGCGGGAGCGCTTGCAGTCCGCGCCGATCTTGTGCGGATGCCACACGCGTTACGTCTAATGAATGCACGGGAGCGTGTGGTTCTTGTCGTTCTGGCTATATTCAAGACCCACCCAATTCTACTGGGTCCTGTATTGCCCCGACCCCGGCTTATATTAATTTTAATAATCCTGGCGAATTACGTATAGCTGATTCTTTGCGGATTATAGGAACGGAGTCGGGGCGAGGTGATCTTTATCTTAATTCCGGCAAGGCCATACACATTGATGCCGGTGGCGTCTCAACGCTGACCATAGGCAATTGGGGATCAGGGGCAACTGGAATTGATGTTAATATTAGGGAGGGTAGGCTGATTGCAAATACTTTATGTCTCGGTGCGGAGTGTCGAAGTTCTTGGACAGCGGCAGAAGGCGGATCTGTATCTTGGGCGCGGTTGACAGGTTTTCCCGCGGCTTGTCCAAGTGGCCAATATGTCAGGGCCGTAGGTGGAACTCTGACATGTGAGGCGCCGGCCGTAAGCGGTGGCGGCGGCCTTTCCGGCGGCGCGGCCAATATGATTGCGTTTTGGACTGGAGCGAGCAGTTTAAGCCAGAATACGAATTTGCATTGGGATAATACAAATTTTCGTCTTGGTGTGGGAACGGGCACCTCAACTCCGGCCTATACATTGGATGTCAAGGGTGATAGAATTTATCTTAGCAATCCGAGCGGTAACGCCGAAATAAATTTGAAGAGCGGCAGTGATCAACACTGGGGTATTTATTCGGATCAGACCAGCAATGAGCTGCGATTTTGGAAAGGGAATGACCGGTTGAAGCTTACTGAAAATGGCGATCTTACAGTTTCCGGTTGTTTAGGGGCAACGGTTGCCGGTGCGACTGGCGGAACATACAATGGCAATTTGAATGGCGCGAGCGCTCCTGCTGACGGATACCGAGGCGTTGATGCGCTTTGCAGTGCGGCGTTTGCCGGGAGCCATCAGTGCGCGACCGAGGAAGTTATGACGAGTATTCATTGCGGATCAATTTGGACAGATATGACTAAAACTGCTTTGCGCGCAACAATACCCGCCGGCGTATTTGCATGGATCGCGAATGGCGCGCCATCTCTCCCGACCCCGACAAACGATTGTTACGGTTGGACTCAAACAGGGGTTGTCAGCGGTTTGCAGTCGCAAGGCATTGTTTGGATATTTGACGCGCGAGGCGGGGGAGGATACGCGCGTCCATGCTCGGAAGCAAATCGAATTTTATGTTGTCGATAAAAAAAATATATACCCTATGTCATCGCGAGCCCCGTCGTAACGGGGCGTGGCGATTTCGAGATTACCTCGCTGTGCTCGCAATGATGGTAGCGGTAATAGTGATTTTCGCGGTACCAGTAGGGGTAAATGCTCAAGCGTGTCCCCCGGGTTCTGTTTCCTGTGGCGGTGCGTGCGTGGCGCCTGCTAGCAGTCAGGGAAATCCGTGCAGTGGTTCCGGCGGCCGAGTGGGGACAATTGACGAATGCGGCGCGTGTACAAACCTCGTTTGTCAAAGCGGCCAGACATTTTGCAGCGGTGCATGCCAGCCAACCGCGGCGGTTTGTCCTTCCGGATCAAATCGAGGCTATGATTCGTGTACGGGCTGCGGCGGATGCGCGGGCGGCTTTACTGATTGTGAGACAGGCGTGGGATACAATTGCCAAACCAATACCAGCGCATCTTGTCCGTCGCCAAGGGTATATAACCCTTGCACAGGTTCTTGCGTTGACGCTTATGTGCTTGTCAATCCCGCGTCAGCTCAATCCGGGTTTTTTAATATCATTGGCAACGGGACCATCGGCGGCAATTTAGCAGTGGGCACTGGATTTATATTTCCCAGCGGTGCGCCATCAGGCAGTCTTATCACGGCGGGCAATGTTTATGCCAATGCTATATATTCGCGATTGTCGGCTAGCTCTCCCGATAATTTATGGATAGGCGATAATAATGACATTGTGCAGGTGCAAGGAGGGATTATTGTGGGTGGCAATATGGGGATTGGCGTTACGTCGCCATTGTCTAAGCTTGATATTGCCGGTGATGTGCGTTGGACAGGCATACTGCAAGGCGGATTTGTGCCATGGGCGCGGTTGACTGGGTTTCCTTTAGAGTGTCCTTCAGGACAGTATATTAGCGCAATTGGTGGAGGTTTAACTTGCAGTACTCCGGCCAGCGCGGGTAGCGGCGGCTTGAGCGGTACGGGGACAGGCAAAAGATTAGCTAAATTTACAGGCGCGACAACTTTAGGAAATTCAATTATAACCGAAACTAGCAGTGGTACAATAAATGTGGCGGGTTCGATTACAGCGACGAGTTGTTTTGGGCCGGTGTATCAAGGCCAGACAACAGGCGGACCGTATGACGGTTTACGGGGCGGTTATGGCGGAGTAAATGCGCTTTGTTCGGTTGCGGTACAAGGAAGCCATGTTTGTACAGCTACAGAATTGCTGAATTCCATTAATTGCGGAGTAGCAATGCCGACCGCCGGATTATTTGCTTGGGTATCCAATGGTCTGCCTGGATTTACCGCTCCGGCTGTTAATGATTGTCAGGGATGGAAAAGTAATGCAGGAGTCTCCTATGGCGCAATGTGGGATTTTGAAAATGGACGCGGACTGGCAACTTCATGCAGTACATCCCACCAATTTGCGTGTTGTAAATAATTATGGAGAGATTTCGTTTTATTACCTTTGTATCACTAGTTTTAGGGCTCGCTTCCCTTGCTTCTATTGGCGTTGCACAAGCAATCAGCACCTGTACGGCGGGTACGCGGGGGATTATGACATTTTCCTGCGCCGGTACCCCTACCGAAAATATTTGCGGCATTGCTCCTAATTATACCTGTTACACAGGAGCTTCGGAACCTGCCTTGAGCGCTAATCAGAATTTTAGCTGTTTGACTTGTACTCTGGTGTGCAATAGCGGATTTGCGGATTGTACTGGAGCGTCGGGCTGTGAGACTCAAGTGCTCTCGGGGGCATGTACGATTGGCGGACAACCCGGAACATATACTGGACCGGATTGCAGTCGCGCTTGTTCGCCCACTCCTCAATATGTATCACGGCAATTTGTGCCCTTTCCAGGTTCTGAAGAAACCGGTTATATTAATATACAAGGGAATCTTCAGAGTGCCAGCGATATTTATTTAAGCAATGGCAAAGCGATTAGGATAGACGATGTCAATGCGACAGCATTAAACATTGGGAACTACGATACCGTCGGAAATAGTTTTGGATTGCGCCTGCATGCTCCTTATCAAAAAATTTCAGAATTACTGTTTCAGCAGGGAAGCATTGATTTGTGGTGGGAAAACGGCCCCAGCATATGCGCTTGATGTGGCCGGTGATGTGCGTTGGACAGGCATACTGCAAGGCGGATTTGTGCCATGGGCGCGGTTGACTGGTTTTCCAACGGCTTGTCCTGCTGGGCAGTATGTTAGCGGAGTTGGCGGAACTTTAACTTGCAATACGCTGGCTGGCGGGAGCTTGAGCGGTACTGGTACGGCCAATAGAGTGGCTAAATTTACAAGCGCAACAACTTTAGAAGATTCCATTATGAGCGAGAGTGGTGGTACAATAAATGTGGACGGCTCTATTACAGCGACGAGTTGTTTTGGGCCGGTGTTTGCGGGCATGACTTCCACTACTGTGAATGGAGCTATCACTAGTGGAAGCCTGCAAGGATATCGTGCCGCACATGCTCGGTGTGCTAGTGCTTTTCCAGGCGCTCACGTTTGCTCCACGGCTGAAATTCTGGAAAGTATACGCTGTGAAAATCCTGCGAGCAGTCCGATTTTTACTGCTACAGGAAGCGCTTGGATTGCCAATGGCGCGCCTGCGTTACCAACGCAAACAAATGATTGTCGGGGATGGACCTATGGTGGAAGCGATGCAACATTTAATGGCACAATATGGAGTTTTGATGCCAATGGCGGAGTAGGTTGGGCGCAAAATTGTAATTCAAGTTACCCTTTAGCGTGTTGTCGTTAGATTTATTCTATGAGTAGTTTAATAAAAAATGCTTTATTAATTAGCATAGTTTTCCTTGGTTTGGCATTGTTGAGCGCATCACCTGTCCGTGCCGAAGGCCCTTGTCCGGGTGCGCAAATCTATTGCGCGGGGAGAGGCTGCACTGCGCCAGTTTCTACTATTGGTGCATTGTGTCCTTCTCCGTCAGGCGGACAGTACGCGGATCGTTGCGGTACTTGCGCTTGCCCATCAGGACAGATTAATTGCAGTGGCGCTTGCCAGTCGCCGCGCACAGGAAATTGTCCGGAAGGCACGACTATAGATCCTTGTACAGGAGTATGTCCAAGCGTGTCTTATATTATGCGGAGTCCTAACACTTCTCAACCAGCGTTCTTTAATATAACTGGAGACATGAAGAGCGATGGCGGCGACCTGTATTTAAATTCGGGCAAAGCAATACGGGTAGACAGTATGGGCGCGACAGCTTTGAATATTGGGAATTATTTGGGCAATGTCGGCAATTTCAGCTTGCGTCTTCATGCTCCGGACATGGCGATGTCAGAGCTGTTGTTTCAGCAGGGTGGGAAAACGGCCCCAGCATATGCGCTTGATGTGGCCGGTGATGTGCGTTGGACAGGCATACTGCAAGGCGGATTTGTGCCATGGGCGCGGTTGACTGGGTTTCCAACGGCTTGTCCTGCTGGGCAGTATGTTAGCGGAGTTGGCGGAACTTTAACTTGCAATACGCTGGCTGGCGGGAGCTTGAGCGGCAGCGGCACTGTTAACACGTTGCCTAGATTTACTGGCTTGACAGCCCTAGGAGATTCTATTATTACGCAGACCAGTGGTACAATAAATGTGGACGGCTCCATTACCGCGACTGGTTGTTTTGGAGCGGTGTATGCAGGATCAACGAGTGCTTCGTATAATGGCAGTCAGGGTGGGTATAGAGGCGTTAATACATTATGCAATACCGCGATAACGGGGACTCACGTTTGTTCTACGGATGAGATTATGAATAGTATTAGATGCAATTCAATAATCCCACAGGATGGATCTTTTTGGATTGTTGAAGGGCCGCCGGGGTACACAGCTCTGGCTAATGACTGCGTGGGCTGGACGAACAATACTTCTGGCTTGGGAACATATTGGGATTTTGACCAAGGAGTTGGAGGGGTAGGGTGGATGACAGTTTGTTCCAGCACTTTGCAATTTGCTTGCTGTAAATAATTGATTTGTTATGCGGTCGTCAAAATTTTGGATTATATTTAGCGCGGTGTTTATCGTTGCGTTTTGGTTGGGGGGTGTCAAATCGGTTTTGGCCGAGTGTTCTGATTTGGCGGGCGGGATTGATTACTGTCCATCTATTGTTGGCGGTACGCGGTGTGCTGCCTATGGCGTGATGCCAAGTTGCGATAATCTTTTGTCAGAGATTGCGCCTGCCGCGCAGACCGCATTGAATTGCGATAATTGTACTTTTTCATGTGCTTCAGGGTGGGCTGACTGTGATGGAAATATTAGGTCAAATGGCTGTGAAATAGAAAATTTAATTGGACGGAGTTGTACAATCGGTGGTGCGGCTGGCGTATATACAGGTACCCCATGCAGTCTGACATGCACAGCAACCCCGCGCTATGTTTCGCGCCAGCATGCTTCTCCCGGAACGGCCGAGAAGGGGTACATAAACATTAAAGGTAATGTGAGAATTACACCAAATGATGATGGCACAGAAGGCGATCTTTATCTAAATTCCGACAAGGCCATTAGGGTTGATGGCGACGGGACCACGAGTTTGAATATTGGCAATTGGGTAGGCGATAGTTTGAACTTAAAAGTTTTCGGCAATATGACGACCGATAGTCTGACATTGGGAGGTGTTAGGAGGACGAATTGGCCAGAGGGTCAATGGTTAAGTTCAGAGCCGGATATTTATTATAGCGCTGGCAATGTCGGTATCGGTACTAATGATCCCCGGTTTAGACTGCATGTTGTAGGCAATTCAGAAATCCAAGGGGTTTTAAGCGTCACTGATGGCTTGAGCGTAACGGGCGGTATAACCGGTTCAGGCAACATAAATCTCCAAGCGTCTCCTTTGGGTGTTTTGCTAGATGGAGCTGATCGGCCGTTGATTACACGGGGATATGATCCATTTACTGATGGTAATTATAAGAGAAGCGGGCGTTGGGGTATTTTTATGGAGCCGAATCGTCTAACCATTGGAGTACCAAATTTGCCAGGCAAAGGTATACAATTTGCGAGCTATGATCCCTCCAGTGAGATTGTAGAACGGTTGATGTCTATTCAGGTGGATGGCAAGGTTGGCATTGGCACGAATAATCCAGATTCTAATTTACACATTTCTGCGCCTTCTGCTGTGGCCTGGCCGGGTTTTAAAGTTCAAGGCATGAACCCTGCGAGCGGTGTTGACGGCTTACGCATGCAAACTGCTAGCAAACAATATAATATTGGAGTGGGTGGTGCTACTAATTCTTATGGCGTGGCGGATAAATTATTTATTTGGGATGCAACAGCCGGGCAACAACGTTTAGTGATTGATTCGGAAGGTCGTGTTGGTATTGGAACCAACACGCCTGTAGCCCAATTAAATGTTAGCGCTCTTAGAGATGTAGATGCTTTAAAAGCAGAGGCGGGGGGAGAAGGTTGGGCAGAGGTTTATGCGATTTATGGCAGTAATCGTGGTATCGGCCCCGGAGTTTATGGGCTATCTAATAGTGGCGATGGGGTTGTGGGGCAGGCAAGTGCAGCAAATAAGTCAGGGGTTTACGGAAATAACACAGGCAGTGGTTTTGGAGTTTATGGACGATCTAAATCCAGCAGCCAAGCAGGCGTTGGCGCGGATAATTCTGGTCCGAACGGTGTATCGGGCGATGATGATGATGGCCCAGCGTTGAAGATTGATAGCGGCAGACTTAGTGTTAGAGCTGTTGATACAGCTGTTACCCTTACACTAACCGGGGGCATATATACAAGTCGAGTTAATGTTGGAGGGGCAGCAGTTGGAACTATTACAATTCCCGTTGTTAGTGATTCTTCCCGTCAAGTTAGAATAAGAATTGATAACAGTTATGTTACTTCAAATTCGAAAATATTTCTGACGCCTGCTCCTAATCCTGGCTCTGTTAATATCAATGGTTTTGACAGTTTGGGTGTACATGAACAAGCTAATGGATATTTTGGAATATTCTGGGGACCTCCTAATTATGGTGGTAAAATTAATTTTATGATTATTAACTAACGGGTTGTTGTATAGAATTAAGTTAGTCATACGGGGACGCATAAACGTCCCTTTTATAGATGGTAAACTTTGGTTATGCTGCGTTTGTATAATTCCTACACCAAGCGCGAGGAGGTGTTTGGATTGTTTCAGACTGTTCCAGGCGGCTTGACATAATTTTAGTGGTGTAATACAATGTAATACAGTAATTAATAAACATAAAATATATGCGCAGTGTAATCAATATATCCCTCCCATCCCAACTGACTAAAGCTGTTGAAAACGAGTTGAAAAACAAGCACTTCGCCTCAAAAAGCGAATTTTTTCGGTATCTGCTCCGCGAATGGCTGGCAGGACGTCTCGCCATTGATTTAGAAAAGGGGAGGAAAGAGTATCGTACCGGTAGCGCCAAGATATTAAAGACAATGAAAAGCCTCTGGTAAGAGGGTATGGAGGTGTTTTACACGTCGCGTTTTGCGCGTGAGGCGAAAAGAGTGCCTCGCAATTTGCGGGGAGCAGTGGAAGAACGCGTAGAGATATTCAGGCGGGATTCCTTTGATCCAAGACTTAAAACGCATAAATTGACTGGCGCCTTAAAAGGGTTCTGGTCGTTTTATATTGATTATCGCTACAGAGTGATTTTTGAATTTATTAAAGCAGATAGGGTACTGTTTCACTCCATTGGCGATCACTCAATTTATGATGAGTTTTAACGGCTATGTTGCGTTTGTATAATTCTTACACCAAGCGCAAGGAGGTATTTCGGCCGTTTAAAGATAAAGCGGTGACGATGTATAATTGCGGGCCGACGGTTTATGATTTTGTGCATATCGGAAATTTGCGCTCTTTTTTGTTTGCGGATATTTTGCGGCGGTATCTTGAATATCGCAAATATAAAGTTAAGCAGGTGATGAATATTACGGATGTGGGGCACATGACTACGGACGCGGATCAGGGCGAGGACAAAATGATTTTAGCCATGCGGCGTGAAGGGAAAAGCGTTTCTGATATCGCGCGTTTCTATGAGGGAGCTTTTTTTGAGGATGTAAAAATTTTGGGCGTGAAGCCGGCATTTAAATATCCGCGCGCGACCGAGCATGTGTCGGAGATGATTAAGCTAATTAAAAAATTGCTGAAGCGCAAGCATGCATATAAGGTGTTGGAGGATAACGCCCCCCGACCCTCTCTTAAATTAAGAGGGGGAGAAGGGGGAGTTATGCCCGGCTATTCCATCTATTACGATCTTTCTACTTTTAAAAAATACGGAAAGCTTTCCGGCAACAAGATAGAAGATTTGATTCCGGGCGCGCGGGCGGAAGTAATTCATGAAAAGCGCAACCCCTATGATTTTGCGCTTTGGATTTATAAGCCGGAACATGTTTTGCAGTGGGAGACGCCTTGGGGGCGGGGATACCCGGGTTGGCATTTGGAATGCTCGGCTATGTCCATGAAGTATTTGGGGGCGACTCTTGATATTCATACGGGCGGCGAGGATAATAAGTTTCCGCATCATGAGTGCGAAATTGCGCAGTCAGAGGGGGCGACCGGAAAGCAGTTTGCGCGATTTTGGTTGCATGTTAAGCATTTGCTCGTGGACGGGAAAAAGATGTCCAAATCGCTGGGGAATTTTTACACCCTAAAAAATCTTTTGGATCGCGGGTTTACGCCGAGGGTCATCCGTTATATTTTGGTGAGCACGCATTATCGCGAGACGTTGAATTTTACTTTTGGTGGACTTAAAAGCGCGCAGGCGGCGCTCATGAAGGTAGATGAGTTGGTGGAGAGGCTTCGTAACCCCTCCCAACCTCCCCAAAACCCACGGGGAGGAGAAAATTCAAATTCCCCTCTTAAGGTAAGAGGGAATGGGGGAGTTATGAAATTTATTAAAAAAGCCCGGCAAGATTTTATTTCCGCATTGGATGATGATCTCAATGTGCCTAAAACGCTCGCTGTACTTTTTTCTTTTGTGCGCAGGGTGAACCGAAAGTTCACAGTTCACAGTTCACAGTTCACCGCGGCTAAATGTGATGGTGTGTTAAAATTTCTACAGGAAATTGATAGTGTACTGGGTCTGGGATTGGGTACAGTAAAAAAATCCGTCATTCCGGATGGGGTTATGAAGTTAGCGGAAGAGCGGGAGGTCGCGCGTAAAATAAAAGACTGGAAACGCGCTGATGAGTTGCGCGCACAGATTAAAGAGAGCGGTTATATTGTTGAGGATACGGCTTTCGGCCCGCGTTTGAAAAAGAGGATGTAGCGGCGACCTTCAGGTCGCCAGTTATGGCGGCCTAAAGACCGTCGTTACATTATTTTAGAGCCATTTTTTCTTTTTGAAAATACCGATAGCCGCGAGGGTGCCAATGGTCATTAGCCCTATAATTGCCCACCAATCAAAGTAACTGCCAATGATGGGAGTAGAGATTCCCTCTATAATGAATAGATTGGAAAAGAAAGTTAGGGACAGGATGATAATGGAAAAAATCGTGAGGGTTTTCATAATCTCGTTAAGGCGGAATTGCAGTAAAGTGGTGTGGGTATCTTGCACAGCGTCAATCGCATTGTAGTAGGTTTCCAAATGGTCCCAGATTTCTTTGGTGTGGTCTACAAGGCGATCAAAAAAGTGCTGGTCCAGAGGAGACATTTTAATATATTTAGGCAGGAGATTCATGACCCGTCTTAAAAGGTCGCGATGCGGCTGCATGGTTTTGCGAAAAGCTGCGACATTGTTTTTTAAGCGCAGAATTTCATGAACAGTTTTGCGGCTGTAGCCATGCAAGACTTGCGCGCGTAAAGTATCTATATCGTTTGAGACATGAAAGAGCATGGGGAAGCAAGCATCAAATAGCTCATCGAGAATTTGGGAGACAAAATGCGCGGGTGAGCGCATAATTTCATGCTTGTAATCGGGTTTTAATTCCATGAGTTGGAAAAAATTTTTGAGATCAACGAAGGTGTTATCATGAACGGTGATAACACGGTCTTTCATGATGAAGAAGTCAACTTCATGCTGTTCAATCTCGCGTGAATGGCCATTAAATACAGGAAAAACAAAGATTGCAAAAAGATAGTTTTGGCGCGGCACTACTTTGGGCCTCTGAAGCGGTGGCAGGCAATCCTTTAGATCAAGGGGGTGGAAGCCGTAGGCTTTCTCCAGATATTGGAGCTCCTCTTCTCCGGTGCGCACAACATTTACCCATTTATATTTTTTATTTTCAACAGTGTGAATAGTTGTTGGAGTCATATTGTTATTATAGGACTGTTGCAAAATGTATTTTTTTTCCATTGTCATTCTGAACGAAGTGAAGAATCCCGTTATGTTCTAGATGCTCGGGATCCTTCGCTGCGCTCAGGATGACATTCGGCAACAGTTCCATTATAGCATATCCGAGTTCTATGCTATAATGTAAAGTATATGCCAAACGAGGAAAAGTTACCGGCAAGTCCGGCCGAGATTGAGAAAGTGCCCGAAGCACCTAAAGAGGCGCCGGTATTAGAGATGCCTGAAAAACCGTCCCGGCCATCTAAAGAGATGCCTGAAAAACCAGCACTGGCGCCGCAGACTCCGGCGCCTGCGGCAGTTTCCATTAAAGAGCCGATATTGCAGCAAATTGAATCTATCCTTGCTGAAGATTTGGATACAGTTTATGCCGAATTGCCCCCAGAGTTAAAACCGAAGTTTAAAGCAAAAGGCGAGGAGGTCGCGAGCAGTATTCGCGAGATGATGAAGCAAGCAAAAGTTAAAGCTCAAAAGATTCTAAAACTGATTATCAATTGGCTAAAAATGGTGCCGGGTGTGAATAGATTTTTTATTGAACAGGAAGCGGCTATTAAAACGCAGAGGATACTCTTTTTGTCAGAGCAGGAAAAGGAGAAGAAGGGTTCATAAAATGTGGCTAGGTCACAAAGCTTTGTGACCTAGCCACATACGCGACCATGATATTATGTTTCAACTTGCTTTAAATATCTCGCCTCCGGAAATACCTTCTTCGGATTTAATTACGGCCGGAATCCTAATTGGTTTTTACGGCGGGATTTTGGTTGCTCTTTTGGTAGCGCGGGTTTTGCTTAAACGCTGGTATAAAAAGGTTGTTGGCGTAAAAAAGACGATTTTGCTGATTACTCTTCCTAAAGAGGCGGCGGAAAAGAAAGGCGAGACTGAACGCGCCAAAACTTTGCAGGAGATACAAGAAGATATTGCCGTGGGAGAAAAGCTTTTCGCCGCAATCGGAGGTCTGCGGCCGCAGTGGGGGATGTTGACTTGGCTTTTGGGGCACAACGATATTTTTTCATTTGAGATTGTTGCGGATAAGGGGCTAGTTTCTTTTTATGTTGCTCTTCCGCCGAAATACAAAACTTATATAACAGAACAATTGCACGCGCTTTATTCTAACGCCCAAATTGAAGAAACCGAGGATTACAATATTTTTACTCCACAAGGCCACATTGTCGGCGGTTATTTAACTTTTAAGAGGCAACAATTTTTGCCGCTTAAAAGTTATCGCAAACTTGAGGCCGATCCCTTGGATGCTTTAACTATCGCGTTTTCCACGATTGAGAAAAATGATGGTGTAGTTGTTCAGTATATAGTGCGTTCGGCAAAAAAGGGCTGGAGACATTTTGGGGCAAAAGTGGCAATTGAGATGCAAAAAGGCAAGACTGTTGGCGAGGCTGTCGGCTCGGCTTCTTCTTGGAAGATTTGGAAAGTATTAAAACCCAAACATGGGCCAAAGGGAATGCCGCCGGAGGAGGCTTCCAAACGATTTTTGTCGCCCATGGAGCAGGAAATGCAAAAAGGAATTCAGGAAAAAGCCTCAAAAGCCGGCGTGGATGTTAATATCCGCGTTATTGCCGCCTCCTCTACTCAAGAAAAAGCGCATGAATATTTGAAAAATATCATGAATGCTTTTACCCAATACAGTCTTTATGAGTTTGGAAATAGCTTGGCAAAATCCTATCCCTGGATTACCCGTTTTATGATTCGCGATTTTATTTACCGCGCTTTTCGCGAGAAACGCAAATTAACTGTCGGTTCCGAGGAGATGGCCAGTTTGTGGCATTTGCCTTTGCCGACAACCGAAACTCCGAATATCCGGTGGCTTCTTGCGCGCAAGGCGCCGGCGCCAGTTAATATTCCAAAAGAAGGATTGACACTGGGTTATAATCGCTATCGCGGCCTTGATACTATGATTCACATAAAACAAGAGGATCGCCGCCGCCACGTTTATATTATTGGTAAGTCCGGGGTCGGTAAATCCGTGCTGATTGAAAATATGGCTATTCAGGATATTAAAAATGGCGAGGGTGTTTGCGTTGTTGATCCGCATGGCGATCTCATTGACCATATTTTGGCCGCTATTCCAAAAGAAAGAATTGACGATGTGATTGTTTTTGACCCTTCGGATATTGAGCGGCCGGTCGGACTGAATATGCTGGAGGCAAAACGCGAGGAGCAAAAGGATTTTGCTGTCCAAGAAATGATCGCGATTTTTTACAAACTTTTTCCGCCAGAGATGATCGGGCCGATATTTGAGCATAACATGCGCAATGTCATGCTGACTTTGATGTCTGATCCGAATGAGACCGGCACGATTGCCGAAATTCCGCGCATGTTTTCCGATCCGGATTATCAAAAATATTGGGTCGCCAAGCTCAAGGATCCGATGGTTCGCGCTTTTTGGGAAAAAGAGATGGCCAAGACTTCGGATTTTCACAAATCGGAAATGTTGGGGTATTTGATCTCAAAAGTTGGGCGATTTGTTGAAAATAACATGATGCGCAATATTATTGGCCAGCAGGCTTCGGGTTTTGATATCCGCGAAGTTATGGACAAGAAAAAAGTTTTGCTGGTTAATTTGGCTAAAGGACGGGTTGGCGAGGTTAATTCCAATTTGCTGGGTTTGATTGTTGTATCTAAATTGCAAATGGCGGCGCTTGGCCGCGCAGATCTTCCAGAGGAAGAGCGTCATGATTTCTATCTCTATATTGATGAATTTCAAAACTTTATTACTGATTCAATTGCGACAATTTTATCAGAGGCGAGAAAATATCGCTTGAATCTTATTATTGCGCACCAGTATATGGGCCAACTAGTTACTGGTCAAGATACTAAGATTCGCGATGCCGTGCTGGGGAACGCCGGGACAGAGGTCAGTTTCCGGATTGGTGTTGAAGATGCAGAGGTAATGGCTAAAGAGTTCGCCCCGGTCTTTAATGAGTATGACATGATTAACGTGGAAAAATTCACGGCCTACTTAAAATTATTAGTGGACAATCAAGCGACAAAGCCGTTCAACATGCATACTTATCCGCCGATTAAGGGCGATCCGCGTATTGCTGAAGCAGTGAAACAGCTTTCTCGGCTTAAGTATGGCCGGGATCGGACGATTGTGGAGGCGGAAATTTTGGAAAGAACGCGACTAGGAGAGACGGAAAGAACAGCAGGGCCGATCATGGGAGAGAGGGGATTGTAGGAATTATGATTCTTGTTTTACTTCTTCTCTTTTTTGTTACACTGATCCTCGCACTGTTTTATGGCTCAATGCTTGGCACCCTTTGGTCCGAGGCGCCTTTTGTTCCGACTGGGCGTCGTGATCTTAAGCGAATGATAAATCTGGTTGCGATAAAGCCCGGGGAAATGGTGTATGATTTGGGGAGCGGAGATGGGCGCATAGTCCGTGCCGCGGCAAGGCTGGGAGCAAAGGCAGTGGGATATGAAAAATCATTGCCGATGGTGTGGTGGTCAAAGATGCTTGCGTATAATGTAGCGCGGCACTTCATGTGCCGTCATGCGGGAGACGAAGCGCACCAGAGCAGAGATTGGTGCGGGGCAGGCAAGCTCCCGCGCTACAATGCCCGATTTGTTCGTGCCAATTATTTGAAACAAGATTTATCTGATGCTGATGTGGTTTTTTGCTATCTTATGCCCAAGGCTATGGAGCATCTGAAGCCGAAATTTGAAAAGGAGTTGCAGCCGGGTACGCGCATTATTTCGCGCGCTTTTTCAATCCCCGGCTGGAAAGCCGAGATTTTTCGTTTTTCAAAGCGGTCGCCGCCGGTTTACTTTTATATTAAAAGGTAAAAAAGAGAAACCTTCCCTTTTGCCCTTTTGCCGTGGCGTATCATAGAAAGATGCGACAGGCAAGGTGATTTTTTTATTTGAAAAATTCCCCAAAATGTGCTACACTTTAGGGGTATGTACAACTGGTCAGTTGACGAAAAACAAATGAAAAAAGTTAAATGAAAAAAAGGTGCGGAAGTATTGGGACAAACTTTTTATGGATGAACCAACCCGCCGTTACCTTGAATTTTTGCTATGGCCAAACAAAAAGAGAATCTTCCAATCCTGACCGCGGAGCAGACACAACTGCTTGATATGGTATCCAAATAACCCTATTTTTGCAAGAATTTTTATTTTACGGGCGGCACACCGCTTTCCGCATTTTACCTGCAGCACCGTCTTTCTGAAGATGTTGACCTTTTTTCAGAAAAAGAAATTCATTTACCCTCAACACGCACCTTTATTAAAAAAGTGGAGACCGCGTTAAAGCTAACTCACATTGACTACCACCAATTTCTTGGTTTGCATAGTTTTCAACTCACTTTTCCCAGCAAAGAATTACTAAAGGTGGATTTCAATTATTATCATTTTGGGCGTATTGAAAAGGGAATGTATTACAAAAATATAGATGTTGATAGCGTGCTTAACATCGCCGTTAACAAAGTGCACACAGTCGCGATTAAACCGCGAGCGCGTGACTTTATTGATCTATATTTCATCATTCAAAAGTATCACTACTCCATCCCCAAGCTCATAGTTCTTGCAAAGACAAAATTTGATTGGCACATTGACTCGGTGCAAATTGGATCTCGATTTTTAATGGCCTCCGAGTCATCCGATTTTTCCCGCATGCTTAAACCGCTTGACCATCGCGAGTGGAAAGACTTTTTTATTGCGGAGGCATGGAAGTTAAAAAAGGAGATTTTCAAATAGCACATGCCAGAAAAATCCGGCCTTGGAGTTTTTAGATGACCTCTTACAGCAGTTTTAGTCTTTGCAATATAAGTTTATACCCGCCCATGCCTTGATTGATCCAGTGTGAGACGCGGGTTACGGTTGATGTGCTGACGGAGACCTCCTGCGCTATTTTGCGGTAAGGACGATTTTTGGCCAGCATCATGGCAACTTGCCAGCGTCTCGCCATTTCGTCTATCTCTTCCAAAGTGCAGAGATCGCGGAAGAAGCGGTGTGCTTCGTCAATATTTTTTAATTGCATGATTGCCTCAAAAAGTTCTTTGGTTTCTTTGTTTTCCCAATGATATTCTCGTTTTTTATGCATATTGTTCTTGAAACCGATGGTATGTTTCATGAATGACCACGTGTTAATACATTAATACTAGATAGAAAAGTTGTCAAGTTGGAAAGGTTTTGGGCTTTTTACGCTAGTTGGTGTTGTGAAACAGCTTTTATCCACACTATATTGGCGGATTAAGCGGTATTTTAGTAATTTCTTTATATTTTCAGGCATTTTTTGGTTATTTGACAGGTTTGATTAGTGGTAAATTTTCTGCTATAATAGAGGTACACGCAAACAAAAGTGGAAAGAAGTGGATAACATTGTGGATAAATAGGATAAATATCGGCAACTCGCGCAAAAACCGCACTCGGTTTCCCCAGCGGGGAAACCGGTGCTTGTGCTCATCCTCGCTCGCCCCGACAGCGGTCGGGGCACCATGCCCGCTCGGATTCCGCAACATTTTTGCTGCGAGCCGCCGAAATTTATCCTACGGGGAAGGAGGAATGAGTACTGAAAATAAAAGTTAGTTTAGTGGAGGCTATGTTGATGGGAAATTATCAACACACCATGGATGCTAAAAGACGGATTCCTCTTCCGGCGCGTCTTCGCGATATGTTGGGAAAAACCGTTGTAATTGCGCGCGGATTTGAATCTTGCCTTTTTGTGTATCCACAGAATACCTGGACAGAATTGGCGGATAAGATAAGCAAGTTGCCTCTTACTCAAGCAAGCGCCCGGTCACTGGCGCGCTTTATTTTTTCTGGGGCGGTAGAAGCGGAACTTGATCAGCTGGGGCGAGTGCTGGTGCCGGAGTATCTTGCGGCGCATGCACAATTGAAAAAAGAAGTTGTGGTGGTTGGAACTGGCAGCCGGTTAGAGGTATGGGATAAAGGGCGATGGGAGACACACCATGCGCGCGAGGCTGAAGATATTAGTCAAACAGCAGAGCAGTTAAAGGAATACGGAATTTAGGGGGCAGTTGTTGCGTGGTGATAGATTGCGTAAAAGCCGCAGTCGGCTCGCCCAGCGAGTGAGCCGCTGCTTGCGCTCGGCCTTGCTCTTCCGCCTTTGGCGGAAACCATGCCCGCAAGGCCTCCGCGACACTTTTACCGCAACTATCACCACGCAACAACCCGAGGATAAGAAAAAAATATGCCGCATATTCCCGTAATGGTCAACGAGATACTGACGTTTCTTGACCCTAAAGCTGATCAGAATTTTATTGATTGCACGTTAGGGGATGGGGGGCATGCGAAGGCTATTTTAGCACATACTGCACCAAATGGACGGTTGCTCGGGATAGATGCGGATTCAGAGGCTTTGGAAGCGTCCAGCGTCCAGCGTCCAGCGTCTAGATATGGTGAGCGGTTGATCACAGTGAATGCAAATTTCCGAGATTTGGCAGCAATTGTTAAAGAGAATAAATTTGGACCAGTGCATGGAATTCTTTTGGATCTAGGGTTTTCTACATCGACACTAGAGAGGGAACGCGGGTTTAGCTTTATGAAGGATGAAGTGCTGGATATGCGTTTTAATCCAAAAACTGGGATTCGCGCGGCAGAGATTGTAAATGGTTGGAATCAGCAGCAATTGACTGAACTGCTGGAGGAATATGGTGAGGAGGGGCTCGCGCGCGAGATTGCTAATAAGATTGTTGCGGGGAGGAAGACTAGACCGATTGTGACGACAAAACAGCTTGTAGAAATTATACTTATGGCTTACCGAGAAAAACTGGCGCGTAAGCGTCATCCTGAGCGTAGCGAAGGATCTCGCTATATTAAGAAAGGACGGGATTCTTCGCCACGGGCTCAGAATGACAGCGTTTGGCAGAGAGTGCCATGGATCGGCGGTATTCATCCTGCTACAAAAACATTTCAGGCTTTGCGCATTGCTGTTAATGATGAACTTAATGCATTGCAAGAGACATTGCCGCAAGCGCTTGAGGTATTGCAGAGTGGAGGACGGTTTGCCGTTCTAGGCTTTCACTCGCTTGAGGACAGGATTGTTAAGCAGTTTTTTAAAGATTGGACCGATGTAAAAATGAAATTATTAACTAAAAAACCGCTTGTGCCGACGCAGGAGGAGATTAGAGTAAATTCCCAAACAAGAAGCGCAAAATTGCGGGTAGTTGAGAAAATTTAGAAATAATTATGCCGAGATATTTTCGTTTGACCAAAGTTCGTCATACCATGCGCCGCGTAGGATTTTTTGTGCAATTTATCAGCCGAAAAAAAAGCTGGCGCGCGATCTTGCTTGTTGCTTTAGTGGGACTTGGTACGTCCTATCTTATGACTCTAGGCATAACGTCCACTCGCGGTTATAAAATTCGTGAATTAGAGCGGAGAATTGAGGAGCTGAAATTTGAAAACAAAAAACTTAATTTGAAAGTTGCGGAGATGCAAGTTCCGGGACGTGTTGCGGAATGGGTTAAGACATCGGGCATGGTCGCGGTTTCTAACGTGCAATATATTTCTGAAACAACAGGCATGATGGCGGTGCGGTAAAATACTTTGTGTTTTACGGCGAGAAAAAGAGGAATCGGGCAGAATCCTCTTTTTTGTGATATACTGTCGAAATATTATGCAAGATTATTTTAAGATGCTGAAAGAAGCAAAACGTGGTGAGGCGCGAGTTGGAGAATTAAGAACTCGGCATGGAGTTATCAAGACGCCCTTTTTCATGACCATCGCTACGCGCGGGGCGGTGAAAACTTTGGACGCGGAGGATATGCGACGGCTGTCCGCGCCGATTTTGCTGTCCAACACCTACCATCTTTTTGTGCGCCCTGGTCTTGAGGTAATAAAAAAGGCTCATGGGCTGCATAAATTCATGGGGTGGGAGGGGCCGATATTGACTGATAGTGGAGGGTATCAGATTTTTAGTTTGGCACGACGTTCTCGTCATCCTGAGGAGCAAGGCGACGAAGGATCTCGTCGATTAAAGTACGGGATTCTTCGCTATGCTCAGAATGACAAAGGGGAGGCGGACTATGATGTGCGGATTACAAAAGATGGCGCTGAATTTATTGATCGCTTAGGCGGCCGCAAGGATTTATTAACGCCTGAACGAGTGGTTGAAATTCAAAGTACGCTAGGGTCGGATATAATGATGGCGCTTGATGTATGTGCTCCTTATCCGATAGAGAAAAAAATAGCGCGTGAAGCAGTTGAACAGACGACTAGATGGGCGGAGAGGTGCAAAATACAAAATACAAAATACAAAATTAAAAATCTGTTGTTTGGCATTGTTCAGGGGTCGGTGTATAAAGATCTGCGCGAGCAGTCGGCGCGCGATTTGGTGGATTTAGATTTTGATGGTTATGCAATTGGCGGCGTTTCAGTGGGGGAGTCATTTAAGGAAAAGATGAAGGTTATGGAATGGGTGATGCCATTTTTACCAAAAGATAAGCCGCGGTATTTAATGGGGCTTGGAAAGCCCGAAGAGATTGTTGAGGCGGTACGGCAGGGAGTGGATATGTTTGACTGTGTGCTTCCGACACGAAATGCTCGGCATGGGCAGCTATATGTGCGAAATCCAAAATCCAAAATCCAAAATCCAAAATTTTATTCCGTGGTGAATATTTTTAATGAAAAATATCGCCTAGATTTTAATCCGATTGATAAACATTGTATGTGTCTTGCTTGCACACATCACAGCCGGGCATATTTGCGCCATTTATTTAAGGTTGGTGAGCCGTTAGCCTTGCGTTTGGCCTCAATTCATAATGTGAAATTTTATCTGGACCTTATGCAAGAATTGCAGGAACAAATTTAAGTATGAGCAATAGTGAGAGCTGCTTCTCGACTCGCTGCGCTTGCTCGAAGGGTAAACGAGATCAGTGAATAATCTTATGATATTAGCCTCATTTTCATCAACAATATTGGCTGTGATATTGGTAGTTGCAGTTTTTATTTTAGCTAAAGCGGCGGATACTGTAGTTAAGGCGCTAACGAATTTGGGCAAGATTTTACATATAAAAACTTTTGTTTTGAGTTTCGTACTTCTGGGTTTAACTACCTCTCTCCCGGAGATGTTAATAGGGGTTTATTCGGTTTTAGATGGTATGCCACGACTATCTTTTGGAAATCTGCTGGGAGGCATGGTTGTCCTTTTAACTCTGGTCGTTGGTTTAAATGGTCTGTTGTTTTCTGGTATTTCGCTGGATGGTAAATTAGCGCGTTTTTCATTATGCCAAATTATGCCCCGGATTCCCGGTTGTCATCGTTTAGCTATGCATGATTTGAGCATACTCGGTTTTATTCTGATCATGCCCGCTTTGCTGATTCTTGACAGCGCGTTATCGCGTACGGATGGAATTATTCTCGTTATTTTTTATTTGTTCTTTCTTTATTATTATTTGCGCGAGAAATCAAATCACGCGGAGAATAATGGTATTAAATCATCCTTATTGTCCAGTGTGGGGAGCTTTATGGCCGGAGCGTTACTGATGGTTATCGTGGCGAGAGTTATTGTATTGAGTTCGGAAGTTTTACTTACGCGTTTGAATGTCTCCTCGTTTTTGTTTGGTTTGCTGGTTCTTGGGCTAGGGACCAATTTGCCGGAGCTTACTATTATGTTGCGCAGCCAGAAAAGCGCACGTGATATTTCGGTGGCCAACGCTCTTGGTTCAGCCGCGGCGAATGTTATTATTCTTGGTTTTCTAGCAATTTTTTCCCCTTTATCCAATTTGCGAAACACCAGTACTTTGCTTACGGCCGGTATTCTGATGGCCGTGACAATTTTAGTTGTGGTATTTTTCAGAACTAGAGATCGGCTTAGCCGTACGGAAGCATTGATTTTAGTCTTGATTTATATAGCTTTTTTTGCTATTCAAAGCTTCATTAGGATGTAGCAAACTGCAATTTGGTATGCTCAAAATCAAAGATGAGGGCGTTATATTGAAGAAAACGAAACATGTTTTTGAAAATCAAGCTGTTTTAAATCCGGCGTGCATTGACGTCGGGGATATTACGCACATGTTTTATCGCGCGGTGCGTTATGGTAATTTTTCCACTATTGGGTATTGCCAGCTTCGCGGTAAGAAAGTTATAAAAAGATTATCGCAGCCATTTTTAACTCCCCAATACGATTATGAAAGGCAGGGATTAGAAGATCCCCGAATTATAAAGCTTGAAAATACTTACTACCTGCTTTATACGGCTTTTGACGGCAAGAATGCGCGCATAGCTTATGCCGCAAGCGATGATCTGGTTCATTTTGAGAAACAAGGCGTTATCTCGCCTAATATTACCTATGATAGGGCCGAAGATTATTTTCATAACCTGAAGTTGCAGGAGAGGTACTGTTTGTTTGAATCATTTTACAAAAATATTGTCGGGTTGGATGTTTTATTATGGGAAAAGGATGCTTTTATTTTCCCCAAGAAGATAAATAATAAATTTGCGCTGGTGCATCGCATTTTGCCGGGCATACAGATTAGTTATTTTGATAAATTTTCGGATTTAACTGATAAATATTGGATAAATTATTGCAAAAATCTAGATAAATTTATTATCATGGATCCGCAATTTTGGTTTGAAAGCCGCAATATTGGCGGGGGTTGCCCTCCAATTGAAACTGAAAAAGGATGGCTTATTATTTACCATACGGTTCAAGATGCGGGTATAGGCAAAATCTATCATGCCGCCGCAGCTTTGTTGGATTTGAATAATCCCCAGAAAGTTATTGGCAGATTAAAAGAGCCATTATTTTCTCCACAAGAGAAATGGGAAAAAAGCGGCGATACTCCCAATGTGGTTTTTCCTACGAGCGCTATTGTGCGCGGGAAGAAACTTTTTATTTACTACGGCGCTGCTGATAGCTGTATAGGGGTTAAGTCGGTAGATTTGAAAACCTTGCTTGCTGCGCTGGAAAATAGCATATGAAGAAATCACAAGTTCATAATCAACGCAGTAAACCCTTGGTTGTATTTGTATCAACATTTCCACCGCGTCAATGCGGTATAGGCACCTATACGCATGATTTGACCATCGCGATTGATGAACTGCATTCACAATTAGAGTCGCGGATTATTGCGATGAATGTCGAGGAGCTTGTTAGTGATCGTTATCCGCGGAAGGTTTTGGCTCAAATTAGTGAGCCAAAGTTGGCAGATTATCAAGATGTCGCGCGGCAGCTTAATGCTTTACCGCAAGTCGTTTTGATTAGTGTTCAGCATGAGTTTGGCATATTTGGCGGAGAGTATGGCATTTATCTCTTGCATTTTTTAGAGCTTTTGACTAAACCGGCGATTATTACTTTCCATACTGTTCTCCCGTCTCCTAGTAAACAGTTTCTTGAAGTAGTGCGAAGATTAACGAATTTAGTAAAAGGCATAATTGTAATGACGAGGCGTTCAGCGGATATTCTCAAAGAGGATTATGGAATATCGGGAGATAAGATACATACAGTTCCGCACGGTATTCATTTTTTGCCTTACACTGACGGTGTTGCGCCTAAAAAGAGCCTACAGTTGTCCAATAGATTTGTACTCTCAACTTTTGGTTTTCTTAGCCGGGGAAAGGGCATTGAATATGTTATTGAGGCGCTCCCGCAGGTAGTTCAGCGTCTGCCCAATTTAATTTATCTTGTTATTGGCGCGACACACCCAACAGTATTGCGCGATGAGGGGGAAGAATATCGTCGCATGCTGATGCGTAAGGTATACGAATTGGGGCTCGCGAGTCATGTTAGATTTTATAATCGTTATTTGCCGTTAAAAGAGCTTTTGCAATTTCTGCAAGCTACAGATATATATATCGCCACATCTCTTAATCCTGATCATGCAGTAAGCGGAACTTTATGTTATGCGCTTGGCGCCGGGAGACCGGTTATTTCAACGGCATTTGCCCAGGCCAAAGAATATGTGACGGAGGAAGTTGGCGCTTTAGTGGACTTCCGTAGTCCGCAGGCTTATGCCCAAGCAATTTTAGCGCTCACCCAAAATAATGAGTTGCGCCTGCAAAAAGGTAAGCATGCCTATTTTCGGACGCGTAGTATGATCTGGCCTAATGTTGCTATTACTTACATGCGTGTTTTTGTCCAATATCTGCCAGGACTGAATTTAGAAGACAAGACATTGCCTCCTATAAAGTTAGCGCATCTTATGCACTTGAGTGATAGTTTTGGAATTTTGCAATTTGCAAATCTTGCGGAACCTAATCCAGAGTTCGGGTATACCGTGGATGATAATGCCCGGGCCTTAGTTGCAGTTGATTTATATTTTGAAAGGACGCGAAGGCGCAGTGTCCTTAGGCTAATTGAGACTTATCTAAATTTTTTACAATATGCGGCGCGGCCTAATTTAGAAAAAGCGCTGGCGGGAAAGTCGACCTCGCGATTTTTCGAAAATTATATAAATAGCGATCGCACTTTTGATACCGTGCGCAATGATAGTGAGAATTTAGAGGATGCTAATGCGCGAGGATTATCTGCTCTGGCAAGAACTTCTGTAACAGTGGGTCTGCCATTTGTGCTTAGGAAAAGGGCGTGGGATCTATATCAGCAAGGTATAGCGGTGGTCAATAACTTTGTTTCGCCACGCGCGGCGGCTTTTTTTATTCAGGGGCTGGTTTATATTTTGAGCCGCAGGAAAGACGTTCAGTTGAGCGATCTTTTACGGATTCACGCTGAACGCCTTTTAGGGCTATATGGTCAAAGCCATGATACTGATTGGGAATGGTTTGAGGATCAGCTTACCTATTCAAATTCTGTGCTTTCGGAAGCATTGCTTTTGACCTATAAGTTGAACAAGGAAACTAAATATTGGGACATTGGCAAGAGCACGCTAGATTTTCTTATTGCTCAGACATTTAACGATAAGATGTATATGCCGATTGGGCAAGGAGGTTGGTATAGGAAGGGTGGGCAACGTGAGCATTTTGATCAGCAGTCTGAAGACACCGCCGCAATGGTACAGACGCTGAAGATAATGTATACTATTTCCAAAGATGAAAAGTATAGAAAAATGATGCATAAAGTCTTTAACTGGTTTTTGGGTGACAATGTGTTAGGGCAAATCGTATATGAGCGCAATACGGGCGGATGCTATGATGGTATAGGAAAAAATTATATTAATTTGAATCAAGGCGCAGAATCCACAATCTCTTATTTAATTGCGCGTTTATCGTTATAATCTCGTTTCTATGTTGCTAGCTATATTATTTCTTGGCGCCGGAGTCGGATTTTTAATTTACGGAGCGCGTCTTTTGGTTGACGGCGCGGCTTCGCTGGCGCGTCGATTCGGGGTTTCGCTCTTGGTAATAGGTTTGACTGTGGTTGCTTTTGGCACCTCTGCTCCGGAATTGATTGTAAATATTTTTGCGAGTCTTAAAGGCAGCGCTGATATTGCCATCGGCAATGTTTTGGGCAGTAATCTTGCCAATATATTCCTTATGCTGGGCATTGCCGCGATGATTTACCCTTTGCGCGTGCAATTATCAACAGTATGGAAAGAAATCCCCATGAGCCTTTTGGCTGTCATCGCAGTAGGTGTTATGGCCAATGATATATTGTTTGATCGCGCGCGCGCGACGGTTATTTCGCGATCCGAAGGAATTATCCTGCTCTTTTTCTTCATAATTTTTCTATACTATACTTACGGGATTAGTAAAGTAGAGGGCGAGGGCGCGCCAGTAAAAATATTTAATCCGCGGCGCTCGGTTGTTATGGTGGCCGGCGGTTTATTGATGTTATTTTTAGGCGGAAAATTTATGGTTGATGGCGCGATTGCTGTTGCGCGTATTTGGGGAGTTTCCGAGGCGCTTATTGGGTTTACTATTGTGGCAGTGGGAACTTCACTCCCTGAACTCGCCGCTTCGGCTATGGCGGCTTATAAACGTCAGGCTGATATTGCGGTGGGGAATATTGTTGGTTCAAATATCTTTAATATTTTTTTTATATTAGGGACAAGCGCAACAATCCGTGCTATACCATTTTCCACGATTCTAAATGTTGATTTATTATTCGTTGTATTCGCGACGGTCCTCCTCTTTTTAGCGTTTTTTATTGGTAAGCGTCATATTTTGGAGCGTTGGCAAGGAGCTGGTTTTGTTGGTATATATATCATTTATTTAATCTATGCTATTGTGCGGGGTTAAATGCTGTTACTGTCATTCTGATTCGCCTTAGCGGCGGAGAAGAATCTCGTTCATTTTGGGCAACGCGGGATCCTTCACTGCGTTCAGGATGACTATTGCAACGATGTCTAGATAATATGCAGAAAATTCTGTGGCACACTCTTAAAATTGAGGACGCCTTAAAAGAGTTAGGCGCTGCAAAAAATGGATTAGCGGATGACGAGGTAAAGCAGAGATTGCGTCAGTACGGCGCCAATGTATTGCCCGAGGAGAAAAGGCCCTCGTGGTTTGCTATTTTTTGGCGGCAGATGCGCAGTCCGCTAGTTTATGTTCTTTTTGTCGCTGCGCTTATTACAGCCGTACTGCAAGAATTCATTGACATGGGAGTTATTTTGGCGGCAGTGGTTGTGAATGCAACAATCGGATTTTGGCAGGAGATGAAAGCGGATCAAGCGTTTGCGATGCTTACGGCCATGGTTAAACATAGCGCGAGAATTCGCCGGGATGGACAGGAGATTATGATTGAATCTTCGGAAGTTGTGCCTGGCGATATATTAGTTTTGCACGCGGGTGATCGGATAGCGGCTGATGCGCGGCTGATAACAGTTTTTGATTTTGAAACTAATGAGGCGGCGTTGACGGGTGAATCTCTTCCGGTTAAAAAACACGTTAAACCGCTCCTGGCGGCAAAAATGCTTATGGAGCGCGCGAATTTGGTGTTTCAGGGTACGACAATTGCGCGCGGCAAGGCCGAGGCTGTAGTTGTAGCTACTGGCAAACACACGGCATTTGGTGAGATTGCGCTTTTGGTGCATAAAGTGGAGGACCTAGCAACGCCATTGCAGGTCCAGTTGCATAAATTGGCTAAATTGTTAGGGGTGATAACGGTATTTATTGCAATAGGTATTTTTGCTATCGGCGCATTTCAGGGGCGCTCGCCCGTAGAGATGTTTTTAACTGCGGTTGCGGTGGCTGTGGCGGCAATTCCCGAAGGTTTGCTTGTTTCGTTAACTGTGATTTTGGCTATTGGCATGCGCGGTTTGGCGCGACGCAATGCGATTGTGAAACGTTTGCTCGCGGCCGAGACGCTGGGCAGTGTGTCCGTGATTTGCGCGGATAAAACCGGGACATTGACGACGGGAGAAATGGAAGTGGTGGAAATTGCAGGCGATGAAAAAGTTGCGCTCAAGATTGCGGTAGTTGGAAATGAAGGCATTGATCCAACCGCAAGAGCGCTGTTACGCGTTGGCGTTAAAGCCGGCCTTGACCCCTTGAAGCTCAATCGCGCCATGCCGGAAATTGACGCTATTATATTTGACAGTGCGCGTAAATGGTCCGCAACTTTGCATAGCGTGGCTAGGTCACGAGTAGCTCGTGACCTAGCCACAACACCGGGTAATGTACTTTATGTGCGGGGCGCGCCGGAAAAAGTCATAGCCGCATGCAAATTAATTGCGCAGCAGAAGCGCGCGCTTACTAAAAAAATTGAACAAATGGCCGAGCGTGGAATGCGTATTGTTGCGGTAGCATATCGCGAAGTAGAAAGTACGGTGAAGACACTTAGAGATTTGAAACATAATACGCTTCCGCCGGATCAGCTAAAATTTGTCGCGCTTTTAGGCATTAGAGATCCTTTGCGTGAAAACACGCGTGAAACCGTTGCAATTGCTAAAGGCGCCGGCATTCGCACAGTGATGATAACCGGGGATCATGCAAAAACCGCTCTAGCGATTGGACAGGAGGCCGGGCTTTTCCATGTCCCTCCCCTTCATAACCCTCCCCAACCCTCCCTTAACTTAAGGGAGGGAGAATCTTTGGTTATCACCGGCGAGCAGATGGATGTGATGGATGATGAGACTTTGGCAAAGCATATGGGGAGTGTAAGTATTTTTGCTCGGGTCCTGCCTAAACACAAGGTGCGGATTGTAGATATGTTTCATGCGCGCGGGCAAGCGGTGGCTATGACGGGCGATGGCGTTAATGATGCCGCGGCGCTAAAGGCGGCTGATATTGGAGTAGCCGTGGGGTCGGGCACGGATGTGGCTAAAGAGACGGCTGATGTGATTCTGCTTGATAATAATTTGAAGACTATTGTAGGGGCGGTTGAAGGCGGGCGGAATATTTATCAGAATATCCGAAAGGTCGTGGTGTATTTATTATCCAGTTCTTTTACAGAGATGATTTTGATAGTCGGTAGCTTGTTATTTGGGCTTCCGTTAGCGATTTTGCCAGCCCAGATTCTCTGGATTAATTTAATCCAGGATTCGCTTCCTAATATGGCTTTGGCTTTTGATAAGGGTGACCCAGATATTATGATGGATCGTCCGCGTCCTAGATCAATGTCATTGTTTGACGGAGAGATGCGCGCTTTAGTGTTTGGAGTCGGCATATTGACAGATTTACTGCTTTTCAGCTTATATTTATTGCTTTTGTACATTGATTGGCCGTTAGAATATATAAGGACGATGGTTTTTGTCGGTTTAGGTCTTGCCTCAACAATGTACATTTATTCTTGTCGTAGTTTGCGGCATTTAATTTGGCAGAGTAATCCGTTTTCAAATAGATTTTTGACGGGGACCACTGTTTTGGGAGTGGCGGTGTTAATTGGGTCTGTATATTTTCCACAACTGCAGACAATTTTACGCACTGTTCCATTGCGTCTTATAGATTGGCTGCCGCTCGTAGGATTGGGTATAATTAATATTGTACTGATTGAGTTGGTGAAAGGAGTTTTTATTTTAAGGAAACACAAAAAACTGGTTGTGATTTGAGTAGCACGGCACCTCGTGTGCCGCATAAACGGGACATGTAGCGCGGCAGTTTATCTGCCGCTTTTTTGTTATCCACATCCCACTGCTTGCAGTTTAGAGAGAGAGTATGCTTTTGTTAGCTAAATTGTAAATTATTATTTTAATATGGCAAGAGATATACCCTATGGAGACATACCAAGAGAGGAACCAAAAGGAGTAGAGGATCTAAAACGAGAAGTAGCATCTGCGATTGAAGAGGTGGAGCTGATAAATCAGCTAGTACCTTTCTTGAGGGAGGTGGAACGTGTAGCTGCCCTACAAACTACCATAGCCACGCTAACGCAATGGCTTAAAAAACTGGCTACTGCGACAGAAGACGAAGGACATTTTTTAAATCCAAATGAGGCCAGTATTGAACTCGCTGGAATCAAGATGCAACTAGATGAGCTTTGTAAAAGTGCCCAAACGGTGCAAGAATTGGAGCAGGTGCTAGGTCAAGGGACTGTTGCCGAATCCCCAAATTGATCAAACAATAATGCGATTATCATACACATCGCCTCTGTGAGGCGTTGATCGTATCATTCTTTCATCAATCTA
>LCOG01000009.1 GCA_001001705.1 Parcubacteria group bacterium GW2011_GWA2_47_26 | reverse complement strand
ATACTGAGAGATAGAATTATTTATTAAACTCCTATCTTTATTGTATCAAGTTTGGAGCGATTGGAAGTGAGGATAAGCGGTGTTTGGCAACAGGCCCATGATGCTTCCTTAACGCTACTCGTCCCGTGTTTAGCGCGATCGAGCTAAATGCGGGACGAGTAGAGAAGCATATTGGAAGCATATTGTGGCACTCTCCGTATACCTCAATATGCGGTTCGGTATCATGGTTAAATGATTTGACACGCCCATGCTCCCGTGTGTCAGCACAAAAACACAACACCTTGCTCCCAGACCACTTCACTCCTCTAGCCAACGCTCTGCATCAATCGCCGCCATGCAACCCGCGCCCGCGGCAACAACAGCTTGCCGATATTTATAATCAGCGCAGTCCCCCGCCGCAAACACCCCTTCAATTGAAGTCATGGTCGAACCTTGCCGCGTTACAATATATCCTTTCTGATCCAGTTCAAGCTGACCCGCAAACAATTTCGTATTAGGCTCATGGCCAATCGCCGCGAAAACCCCATCGCAAAGCAATACCCGTTTGTCATCCTGAAATGATGGTAGGGCGGGGCCTTGCCTGCCCGCCGAGTCTGCTGGTGCCACAGAACCGAATGGTCGACCGTCGGCGGGAGAGGCGGGTGCCCCGCCGCGGCCGGGGACAAGCCCCTGCCCTACATTTTTGAGCCTCACCCCTGTCACACGCCCCTCATCCACTCCCAAGATGTCTTCCACCACCGTATTCATGATAAATTCAATCTTCGGATTATTGCGAGCGCGCTCAAGCATGATTGGCGAGGCGCGAAATTCTGCGCGCCGATGTACTACATAAACTCTTTTTGCAAATTTTGTTAAAAAATTCGCCTCCTCCATTGCCGTATCCCCGCCGCCAACTACTGCCACAACTTTGTCTTTAAAAAAGAACCCGTCACAGGTTGCGCAAGCCGAAACCCCCTTGCCATATAATTTCTTTTCATTCGGGAGACCTAAACGCTTAGCCGAAGCGCCAGTGGCAATAATGACCGCACGAGACTCATATAGTTCCCCTTCGCAAAAAACCTCAAAAATGCGGCTCCTCGTGACCAAGCCACGGGTTGCGCCTGCGGCAGTGGCTTGGTCACTTCTGCCGCTAAAATCAACCGCCGTTACCGCCTTCGCCACCACCCGCGTACCAAAACGTTCCGCTTGCTCTTTAAAAATCGCCATCATCTCTGGCCCCCTCACCCCTTTGGCAAAACCCGGAAAGTTCTCCACCTCGGATGTCGTAGTCAATTGTCCTCCCGGCTCCGCTCCTTCAAATAAAACCGGCGCGAGGTTTGCTCGCGCGGTATATATTGCCGCCGTATAACCAGCCGGGCCGCTGCCAATAATAATCACCTTTTCCATACCCGTCTTCCACCTTATTTCAACCAGCCCTCAATCTTTCTCTTTAAGTCCTCTTTTTTCTGCACTCCCATAAACTGCTCAAGAGGTTTTCCATCTTTAAAAAAAATAAAAGTTGGGATAGACATAATGCCGTATTTTGACGGAATAATACTATTTTCATCCACATTCATCTTGCCAAATTTAATGGCTTTGCCGCTATATTCCTGCGCCAACTCGTCAACAATCGGCCCCATAATTTTACATGGCCCGCACCATGGCGCCCAATAGTCCACCAAAACAGGCTCTTTAGAATTAAGAACTTCTTTTTCGAAATTTTGGTCTGTAAGCATAAGCATATTATAGTTTCCTCTCTTTCTTCTCCTCTCTATACACCTCCAGTACATCCCCGACCTCAATCACTGCTCGAGTTATGATCTTCATGCCGCACTCCGAGCCGCCCCGCGCCTCATTCACTTTTTGTTTAGCTGATTGCACCTCTACAATCTCTCCACTGCCCTGCATTTCCTGTGCCCTGTAAATATCAACTTTGCCGCCCATCAAAACCTTGCCGTCTTCCACACGCCCCCCCATAATAACATAATTCTTTTCCGTGCGAAATATCGCCAGCACTTTAAGTCTGCCTAGAGTCTCTCGAATAATCTCTGGCTTCAATAAGGCCTCCAGACGAGCTTTCACATTGCTCAAAAGCTCATAAATAATTTTATAAGTCCGCGTCTCTACCCCTTTCTCGCGCGCCAAATCGCTAACTTGGGGCAAGGCCGCCACATTAAACCCATAAACCACCGCGCCCGCGCTTGCGGCCTGCAACACTTCTGCCTCTGTAATATTGCCCAAACCCTGCCCAATCACCTTAATCCCAACCTCCGAGTGCTGTATTTTTTCCAAACTTGCCAAGATCGCCTCTAAAGAGCCCAGCACATCCGCTTTTACAATAACATTCAGCATGGCTTTCTCTGCTACGTCAGCCTGTACCGGCGCAGTCAAAACTAGCTTGACCACCTCTTTATAAGCCGGCCGCACTTTTTTGGTTTCCAAACCTTTAACCTCTCTGGGCACTTCAATAATATCTCCAACCTCCGGCGCAACCCTTAAGCCCAAGATCTTAACCGGCATGCCCGGAGGCGCGACTGCCACGACTTTACCGGCCCAATCTTTCATGGCCCGCACCCGCCCGTATAAAGCCCGGCCAATCGCCAGATAATCATTTTTTTGCAGGCTCCCATTTTGGACTAACACTGTTGCCACAGTTCCCTCCCCGGGGTCAATGTGTGCTTCAATTACCGTGCCTAGTGCCAGTGCTTCAGGATTAGCTACAATCTTATCCTTATCAAGATCGGCTACGAGCAAAATCACATCCAGCAGGGCGTCTATCCCCGATCCTTGCTTTGCCGAGATAGGCACAAACGGAATCTTGCCCCCCCATTCTTCAGACATCACCCCTTTATCCGAAAGCTCGCGCTTCACGCGATCAGCATCTGCTTCGGGCTTATCCATCTTGTTTATCGCCACCACATAGGGCACCTTAGCCGCTTTAATAATTTTCAAAGCTTCCAGGGTCTGCGGCTGGACTCCGTCATCAGCCGCGACAACTAAGATAGCCACATCCGCAATACGCGCTCCGCGGCTACGCATGGTTGTAAAAGCTTCATGTCCGGGAGTATCAATGAAGGTAATATTGCGGTTGTGGCGTATGGCCTGATAAGCGCCGATATGCTGGGTAATTCCGCCGGCTTCACCCGCCATAACATTTGTCCTGCGAATCGCATCTAAAAGTTTGGTCTTGCCATGGTCCACATGGCCCATGACCACGACGACAGGCGGCCGCGGCTGCAACGCGGCCATATCTTCTTTTGCAATCCGTTCACGAATTACATCCTTCACCTCTGTCGCCCCTGCCACATCTGGCGCCTCCGGCTCTTTTACGGCAAACCCCAGGTCTTGAGCAATAATGGAGGCGGTCGTAAAATCAATCCTCTCATTCATTGCCGCAAGAATTCCGTTTTTCATTAACTCCGAAATCACCCGCGTAATCGGCAAACCCAAACGCGCGGCAAATTCGCGCACCGTCAAAACCGGCGGCAAAATCACTTCGCGTTTCACCTCCGCCGCCTTTGCCACCTCCGCCACCTCCGCCACCGCATGCTTTTTTTGCCACTCGCGCATGAGCTGCGACCAGTTTTCAATAATCCTCCAGGCCGTCCGATCATCCACCTTTATCGCCCGCATGCCAATATCAAAACCGAGCTCGGGCAATTTTTCTTTGAGCTCTTGCGGAGAGATGCGCAACCTGCGCGCTAGTTCAGCAACATTCATCCCGTTAGAAGTTTAAGAATTACTTACAATTATCATGTCCTGTAGACAAAGTCGGCTTCGCCTTCCCTCGTACATATATGAATGGCGTGCCTGAACTTCTAACGGGACGACCGTACCTGGTTAAGTTTTAAGACTTGTTTTGCCACTCTGAAAATCTCGTGCAAAGTAATACCTTGTTTAATTACCTCTAACGGAATTCATACAAGTACTCGCAGTGTAAGCTTTTTATAAGATAAAGTCAACGCTTACTCGCTTGACATAAAAAACGCCTCCTCTTACACTAGACTTGTCCCCAAATAAGCTTTTGAGATAATTGTCCTGATTTTTGAGCGAAAACTGTTTCGCAGAAATGAGGCGTAATAGATGATTACGGCGAATTCCGAGAAACGGTTTGTAGCCGAAAATCAGGAGAATTAGCCAGAATGTTATTTGGGGACAGGTCTACTAATCAAAAGGCTGGGAATGGAACAGCACATCTAAAGCACGCGCTTTAAGGGGCCTGTTGCCGAATACGCTTTCGTAACGAAATGACGCAGGAATAGCAGAGCTATTTCGAGTAATTTTCAACGAGTCGCAGCCGTATTTGGGAAGAAATGGCCAAAATGGATATTCGGCAACAGTCCCGTAAGGCATATACGCAGTATCTGTCGAGACATTTCTGCAAAGCCGCAGCCGAAATCTGGACATTGCAGTAGAAATGGTATTTGGCAACAGGCCCTTAAGATGAATTCTTGGGGACTGCAACAGTTCCCAAAGACCACCAGCGGAAAGATTCCTCGTCGGTATGGAAGCCTCCCATTTTTATGGGGGAACTTCCCAAGACGAGTATCTCTCTCCTCAATCTTTCCGCTTCGCGGTCTGCTGTTCCATTCCCAGCCTTTTCTTATTGCAACAAGGCTAAGCCTTGGGATCGCCCTCCACCAAGGCTTAGCCTTGAACCTGAACACATTTTTTGCTATACTTATAATGGGACTGTTGCCGAATACCATTTTGGCTGCAATTCCCAAAATTCGGCTAAATTTTCCAAAAAATTCTTCGGCTTATATTCCATATAAACCTCAAAACTTGTCTGAAAAATTTATCTCTAATTTCGTAAATTTCGCTTCAAAAGCGCATTCGGCAACAGTCCCATAATATATGTCCCGCAAACGGCGCGGCCCGCGCCTTGAGAAAAAAATACAACTCCCCCAGCAAACCCGACGCGAAATCGGCATGATTTTTTTATTCACCTTGGCCGGCCTTGCCTTGCTCGCCTATTTTAACCTCGCTGGCCGCGCTGGATTATTTATTGACAGCGCGCTCTCCGGACTGCTTGGAACCTTGCGCCCCTTGCTCCCTCTCCTGCTTATCGCCATCGGAGGATTGCTGGCTAAATCTCCTCCGCGCAGCCTCGCTCTTCTTGGTCTTATTATATTTTCAATATCCTTGGTTTCTCTCACTCATCTTATTCAATACCCGGGCGGAGCCGGATTTACCGCCGTAGAACAAGGCCTTGGCGGAGGTTATCTCGGATTGTTTATTGCCTATCCTCTTTATCAGCTCTTCGGTTTTTGGGCCACCGCCGTTATTTTAGTCGCTCTTTTGTTCATTGCGCTTTCCCTGCTGGCCTCCGCGTCTTTTATACAACTGCTCCACGCCCTTAAACAATTATTGCGTTATTGTATGGCAATAGGAATTCCTCTGCGCAACATTTTTGCTAAACCGCGGATCAGTGGAGAATATGACGAAAAACCTGCAGAGCAGGAACTGCGCTTTGAAGAGCATCCCCTTGACGCCGCCTCAAAAGAAGATGCGGCTGATACCGCACAATCGCCTGAAACACTGGCAGGAGACGAATCCGATCCCTCTGCCGCCCTTGCAAGCGGCCTCAAAATCCTGCCTCGCAAGCGTCTCGGCCGCATTGAATTGCCCCTTGACCTTTTAGAAAAAAATGGCAGCAAACCCGTCTCCGGCAACATTCGCGCTCGTCAAGAAATTATTGAAAAAACCCTGCGCAATTTTGGCATTGCCGTAGAAATGGGCGACGTCTCGGTGGGTCCCACTGTCACTCAATATACCCTGCGCCCCGCCGAAGGAGTTAAGCTCGCCTCCATTACCGCGCTTTCAAATGATCTTGCTTTGGCTTTAGCCGCGCACCCTATCCGCATTGAAGCGCCTATTCCCGGCAAGGCTCTCGTAGGCATTGAAGTTCCCAATGAACAAATCTCTACCGTGCGTCTGCGCGAAATTCTGGAATCTAGCGAGTGGCAAAAACGCGCCTCGCCCTTAACCGTTATCCTAGGCAAAGATGTCTCGGGCAAGCCTTATATTTCCGACTTGGGTCGTATGCCCCATTTGCTCGTGGCCGGATCCACTGGCTCGGGCAAGACTGTTTGCTTAAACACGATTATTGTCTCTCTGCTTTATCAAAACAGCCCCGATGATTTAAAACTTCTTTTGATTGATCCCAAACGCGTGGAGCTTCCCTCTTATAACGAAATTCCCCACTTGATTAGCCCGGTGATCACTGACGTCAAACAAACTGTGCAAGCCCTGCGCTTTGCCCTTATAGAAATGGAGCGGCGCTTCGGGCTTCTCTCCACCGCAGGTGCTCGCGATCTCAAAAGCTATAACGAGATAAAACCGACCGAGGAACGCCTGCCCTATCTTATTATTGTTGTCGATGAATTGGCGGACCTCATGGTCGCCGCCGCCTCTGAAGTTGAAGCCGCCATCATCCGGCTCGCGCAAATGGCTCGCGCGGTCGGCATTCACCTGATTCTCGCCACCCAACGCCCTTCCGTAGATGTTATTACCGGCCTCATCAAAGCTAATATCACTTCGCGCATTGCCTTTTCTGTGGCTTCCCTAATAGATTCCCGCACTATCCTGGATACTGCCGGAGCGGAAAAATTGCTGGGACGCGGGGACATGCTTTTCATCAGTTCAGAACTTGGCAAACCAAAACGTTTGCAAGGCGCTTATGTTTCTGACCAGGAAATCCGCAAAGTCGTGGGGTATTTAAGAAAAGTGGGCGCTCCCGAATATGTTGAGATCACCGCTCAAACCAGCGCCAGTATTTTTAATGGCGCCGGCGCTACAGATGATGATTCCGATCCCCTGCTTGCCGAGGCTAAAGAAATTATTTTGCAAGCCGGCAAGGCTTCTGCTTCTTTACTGCAAAGACGCCTTAAAATCGGCTACGCCCGCGCCGCGCGCATTCTTGACCTTTTGGAGGCGGCAGGTTTTATTGGTCCCGGCGACGGCGCCAAACCCCGCGAGATCCTCGTCTCCCACGAGCAATCCTAGTTTCGAATTATGTCCCGTTTAGTCTACAGCGCCCGTGGAGGCGGCACTTGGCGCAAACAGCCCGTAAGACGCCGCCCAACGCTGCGCAAAAAACAACCCCGGAGGTCTCCCAACGCCTTATTCAAAAAACTGCATAAGCGCTTTTTAAAGCAGGCTTTCATTGCCTTTTTATTAGCTGTCGTCGGAGGCGGAATTTTTCTAACTTTTGCCATTGCTTCAATTTCCCGCAACCTGCCCGAACCGGGAAAACTGCTTGAACGCACTACCCCCATCTCCACCAAAATTTACGATCGTGAAGGCAAAGTCTTGCTATATGACATACACAATGAAGTCAGGCGCACTCCTATTGCCTTGCAAGACATTCCTCCTATTGCCAAATGGGCCGCCCTTATTGCCGAGGATAGAAATTTTTACAAACACGAAGGCTTTGATCTCAAAGCCATGCTGCGCGCTTTTCTTGTCAACCTCACGCGGCTGGACAAAGCCCAGGGCGGATCCACCATTACCCAACAGTTTATCAAAAACGCCGTGCTTACCCGCGAGAAAACTCTAACCCGCAAACTTAAGGAGCTGATCTTGGCTTACCAAATTGAAAAACGCTTCAGCAAGGACGATATCTTAAACATGTACTTCAACGAAATTCCCTACGGTTCAACAATCTATGGCATTGAAGCCGCCGCAGAGACCCTTTTTAACAAACCCGCTAAAGATCTCGATTTGGTAGAGAGCGCTGTCCTGGCGGCTTTGCCCAAAGCCCCCACCCGCCTCTCCCCTTATGGCAATCATACTGACGAACTAGTTGCCCGCACGCGCCATATTATAAATGGCCTGGCCGAAGAAGGCTACATAAATAAAGAGCAAGCGCAACAAGCCCAAGCCCAAGACATTCTAAAACGCATCCAGCCTCGCCGAGATAATATTTTGGCCCCGCATTTTGTGCTTTATGTCCGTGAACTGCTGGTTGAAAAATACGGGGGGCAGTTTGTCGAGCAAGGCGGACTTAAAGTCATTACCACCCTGGACTGGCGGCTCCAACAAATTGCCGAAGAGGAAATACGCAAAGGTGCGCAGCGCAACGAAAAACAGTACAATGGAAAAAATGCCGCCCTCGTTGCCGAAGACCCCAAAACCGGTCAAATCCTAGCCATGGTCGGCAGCCGCGACTATTTTGATGAGGCCATAGACGGCAATGTTAATGTGGCGCTCCGCCCGCGCCAGCCCGGCTCCTCCTTTAAACCTATTGTTTACGCCGCGGCTTTTGAAAAAGGGTTTACCCCCGACACCCTGCTCTATGATGTGGTCACCACCTTTAAAGCCCAACCTAAAGATTACACACCGCACAACTATGACGACAAGGAGCACGGCCCGTTGAGTATGCGCGGAGCCTTGGCTGGATCCCTTAACATTCCGGCCGTCAAAACCATTTATCTTACCGGCATTGATCGCGTGCTTGATCTTGCGGAAAAACTGGGCTACACCACCCTCAAAGACCGCAGCCGCTTTGGGCTCTCCATCGTACTGGGGGGAGGCGAGGTTAAACTCTTAGAACACGTCGGAGCTTTTGCCGCCCTCGCTGGAAGCGGCAAACGTTTAAATCAAACCGTGCTCCTGCGCATTGAAGATAGCAGCGGCCGGCCTCTTGAGGCTTGGCAAGCCCGACGCCCCGAACAAGTTATACCTGAAGGCATTGCCAACGAAGTCACCTCCATTCTCTCCGATAATGCCGCGCGGACTTTTATTTTCGGGCCGCAAAGCCCGCTTATCTTATCCGACCGCCCCGTGGCCGCTAAAACTGGTACCACCAATGACTGGCATGATGGCTGGACCATCGGCTACACCCCCTCGCTTGCCGCCGGAGTTTGGGTCGGCAACAACAATAACAAGGAAATGAAACGGGGAGCCGACGGGGTTCTTGTAGCCGCGCCAATCTGGAATGCTTTTATGTCCCGCGCTTTAAGAAACACCCCCGTAGAACAGTTCCCTGCGCCAGAGGCACGGCCCGTAGCCAACCCAATTCTGCGCGGTCAAGGCCTTGGACAAATCCGTGCGCGTATTGATCGAGCTTCCGGAAAACTCGCCACCGCTTTAACTCCCGCCGAACTTGTGGGGGAGCGCACCTACTCTGCTCCACATTCTATTCTCTATTATATAAATAAAGATAATCTTGACGCGCCGCCGCCAGCCAATCCTGTCGAGGATCCCAATTTTGAAAACTGGGAAGCCGCCGTGCGCCAATGGGCCGAACGCAATACAGTCAACATGGAATCAGCACCCACAACTTACGACGACCTGCATACCGAGGCCAACCGCCCAAACATCTCTTTTATTCGGCCTTCCGGTTCAGGCGCAACCATCGCCGGCAATAATCTTGATGTGGAGGTACAAGGCTCTGCCCCACGGGGTATCGCTCGCGTTGAAATTATTTTAGACGGGATAGTCAAAACTACTCTGCAAAGTGCGCCCTATACGACAACCCTCTCTCTTAATGATGTCCCCGCTGGCGAACACATCGTTGTCGCCCGCGCCTATGACGACATCCTCAACCGCGGCGAGACAAGTCTGCGATTTCAAGTGGTAAAATAGGAATTATGGTTAATTCCTTATCGTGCCTCGGTTAGGTTTTCTCGTCGGTAAACGTATGCCCTTTGGGTTAGATTTTACATCGGTCAATTCGAAATTTTGCTTTATTTTTCGACTTGCATTATAATGGAATTGCTATGAAGAAGATGCTAGAAAAATTTCAACTCAGACCAAAGAAACTTGATCCGAGAAAGCCAGCGCAGCGGAAACAGATTATAGAGCAAGCAGTGAAACGCACAATTGCGGAGTATGGTGAAGCTCTCAAGCGACTCGGTGCTGAATGAATAAGTATGTCCCACTTTCTGACGCTCGAAGACGTACGCGATATTTGTTACGTTTACGCCAAGGCTCATCTTGCCCACGATGAGCCTATTTCTTCTTTTGACACACGATTTCCAGAGAAGCTAGAAGCTGTGCTGGCTTCTCCTCAAACGTGGGTCGGCGGAAAATTTGTTCACTCCTCGATGTCGCGACAAGCGGCAGTTTTGTTTTACGAGTTAATCAAGCAACATCCTTTCTTGAATGGTAACAAACGCATTGCTTGTGTTTCGCTCATGGTCTTACTCTCCCTCAATAATACATGGCTCAAAACAAGCTGGCGAGAACTCTATGATATTGCTGTAACTGTCGCGACATCTCGGAGTGATAATCGTGAAGGCATGCTGCAGCTTTTGACAGATTTTATTCACAATAATGCCGTCGAAAAATAAAGCAGGGCTTCAGATGCACGCGAGCCATTATACGCAATTTTGAACAACAAATAATTGGAAATATTTTGATTGGGCTCTTTTCAATTTTTTTGAAAAAAGATAAACAATCAACTACGCGTGGCCGCGCGTAGTTGATTGTTTAGAGTCCACCTTTAGTCGTCCCGTGATTGACGCGATCGCGAGAATTGCGGGACGAGTTGCATGCGTTGATACGCTGACGGAGGAAAAGGAGGGGCTGGTCCTTTTATTATTATATCCCCGTCAACACCCTTGACAAATATCTTTTTATTCGATAGTGTCAAATGGGAAGGAGGAGAGATGCGCAATCCTCGACCCTGGGAGCTAAAATATCCGCTCTTTGTCTACGATCTGGGGAGCGGACAAACCCTGTTCATGCCGCGCGAGCTGTGCTTCGTGCGGTACATGACCCCCACTGGCCCAAGGTCCGTGGGAGGACGAAACCCGCAACTTGTACAACAGAACGGCCCCTGGTACCTCGTGCTGGACCGTCTCCGTGCTGATCAGCCAGACTATACCTTTGCCCCGCATATCGCCCTTGAAAACATCGTGGAGGCGTTTACATGGTTTGACAGCGCCACAATAGGGTTCCTTAATCGGGGATTTGAAGCAAAGTGTCGCGCCGAGCTTGGTCTAAAATGTTAAGACCGGGCTCTTTTCTTTATTTAAAGTTCCAGTTGCCTCTCTTCAGCCATCGGAGCAACTGGTGCATTTATCCAGCGGCTTTTTTCAGTTCCAAAACGAATTTCGACATTTTGATTTGCATAAGCCTGTTCAATTTCTACTAATTGCCGCGTATTAAGTCTGCGCTCAAAACGCATAAGCACTTCGTGGGTAATCTCCACTACTTCTTTCCTGGTAATTGAACTGTCTCTAAATCGCGCCACGGTTTCAAGAAGTTCTTTAGTGATATCCGCAGGAAAGGGTATAGGTTTATATTCTGCCCCTTGTCGAAGAGTGACATATACTGGCAAGGGCCGCCCCATTTGTCTTTCATACTCTTCAATCTTTTCCGGACTAGGGAAAATTGCCTCTGGAAGAATGGTGATGCGACCGGTGAAAACCTGCCCAATCCTATCTGCTATAGACGTATCGGGACTTGGCGCCGCATTCTCTATAATTGCCCTTAGATCAGTCTGAATTATTGGCGGTATTTCTACATTGGGATCTTGGGCATAAAGATCATTCCACTCTCTTAAAGAACCTTCTTCATCGAGCAACATTTGCGCCCATTGTTGGTACGCCTCTGGGATATCCTTGCCGCTAGCAAGCGCATGAAATGATTCAATGCGTTTCATTGCCTTCATAATTTGAGCAAGGTCTGCTTCATTTGCCGGAATTGCCGGAAGAAATCTATGCTGCAGATCATGGCTCAATATTGCCATCATCCGGAGGCGCACGGTCATGTCTGGTTCGGTTCGAACAATATCAATGAGAATTTTTGCCGTGTTTCTGTTTGACTCCTCACCGCCCTCGTCAATAAGTTGAATCGCCCTTTTAAATCCCTCGAGTTTTGACTGACGGGGAGCTTCCTTTGTATAGTCAGATCCGTGGATTGCTTCTGCGAAAAAAGAAGCGGCTGTTGGTCGATCTTGTGGATCTTTCACTAAGCTTTCAATATTATCGAATTCTCTCTGTTTCTCACCTATACGATCAAATTCTTCAACCGGGACTTCGCCAGGGATTCTAAATGATGAAGGCATAGTCAAATATTATTTATTTTACTCCTTGATCGGCATGACAATATAGAAATAATCCGTGCCATCCTCTTCGGTAAGCATGGTTGGCGAAGCTGAATCCGTCGCTTTGATTATAATATTTTCCCCCCTTAAAGCCTGCACCCCATCCAGCAAATATTTCCAATTAAAAGCAATCTTTGTGCCCACCCCTTGCACCTCTGCTGGAAGGACACTCGCATGCTCTCCGGTTTGAGAATTTAGTGAGGCTATCTCCACCTCGTTTTTCTCGGGATTAAAAGAGACTGCCACATCATAAACTCCGGTTTTTGAAAATAGACCGGCGGCCTTAAGTGCCGAGGCCAATTCCGCTCTTGAAATTTTTGCCTTAATGCCAAAGCGCGTCGGAATAATCGCTTTGTAATCCGGATATTGCCCTTCAATAAGCCGTGAAACAAATTCCACTGTTGGCACGCTTAAGGCAAACTGATTTGATGACATGATAATTTTGGCGGTAGCCGCTTCTTCTTTCAAGGAACCGCAAACCCGCACCAGCTCTTGAAGCGCGCGCAAGGGAAGAATCGCTCTGGCCGCGCTTTTATCCGTGCCGCTGGTAATCAGAGCTTTCTCTGCTAACCGATAACTGTCTGTCCCGGCCACGGTTAAATGCGAGCCGTCCAACACAATCAAGGCCCCTGATATTTCTGGCCTGCCCTCATTTGGCGAAATTGTAAAAAGAACTTGCTCCAACGCTTCCATTAAGGCCGGTAAAGACACCTCTCCCCCTTCCCCATTTTCCACTTGCGGGATTACTGGAAAATCTACCGCCGGCATTCCCTTAATTTTGGTTTTATTTTTTCCGCAGACCACTTGCAGCTCTGACCCCGCCAATACTAGATCAACTTTATCCTTTGGCAAAAGCGCGATGTACTCACTAAAAAGCCTGGCCGGCACCGTAAACTCTCCCACCTCCTCCACTTTTCCGCGCACCATGCAGGTCAATCCGATTTCCAAATTAGTAGCCCTTAACTCCAAACCCGTTGCGGTAGTCTTAAGATAAATATTGGAAAGAATTGGGAGATTGCCCGCCCTAGAAGCTATACGCGAAACCATGCTAAGACCCTGGACTAAATTTTCCTGTGTACAACTGAACCTCATTTAGTTTGATTTAATTAATTATATTAATCGTACTAATAATAAGCCTGTGGATTAGGTGGATATCTGTAATTTGTTTAACAAATTGTTATAAAACGATGTTGATCTAAAGTGTAAGGTGGGGGGAATAAAAAGTGCAACACTGTTGATAGCTCGGTCCCGCTATAAGATCGTTGTGGGTAAGGCGCAAAGTTATCCCGCATAAATTTGGTCCTACCAACTTTATGCGCACAGATTATCCATTGTATAGTCGCTGTTTAATCAACTCAATATCCTGCTTTAGCTTTGGATCCTCCTCGGCCTCCCTGGTGATTTTGCTACAAGCATGCATGGCTGTAGTATGATCGCGTCCGCCTAGCTCTAAACCAATGGCAGGAAAAGAAGCCTGCAACTCTGTGCGCAAAAGATACATAATAATTTGGCGTGGGAAAGCCAAGCGTTTTTCTCGGCTTTTACCCAGCAGTTCCTCTTGTGGAATGTCAAAAAACAGAGAAACCGTCTGGAGGACTTGTTTATTGGTTACGGATTTGCGAATAGGCTGCGAAGAGGCCAGCATTTTTTTTATGAACTCTAGGGTGGGCGGGATGTTTTTTAATTGGTGAAAGGCCACAATTTTATTAAGGGCTCCCTCCAGTTCACGGACGTTATTTTGTATCATGGTGGCGATGTAGCTGACGATGTTTTTATCCAGTTGATATTGTTTTTCTTGGCATTTAGCCTCAAGAATTGCCACTCGAGTTTCAAAATCCGGCGAAATAATATCGGCGATCATTCCCCATTCAAACCGCGAGAGCAGTCGCGCCTCGAGCGCGGGGATAGCCTTGGGATGTCGGTCCGAGGTTAAGACCAGTTGTTTATTGGTCTGGTGCAGAGCGTTAAAAGTATGGAAAAAAGCTTCTTGAGTTCCTTCTTTGCCCGTAATAAATTGGATGTCGTCAATTAAAAGCACATCAACGCCGCGGTAGGTGTCTTGAAACCGCTTAGCGTTCCCGCCTCGCACCGCATGGATAAAATCATTGGTAAAAGTTTCGCAGGTGACGTAAAGAATCTTTTTGGTGGGATCGCTCGCCAAAATTTCATTGCCCACTGCTTGTATAAGGTGGGTTTTGCCCAGCCCAACTCCTCCATATATAAACAAAGGATTGTAAGCCGCACCCGGCCGCGCGGCCACCGCACGCGCCGCGGCGTGCGGGAGTTCATTGCCCTTGCCCACAATAAAAGTCGAGAAAACATATCGGGGATTTAGACCGTTTCCGGTAGTGCTTGCTACGCCTCGCGATGCTGGCGCGGAGATTGGGGCCATAGTTATAGCCGGCACAGCCGCAAAAGAGGATCTGCCCCCTACTTGGTAAGTAATAGTTTTAATGGGCCTGCCTCCGATTCTTTGTAAAGTATCCAGAATTGCTCGATGATATTTTTTTTCAAACCAGGCTTTGGTAAAAGTATTAGGAACCGAAATCGTTACTTGGTCGTTTTCAAATTGAGTAAGCGCCGTATTTTTGAACCAAGTTGTAAAGTTGGCTTTTGAGAGGGCAATTTCCAGCTCTCCCAACGCGGCTTGCCAAAGCTCTTCGGATGTCATAGATGTGTAGGAGTTCTAACGATTGTTAGTCGGAGTTTATTGTATGCTCAGTCCCTTGAAGTGCGAACTACATTTGAAAGACTTTATCATGCTCACAAGAGCGAGTCAAGGCCACAGCCTATAAACAATTTAGACACCACCAGACCACAACAGAGTCCGTCAAGTTGATAAGATGTTCAAATACTGTGACTAGTTTCGTGTAGGAGCATTTCGGCGACACAGCCTTTGCTTTTAGAGCAACCTATGTTAGGATGAAGTAACAAAGCCTTCTCCTTAAATATTTAAATCTCCAAAACTATGCCCAAAAGAACCTATCAACCTAAAAAGCGCAAGCGCGCGCGAGTACACGGCTTTAGGGCCAGAATGCGAACCACCGCCGGACGCGCAGTTTTAAAAAGAAGGCGGGCCAAAGGCCGGCATCGCTTAACGGTTTAAGCGTGGCACACCTCGGTATATGCTCCCCACCCGATCCCGTCTTACTGGCCGGACCGCTAGTTTTGTTGCTAAACGCGGCCGCAGCATAGGAGGAGCAATTTTACGTATCAAGTGGGCACCCGCGAGAGGGCCACTTTCTCGCGCTACAGTTGTGGCCGGTTTGACCGTGTCTAAGAGCGCCGTAGTGCGCAACCGTCTTAAACGGCAGTGCCGCGAGGCCCTGCGGCCACTGCTCGCCAGAATCTCTCCGCCGATTAATCTCATGGTTTTTATAACCAAAGCCGCTATCGGCAAATCATTTTTTGAACTCAAGTCGGAGTTAGAACAATTGCTTAAAAAGGCGCGCCTGATATGATGCGCCTAATTCTTCTCACCTTCAGCCACGCCCTGATCACGCTATACCAGAAAGTGTTATCTTCTGATCATGGCCCCCTGCGTTATTTTGTATCTGCTCCACGCTGCAAGTTTTTACCGACCTGTTCTGAATATGCCAAGAAATCCCTGCAAAAACACGGCATTTTACGCGGCACTGCTCTTACGCTAGGCCGCCTGTTGCGCTGTCACCCTTGGAGCAAGGGCGGCCTAGACGAGTCCTAATATAATAAGGTATGGTCATTTTTCTTTACGGTGAAGACCCCTGGCGCAAGAAGCAAAAGCTCAACCAATTAAAAGAGCGCTTTATTCGCGATATTGACCCCTCTAAATTGAATCTTGCGACCATCTCCCCTGCTGATCTACAGGAAGAAACTTTGCGTAGCCGGATTTTAGCCCAACCCTTTTTGGCGCGTAAACGCCTGGTTATTTTACAAAATTTTTTTAGCGAGGGCCGGAAAAAAACGCTTGCTGAAATATTGTTGAAGACCTGTAAAGATATAGGCGAAAACACAATCTTGATAATTGATGAGAATAGCAGCAAACCCAAAACCTGGAAAAATTCGGATGCTCGGGCGCTTTGGGAATATTTGGAAAAGGAAGCTATGACCGAAGAGTTTAAGCCGTTCTACGGACTGAAACTCGAGGCCGTTATTGAAAAGCAGGCCAAGCAAGTTGGCCTGGAGATTGAACGCAGCGCTTGTAGCCTTCTCGCCCTATTTTGTGGTAGCGATTTAGGAGCTACAGAGCAGGAGCTGACTAAATTAGCGGCTTTTAAAGCAGGTACTGGCCAGTCAACTTCCGGCCCGCCCAGAGTACTTTCCGAAGATGTTAAGAAAGTGTGTATATCTTCGCCAGAACGCAGTATTTTTGAGTTTTTAGACGCATTTGGCGCAAAAGACATGCGTCAACTATCCACACGACTAGAAGAACAACTTAGCGAATCCGACCCTTTACAGTTGATGTCGCGTATTATCGGGCACCTCCGCGCCCTACTTTTAGTCTCGTCTAAAGGTAGCAGTGGTAGCCAAGCCTTGCGCCTGCATCCTTTTCAATTAAAAAAAATCCAGACCCAAGTGCGGCACTGGAATAAATTTGAACTAAAAAAACTCCTTTTCAAATTCATGGCCCTAGACTTCGCCATCAAGCGTGGCCTAGCCGGTGATGGCCGGGTACAACTCACCACCACGCTTCTACGCACCTTGCTCCAAAAACAGCCCACACGAGCTACAACATAAAAGCGCCCCATAGTGGGGCGCGTTCGTTACTGCTTTACTAGTTGTTTGGCCCAGCGGCTTTTGAGTCGTTCGGCTTTATTTTTTGGCATGATCTGCATTTTCGCGGCCTTATCCAACATTTTATAGAGCTTGGGTAACATTGCTTTAGCCTCATCTATTTTTTTTGCCGCCACTAGTTTTCCCAGCGCTTTAAGGGCATCCTTAATTCTTTCTTTGACTTGGCGATTTCGTGCTGTTCTTTTTTTAGTTTGACGTATTCCTTTCAACGCCGCTTTAGTATGCGCCATATCTTATATATAAGTTACCTCTTTAATAAGACTTACTCGGGGCATTATACTCTATTCCCCTATTTTAGGCAAGGGCAGGGCCGGCTCCTCGGCTATTTCAGACGGAGCTGCTAAACCGAGTTTGTCCTGAAACCGGTCTAGACGTTTTACGCTTTCCTCATAAGAATTTTTAGCGCGGCTAAGATGGGTGCCGACCAATTCAAAGTCGCCTCGGAATTTTTCTAGATCGCCAGTCAAGCGCGTCAGGTTCTTTAGAATATCTCCGGCCGATTTTTCAACCTGCATACCCTTCATGCCCAGCACAATCGCCTGTAGATAAACATAGAGTGTATTAGGTGAAACCGGAATCACCCGACGGTCATAAGCATAGTGCATGAGCGAATGTTCATCCTCCCCTTTTATGATTGTCTCGTAGTAAACGTTCTCGGCCGGAATATACATCAGCGCAAAATCAAATGTTCCCTCATCAGGCAAGATATAAAATTTGGCGATTTTATCAATATGTCTTTTAACATCGTTAATAAATTGCTTTCGATATGTTGCGCGCGCGGTATCATCCGGCGCCTCAATCATTTTTTTAAAATTCTCCAAAGGAAATTTTGAGTCCACCGGTACGAGCTTGTCATCTCGTAATTGGACTATCGCGTCCACAGCCTCCCCGCTTTTGAAGTGGTATTGGAGTTTGTAATGAGCCGGCGGTAAAATTTGTGCCAGCAAGTCTCCCAAAAAAAGTTCGCCCAGTCCGCCGCGCAGTTTTGGCGCGCGCAAAATTTCTTGCAAAGAGGAAATATCCCGGCCAACCATAAAAACTTGTTTAGTAGCTTCCCCGAGCTCACCAAGCTTGTGCTGTAGCGCACCGACTACTTTGGAGGCATTATCCAGTCGCTCCCCCACGGTTTTGTTCGCTCCCGCCACCGCCTCCATATTTTCTTTTAACCTCTCATTGATTTGACCAGTTACGGCATTGAGCTGACTTAACATTGTCTTGTTAAGGTTTTCTAGCCGTTGTTCCAAAATAAGGATTCCCTCCCCCTTGCCATGGCTCCGGCGGCTAAGGTAAAATACCAGCCCGATTAAGATCAGAACAACGATCCCGAGGATTAGCGTTAAGACTTGACTCATAATATGATGCGGTAATGTAGCGGCGACCCTTAGAGCCTGTCCCGAGTTTGTCGAGGGATCGCCACATCCCGTAGTATAACATTATCCACAGATTTTGGTCTACCCCCTAGATTTTCAGCCATATTTTATGTTATACTGTTTCAGCACAGACAGAAAAAGGCCTTATGTTTCTTGATTTAAGTTAGCTATCCTGTTTCCGGCTATGGTAGGTGACTTACGAGAAGATCCATTTTCAATAATCTGAGCCCCCGTAGTTCAATGGATAGAACAACCCCGTCCTAAGGGGTGGATGTGCGTTCGATTCGTGCCGGGGGCATATAACCTGTTTTTAATCAATTTATTCCACAAATTTTACAAGGGCCTGTAGTTAAGTGGTATAACGCCGCATTCGCATTGCGGAGGCGGGAGTTCGATTCTCCCCAGGTCCACCAAGTTAGTAAATTAAGTGAACGAGTTGTAAGGATAAAAGAATAGTATATCTCAAGTGTGTTATATCAAAATAAGCAATTGTTTCGTGATTCACATAAGCCGCTGTTTCAGCACAGACATTTATGCTCAACCCCAATTACGTAACTGGCTTAACTGACGGAGAAGGAACGTTCACTTATAGTCGTATGTCAAAAGTCCGGAATCTTAGTTTGTACTATGCAATCGCTTTGAATATTAAGGACCTTGAACTTTTGAAAAAAGTTCGAGAATTTTTTGGATGCGGAAAAATTTATTTTTCTAAACCCGTAGCTGGTAAATTTAGTAATCCAAAATCTATCTCGGGTGCCCGCGCATATTTTCGGATTGTGAAAATTGCGGAGCTTTTTAAAGTGACGCGGCATTTTGAGGAATATCCCTTGCAGGGGGAAAAAGCCAAAGCCTTTGTAATCTGGAAAAGGATGGTGGAGTTTAAAGCACGCATGTACCGCCACGAAATGCCCAAGCTACTTGCGTTAGCCGCCGAGCTATCAAAAATGAATGGAAGAATTGAGAAAAGAAAACTAATCCTAGAACAAAACAAAATCAAATCAGTTGATCAAATTCCGCTATTTCAATTTGACCACGACTCTCGCTACTATGACCCGACAGCGTAACAATCTGTCCGATATGTCTGAAAAAGATTTTTACCAAGTATCGTTGAAAGCAATCTTGAAAAATAAAGACGGGAAAATTCTCGCCTTGAAAGCAGTGGCGACTGGCACATTTGGTGGCTACTACGATTTACCGGGCGGGCGGTTGAATGTTGATGAATTTAGTACGCCATTCGTAGAAGTGCTTGAGCGAGAAATTCACGAAGAGATTGGCGACGAAGCACAATTTATTATTCGTCCTGTGCCAGTCGCAATTGGCCGTCACCAGATTGACCCAAGATATTCCGGAAAACTTAATCGCGAGATCCATGTTCTCTACATCTTTTTTGAAGCTGATTATCTTGATGGCGTACTGACTATCAGCGACGAACACACTGACCACGCCTGGCTCGATCCCTATGCTATAGATTTAAAACAATATTTTAAGTCCGGAATTTTACAAGGACTGGAAATGTATCTCACCTCGAGTAAGCGCAAGGAGTAGGGGAGTCGCCGTGTACTTTATTTGTGTTTTCCGCTATCATGGGAGTACGGCCTATTTGTAGTCGATTAAATCAACTTCTATGCACCCCTATCACTATACCCTCTCACTCCTTAAACTTTTGATTGATAAAAGCGAACACACGCTTTTATCCCCCGAGCGCGTTGTAACATTACGTGCGGAATATGAAAAGCTGGTTTCTGATCCGGGCGTTACCCAAGAAATGATTCAACAAAAAATTGTGGCAGTTGGTAAAGAAGTCTGGCCCTATCACGAAGCCCTGGAAGAGCTGTATCGGCGTTATGGTAAAAGTAAAGAAGAACAATTAGTGTGCGAAAAACTTAACCCGGAATTGCGCGTGAAATATGAACAGTTTTTGGCACAAGGCGGTAGCCTTGCTGATTTTCGGCGCGGCACAGCACTGGAGACCTACTTTGCCGCAGAAGAAAAATTTGAGATTGGTCAGGCTGTGCTTGAGGCGCACGCCTTTGTGCTCAAAGATATTGCGGGAACTTGTCGTTTAGAAAAAAAGAATGAATGCGATGAAGTGATTGAAGACCATCGACAGAAACTCGCGCGGATTGAAATTAAGCTCGGCATTCTAAAAGATATGGCCGTGAAAAGTGAACGCTGGCAAGCCGAAATTCTTGATAAAGTGAAAACTTTTGAAGAGGCCTTTGGCTATTTTGAGCGCACTTTCCATGAGGAGGATGTGGATGGCGTAATTGATTATTACCAAGGCGTGCTGACCCTGGCCGACAATGAGCTACCCTGATGCATTGTATCGGCGAGTGCAAGGCCTGACTTTTTATGTCAACCAAAGTTTTTTCCACGGCTCTAGTTGGGCTAGATGCGGCTTTAGTTGAAGTTGAGGCCGGGATCACCCCTTCTCTCACTGCTTTTACAATCGTCGGTTTGCCCGATACTGCTGTTCAAGAAGCGCGCGAACGCGTAAGACTGGCCATCCGCAACAGTGGTCTGAACTTTCCGGCCACGAAGATTACCGTAAATCTTGCGCCGGCCGATTTGAAAAAGGAAGGGCCGTCCTACGATTTACCCGTGGCTCTCGCCGTATTATTGGCTGCTGAAGAAATAAAACCCGCCGCGGGCCTAGGCCCTAATTTTTTTTCTCGTTTTTTATTTTTAGGCGAACTCGCCCTGGACGGAACCTTGCGCCCCGTCAATGGCGTACTCCCCGCCGCTCTTTTTGCTTTGCGCGCTGGGTTAGAAGGAATCTTTGTTCCTAAAAATAACGCGGGAGAAGCCGCTTTAGTTAAAGAGCTCAAAGTTTTTCCAGTGGGGGATTTGCGGGAGCTTGTCGAGCACATCAAAGCGCTCAAAACCATAGAACCAATAGCGCCGACCGAGGTTGCTTTTGCCAAAAATAATTTTGAGGTAGACCTCGCCTACATTGCCGGCCAAGAACATGCCAAGCGCGCCCTAATGATTGCCGCTGCTGGCCACCATAATATTTTAATGTCCGGCCCGCCCGGATCGGGCAAGACTCTTCTTGCTCGCGCGGTCGCTAGCCTTTTGCCCAATCTGACTTTTGAGGAAATGATTGACGTAACGCGTATCTATAGTATCGCCGGTTTACTGCCCCCGGGTACGCCGCTCATTACTCGGCGGCCCTATCGCGCGCCCCATCATACTGCTTCCGCCCCCGCGCTCGTTGGCGGCGGGAGTTCGCCCAAGCCTGGCGAAATTACCTTGGCCCATCGCGGTGTTTTATTTCTGGACGAAGTTGTGGAATTTCATCGCGATGTTTTAGAGTCATTGCGCGAGCCGCTGGAGACCGGGTGTATTACCATCTCACGAGCGACCGGATCTTTGCGTTTTCCAGCCAAGTTTATGTTAGTGGCCGCGCATAATCCTTGCCCTTGCGGATATCTTGGCGATCGCGAACGACCCTGCACTTGTTTGCCCGGCCAAGTTGCCAAATATAGCAAAAAACTTTCCGGGCCTATCATTGATCGCATTGATTTGCATGTGGAAGTGCCCCGGCTCAAATTTGATAAATTAACCGAGGAAAAAGTTGCTGAATCATCTTCAGAAGTCCGTGCTAAAATAGAAGCCGTGCGCAAAATTGGACAGGAGCGTTACGCAGGCTTGCCCTATAGTACTAATGCCGAAATTCCAGCCCAAGATATAAAAAGATTTTGTCCGGTTGATCAAACAACCCAGGACCTTTTGCGCAATGCCGTTGACCGCATGCACCTATCCGCGCGCGCTTACCATCGCATTTTAAAACTCGCGCGCACTATCGCCGATGTCGAAAACTCGGCTCCAATTCAAATGACGCACGTGGCCGAAGCCATACAGTACAGACAAAAGAGTGAGTAGGGAATTCTCTTTAAGCAACGCGCTTTTATTTGATTCCCCGTAAAAGTGCTGCGATCTGCTTTTTGAAGATTGGGAGATCCTCCTGGATTGTTTTCCACAAAATTTCTTCGTCAATACCAAAAGTATTCATGGACAACTTTATTTCGCATACCCTTGATTTCTTGCCATGCCACATCGGGATTTTTGGCTCTCGTTTCCAGCGGTATATTTTTGACTGCTTCCCCGATGATCGTAAGATTTCTCACTACCGCATCAATCTTTTCCTCGTCATCGGAAAATTTTTCAAAACTGACGCCGCGCACATATTTTGCTATCTTTCGGATAGATTCTTGAATGTCTTTGAGATAAAGTTTCAAACCTCGTTTAGACATACTGCACTTCTTTTAAAACCCCTTTTTTAACAGCCGGTTTGATAGCTTTTTTTGAAACTAGATCTACTTTTTTGCGCAAAGTGCGGCTCAATAAATTTTCCAATCGAATAAAATCAAAAAAGCCGATGGGGGTTTCAAATTCCACCAGAATATCCAAATCGCTCCCTTTTTTCTGCTCGTCGCGAACAAAGGAGCCAAAAATCCCGATTTTTTTAACATGATATTTGGCTTTTAATAAGGGGAGTTGTTCATGAATTTTTTCGCGTATTTTTTCTTGCATCATATAGCGCAAGGATAACAAATAAAAGAAAAATCGGCAATTTGCGAAAAACCAACCGATCATGTGGCTGGTTTCCCCAACAATGCGTTGTTTGGTGTTAGGTTGTCCGATTTTTACGGGAAAGCAAGTTTTGCGCGCAAAATTCTACGATCGTAGGATTTTGCGCGCGACGGTTTTTTACCAACAGTACCAGAAGGCCACGGGCTTGCCCGTGGAGCTTCATTTTTTAAAAACCATTGACTCTAATAATTTATCCAAGTCAGCCTCTTGCTCGACTCCACCTATAATATGGAGATTGTATGTCGTCCCATTGATAACTACATTTGGAATGAAGTAATCGAGTGGAGTTATGCGTTCTTGTGACAGCGGTTCAATAAGATCACTTTTAACTTTAAGAACTTGCTTCCCATTCACAGTAAGTTTTTTGACGGCGGCGTTTTCATTGGAAAATAATAGGCGAGCGAGCTCGCTTCCACTTTTATTAAAGTCAATCGAAGCCCATGCGCTGAAAGGAGTACCATCTGTATCTCCAGTCAATTGGAAGTCCAGTGATTCATAATTGATAAGAGGATATTGGTTGCCAAGAACTGATTTAACGCGTGGGGCAGATGGAAAAGTAATAAACCATTGGCTTCCCTTTCCTCCCCTTGGGTCCAGTGTTTCTTGTTTAAGCTGTGGGCTGCCCCACGAATTTTTGTAGCAGAAAGACAGTGATGTTCCACTGTTCTCGAACCGTGTCCACGGAGAACCTAATTTGCTACAGTCCGCAAGCAAGCGAACCTCTGGTTCTTGATTTACTTGTTGCGTTAGAGCTGATTGAGTTTCCTTATTTTGCCACCAGTAAACGCCACCGCCCACCACGATAGCAGTGATAACCGCTGTCACAATTATTATTAACCATTTACTTTTTACCATAGTGATTAAGGTTAAGGATTAATGTTATTTTATACCGAAAGTAAAATCAGCACAATTTCTTGAATCGAATATTTAGTGTTATGTCCCCTTATCGGATATACCCCAGCGGGTTAACTGAACGCCCGTTAATATAAATACGAAAGTCTACGTGCGGTCCGGTAGAGCGTCCAGTTGAACCAATAAGAGCGATAGTCTGCCCCTTACTGACTTGTGTGCCAACCGCGACAAAAATCTTGCTAGCATGCGAGTAACGGGTTTTTGTGCCATTGCCATGATCAATAACTACAGTATTTCCCCAACCGCCGCGGCCCCAGCCCGCATATTCAACAATGCCCGCTTCTGACGCGTAAATCGGATCAACACCATTTTTGCCGCCAATATCAATACCCGCGTGTCTCCACTTGAAGTATTGCGTGATACGGCGACTGACCGTGGGCCAAATAAACCCTTTACCCCCGATATTGGTTGCCGGTTTCGGAGCAACCACAACCTCTCGGCGTTGCGGCTGCAGTTGAGATGCTGGCGGGGAATAAGGTCGCCCGCCCGGCACTGTGATTTTCAAGCCAACAGCTAATTCTCCCTCGCCCGCAATTTTATTGTACTGTTTAATTTCTTCAGCGGAGCCGTTGTAGCGCTTGGCAATGCTGTCCAAAGTGTCTCCTTTGCGCACAGCGTAAGAAACACCGGAGACGGGCAAAATCGTCAATTTTTGGCCCGGCCGAATTACGCTATATAACGAAAGTTTGTTCTCCCATAAAACCGTAGTGACACTCACGCCAAAACGCTCGGCAATCCCCCAAATTGTGTCGCCATTTTGCACTTCATATTCTACAATTTCCGTGCGTGTTATTGCTGTAAGCGTACCGGGCAACTCTTGATTTAGCAAAGCCGCACCATCGAGGGCAAGGGGCAATCCTGCCTCGCCTCTTGCGGGTGGCTGATTTTGAAATAATCCTTCCAAGTAGTTTTGCAATTCTTCCGCGGGCAAAGTATCATCAACAATGTTTTCTTCCTCTTCGCCAACGAGCTCTTTAAGGAGTGAGCGCTCTCCAAAATTTTCTTGTGCCGTATTCGCAGCGAGCAATGATTGGCTTGCTGTAAGCAGTACAATAAATATAACTAGAGCGTGGACAAAATAACGGTGGCCCATGATATAAAAAGTGCGTGTGCGTACTGGGGCGATAAAATTTAAAAGCGCACTTTTTACTTTACGGCCGTTTAAATAGCCAATTAGTAAAACCGGGATGACAAGATGGGCTCCAGAGCGGATTAGGCATCCTAATATATAACCCAAAAAACCAAGTCCTCGGCCAGCGAGGATGAAGACGTATAACAGTTTAAGGCTCGATCGGAGCACGAGCCGAAACAGAGACTCTTTCATGCAATCCGTATACTACCATGAGAATTGCTAATTGTCAATGGTCTGCCATCCACAAGCTGTGCATACTGTCAGTTGATTTTATGCGGCTTTTCTGATACCTTAATTACGGGTTTATCAATGAATAAGTCTTAATATCAAGTCATTTATGTTTATTTTTATTTTTGCCTCGGCCGCTTTGGCGATTCTATGGGGACTATTCCTGGCCTCTCGGATCATTAAATTGCCGGGTGGCGAAGGAAAAATGATTGGTATTGCTCGGGCCATTCAAGAGGGTGCCAAAGCCTACCTTATACGACAGTATAAAACAGTCGCTCCCATCGGGATCCTCCTGTTTCTTATTCTTGGTTTTGGGCTAAACTTTAAAGTCGCGCTGGGTTTTTTAGTGGGCGCAGTTTTTTCTGCGTTAGCCGGTATTATTGGCATGACCGTCTCGGTGCGCGCTAACGTCCGCACTACTGAAGCCGCCAAGCACGGCTTAAAACAAGCCATGGATGTTGCTGTAAAAGGCGGAACCGTCACCGGCTTGTTAGTAGTGGGGTTAGGCTTGCTCGGAGTCGCCGGATATTATTTTTTGACCCGTGATGTCAATGCGCTTATCGGTCTGGGATTTGGCGGTTCGCTTATCTCTGTGTTTGCGCGTTTGGGCGGCGGCATCTATACCAAGGCCGCGGATGTAGGTGCGGATCTGGTCGGCAAGGTTGAGGCCGGTATTCCCGAAGACGATCCGCGCAACCCGGCAGTGATTGCTGATAACGTAGGCGACAATGTTGGCGACTGTGCCGGCATGGCCGCCGACCTATTTGAGACCTATGCCGTAACCGCTATTGCGGCCATGCTTTTAGGCGCTCTGACTTTTGGTCCCTCGGCAATTATGTTTCCTCTAGTTATTGGAGCCATTGCCATCATCGCTTCAATCGTGGGCACTCTCTTTATCCGCCTAAAAGATGCGAAAATAATGGCCGCTCTTTATAAGGGTTTAGTAGTGGCGGGAGTACTTTCGGCTCTGGCATTTTATTTTGTGACTCCCTTGATTGCGCCAGTCGGAGCCAACCCCATTAGGTTATTTTTGAGCGCACTCATTGGCTTAGTCGTTACCGCTCTGATGATCCTTATTACCGAATATTATACCGGCACCACTCATAAGCCCGTGCAAGGAATTGCCAGAGCTTCTGAAACTGGTCATGGTACCAATATTATCGCCGGACTAGCCGTTTCTTTGCGCTCTACTGCTTTGCCCGTGTTGACCATCGCCGCCGGGGTGCTTCTGGCTTATGAGTTAGCCGGTATTTACGGCGTGGCCATTGCCGCTATGAGCATGCTTTCGCTTACCGGCATTATTGTGGCGATTGATGCTTTCGGTCCGATTACCGATAATGCGGGCGGCATTGCCGAAATGGCCGGCTTGCCCAAAGAAGTACGCGACGTGACTGATCCTCTAGATGCTGTAGGCAATACTACCAAAGCCGTAACCAAAGCCTACGCAATTGCTTCAGCCGGACTCGCCGCTCTCGTGCTTTTTGCCGCTTATACCGAAGAGCTCTCCGTCCGCGGCGCGCAAATAGTTTTTGAGCTCGGTGATCCGCGCGTGCTAGTCGGCCTTTTTATCGGCGGGCTCTTGCCTTACTGGTTTGGAGCTGCGGGCATGGAAGCTGTTGGTAAAGCCGCCGGAGCAGTCGTTGATGAAGTCCGCCGGCAATTTAAAGAGATCAAGGGTATTATGGAAGGGACGGCCAAGCCAGATTACAGTCGCGCCGTAGACATTGTCACTCGCGCGGCTCTAGCCCGCATGATTGTACCCGCGCTCATTCCGGTTGTCGCCCCGATACTTATTGGTTTTCTCTTGGGGCCAAAGGCCTTAGGCGGATTGCTCATGGGTTCAATTATAACCGGACTTTTTGTGGCTATCTCCATGACCACCGGCGGAGCCGCTTGGGATAATGCCAAAAAATACATTGAGGCCGGACATCACGGCGGCAAAGGTTCAGATGCGCATAAAGCCGCGGTGACCGGCGACACTGTTGGCGATCCCTATAAAGATACCGCCGGTCCAGCCATCAATCCCATGATTAAGATTATCAATATCGTAGCGTTGCTAATCGTGGGGTTCCTAGTAAAATAGCGTATTACCCGACTCAACCCCCTAAAATCGGGCCCGGTAGCCAAGTAGTAAGGCAGGAGTCTGCAAAACTCTTATACGCGGGTGCAATTCCCGCCCGGGCCTTTTTTGTTTTTCCACAAGAGACCCTTGTGGATAGTGAGGGCTTGACAAGATTTAGCAGGTTTTGTAGAGTGTAGTCAATCTGTAAAAACGATTTGCAAACGGATCCAAAATACGGATTATTTGATCCCGCCCTGGCGGGATTTCAGTTTGGAAAAATTTGGGAAATTGATTTGCTCTGGCTTGAGATCTTTTATGAGATTTCAAGTTAGGGCAAGCCGCTCTTTCCAGTCCGCCCCGCGGGTGCGCCCTATACCCGCGCGAGTCCGTTTGTCCCTACGGAGAAAGGAGCAATCTATTTTCTTCCGGGACAAGAGCGGCAACTCAAGCCCCTCATGACGAGGGCAACCAGGAGACAAACACCCATGGGCACGAACGGCAATCCCTCCCGTCCCAGCACCTACGACCTCTCGCGGGTCGCCATCGCCCTGCAGACCGAGGCCATGACCAGTGCCCGGGTGCCCGACGGCATGCGGGTCAAGCCCTTCGGCGGCTACTTGCCGCAGGGCGCGATCACGGTGCCGGCCGACCACAAGGGCTTCCTCCAGGAGCGCTTCGGCGCCAAGGCCGAGATCGCCGGCCAGGAGTTCGTGGCCGACCTGGCCTCGCTCGTCGCGTACTTCGCGGACGAGGCCCTGGCGCTGGACCTGAACAAGGCCCAGGCCCTGACCGTGGCGATCGAGTACGTCCTCGCCGGGATCGTGATCCCGCCGACGGACGTCACGCCCTTCAACGAGTACGCCCGGACCGTGATCGCGATCCTGCGGCCGGCGTACAAGGTGCTCAACGCCGCGGGCAAGCTCGTCGAGTCGGACGCGTTCGCGTCGGATTTCGGCGCGAAGACCCGGGGCGGCGAGCAGTCGTCGACCAAGGCCGAGATCAACCGGCAGGCCCTCGAGGCCTTCCGGACGATCCAGCGCTGCTGCGACGGGATCGAGTTCCCGCACATCGCGGCACTGCGCGGAGAGCTGACCGACGTCACCCCGGTGTTCGCCAACGAGCAGGCCTGGAAGGCCCTGCGCGGGGTGGACGCCAAGCTCCGGCCGGCGGTCATCGACCTGCTCAAGACGCAGATCGCGACCTCGGGCAACGTGGTCGTCAACCGCACGATCGTCATCTCCGCCGAGAACCGGGTCCGCAGCAACCAGGCGCAGCTGCACGGCGCCCCCACCGGTGTCAACATGGCGGCCTGGTTCGCGGTCGCGCGCCACATGCTCGGCGACTACGTCGCGGGCGACCAGACCGAGCGCAAGGCGAGCTTCGCGGGTCTGGCGACCGACAAGGTGGCCAGGATCGTGGGCAACATGCGGGGCTACGTCCCGCACTTCACCATGGTGCTGGGCCAGGACGGGTCGATCACGTTCCAGGCGACCATCCGCGACAGCGCGGAGGAGTCGGCCTCGGCGATCGGCACCTCGGTCAACCTGTGCGGCATCCGCCCGCTCCGGTCCGGCCAGGGCTGGACCTCCGCCACCCCGACGATCTAGCCCTCGCTCCTTCCGCATCGCTCCTTCCTTCTCACCCTCCCAGGGTTCTCCTGCGGAGGGTTCTTTTTATTTAAAATATGGCTGTAAGAGTTTTGTAGTCGCCGGTCTTTAGCAGGCGTTGCAAGGTATGCAAGCTGAAGCTTGCGGCTACATGTGCTATTATGTGGACAAGCGTATATGGACAACAAACCCCGTTTCATGATTATTGACGGCAATGCCCTAGTGCATCGGGCTTTTCATGCTTTGCCCTCGCTTTCCACCAAAGACGGGAAAATTGTAAATGCGGTGTATGGTTTTACAACTGTCCTGCTCAAGGCTCTAAAAGAACTAAAGCCAACTTATGCCGCAGTAACTTTTGATTTGCCCAAGCCAACTTTTCGGCACGAGTTGTATAAAGAATACAAGGCCACTCGCATAAAACAACCTCAAGAGCTTTACGATCAGCTACCTTTAGTAAAACAAGTAGTCAAGGCTTTTGGTATTCCCGTGGTTGAAAAAGAAGGAGTGGAGGCCGATGATGTGATTGCGACATTGAGTTCAGAGTTCACGGCCGACAGCTCACAGCCAATTGAAACCGTCATTGTAACGGGCGACCTCGATACTTTGCAGCTCGTGGATAAAAGTACCAAAGTATATAGCTTTCGCAAAGGATTTTCCGATACGGTTATTTATGACGAAGCCGCAGTGCAAGAGCGTTATGGACTTTCTCCGGCGCAAATGACTGATTTTAAGGCCTTGCGCGGCGACCCTTCCGATAATATTCCGGGGGTCAAGGGGATTGGAGAAAAAACCGCCGCGGAGCTTATCAGGGATTTTGGGAATGTAGAGGATCTATACCAAGAGATCGAGAGAGCAGGCGATAAGGTTATTAAAAAGGTAAGGCCGAAGACAATTGAGCTTTTACGTACATACAAAGAGGACGCCTTGCTTGGCAAAAAACTCGTCCAACTTGTGCGCGATGTGCCAATCAGTGTGTCGCTTGCAGATTGCAAGATACCGCCGCAGGACACTCAAAAATTACGGGAGATTTTTGAAAAATTTGAGTTTAAAAATTTGCTCGCGCGACTGGATAAAGAAGAGGTAGCCGCAGGTCGTGAGCTGGCGCAAAAAGAGCAAACCTCGTTGCTGGGCGGCAATAACGTAGCGGCGACCTTGAGGTCGCCACAAGACAATGGCAGCCTAAAGACTGCCGCTACATCGTATGTGCGGCAAAATGGAACTATTATCGGCCACGATTTAAAACAACTCCTGCGCGACGGAACTTTACAATGGAATGGTGAAAAATTGTTTGACATCATGATCGCTTCTTATCTTTTGCATCCCGGCAGTAGGGCGCATGATTTTGAGAGTGTGACAAAAGAACATCTTCGTGACCAAGTCACGGCGAAAAGTGACTTGGTCACGGTTTTGCACCAACTCGTCTCCATTCTCCGCGAGGAGCTTAAAAAAGAAAAACTTGATTTTGTATTTGAGAATATTGAAATGCCGCTTATTCCAGTGCTGGCTGTCATGGAAGAAAGGGGTATAAAAGTTGATGTCGCGTATTTAAAAAAGCTGTCTCACGAATTTAGCAAAGAACTCGCGCGGTTGACAAAAAAAATCCATGAGAGCTCCGGACAAGAATTTAATATAAACTCTCCGGCCCAGCTCCGCGAAATGCTGTTTGATAAATTAAAACTCGCGCCCGTATCCGGTCGAGTAAAAAAAACTGCTAAGGGCGGTGTCGCCTCTACCGCTGCCGGAGAGCTTGAAAAATTGCGCGGCAGTCATCCCATTGTGGATTTGATTTTTGAATACCGCGAACTCGCGAAGTTGCAATCTACCTATACCGATGCCCTAATCGCCTTGGTTAATAAAAAAGACGGCCGCCTCCGCACCACCTTTAATCAGGCCGTAACCGCGACCGGCCGCCTTTCCTCTTCCAATCCCAATCTCCAAAACATTCCTATTCGTTCTAAGACCGGGCGGCAAATCCGCAAAGCTTTTATTGCTGAACGTGGGTTTAAACTGCTGTCGGCGGATTATTCTCAAATTGAACTGCGCATAGCCGCCTCGCTTTCAAGCGACGCGCAGATGATCAAGGCTTTCAATAGTGGGGAGGATTTTCATACAAAAACTGCTGCGCTCGTTTTTGGAAAGTCGGAAGATAAAATAACTTCTGAAATGCGCCGCAATGCCAAAGCCATTAACTTCGGCATTGTCTATGGTATGGGCGCAAAAAGCCTCGCCCAAAGCACCGGTTTATCGCGGCAAGATGCCGAACAATTTATTGAGCGCTATTTTGAAGTGTTCAGTACTTTGCATGATTATTTAGAAGGATTAAAAGAAAAGGCGCGTATCCTCGGTTATGTGGAAACGCTTTTTGGCCGTCGCCGATTTTTGCCCGAGATTAATTCCGGAGTGCAACAAGTGCGCGCCGCGGCCGAGCGCATGGCACAAAATATGCCCATTCAAGGAACTAGCGCTGACCTCATGAAAATGGCGATGACAAAGCTCTACGAGCAGTTCACAGTCGACAGTTCACAGTTCACAGGTGTGCGGATGTTGTTGCAAGTGCATGATGAATTGGTGTTTGAGGGGAAAGAGGGCGCAATGGCAGAGATTACACCAAAGATTAAATCTATCATGGAAAATATCCATTCTTTTAAAGTTCCAATTGTCGTTGATATAAAGCAAGGTAAAAATTGGGGAGAGATGGAAACACTGTAGTTTCTCCCCCTTAAGGTAAGGGGGAGTTAGAGAAAATACGCAGGAATAGCAGAGCTATTTCGAGTAATTTTCAACGAGTCGCAGCCGTATTTGGGAAGAAATGGCCAAAATGGATATTCGGCAACAGTCCCAACATGCTATAATATCAATACTATGATCGCATTTGAATGGGCAACCGCACAAACGCCAACCGAACCGCCCGCGGAATTTTATTGTAAAACAAGCGATGTGTGGCAAGGGCGTTTTACAAAGTTGATCGTGGCCGTGGTATTTTAACTTCGCTTAAAGCAGTGCGGCCGGGGCTTCATACCGATAGCGAGGCGCTTCGAGTTGCATTAACTGAGCGAGTATCAGGCCGAGCTCCGGAAAAGCGAGGAAATGGACTCAAATTTGCAGTTGATGCGCTTCATAGTAGCGCAGCCGGTTCGTTTCTTTTACAATCAGGCACGGCACGGATGAGCGCAGAATTGCCCCTTGACCCAAGCCGTATAGAAGCGTATATTGGTGTAGCTGAAATGCCGTTACGTGGGGTATACAGCGAACTCCACATACAAATGAAATATGCGAATTGATATCAGTAAATTTGGCGAATCTTTGCTTTCACGGCCTGTCGGACGCGAGGCCGCTTTAGCATTGCAAGCAAATGTGTTGCGTAATCTTAAAGAGGGTGAAATTGTTGAGTTAGATTTTGGTAAAGTGTTGGTCTTAACTCCTTCGTGGGGAGATGAATTTATTAGTGTACTTCGAGAGAAATATGGTGATCGTGTGAGGATGCTTCCCTCGGACAACCCAAGCGTACAGTTAACCTTCAAGACAATTGGTGAAAAAGTTCCTGCATAGAAGTTGCGCCTTTGTGCCTGTTGTCAAAATACATTTGGGTCAAAAACCTCACGATCGTGAGGAATCTGAACCAAGCGTCTAAATTATGCCTTCTACTATGAGCGGTAATTTTGGCGAATCACCAGGCGGTCAAGAGGCGAGGCGGCAATAATATGTCCTTGGACAATGCGGATCCAGCGTTCAAGTTTGCGGCATTGAAGAAGTTCGCACAAGGGTTCTATCACCTCTCTGTCCGTCATCCAGACACTGTGCTGTAATCTTTTAAAGCCGCATTCCTTTAGAAAATCGCGCAAAGTATCTCGAGCAAAACGTTCTTTTTCCGGCACATCAAAAAGCACAAAGCAAAAACCGTTTTTACAACGTGTCCGTTCGGATTTAATACGATCCCGCAATGCCTCACCCCACCCTTTTTCAGTCAGCCGCACAATCACGCGTTTGCCAATTTTTTCCATCTCTATCAATTTTTGCTTTTTGAGATATTTTAATTGTTCCCGTTTGTCTTTAAGCATTTTGCGCCGTTCAATTTCTTTGTATAATCCATAGTCAATATGATTATTGGTTGAGCAAGCCCAATAAAGCTGGCCAGCCAATTCTTGCAGGTAGTCTCGCGCAATACTTAATCCAGCGCGTACCTTTGATGTAGGTTTGGGCAGTTGCCGTTTTGCCATATTTATTTCAATCAAAGTTTAAAAGGGATTTAGTGGTTTAGTATCATAGTGGAGTATAGCATTCCTAATTAACTGGGTCAAAAACCTCACGATCGTGGGGAATCTGAACCATGGTTATTTAGTGAGGGAAAGTGGGGGATCGATTTTGATATTTGTTGTAAAAAGAAAGAAGCCGGGAGTTGAACGTGCCCGGCGCACGGAAGGAGCGTGGATCAACTACAGTAGGATCATGTGTCTAAAACCAGCGGCCGAGAAATCTGTTGAGTATCTCATTGTTTGCGGACATGATCCCTATCACGCCGCTAAACACCCAAACCCCAGAATCATCGCAATGATACTGGCCGCATCATGGCCGATGCCTTGGTGTAGGAGCCAGTAGTACAGTAGTAGCGGCGGGCCGACAACTGGCATACCGATAGCTGCTACCATGATCAGAATGAGCAGGAAAAGACTAATTCCTCCCCATGCTCCCTTGACGGTTGGACTGTACCCCGTATACTAGACACACTTTCTCAATCCGCGTATGCTAAAAACCTATGTACAAACCAATCAATGGGACGATCAAAGCAACGATTTTGG
>LCOG01000008.1 GCA_001001705.1 Parcubacteria group bacterium GW2011_GWA2_47_26 | reverse complement strand
AATTTTCATACACGTGAAACTGTATCAGAAACAGCTAAAATTGCTTATCAATACAGGAAAATTTCAATTATCCACCAACAGAAATTTGTCCATCATCCCGCATATGCCACGTCATTCTGAACGAAGTGAAGAATCTCCCACGAATGTGGGTTCGCGCATACGCGCGGGATCCCTCGCTTACGCTCAGGATGACAAAACTGGCGGGCATTGTTTTGATTTGCTTACTTCTGACGGCGCGCATTTGCTTTCGCGCACAGTTTGCTTTGCCATTGGCGCGCGTTCACGCCGTTTAGGATTGCCCAAAGAGAAGGAATTGACCGGTAAGGGCATTTCTTATTGTACGACTTGTGATGCCCCGCTTTATAAAGGAAAAGAGATTGCTATTGTGGGGGGCGGTGACGCGTCAGTTAAGGGCGCTATTTTGGCAGGGCAGTATGTGTTCAAGTTGTATTTAATTGTGCGCGGCGCTAAAATTAAAGCCGAGCCGGTTAATTGGGAGCGTTTTGAAAAAAATTTACTAAAGACTGGAAGGGCCGAGATTTTATACGAGACTGAAGTCAAGGAAATTATTGGCGATCAAAAGTTTGAAGGTGTGCGTTTATCGCGGCCATATCAAGGATCGGATAATTTAAAATTGGGGGGATTGTTTATACAAATCGGCGCAGTGCCTAATAACGAGATGGCTAAAAAGTTGGGAGTGAAGCTTGATGAGCGGGGCTATATTCATGTTGATAAATTTATGCGGACGAATGTTGATGGCGTTTTTGCAGCGGGTGACATTACTGACGGAGCCGGATCATTCCGTCAAGACATTATTGCCGCGGCGCAAGGCGCTATGGCGGCAACTTCGGCGTATCAGGATTTAGGAATTCATGGCGGGCAATCCTGCGATATTCATGCTTTGCCGGTAGTTGTGCCGTCAATATCTTGAAGTGCGGTTAGCTACGCACTCAATATAGACTTTTTAAGGCCTTATGTTTTTATTGCCGCAATATTATTGGGAAGTGAAAAAAATACGTAATAAAGGCCGCGGAGTTTTTGCGTGCGCGGAAATTGAACCCGGAACAGTGATAGGGGATTATTTAGGTAAAGTAGTGCGTGCCGATCAGGATTACGAAAAAAGGCAGGGCGGTCATTACGAAATGTATTATAATGACCGAGTGAGCATCTTGCCTGATTCACGAATCGCAGGAATTCATTTTATTAATCATTCTTGTGCCCCGAATTGTGCTATGTATACTTTTCAAGGTCATACGTTATACTTTACTCTCCGGCGCATTTTTAAAGGAGAAGAATTGACAGTTTCTTATTTTTATGGGATAGATAAAAATGATAAAATGTTATGTGTTGATCATGAATGTTTTTGTGGCGCACCAATATGTCGCGGCACCGTGCATACTCCAGCCATGATTTTTGAAAAATGGAACGCTTTTGACGAAAAAATATCTAAAAAATATCCGCCTAAAAAATCCGTGCGTTATGGCAGCGATCTTGCTCCTTTGCCAAAGTATCCAAAAAAGATAGCTGATAATTCTTGCTACGAGCTTTTTGGAGCAAGAAAGCAATCGCCATATCTATGCTCCGCTAATAGTTTGCCTTCAATCGGGTGGATGCGCAGGATGATGCGTAAGACAGGGAAGTGCCTTTTATTTAGAAAACCCTTGAGGTTTATGGTTTATGGTGTTTCCAATGATTTAGTGATGGGTTGGCGAGTATAGACCTCTTGCAGAATAATCCTTTCTACTGCAATTCAAAAATTTTGGCTGCAAATTATTCAGAATTCGTCAACGATATAGCCACATCGCTTCCTCATTCTTCATAATTTTCGCTCAAAATTTTTGAATTTCGCAACGAAAAATTATTCTGCAAGAGGTCTTATGAGTGCTACAAAAAATGTGAGGCGGCTTAAATCTAGATTACTTGCAAATTTGCGCCACACGTATTGCAGATTACAGTGTTCTCCTATAGATGGTATCGGCATTTTTGCGATCAAGGATATTCCGAAAGGTGTAAATCCATTTTTACCCAATGCCGACACACGTTGGATAGAGTTTGATAAAAATGAGATTGAAGAGCTTCATCCGGGCATTCAAAAGATGGTTGCTGACTTTTTTACGTATGAAGGATCAAAAGTTTGGATACCAGAGCATGGTTTGAATGGAATGAATATATCGTTTTTTGCCAATACTTCTAAAAAACCGAATTTGCGACCGAAGGAAGATAAAAATGGAATAAACGACCTTTATACCGTGAGATGCGTCAAAGCAGGCGAGGAGTTGACAGTTGATTACCGTGATTATGAAGTAGATTAATTTCTTTTTATTATGTATAATATATAAATGGTATGGCTAGCGATCTAAAAAATCCCAGCATCTCGTTGCATAATGGGCATAATGGCGCTAAGAGTATTGAAAATCCGCAGCCTAAAAAATTTCTCTTTGTTGACTGGGAGAGCTTGAATGGCGATTTGGCATGGCAAGTTCAAAAAGAAGGCCACGAGGTAAAAATGTATATCAAAGAGCAGACCGACGTTGATGTATATGATGGCATTTTAACTAAAGTCAGCGATTGGGAAAATGAGGTTGGCTGGGCTGATGTTATAGTTTTTGACGATACGGGTTTTGGTACAAAAGCGGATAAATTGCGAAAGGCTGGTAAACTGGTTGTGGGCGGTTCCCAATATACGGATCAGCTGGAGGATGATCGGGAATTTGGCCAGTCAGAAATGGGGCGAGTAGGCATGTTAACTTTGCCTCACTTGGATTTTAATAATTATGATGAAGCCATAGCATTCCTGAAGAATAATCCCGGCCGTTATGTTTGGAAGCCTTCCGGATATATTTCCTCGGATTTTAAAGGAATTTTGTTTCTAGGCAAAGAAGAGGATGGCCGGGATATCATGGAGCTTTTAGAGCATAATAAAACAGCCTGGGTAAAAAAAATCAAAAATTTTCAATTGCAAAAATTTGCCTCTGGAGTTGAGGTGGCTGTTGGCGCGTTTTTCAATGGGCAGGATTTTGTTTACCCGATCAATGTAAATTTTGAACATAAAAAACTTTTTCCCGGCGATATTGGGCCATATACGGGTGAGATGGGGACATTGATGTATTGGTCGCCGCCGAATACTATTTTTAATGCTACATTATCAAAAATGAAAGAAGATCTTAAAAAATGCGGCTATGTAGGCTACATAGATATTAATTGTATTGCCAATGCTCGCGGCATATACCCGCTGGAATTTACTTGTCGTTTTGGATATCCAACAATATCTATTCAAATGGAGGGAGTTACCAGTCAATGGGGTGAATTCCTTTATACTTTGGCGAGCGGTCAGCCCTTTGATTTAAAAGTTAAAAAGGGTTTTCAGATCGGGGCGGTTATAGCAGTTCCGCCGTTTCCGTATTCGGATAAAAGAGAATTTGAGATTTATCGGGATATTTCCATACTATTTAAAAAACCGAATAATTTGGATGGCGTGCATATTGGTGATGTTAAATTGATTGAGGGCGACTGGCGTTTGGCTGGCGAATCCGGATACGCGTTGGTAGTTACCGGTTCAGGTGTTACAGCCGCGGAAGCGCGCCAGCAAATGTACAGCAGGATTAGCAATATTATGCTGCAAAGCATGTTTTATCGTACGGATATTGGCATGCGTTGGGCTCATGATAGCGATAAATTGCAGACGTGGGGTTATCTTTATTGAGTCGAGTTTTGTGGTATACTTTGTTAAAGGTCCGTCTTTAGTTTAATCCCTTATTTATATGCTTTATGCAGGAGGAACAGTGCCAAAAATGCGGCCATGTGCGCGAAAGGTAAGAATTTTGAGCGAGACGAAGTGAAACATTTGAAGCATATACGGCGTATATGTTGAGAATGTTTCACAAAGTCGCAGCCAAAATTCTTACCTTGCAGTAGAAATGGTATTCGGCAACAGTCCCATTAGGCGGGGTACATAGAAGTTATCCACAACGCTTGACTAGACAAAACTTTTGTGTTACTACATACTGTAGTAAATAAGATATAATTTTAGTAATTTCATTCTATGAGACGATATAAGCACGGTATCAATTTTTTCATTAGTGTTGCGGTTTTAGCAATCTTTTTTATAATGGTTGGGGGTGTCAGTGCGCATGCCGGAGAGGAAAATATTGATCTTGGGAGCAGTCTTGCTAGTGCTGAAAATCCGGGTGAGGCACTTTTTGATTGGTTGCGCAGTAAAAAGGTGCAATGTACGGATTTGAAAGATGATGATTTTGGACTGGTTGGAGAATTTTTGATGGAACGGATGATGGGTACAGGACACGAAGCTATGGATACGATGATGCAGCAGATGATGGGTGAAGCTGGTGAGAAAGCTATGCATGTTACAATGGGTAAGCGTATGAGTGGATGTGAAACAGGTGTTGGTGTAGGAGGCGGTGTGATGGGAAGCGGAAATAATATGATGGGTGGCACCACCGGTGGTGTTAATCAAATGATGGGCATGATGCCGATGATGGCTTCCATGATGGGCGGGGGCATGATGGGCGGATTTACGGGGCAGTCCCAAAATATGATGGGCGCGTTAGGCGTTTCACGCCCAGCATATGCTTTAGGCTTTGTTGCACTGTGGTATGTGATTGGTATTTTGTTAGTAGTGCTATTGATAATGTTGATTTTGAAGCTAGGAAAAAATCTCTTTAAATAGAATTTAGACGGGTATGCAGTCTAAAAAGCGTTGGACATATCTAGCCGGGGCATTTGTTTTGGTTGGAATAATCTACGGTTTGATATATATAGCTATTCAGCCGGAAGAGGAGCGGACGGGTACCGCAGTTTCGGCAATGGGACGGGAACACATAGCTATGGGTGCAACTCATCCGCCTTACAATTCTAATCCGCCAACTTCAGGTTGGCATTACGGGCAAGCCGCGGACTGGGGATTTTATGATCGGGAATTGCCGGACGAGCAAGTAATACATAATTTGGAGCATGGCGGAGTTTGGATTGCTTATAAAGATATAGACGAGAGTACGCAATTGAAATTGCAAGAACTTGCGCGCCGCTATCCCGGGAGCGTCATTGTTACACATCGCCCCGGCAATGATGCGAAAATCGCTTTGGCGTCTTGGGGGCGTTTAGATAAGTTAGATAATTTTGACGAAGGGCGTATGGTGCAATTTATCAGAGATAATAAGAATCGCTCTCCTGAACGGTTGGCGCATTAGCAATAAAACTTTCATAATATTAATAAAATTATGAACTTCAAGGAAAAAATAAAAAAACATCAAAACACGATTTTTGGTATCGCAATGATTTTAATAATTATAGTCGGTCTGATTTGGATTGCCGGGCCAGCGCCGGCCAGCCCGACAGATAGTCATGAAGAGCAGAATGGCGGCAGTGGCGAGACTGGTACTAGTACTCTATCAGTAGATATGCTTTCTTATGATTTTGGCACGATTTCTATGGCGGCCGGAAAAGTAACCCATCCGTTTAAGGTTAAGAATACCGGCGATAAGCCAGTTGCAATTGTAAAAATGTACACCTCGTGCATGTGCACTGAAGCGACTTTGATAAATGGTGAGACTCGCAAAGGGCCGTTTGGCATGCCGGGGCATGGTATTATTCCGCGTATTAATGAAAGCATCGCGCCTGACGAGGAAGCGACCATTGATGTAGTTTATGATCCCGCGGCGCACGGACCAGCAGGAGTTGGCCGTATCAGTCGTGCAATCACTATTGAGACTTCAGAGGGAGCTCCTCTGCAGTTGCAAATTAGCGTAAATGTAACGCCTTGATTGGAGGTAGCGGACGCAGTCCGCGTCCTACCTCTAACGGGACGAAGCCGACTAACGTCTAGCGGACACTTAAAAGAAAATTATTCTTCAACTTCTAACGGGATGAATAAACGGATCGCTATATTGATTGCGTTTGGAGTAGCGCTTTTTGGTTTGGTCGCGCTTTTTCGTTTTGGCAATTTTGGAACAGCAGCGTTGTGGAATTTGTCTAATGGCGGAAAATGGCTGCTTCCGCTGGTAGGAATATCAGCGCTTATTGACAGCATCAATCCTTGCGCGTTTTCCGTGCTCATTTTAACCATTGCTTTTCTTTTAAGCATTGGCAAATTGCGTTCAAGCATCTTGAAGATCGGCAGTACCTATATCGCGGGCATATTTTTGGTGTACATCATGATCGGGCTGGGGATTTTGCAGACTCTGCACATTTTCAATACACCGCATTTTATGGCCAAAGTCGGCGCTCTGCTTTTGATTGTATTGGGCGGAATAAACCTGATCAATGAATTTATACCCAAGTTTCCATTGAAGCTGAAAATTCCTCATGTCGCGCATCATCGGATGGCGTCCTTGATGGAAAAGAGTTCGCTGCCTACAGCTTTCCTTCTTGGCGTGTTGGTTGGCCTTTGCGAATTTCCTTGTACTGGCGGGCCGTATTTGATGATTTTGGGTCTCTTGCATGACAAAGCCAATTTTATTAGGGGACTAGGCTATCTTATCTTGTACAATCTAATCTTTATTCTTCCGCTTGTCGTAATATTGCTTATTGCCAGCGATCGCGGGCTGCTGGAAAAAGTTCAAGCTTGGCAGCAAAAAGAAAGAAAAGGGATGCGCATTTGGGGCGGGGTGGCCATGATTGCTCTGGGTATAATTATTTTCTTGTTGTAAAAAAATATGCTTTTGGTTCTTGTTCTAATTACAGCTATTACGCTCATCGTTTGGGGAGTAAGTCGGTTTATGGCGATCAAAATTTGTCCGGCTTGCGTGGGTGTAAGCGGAACTTGGTTGATTTTAATATTCGGCGTGCTTATTGGCGCACTGCAGATAGAGGCGTGGCAATTGATCATCGCGATTTTAATGGGTGGTACAGTTGTGGGTATTGCATTTCAGGGGGAAAAATCAATAAAGTGGGCGTCCGAAAATCCAATGTGGTGGAAGTTAGTGATAGTGTTGCCTGGATTTTTAGCAGTGTACGGCGCTATACAATATATGAGCTGGATGACGTTTATTTTTGCGGTTGCGATTCTTGGTCTTGTGATGTACGCATTTTTTGTGCGTAAACACGGTCGTGGCGCGGCGCGAGACATTGATCGCGGCGATTCTGTTACTGTAAAAAATTTAGAAAAAAAATTGGATAAGTGCTGCTAGTCCCGTTAGAAGCCGCGGTCGCGATGCCTCACTAAACCACTGTATGCAAAAAGTCAGTTTTATCTCATTGAATCTTAATCAGCAGAGCGGCATGACCGCGACCTGCTTCTAACGGGATGAAAAAATATTTATTTGGGGCAGTCATAATCGTTGCGGTAGTAAGTGGGGGATCCTATTTATTTCGCCCGAGTGCAGTGCCTAGTGGAGCATTGGATGCTTTTGCGCAGTGTCTTACCAATAAAGGAGTAACGATGTACGGCGCGGAGTGGTGCGCGCATTGTCAAAATGAGAAAAAAGCTTTTGGAGACTCTTTTCGTTATGTTCAATACATTGAATGCCCAAAACATCCGGCAAGATGCATTGAAGCAGGAGTTAATGGTTATCCAACGTGGACATTTTCGGGCGGTAAAAAGTTAGAAGGGGAACAAGGATTGGAAAAACTTGTGGCTGAAAGCGGATGCGCTCTTCCGACCGCATCAAGTAGTGGTGGAACACAGGAAAGTTCTGTGGCAGTTTCCAGGCGAGGCGAATTAAAAACAGACGCGGGGGAAGGCAATGTAACTGTTGACGCAGAGTTTGTTGAAGAGGGCGATGAACTTGTTTTCACGATAAATATTAATACGCATTCAGAAGATTTGAGCGCGTTTAGTCCGGAACGGCAAATCGCACTTCAGGATGGACAAGCAAATATGATCAATCCGACTGCTATACAGCAAGAGGGAAGCGGGCATCATCTGGAATTTATAGCGCGTTTCCCTAAAATCGAGGGAGCCGCGAAGCTAGTAGTAACGGATCTGGCTGGTGTTTCCATGCGTGAATTAGTATGGCCGTAAACGCTCGGCTAAAGTCTATAGCGTTTGGCATTTTAGCCTCATCACTTTTATTAGGTTTATATTTTACTTTGCTGACCTTGATTTCAGGATGGCCTTTTGCGCGAGGTCAATTTTTTGAATTTTGGTATTTTATTGTGAGTCTTGCTTTGGGGTTTGGAATTCAAGTCGGACTTTATACTTATCTTAAGAATTCGCTACATAATCGTGTCCGCGCTTCAGGTGTGCTGGCAGTGTCGGGCACAACTTCCACGGGCGCCATGATCTCGTGCTGCGCGCACTACCTTGTTAATATTTTGCCCATACTGGGGGTAACCGGTCTGGTTTCTCTAGTTGGTCAGTATCAAATTCAGCTCTTTTGGGTTGGGCTTTTATCAAATATAGCAGGTATTGCCTATATTACGGGCAAACTTTTGAAAAGCCGGATGTAAAGTGGTACAATATTAGCTGTGGAAACTTTAAAATTTAAGACTAAATTATTATGAATAAGGCCCAGAAAGTCTCACTTTTTATCCTGCGTCTAGGCATGGGGTGGTACATGTTTTACGCGGGGGTTACTAAGATATTAAATCCTTCTTGGTCAGCGGCGGGTTATTTACAAAATGCCCAGACATTCGGGAGTTTTTATCAATGGTTTTTGCAGCCCAGCGCATTGCCGATTACCAATTTTATTAACGAATGGGGTTTAACCTTGCTCGGCATCTCGCTTATTTTTGGGATTTTTGTGCGATTGAGTTCAGTGCTCGGCGCTCTCCTGATGCTGCTTTATTATTTTCCAGTATTGAGTTTTCCATACATTAAACCTCACTCGTATATCGTGGATGAGCATATAATTTATGCACTCGCTTTGATATTTTTAGCGGCGATACGCGCGGGACGGATTTATGGACTTGATAATTGGTGTGCTGGTTTGCCAATTTGCGCGCGTTTTCCACGACTGCGCAGTTGGTTAGGGTAAACAAAGGTCGAGGTTTAGTATAAAAAATTAAGTTCTAAGCGGTGTTTCTAGCCACGAAGGGCATGAAGGTGGTAAGCATGAGGGATCCTGTTGCAAGTAGAGTTTTAATGATTTAGGCGTTTGTTTATATGCCTAGCAAAAAAATACGCTTGGCTGTTTTAGGCGCTGGAAACATGGGAACCGCGGTGGCCCAGATTCTTGCCAAAAATGGCCACCGGGTTTGGCTTTGGGATTATAATCCCGCGACTATTCAAGCCATTAAAGCGGATGGCGAAAATAAACAATTTTTACCCGGCATCAAACTTTCGCATAATATTATTCCGGAGAAGAGCATGCAAACCGCGGTAGAAAAGTCGGCGTTAGTGGTTTTGGCCTGCGCATCTCCGTATGTGCGTGCGACTACGCAACATCTGGCGCATTGTATAACTCCTCCTACACCTCCCCTTAATTTAAGGGGAGGAAGTGGTGGGGTTATTATTGCCCATGTCATTAAAGGTTTGGAAGAAAAAACTTTTTTAACCATGCATGAGGTTATCCAGTCGGTGCTGCCGGCGATTTTGCGGCGCAGTGTAGTTACGATTTCCGGTCCGTCTATTGCCAAAGAATTTGTGCAGGGCGTACCAACTGCGGTTGTGGCCGCCAGCGAGAATTCCAAAGCTAGAGAGCTAGTGCGCCATGTATTTGAATCGCGCTCGTTTAAAGTAGCGTTGTCCAGCGATTTTAGAGGAGTAGGAATTTGCAGCGCATTAAAAAATGTGTACGCGATTGCTTTGGGTATGTGCGACGGCATGCGTTTAACTATGAATACCAAGGCATTTATGGCTACAGCCGCGCTTCATGAAATGAGCGAGGTAGTGAAAACGGCGGGCGGCAAATCCTCAACAGTGCATGGTCTTGCGGGTTTGGGGGATATGATTGTCACGGGGCTTGGCGAAGGGCGCAATCGCGCGCTGGGAGAGAGAATTTGCCGCGAGGGTTCATGCAAATTTGTTTTTAAGGATAAAACGCATACTTTTGAAGGGGTTGGCGCAACAAGATCTTTTTACGAATTTGCGCGCAAACATAAAATACGGGCTCCGCTTATTCAAACAGTCTACGATGTGCTTTATTGTAGTGTTGATCCCTGCAAGGCTGTGGAAATTTTTTTTGCTGATGCGCGATTTGATTAGAAAGCTAGTTATCCACATGATTCATTTGACATAAGTCAGGCAATACTACATGCTGTAGTAATAGTATGCCCGGTGCTACAACTGTCGGTATTAAAGTGGCGTCGGCACAAGTAGAAATGCAAGGCAATAAATATAAGTTTGATTCAAGAATTTAACGCAACAATATTGGCATAAAGTGTTGTAGCACCGGGTATGGCCTTGATTAGGAATACCAAGAAAAAGGGACAACTTTTAGGCATGCTTGAAAAAGCGATTTTAGAGGCGCTTTGGCAAAGGCGCGCGGGCACTGTGCGCGATATATTGCAGATAGTCGGGCGGCGGCGGGATCTGGCTTACACAACGGTTATGACCGTGATGACGCGCATGACAGAAAAGGGATATTTATCTAGGGAGGAGTTGCCAAACGGGAGTTTTATTTATAAGCCTGCTTATGATCGCGATGCGTTTTATGCCAAAACGAGCAGGGTGCTTTTCGGGGAAATCCTTCGCAATTTTGGATCAGTGGCAATAGCGCAATTTGTTGATGTTCTGGAAGAGGTTGATCCGCGCCAGTTGGAAGAATTGCGTCAGAAATTAAACCGTTCCGCCTCAACGGCGGATCAGAATGACAGTAGACCTGTTGCCTTATAATCTCCCGGCCGTTTTCGCACCGATTTGGCCTGCAACAAATTCAGAACTCGTCGAAATAGCATGAGCTATTCCTCCTCGTCCTTCATTAGTTTCGGCTCAAACGGCATCAAAAACGCCAGGAAAGTTATAAGGCAACAGGTCTAGTATTGCAAAAGTTTAATTTATGGTAAGGTCTGCCAAAAGAAAAATTGTTTTGGCTATCGCGGCTACAGTTGCAGTACTGGCAGGATTGGAGATTTTATTGTTTAGAGCGGCGGCACATATTGTTAATGATCGCGTGTCCGCGTCCGGGGGTTGTTCTTGTGCTATGGATACTTTGATAACAGCGCGAGATTGGGCAATTCTTGGCTTTGCGGGTTTGTTTAGCGTCGGTGTGTTGGTTGGTATGACTTACGCAGTGATCGCATTGATACGTACAAGAACATTGCTTAAACATGTTAGCGTATATGAGGGAATGAAAGGATTGTTTTTATTCAACGGCAGCCATTGCGAATCATTTACCTTTGGTTTTTTGCGTCCTAAAATCGCGCTTTGCGCGCATTGTGTGCGGAATTTATCAAAAGATGAGCTTGCCGCTATATTGCAGCACGAGTCGCACCATGTTGCAAAACGTCATCCCCTTAAGTTTTTTGTCACGGATACAGTAAAGTACAGTTTTTTCTTTGCTCCGTTTTTGCGCAATTTAATTTCTGAATATCGCACTATGGCTGAAATAGAGGCAGATGAGCGGGTAGATAGCCGTCAGGCCTTGGGCGGCGTTCTTTTACAAATGGTGCAAAGGCCTGAATTTGCGAGTATAGCCGCTAGCTTTGCTTCACGTTTGAGCATACGCATTGACCGGCTTATAAAACCAAATTGGAAAGCCAGCTTTCAGTTAGATGTGTCCAGTGTTTTTATAACACTTGCTATTGTATTAGGGGTTGCGGGTACGATTCTCGTGAGACCAGCGGCTGCAGGAGTGAATATGTGTCCAATGCACCCTCGGCAACAATGCGTGAGGCCTATGCTTGACGCGGCGCCCTCGGTCTACTATAATTCATCAAATTAAAATAAAATATTATTTTACCATAATGAGAAAATTAAAAATAAACTTAAGCACGTTTGGTCACGTTTTAATTTTTTTAGCGGTGGGCGGACTTTTAGTTGTCAACGCCTTGCTTTTATACAGAATGCAAAATAAAGTTGATGGCGAGAAAAAAGCGGCCGAGGAGGCGGAAGCACCAGCGGAAATTGCACTTACAATTTTAACTGCGCCAACCTGTCTAGAATGTTTTGATATTAATAATTTAGTTGCTCCGCTTAAAGAAAACGGTAAAGTTAAAATCAGCAAAGAGGAAAGTCTGGAGTATGCGTCACAAGCAGGAGCCGAGCTTGTCCAAAAATATAGTGTGACGCGCGTACCGACCTTAATTATTAGCGGAGATACGGCGAAGCTGTTTGATCAGGCCTCATTTTTGCAAAATTTGGGCCGCAGCGAAGCCGATGGCACGCTTATTGTAACAAATATTCCGCCGCCTTATGTTGAAGTAGCTTCAGGCGCGGTAAAGGGGCGTTTTACCGCGATATATCTGGGAGACAAGGGATGTAAGGAATGTTATGATCCGACGCTCCATCGCCAGGCTTTGGCTGGACTGGCTATGCAGCCAGCGGAGGAAAAATTTATGGATCGCAATGATGCGGAGGGAAGGCGTCTTGTCAGGCAATATAGAATAGCAAGCGCGCCGACACTGCTGCTTACTGGCGACTTGGCAGAATATCCGCGGTTCCAGCAAGTCTGGCCGTCGGTTGGCACAGTTGAAAAAGACGGCATGTATGTATTCCGAGACGGCCAGTCACTGATGGGCACTTATCATGATTTAAAAACCAATAAAGTTATCAAGTCCCCGTCACCGGAAGATGCGGCGGCAGTCCCGCCGAGCGTGAGTCAGCCGAGTGCCGGTGATATGTCATCCCATCACGAATAATTGAAGTAAATTAAGCACTTAATAATTTAATAATCTAATAAATCAACATATGTCTGAAGAATTACACAATCTTAATTCCGTAAATACAAGTTCAACTGCAGGGGGAACCATTACTCTGCGCGTGCCAAAACTTAATTGGCAGATTGTTGCTTTAATCCTCATTGCTCTAGTGGCTGGTTTGCAAACCGCGCAGCTCGCTCGTCTCAAGGGCGCTGTTAGCGTGCGTCCTGCTCAAGCCGCGTCGTCGGGAGGAGCTGCGCCGGCGGCAGCGAGTGGCAATGGCTTGCAATCAATGGTGGGCGGGTGTTAACTAGTCTGTAGCCGCAGGTCTTCATTTCCGGTTTAACACCGAGAATCCTCGGCAACGCCGGGACCTGCGTTCATTGCGCCGGCTAAAGCCGGCGGCTACAATTTGGGTTATTTCACTAATATTATTATGCGTTCAAATCTGAAGGTAATTATTAGTATCCTGCGCGAATCAGCATATAGTAAAATTGCCATAGCCTCGAGTGTAATATTTGCCCTAGCACTCTTTTGGTTATTGAGCCGCACGACGACACTGGCGTCTTTCTTTAGCATGGCTTGGGATGGGAGCTATTTTAGCGCGTTTGAGTTGGGCAAAGCTAGAATTCTGGGCGTGATTTATGTGGCACTATATTTGCTGATGACTGTCACGGCGATTATCGCCTTTGGAGTGTCCGCGGCTTTGTTAGCATGGCTTTTTAGGCACACGACAGATGCAAAAAACAAAAACGCTGCGGGCTGGGGTGTTGGCGGAACGCTGACAAGCTTGTTTGCTTCAGGTTGTCCTGTCTGTGGAACATTTTTGCTTACGCTGATCGGGGTTAGCGGAGGAATTAGCATTTTTCCGCTCAAGGGCCTGGAATTGAAAGCCTTGAGTTTGGGATTAATGCTTGGCTCAATTGCTTTTGCGTCAAAACGCATTGCAAAATTTAAGACAAAAGGCTGTGCACGCGAAGTAGGGGTCGTATCGGATAGTGGAGCGCATCAGTTAGAAGCTATGCCGCGACAGAAACGATTGCGACATGGTTTAGTTTGGGCGATTATCGCGATCTTGGCGGTCAACCAATTCTTGATTGGCTCGTTTGTGCCTAAGGCGCAGAGCATTTCGCGCAGTAGCGGCGGATTGCGTGCGCTATTTGGAATTCAGCAAAAAGCCCAGCGTCAGATTTTAGCTCCAAAAGTAAACCCCGATGGCAAAACTACTTCAATTGCGCCGTGGCCAACAATCACTGAAGTACTGGCTGAACCAAAAGGCCTGGATCCTCTTGAGGCGGCAAAAGTCGTAATGATAGCGGCTGGCAAACCATTTTATGCTCCTGAAGATATTTCTTTTGATGATCCGGTAAATGCTCAAAATAGATGGGGAGCGTTTGAGACATCCATAAGGTTATCAGACGAACAAGAAGCAAGATATCAGAAACTTATTACTACCATGATGACTTGCAGTTACTGCTGCGGCGGGCCAAACAATGTTACCATGAACAGAAATTGCGGCTGTGCGCATGCAAAAGCAGTGCGGGGTTTTTATCGCTACATGATTCAGGCTTATGGTGATAAATATAGCGACGAGGAATTAGTCGGCGAATCTCATCGCTGGTATGCTCTTTGGTATCCCAAGGGAATGGTTGAAGATTATCTTCTCGCTACTGGTCGCGAGGATGTAGTCGGCCATCAAAGCCATGGCGGCGCAGGACCCGACGGAAGGCACGGATTATAAGGGCGGCAAAGCCAAAAATTGCGAGAATCTTGCCTGTGGATTAGTCAAACTTGCAGGCCCTTGGATAAAATGGTATATTTTATGGACTTAATCCTTAAATTAATGCCCTATGGCAAAAGGCATGAATAAGTCACAACTACTTAATACCTTGGCTGAAAAGCTTGGCAAGACCCGCAAAGAAGCTGGGGAATTGCTGGAAGTCTTGGTAGATTTGGCCTATAAAGAGGCCAAAAGAGTAGGGGAGTTCACAATTCCAGGGCTTGGAAAACTCCAGAAAAAGCAGCGGGCAGCTCGAATGGGTCGCAACCCAGCCACAGGCGAGCAGATCCAGATTCCGGCCAAAACTGTGGTTAAGTTCCGGATGGCTAAGGCGGCGAAAGACGAGATATTGTCGTAACTTGTTGAAAACAGTAAGCTGCACTAGATAGACAGTCCTTCCAAAGAGGACTGTCTTCTTGTATAATACTGAAAACGCCAAGGCTTAGCCTTGTTGCACAACAGTCCCATTATGCCAATAAAAAAAACAAAGGCGTATGTCGTGGCAGTAACCATGGGTTATGGCCATTTACGCCCGGCCTATAATTTGCGGCATTTGGCAGTGGGTAGCGTTATTAGCGCTGACAATTATAAAGGCATCCCGGAAAATGATCGCAAGACCTGGGAGAAATTAAGGAAGGCTTACGAGTTTGTGTCCCGGTTTAAGCGTATACCAATTATTGGAGAAGGGCTTTTTGAATTAATGGATGAACTGCAAGAGATCGCCAGTTTTTATCCGCGCAGGAATTTAGCTCGACCGATTTGGCAGCTTAAAGCCACTTTGGCTACTATTAAAAAAGGCTGGGGGCGCCATTTGATTGGTGAGCTCAACAGGCGTCCACTTCCGCTGATTGCCACATTTTTTACAGTCGCGCACATGGCCGAGTACTGGGGCTATCGCGGGCCGATTTATTGCATTGCGACGGACACGGATATTTCTCGGGCATGGGTTCCGGTTAATCCGTCGCAAAGCCGTATTAAATATTGCGCCCCGACTTATCGAGTTGCCGAGCGACTGAAACTTTACGGCGTGCCGCCGAGAAATATTTTTTTGACGGGCTTTCCCTTGCCTAAAGAAAATATTGGCCTAGATACTGATCTTACCATTTTACAGCATGATCTTGCCCGGCGAATTATTAATTTGGATCCCGCACGGCGTTATCTCAAAGTGCATTCCACTCATATTAAAGAGCGTTTGCATTTGAAGAGATTGCCGCTTCAGGCAAATCATCCCTTAACGCTTACGTTTGCTGTTGGCGGCGCAGGCGCGCAACGCGAGATTGGGGCCGCGATTGTAAAAAATTTACGTCAGAGAATAATTGCGCGCCAGATGCGGGTTAATTTAATCGCCGGCATTAATGAAGAGGTGCGCGATTACTTTACTTCGCACATTGAAAAACAAGGCCTCGGGAGCGCTTTGGATACTGCCGTGCGCGTGCTGTTTACGAAGACTAAAGAAGAATATTTTGTTGAGTTTAATAAATGGCTGCGCACCACAGATATTCTTTGGACTAAGCCGTCAGAGCTGTCTTTTTATACCGCTCTAGGCTTGCCAATCATTATTGCGCCGCCGATTGGTTCGCAAGAGGAGTACAATCGCGCCTGGCTTTTAACTCTTGATGCCGGCGTTCCGCAAGAGGATCCTGATTTTGTAAGTGAATGGTTGAGCGATTGGCTGCGTTCTGGCTTTTTAGCCAAAGCGGCAATGTCCGGGTATCGCGAGGCTTTCAAATTTGGTACATTTAATATTGAACGCTTGGTTGAGAACAAGCCGGAAGAGATAAAGATAGTGCAAACGGTTTCGCCATATTAAAGGTCGATCGTATAAATTTAATAAGTGTATTATCGTGCATATGCCAAAAACAATTCGTACGAGTCTTATACTAGTTGGTTTCGTTTTATTGGGGGCCGGATGTTTAAGGTTTGGCGCGCGAGTTAGCCCGCCAGCCGGGACTGGACCAGCGCCGCAAGCGAGCCCCGAGAGCGGAGTCGTGCCTGCGCCAACCCCGGCGGTGTCAGAGGCAATCATTGAATACCAAGACGGTTTGTTTAACCCCGCGATATTGAGGATTAAAGCTGGCACCAAAGTAACTTTTAAGAATCGCGGCGCCAAAAGCGTTTGGCCGGTGTCAGGAGTTCATCCGGCTCATAAGATTTGTCCGGGATTTGATGCGCTAAGAGCGCTTGATAAAGGCGAGAGTTATTCCTTCGTTTTTACGGAAGTTAAGGATTGTCCGTTCCATAATCACATTGCGCCGACGGAAAAAGGAAAGATTGAGGTCAAGGCAGGGGAGTAAGGCAGTGGTGTGGCCTAGCCACATAAATTTTGTGGCTAGGCCACAAGCGGACGTTTAGTATGCAGGAGATCGGGTTATTTATTGGCAGATTTCAACCTTTGCATAAAGGCCATATGTTGGCTATGCGCGACTGCGTTAGACGCGCGAATCTTTTGATTGTAGCGATTGGTTCTCCGCAAGAGTCAGGAACTTACAAAAATCCGTTTATGCTTGCGGAGCGCAAAGAAATGGTGAATAAAGTCATGAAAGGAATTGGCGCTGAAAAGTATAAAATTATTGAACTTCCGGATACTGCGACTGACGCAGAATGGGTAGAGCTGGTAAAAAAACAAGCAGGCAAGTTTGATATGGCGTGGTCTGGAAATGATCTAGTTATTAAAATTTTTAAAGCAGCAGGATTGCCGGTTAAGCGGATTGACGAATATCCTGGCGTATCAGCGACAAAAATTCGGCGACGCATTTGCACGGGTACCGAATGCGCTTTCGTAGCGAAATCGCGAAGATGCGAGCGAGGCGAAGCAGAAATTTTGAGGCATATACGCAGTATCTGTCGAAAAATTTCTGCAAAGCCGTAGCCGCATATACGCGATTGCAGTAGAAATGGCATTCGGCAACAGTCCCCGTAAGCCTGACTAATTTTTTATGCAAACCGCCATTATCTTAATCATCACAATCTTGTCTAACGCTTTTGCCAACATTTTTATAAAATTTGGCACCCAGAGACTTCCGCCGCTAGAGGTAAAAAATATACTTGGCAATCTCGGAAAAATTGTGGGGAATCCCTGGATTTTATTGGGAGCGCTTCTTTTTATGCTGAATTTTCCACTTTATAGTTTGCTTTTGCAGCGCTTGAAATTAGCCGTGGCTTATCCGCTTATTACGACCGCGGCTTTTGCCGTGGTTTTGATCATTTCCGTTTTTTTATTTAGAGAAAGTTTGTCACCGCCGCAATACATCGGCTTAATTTTGCTTATAGTCGCAATTTGGCTTTTGGCAAGGTAGGTTAATAGACTTGTCTAAGGGGACTGTTGCCAAACACCATTTCTACTGCAAGGTAAGAATTTTGGCTGCGACTTTGCAAAAGCTATTCAACATATACTGCGTATATGCTTCATACCTTTTGCTTCGTCTCGCTCAAAATTCTTACCTTTCGTTACGAAAGCGTATTCGGCAACAGTCCCCTAATGTATGAGTGAACGTGTCAGATCATTTAATCATGACATCGAACTGCACACTGAAGTATACGGAGAGTGCCATAAAATGCTTCCCAAAACGTCCCGCATTTGGCTCGATCGAGCCAAATGCGGGACGAGTAGCGTTAAGGAAATGTCATAGGGAATCAAGGTGTCATTTTAGATGATTCAATTCGATGGGTTGTGGGCGCTATTGTTTTTTGTTATACTTGTGGCAGTATGAGACAATACCCAATTGTTGTAGGATTCCTAGTTTTCTTGTTTATTATTTTCGGTTTTACATCCGTTGCTGTGAGAGCCGAAACGCCGGAGGAGATAGCGCAGCTTATTGAGGAGCGAGAGAGGCAAATTGCGAACTTGGAACAGCAGATTAATAATCATTGGAAAGCGGTGGACAGCAAAAAGAGCGAGGCGGCTACGGTTCAAAACGACATCGCCGCGCTGAATGAAAAAATTCAGGCGAGCGAGTTGGAGATTCGGAGCCTGAATTTGACTTTGCAAAAACTTGGATACGAATTACGGCAGACCGAGAATAAACTTCAAAAAACCGAAGGCAAGATCGGCGACCTTAAAGGAAAGGTTGCGCTTGCGTTGCGGATGCTCCAAGAGCGCGAAGAGACGCCATTGATCAATCGGCTAATTGAAGCGGAAAAATTGTCGGATATTTTTAATGTTCTAAATGAATTCAGCCAGTTTCATGGTTCTTTGCAGGATATTTTGAATGCTCTGCGGGAAACCCGAAGCGCGTTAGAAAACGATCGCGGCGAGATTCTTGAGAACAAGGAATCGCAGGAACGTTTAAAGCGCATAGAAGAATCGCAGCGTGAGATTGTGGCGCAAAGGCGCAAGCGTCAATCCGGATTTCTTACTAAAATTGAAAAAGAAAAAAACAAGATCATGGCGGTGATTGTGACGAAGAAACGCGATCTTGATAAGATTCGGGAGCAGATTACCTATCTGGCGCGGGCGGGGGTTTCTGCCGAAGAAGCGGTGCGGCTCGGAGAACTCGCGGCAATTCGGAGCGGCATTCGCGCCTCATTTCTTATTGCTGTACTTGAAGTAGAATCGCGTCTGGGACAAAATGTCGGGAGAGGCAACTGGCGCAAGGATATGCATTCTCGCGATCATGACGCCTTTTTGGCAATAACGAAGAAATTAGGTCTTGATCCGGACACAACGCCGGTTTCAAAAGCGCCGTCGTATGGCTGGGGCGGCGCTATGGGTGCGGCGCAGTTTTTGCCGCAGACTTGGCTGGCTTACGAAAGCGAGGTAGCGAGCTTGACAGGGCATAATCCGCCTTCGCCATGGAATCTTGAGGATGCTTTTACAGCGGCGGCAATTAAATTATCGCGCCAAGGCGCGGCGGAAAAAACGCGTGCCGGCGAATTGCGCGCGGCGCGCGCCTATATTGGCGGCAGTCCTAATTGCTCAAGAAGCATTTGCAATTATTATGCTAACCTGGTGCTTGATAAAGCGGCGGATATAGAGGAGGAGCTGCGCAATGGGAGCTGAAACTTATCATTGTCTGTGTCTGTTAAAATCGCACATTCGTGCGAGATTCTTCGTCGTCCCGCGCCTGCGGGACTCCTCAGAATGACAGTATTTTATTATGGCTTTCTGGCGTTGGATAAAACGTGTTCTGCTTGCAGTGATTGCGCTGGTTTTGTTTTTTAGTTTGTATCTTTTTTTTCCGCGCGAAATTGAGCAGGCCAAGAGCATAACATGGGGAGTTACTTTTACAAAATCATATGCCGAGTATCTCGGTTTGGATTGGAAACAAGCGTATCTGGAAATTTTGGATGACCTAAAAGTCAAGAGCGTGCGAATTGGCATAAATTGGGATGAGATTGAGTCCACGCGCGGCCGTTTTGATTTTGCGGATTATGATTGGATGATTGATGAGGCCGCTAAACGGAATGTTACAGTTTTGCCGACCATTGGTTTTAAACTGCCGCGCTGGCCAGAATGCCGCGCGCCGCAATGGGCGCAAACATGGCTGCCGGAATCTCGTCCGTTATGGAAACGCATGCTGGATTTGGGAGCTGGACCACAGCGGCCAGAATTTGAAAAAGCGCAACTGGAAATGATGGCTACGGTAGTTCAGCATTTTCAAGGGCGGATAAATATTACGGCTTGGCAAATTGAGAATGAAGGGTTTATTGGGTGGTTTGGCGATTGCCCTCCGATTCCTGACGCGTTTGTGCACAAGGAAGTGGAGCTTGTACGGTCTCTTGATTCCCGGCCTATTCTCATGACCGAATCTGGAGAATTGTCTTTTGGCCTGCGTTCTGCAGTTGTTGCCGATGTTGTTGGTACTAGTTTGTATCGCAAGGTTTGGAGTCCAACCTTTGGATATATCACCTATCCTTTGCCGCCTTCGTTTTATACAAGAAAAGGACGCCTCCTGCGCCCATGGGCGCCGCGGTTTATTATTACAGAACTGCAATTAGAAGTGTGGGCGCCGGACAGTATTATTAATGTTCCTATAGAAGAGCAGTTGCGCATGTTGACGCCGGAAGAATTTAGAAGCACGATTGATTATGCCCGCAGGACCGGAATTGATGAAATATATGCTTGGGGCGTGGAATGGTGGTGGCGGCTAAAGATACAAGGCTATCCGCAATTGTGGGAAGCCGCGCGGGAAGAGTTTGTTAAGTAATTAAGTTATCCACAGTACCCCCCCCCCCTCCTTGATATGAAAAATGTTATAATCAACACATGCGCAGGATTGTGTTTGTAAGTGCATTTTCGGTAATAGCCCTGATGCTAACTTTTGGAATTTTCAGGGTTTCTTTGGCTGCGCCGCCAAGTATAATTAGCTATCAAGGACGGCTTACTGATGCGAGTGGTAATTTATTGGGAGGTTCTTCCGGCCAGACCTTTTATTTCCGATTTTCAATCTATTCCGATTTGACTGGAGGTACCCAGCTTTGGCCCGCTGGAAATCCGGCGATTGTCGGGCTTACTGTGCAGAATGGCGTATTTAACGCGCTTATTGGCGACACTAGCGCGGGGTTTGACGCGTTAACGCTTGATTTTGATTCGGATTCAAGCATATATTTGCGCGTTGAAATTTCAACAAGCGATATTTTTGCAACTTCAGAAACGTTAGCGCCGCGGCAGAGAATCGCGTCATCAGGATTTGCTATTAATGCCGACACTGTGGATGGTGTGCACGCGGGCACCTCGGCTAATAATGTTTTGCGTCTCGGCGCTTCGGGCGAGATTACGGTTACGGGTAACATTACCACCAGCGCTGATCTTGCGGTAAACGGCGGAGATTTTACAACAACAGCGACTACATTTAATCTTGCAAATACCACAGCGACTGCTTTGAATATCGGCGGAGCGGCTACCACGCTATCGCTGGGTGCGGCCACTGGAACAAGCACCGTGAACAATGCGCTTACTGCAACAGGAACTTTGACAGCAAGCGGTCTTCTTGATGCAAACGGCAATGTCGCAATCGCTGATACAGATATCGCATTTGATGGAACATCAACTACGTTCACCACAACTGGAGCGTTTACTCTCACACCCGGAGGCGCGGTGTTGCTCGGCGATGGGGGCGACACGGTTGCCGTTAACTCTTCGGATTGGGATATTGATGCCACAGGGATCATGACCGGTATCGGAGCGCTCACAGCCGACGGCCTGATTACAGGCGCTGGCGGTCTGACGCTCACTGGAGCAACAGCTATTTCTATTGGCAACAACTTGAGCACAGTGGCTATTGATTCATCGGATTGGGACATCTCAACAACAGGCGCGATTACAGGAGTTTCTTTTGACGCAAACGGTTCGGGGAATTCCATTACCAATATTGAGAACGCGGATATTGCCGACGACACGCTGGATTTCGACAAATTTATTGACGCTTCTTCTCTTGACGCCGCCTTATCTATTACTGGAACAGCGGGAGAGACCGTTACTCTAACTCGAACCCTTACCAACGCCACGGCAGAAAACTCGATGACCATAAACTCAACAGCTTCTGACACGACTTCTGGCACAACAGACCAATATGGCATCTACATTGATAACCTTGCTTCAACCGAAGGCCTTGATGCTTCTCTTGTCATTGATAATTCAGATTTAGATGACGCGATTGGCGCGGCCATTAAAGTGATTGACGCGGGCGGAGGATTCACCAATCTTTTTGACATTGCCGGTACACTTATTTCAACAGCCGAATTCACCTCGCTTGACGGCGGCGTCACTCTTGACGAGGCCTATACAAACGGTCAAACCATTACAGTGGACGCCGCCGGAGACCTTGTTTTCAATCTCTCAACAACAACAGATTTCATCATTCAGGATGGAGGCGTTGCATTTGCGACATTCACAGACAGCGGAGACTTGAACCTTACCAACAATCTGACAGTCGGCGCGGCGGTAGAAACTCTTGACAATGCTGGATTCACACTTGATGGAGACGATCTTTTTGTGGCTGGCATTGCAGGCATTGAAGGCAATGTCTATACGGACGGTTCATTCATCGCCGGAGCCACAACAACCTTTGGCAACGGTTCTATTACAACAGGCACAAACGAATCTCTGACTATTACTCCTGGAGGCACAGGTGACGTGATTATAGATACAGACGCGGACAGCCAAGTCACCTTAAACGGCGGTGGAGACGGAGTAGATTCTTTAGTCCTTACCGATGGCGACATCCTTATCTCAAACGGCGATCTTGATGTTTCAGGCGGAGATTTTAATGTGACGCTCGATGCTGGAGATACGGCCAACGTGACTAAAACTGGTGCCAATGCTGGGGATGTCGTAGCGTTTTCCGGTACTTCAGTCAACGCTATTGATGTGCTGGATCTTTCCGCCATCTCTACGGCCGATGCGGCAGTAGACGCCGTCAATGGCTTGGTAATCAACTGGACAGAATCCACTGATGCTGACACGTTTATTGGGTTATCTTTACCCAACACCACCACCACCAACTCTGCTACCACTGGTATTTCTATTGGTACAGGATATGATACGGATATCAATGCCACCACCTCACTTGAGATCGGCATTGGTGGTACCAATGAACTAACCCTGACCAGCTCGGCTTTCTCACCCGCCACCACCGACTCTAATGCGTTAGGCACCACCTCCTTAATGTGGTCAGATCTTTTCCTGGCCTCGGGTGGAGTCATCAACTTTGATAATGGCGATGTCACCCTCACCCATGCCGCGAACTCTCTGGCCGTTGCCGGGGGTGACTTTAATGTGGAAATCATTGATGGACAAACCATTAACTTTGACGGGGATGCCACCCCTACCGCCGACATCGTGACTATTGGTTCCGGGGACACTTCAGCGACTGACGGCGTTGACGCGCTCCAGCTCACTTTCACCGGCTCTAATGCCTCGGGCAATGTCATTGATATCACCCCCTCAATTTCAGTCAATGCCTCGGATACCTTCAATGTGATTGACGTGGATGCCTTTACCGGTACTATTAGCGCGGCCGGCACCCTTACCTTAAATGCCTTAAACATCGGCACCCTGACTCAATCCGAAACCACCGGCACCATTACGGCCACAGGCTTAGCTATTGCCTCCGGTTGGGACGACGCGATCAACATTAATTCTGGCACCTTTATTGCCGAAACTTCCGGTGCACTTGCGATTGATCCCAATACTACGGGAACCTTTCTTGATTTTGAACTCGCAACCGAGTGGACTTTAGGCACGCTCATAAACGCCAATTTTGGGGGCGCAACCACCCAAGGAGCCGGAGACATCATTGGTTTGCAGTTTGACTTTGACACCAACCTTACCGGCGCCACTGACCGCGATATCACTGGCACGAATGTGGTTATGAACGCGCTCACTCAATCCGCGGCCAATACCACAACCTACATTGCCTACAATAATTCCGCCTCCGGCGCGCTTACCCAAGACACCGCCGCTGGAACTATCAACTGGCGCGGTCTGAATATTACTGCTCCTGTGGCAACTGCAAATTTTGCCGGTAGTACAGTAAGTTCAATTGGAACCAACATTACACTGGCTGCCATTACCGGAACCGCCGGCACCATTACCTCTGATGGTCTGAAAGTAACCATTCCCGCCTCCGGCGCCATTGTGACCGGTGGTACCATGTCCGGGATAAACATTGTCTCACCCACAACCTCTGGTCCGGCGGCCGGCACGCTTTATGGCATGCAAATCGGAAACCTGACCTCCGCTGGATCGGGCACAGAAACAGCTATTTCAATTGGAACCGGGTGGGATGAGGGCTTGCATGTCGGCGGAGCGTTCGGCGCCGGTCTTACAGAGGCTGTCACACCATCAGCTTTTGGGATTGGTATTCGTGATGCCAATACCTTTGACACCGCTGGACAAGCGGCCATGGTAATTCAAAAAACTGGAACATGGTCACAATTTGATTCAGCTTTGCTTCGTCTTGAATACAACGACACTAATTCTACAAATGGCTATTTCCTGCATATGATTTCAGAAGATGCCTCGGCCGGGTTCATACGTGCGAGTCAAAACGCGGATGCTACAGACTCGGATGTGTTTACAATGTTTAGCGATGGACGGACGTCGTTTGTTCCCAGTGGAGATGGCGCCGCTATTGTTATTACGGGCACAAGTATCACTACGGCAAATATGATGGATTTTGAAAGCATGAATGACACAGGCACGCTTATTGACGTTTCGTATGAGTCAGCTAATACGCAGGGTGCTGGCGCGCTCACGGGCCTAAATATTGATTTGGCCACTAATTTAACCGGCGCGAATGGTCGGAATATGATCAATATCGCGCTTACTACTGATGGCGCTACGCGCACTGGAACCGGCACCGAGGTATTGAGTGGCATTACAATCACAAGTAGCGCCGGTTTAATTCAAAGCACCGCCGCGGGAACTATCAATTGGCGAGGTGAGACAATTACAATTCCAGCCATCACTCAAACCACGGGCACGGTAACCGCGGATGCAATTCGTATCGTGTTCCCCGCTTCATCCGCGATTACAACCGACGGAACATCAACCGGAATTAATATAATTGCGCCAACAACTTCAGGGCCTGCCGCGGGCACTCTTACAGGCATTGCGATCGCCAACCTTACTTCCGCCGGCTCAGGAACGGAAACCGCTATTTCAGTCGGTTCTGGGTGGGACACAGATATCAATGCTACCACGTCTTTGGAGGTGGGCATCGGCGGGACTAATGAGCTTGTTCTCAATGCGACGAATCTTCAACCCAATGCCGATGACGGCCTCGCGCTTGGCGTGTCAGGAACGGCGTTCAGCGATTTGTTTCTGGCCGAAGGCGCAGTCATCAACTGGGATAGCAGCGATGCCACGATTACCCAGACGGGAGATACCCTTGCCTTTGCCGGTGTGACTCTTTTTGACATGGCAACAGGTATTTTAGAGATGAATGACCATGTTAGATTTGATACCGGCGTGGCAATGGTAGCGGCTTCTTATTCAATAGGCCGCGACGCAGACGCAACAAACCAGCTCCATTTCAATGTACCGACAGGAGCGACTTTTGAGTTCAGTGTGAATGATGTCGCGCGCAGTGTTCTCACGGCAAGCACTCAAACCTATACAGGAGCTTCTGATTTCACTATTGAATTAACGAATAGTTCGAGAACATGGTCTATCGTTGCAGATAATTCCCCTGATGAATTTAGAATTATTCACAGTGGTGGCACGGCGTTACAAATTGGGGCAAGTTCTCGGAATTTTATTTTAACAGAAGGAGCTATAGCTTCTGGCTTGGCAACCTTCTTAACTTTAACAGGCGCGGCTCATACAAATCTTACCGCGGCCACCGAAAATATCGGCGCAAACTTTAATTTCTCCGCTACGAAAACCTGGGCGGCGGGAGCGGGGCCGCTGGCGACGCAGAGAGAGGTATTCATCCAAGGCCCCACCTATGCGGGAAATGCGGATGGCGCGCTGACAATATCAGATGCTTATACGTTATATGTAGATGACCCAGTGCAAGGGGCAAACATGACGCTCACAAGATCGTGGGCGGCTGGTTTTGCTGGGAATGTTGGGTTTGGCGCGGGTACCGCGGCTTTGCCTAGTTTGGCGTTTATAAGCGACCCTGACACAGGCATCTATTCCGTAGCGGCCAACCAGATAGGTTTTGCCGTGAATGGCGCGGCATCAAGTAAGATAACAGCCGACGGCTTTGTAGTTGGTGGAAATACTTTAAGTACATATGGTTTGCAAGTATCAAGTCAAGATCAGTGGGGCTTAAATGGAGCAGGTGGAGTTATAGGAGCAAGTTCTGCTAATCTTAAATTAGCGATTGACTCTAATAATGATACAACTACAGCTGATTTCCAAATAATTGCCAATAATTATGAATTGTCGGGCGCGGGGGTTTTAGTATTCAAGGTTACTGAACTTGGTGACGTTTCAATCACTCCGCAAGCCACCGGTACTTTCCTTGATTTTGCTCTAGAAACCGAATGGACTTTCGGCACGCTCATCAACGCGGATTTTGCGAGCGCTACTACACAGGGTGCTGGCGATATAATCGGGCTTCAATTTGATTTTGATACTAATCTCACTGGCACTGTTGATCGTGATATCACGGGTACGAACATCATCATGAACGCACTCACCGCCGCTGATACTGCTGTCACCACCACTTACACTGGATATAATATCTCTGCCGCCGGCGCGTTAAGCGTTACTGACGGCGCCAATGCCGCGGTGCTTTCCTGGCGCGGTCTTAATGTGACCATGCCCGTGATTACCCAAAATACCGGCGACACCGTCACGGCTGATGGTCTGCGCGTGCTTATTCCCGCCTCCGGCGCCATTGTGACCGGTGGTACCATGTCCGGGATAAACATTGTCTCACCCACCACTTCTGGTCCAGCCGCCGGCACGCTTAATGGCGTCAACATTGCGGCTTTGACTTCTGCCGGTTCTGGGACGGAGACGGGATTGATAATCGGCGACGGCTGGGATGATGCGATTAATGTGAATGCGGGCGCGTTTATTGTGGAAACGGCGGGTACGGTGATTGCCACTTTTGCAACGGCGACAGGGGCTAACGGGCCGTATGCGTTGTGTCATGAAACTAATGGCGCGGCTACCGAAGCAATTAAGGATTGTAACGGCGCTCCTACGGCTGACTATGCCGAGCAATTTCCTGTAGCGCAAGGCGTCTCGTACGGAGATATTGTGGTTCCCGGGACTCGTGAAGTCGTTACTACCCAAGGACATCGCATTGTAGAGACGGTGCGTTCCAGTACACCATATCAAGAACCGGTGGTAGGTATTGTTTCTGACAATTACAGTGACTTCACTTCTGCGGGCTATAATATTGAGGATAAGGATAATCCACTGCCCGTCGCGCTTGTCGGGCGCGTACCCGTCAAGGTGACGCGCGAGAATGGATCCATCCAAGTTGGGGATTTTCTCACCACCTCTTCAACTCCAGGGCATGCCATGAAAGCTACGCGTTCTGGGCGCGTGATTGGTATGGCTCTTGCGCAATTTGATGAAGAGCGCGGGCAAGTTATGGTACAGGTAATAAATACCTTCTGGAACGGTCCGGATCAGTTGACGGTCTCGCAAGCGTCGGATGGGACTATTGCTGCGGCACCGAGCGCTTTTGACGGCAATATGAATGGCCGCGCGCTTACCGGCGTGCTGGCCATTGCCAGTTCCTCGGGTGCTTGGAGCATTGATTCAAGCGGAAATATGATGCTTCAAGATTTGGAAGTAAAGAAGCGGTTGATTATGTATGATGAGGCAACGGGCGAGAAGTATTGTGTAAGTATTCGCAATGGCGAGTTTGTAAAAGCGCTTTGTGAGGCGCCGGCCTCTAGCGCAAGCAGTGTTTCTGTTGCTCCGGCATCTTCCACATCCCAAGACAGTCATTCTGAACAGCGTGAAGAATCCCGTGCCACTCAAGAATCGCGGGATCCTTCGGCTACGCCCGGTGCCACAACTTCGGTTGTGGCAGGCCGGGCTACGCCCCAAGATGACGTAAGTGTAGCGGAAGAGCCTGCATCCGCCGTAGTTGAGGTTGAACCGGAAGAAGCCCCAGTTTCAGCAGTTGAACCCGCCTCTGCGCCTGTTTCTACGCCGGAGCCTACTCCTACTCCTGCGCCTGCGCCTGAACCTGCGCTAGCCTCTGCGCCGGTGGAAAGTTCTCCCGCAGTGCCAGCGCCAGAACCGATTGAGACTGCGACAACTTCTGAATCGGCCTCCACTCCAGCTCCCATAGCAGAAGAACCTACTCCCGCGCCAGTTCAAGAATCCGCGCCTACTCCCGCGCCAGAGCCAGCTCCTGAACCGGCAGTTGAGTCACCCCCGGCCCCGGCTGAATCATAGTTAGTCGAGAAATGATACACAACAAAACTTTGTCATTCCCGCGGAAGCGGGAATCTACGTTTTTCAATACATTTGAGGTAGTTGGATCTTATGTAAAGTAGTACTTGACAAAATATCCGACTTTTTGTATACTATATTATATGATTGAGCGTAAACTACTTCATCCTATATTTGGAGCGGCTAGAATCGCCCGAAGCAATCGTGGTAACTGGTATGCGTCGCGTCGAGAAAACTACACTTTTGCGCCAGATTTTTGAGCGTATTACTTCTGATAACAAGTTATTCCTTGATCTTGAAAACCCGCTTCATCAAAAGTATTTTGAAGAAATTGATTATGAGGCAATTGCCTATGAGTTTTCAACCCTTGGTCTTAATCTAAAAATGCGCTCCTATGTATTTTTAGATGAGATACAATTTGTCCGGACAATGCCCTCCATAGTTAAATATCTTTCGGACCATTATCCGATTAAATTCTTTCTTACTGGTTCAGCCAGTTTTTACCTTAAAAACGTATTTTCTGAATCGCTTGCTGGGCGCAAGTATTTATATGAACTCTATCCGCTTGATTTTGAAGAATTTCTTACACTCAAAGGCGAATCAGCTAAAGTGCCGCCGGATTATATCACGCGCGAGTCGCTTTATACGCATTTTCAAACACAATATAAAGAATATGTGGAATTCGGAGGTTTTCCCGGCGTAGCGGCAAAATCTTCCGCGCCGGAAAAGCGCGACGCGCTTAACGATATTTTCTCCTCGTATTTTAATAAGGAAGTGCTTCAACTGGGTGATTTCCGCAATAATAAAATTGTGCGCGATCTCATGCTTTTGCTGCTTGAGCGCATCGGCAGTCGTTTGGATATTTCCAAATTGTCTGCGGAATTAGGAATTTCGCGCCTTACACTTAAAGAATATCTGGCATTTCTTGAAGGAACTTATTTTATTAGTTTGGTACGGCCTTATTCGCGCAGTCGCGATGTGGAAATTCGCGGCGCGCCGAAATTTTACGCCTGCGACAGCGGACTGGCTATGCAGATTGCCAAAGTTGAATTTGGCCGAGTATTTGAAAATGCGATTTTTCACCAATTGCGCGCACAAGGGGTCGCGCTTAATTATTATCGGAAAAAGACCGGAGTGGAAATTGATTTTCTGGTTACGCGGGATAAGAAAAAAGAAGCGTATGAAGTAAAACTAAAGGGAACCGAACGCGATCAAAATACGCTTGACCGCCTTGCGCAGGAGTTGAGTATAGAGGACGCAAGCCTTATCTCATTTCACTTCGCATCAAAGGCGAAGGCTTGGTACGGGTTTCAGGTGTAGGGATATCTTGGAATACATGCAGGAGTTATACACAGCATAATTGGTTTTAATCCTTGTATTTATGGTATTATAAAGCTAGTGATGAGGCTCAAAATTGCTTAAATAGCTCTATTTCTATGACCACCAGTCGCATACTTTCCGTGATCACCCGCAACACGCTTTATGTTTTTATTTTTTTAATACCTGTTTTTTTCCTGCCTTTTACCTCGGAATGGCTGGAGTTCAATAAACAGTATCTTCTTTACGCCACGGTAAGCCTTGGTACTCTGGCTTGGATATTCAAAGTTATGGTTGAGCGGACAATCGCGGTAAAAAGGACATTTCTTGATATGCCTTTGATTATTTTAAGCATAGCGGTTCTTGCGGCGAGCATTTTTTCCAAAGATCGCGTTACGAGTTTTTTTGGGCTTTCCGGAAATACAAGTTGGGGATTCGTGCCGATTCTGTTTTATTTGCTTTTCTTTTTTCTTGTGGTGCAATACATGGAAAGCGAGCGGCATGTTCGGCGATTTTTGGGATTTTTAGTCGCGGGTGCCGGGCTTTCAACGCTGTATTACTGGGGCCGAGTGTTTGGTCTGGCTGATTTTCCCGGCGTGTTTCCAGCATGGAATACGGTTCAGGGGATTAACAGCCGATTTAGTATGCTATTGCTTCCTCCGCTTTTGATAGGGTTGACTCGTTTGGCGAGTATTGAACCGGAGACGGAACGTCATCACGCGCGTTTTTCCTCACTCTGGCTAGGTCTTTGGGCTGGCGCCGTGGCGCTTTCTATTATAACCATCGTGTCTCTAGGATACCGCAGTCTTATGATTGTTAGCGCCGCGGCGCTCGGATTGTTTTTGGTTTCGTGTTTTATACGTTTTACCAAGGTTCGTCTAACCCTGATATCTTTTGGGTTTGCGCTATGGATAATTTTTATATTGTTTGCGGTGTTCGGCACGCCCTCGTTGCTTACAGTTGAAACACCCATTGAAGTAAGCCTTACGCACAGCGTTTCTTGGCAGACTGTGTGGAGCATGCTTAAGGAAGGAGTGGGCCGCCTGCTTATCGGAAGCGGCCCCAATACATTTGGCTACGATTTTTCCGCTTATCGTCCGGTTTCGTTTAATGAAAATTTTGTCTGGTCAGTGCGGTTCAATACTCCCGCAAGCGAGATTGTTCATCAGGCTGCGGGAGTAGGAGTAGTTGGAATAATTGCTTGGGTTTTTACTGGATTCTTGGCACTCGGCGTATTTCGTCTGGTTGCTCAAAGCGTGGCCGGAGCAAAAGGAGGAAAAGAGAAGCCGCGTTCTCGTTCTATTCCTTCGCTTTTTGTAGCCGTGGGAAGCGCGTGGCTATTAACTTTGGCGCTTTTGTTTTTTATTCCTTTTGGGACAGTGGGGTGGGTATATTTTTTTGGACTGCTAGCTTCTCTGGCTCTGCTTGGAGAACTTTATGGCACGCATGCTTCGCGCGAATTTGTTCGGCCGTATAGCAATTCGCCGCAATGGTCGCTTGCCGCTTCATTTGGCGCAATGGTTGCCATCGCGGCGCTTGCTCTGCTTGGCATTTATCTTGGACGATTCTACGCCGCGGATTATTTATATGCTAAGGGGCTTAAAGAGCTTGCCGTAAATCGAAGCGATAGCGCCATGGCATTATTTTTGCGGGCTCTGCGTTTGAATAATAATCGTTATGAATATCATATTGGAGTGGCGCAAGGAGCGTTTAAAAGCGCGCTTATTGAGTCAGGCGCAAGTGAGCCAAATAAAGCTAAAGTGGGACAGTTAATCAGCGCCGCAGTGGGAGAAGCGCGCCGCGCCACACAGTTGAGTCCTCGCTCTGCCGCGGCCTGGGAAACGTTAGGCGGAGTTTATACCCAAGTGCGCTCGCTTACGCCGGAGGCAACGCAATGGGCGCTTGACGCGTATGTAAGTGCGCTCGCGCTTGAACCAAATAACCCCGCGCTTTATCTTGCGCGTGGCCTCATTTATCGCGATGACAAAAAAACCGTGGAAGCTAAAGCTGACTTTGAAAAAGCCCTTGCGCTTAAGCGCAATTATGTGCCGGCGTACCTTATTCTAGCGCAGATGGCCGAGGGAGACAAAAATTTTGATCAAGCTATTGAGCGTGCCGAGCAAGCGGCACAGTTTGCGCGCGGCGATTTAGATGTTGCCTTTAATCTTGCGCGGCTATATTTTAACCGGAAGCAAGGCGAGGATTTAAAAAAGTCCGAGAGTATCTTAAAAGCAATTCTGGCCCGCAATTCAAGCTATGCGAACGCGCACTTTACATTAGGGGCAATTTATGAGAAGCGAGGCGATACTGCGGCCGCGCTTGAAGCGTATAAGAAAGTGCTTGAGCTTTCCGCTGACAATCAAGAAGTGAAAGACAAAATCGCCGCGCTTGAAAGCAGTAGCGAGCCTGCCGAATCTGAATAAGACGAAGTTTGAATTACAAACGCCTGTTTCGTCATGACAATAAGAAAAGTTTTTATGAGCAGAATATTCTATGTGCTACTCCTGATTTTTAGTTTAGGATTTTTTGTTGTTGGTATTCAGGCGACAGAATTTACCAGTCCAAATTTTAAGGTGCTTGATCCAGTCGTAAATGACGCCGGAAGCGCTATGATGAGCTCAACTTCTTATCGGCTTTATGGAGTAGTTGGCGAGCTTTCTACTGGACGTTCCACTACTTCAAGTTTTACGGTTAACGCCGGATCATTAACGTTTCCCGCCGCGGTTGCTGCGCCAACTCCGGCCGTAGGCGGTACGACGGTTAGCACGACTGGTTCGGCCGGCGGTTCAGTAACTTCCGGGCCAACTACTCTAAACACGGTTTTTAGCGGCCGCGCCTATCCTGCCGCGGCAATTTCATTTTTTAAGAACGGGACGCTTGTCAAACAAGTCAGTGCGGCAGCGGATGGCGCATTTAGCGGCTCTATTGAGGCGGTAACTTCCGGTAATACTTACACGTTTGGTTTGCTCGCCAAAGACAGCGCGGGGCGCAGTACGCCTTTAATTACTTACACGCTTAATATTCCTTTAGGAGTTCAGCAAGCGGGTATAGAAAACATTTTTTTGCCCTCTACAATTGAGCTTTCTGAAACCAGCGTGATTCAAGGCGCGAAATTTACAGCGCGTGGAACTGCCTTTCCGGGCAGTACGGTTAAAGTAGAAATTCCCCCGGTCATTGAGAGCGTGTCTAGAGCGGCAAGCACGGGATCATGGTCCACGACTATTGATACTGCTAGGTTAAATCCGGGAACTTATACTCTGCGCGCAAAAGCGCAAATAAACGGAGATCAGAGCGAAACGAGCGCGCCCCAGATTTTGACTATTACAGCGGTTTCAACTCCGCCGGTTGTTCCAACTCCGCCTTCTCCTCCAATTTCCCCAATTCTCCCGACCCCTTCTTCTATTCCGGGAGCGCCAACATATAGGCGGTCGGATATTAATTTTGATAACGCGGTTAATCTCGCGGATATTAGCATTTTGCTCGCTTTTTGGAAACAGACCGGAGACGGCATAGCAAATCCTCGCGTTGATATCAATCAAGATAACATTGTTGATCTTGTAGATTTTAGTATTTTACTATTCAATTGGACAGGATAATAGACCTGTTGCTTAATAATTTTCGCAGCGAAATTGTTAGATTTTAGGCGAGGCTAAGCCAAAATTTTGTGTTAAAAATATTTTTGTTTATAATAGTGGCGCTGTTCATGTTTCCGTCTAATGTCGAAGCGGCGGTATTGACAGTTAGCGCGGAAAAAAATGCCGTACAGATTGGCGAAGAGGTCGCGTTGAAAATCGGAGTTGATACCCAAGGAGAACGCGTAAATATTTTTAATCTAGCTTTTACTTTGCCAGAGCAGTTTTCCTTGGTTCGTTTGAACAAGGAAAACTCTGCGGTAAATATTTGGATTCAAGAGCCAAAATACGACGAAGCGGCGCGCACCGTATCATTAGTGGGCGGTGTGCCCGGAGGATTGTTGGGTAGTACCGTGTTGCTTGAGGTTGCGGTTAAAATAAACGCGCGCGGGTCATATGCGCTTTCGCTGGCGCCGCAATCAGAAATTTATCTCAATGACGGTTTGGGCACGCGCGGAGAAATTATCCGGCCGGATTTTAGTCTTGAAGTAAAGGGCAAACCTTCAAAGGCCGGCGTTCTAGTTCTAGTGAGAATTGCGGGATTTGCCGCGCTTGCATTGATTATTTTAGCCGTTATATTATGGCGACTAAAACGCATGACACCAGCAAAGTCTTTATGATTAGACGCGCGGCAAGCATTGTTGCAGTAAGCGTTTTTACGCTGATATTTTTTGCGCGCGCATCAGCGGCGGCGACTATTTCTTTTGATCCTAATACTCGTGCTCTAGAGGTTGGTGATGAATTTGAAGTAACGGTTAAAATTAATACGCAAAAACAAGCAATCAATGCTTTGGAAGGAGTGATGGTCTATCCTAAAGAACGCGTGGAGATCATTGCGTTGTCTTCCGCGAATTCTTTTATTACGGTTTGGGCGCGCGAGCCAGCCTTTAATAAATTAACCGGTCGTGTAGAATTTGCGGGCGGACTACCAGCTCCGGGGTTTACCGGGGTGGGGGAGATATTCAAAATTCGTTTCCGCGGATTGCGAAGCGGTGCGGTATCGCTGAACGTGCGTAATGTTCGAATACTTGCCAATGACGGAGAAGGAACAAATATATTTACCTCGGCTAAGACTGCTTTATATGCTATTGAAGAGCCCGCTCCTGTTATCGGGCCGACCCCGCCTCTTCCGCCAGAAGCCATACTCCCCCCGATTGAAGGAGAAAAGCCGCCGCTTATTGAAGCGCCCGTTATGCCTTTGGGGCCAGAAGTTAGACCGGAGGTGCTTCCATCTTGCGCGGACGGATATGATAATGACAACGACGGGCGAGTAGATTATCCCGCTGATCAGGGATGCGGCTCGTTGAGCGATCAGACCGAAACTGATCCGGTCAGTAAATTATTTAAACGCGTAATTTCTGCAAGGATGAGTCTGATGATAGAACGGATAATCACTAGGATTTTAGCTGTTTTCTCAATACTGAATTTTTCAAACTTTGAGTTTTCTCGGCCTTAAATTATGAAAATTGCCTTTATTGGTCAAAAGGCTGTACCCTTTTATCGTGATGGGGGAGTGGAGCGTCATGTTGAAGATCTAGCTACGCGGTTAGCTAAGCGCGGACACGAAGTTACGGTTTATGTGCGGTCGCGTTATGTGGCGACCAAAGATGATATTTGGCAAGGGATACATATTGTACGAGTTCCTTCTATTCCAACCAAACATTTAGATACGATCACTTATACATTTTTTGCGACGCTTAAGGTAGTATTGCCTTTTGTGACTAGGTCACAAACGCACGGTGACCTAGTCACAAAAGGGTTTGATATCATCCACTTCCATGGCGTAGGTCCGGCACTTCTGGCTTGGCTTCCGCGTATTTTCACACGGGCTAAAATTGTCGTAACTTTTCATTCCATTGATCGTTTTCATACTAAATGGGGAGCGATTGCGCGCCTTATTCTAAAGTTTGGAGAATGGACAGCGGTGCATATTCCGCATGCTACAATTGCTGTTTCACGGTCAATTGTTAAATATTGCAAAAAACAATATGGCAAAACCATAAAATATATTCCCAATGGCGTAAAAGTGCAAAAAATTGAGAGCAGTACAAATCTTCAGCGTTTTGGTCTTAAAAAAGGACGCTATATTATAACCGTGGCGCGTTTAATTCGACACAAGGGCATTCATTATTTGATTGAAGCTTATAAAAATATTCCCGATACGCTTAAGAGCGAGTTGAAGCTGGCCATCGTTGGCGCGCCGAGTTTTACCGATGACTACGAAACATATTTGAAAGAGCTGGCTAAAGAAGATCACCGCATTATTTTTACTGGCTACCAAACTGGCGATGTTCTAAACGAGCTTTATGCCAATGCTTATCTTTATGTTCACCCTTCCGAAGCAGAAGGACTGTCTTTGTCTATTCTTGAGGCCATGAGTTTTGGAAAATGCGTATTGATTTCTAATATCCCCGAAAATTTGGAGGCCATTGATCATTCCGGCATTCCGTTTGAGGTAAGCAACACTGAAGATCTTTGTGAAAAACTGATGACGCTTTTGAATCACCCGGAAATAGTTGAAGAGAAAGGCAAATTAGCCTTGGGTTTTATCAAACGATATTTTGAATGGGATAAAATCGTTAATGAGACTGAACAATTGTATAGGAAGCTGCTGCCCTAAGAGAAAAAAGAGAACGCCTTTAATTTTGTTTTGCAAAAGTTAGAAGTGTTCTCTTTCTTCCCTGTGTTATGCAAAAAGGTTTTGCTGTTATTTGTGTATTGATAGCCTCCCTAATATTAGCTGTTGCAATTTTAGCGCAGAGTATATTTTCTCATTTGCGAGATTCAAAGTTATTTGTGCAAACAGCCAAGGAGATTGATCTCTATGGGATGGCTGTTGATCAACTGGGAATGCAATTATTAGGTGAAGCGAATAAATCGGGGTTGCCCTTGATGGGCAAGCAAGATGCGAGCAGTCTGATTACGCGCATAATCACGCCGGAGTTTTTTGAGTCGCAATTAAAAGCAGCTCTGGATTCAGCGCTAGCTTGGTTTAATTCTGATCGGCCAGCTTCAGAGTTGGTGATAAAGGTCAATCTGAAAGAGTTAAAACAAAATATCGGCACAGGAATTCCGGGCGTGCCGGATGAGTTATCAATTCTTGAAATTATGCCGTCGGATAGCCGACAAAATTTTTTGAGCCGCGCAGAGGAGGTGCGCAATTATTACCGTCTTGCGCAATTTATAAGGACTCTTATACTAGGCTTGTTGATTGTATTGGGAATTTTTATACTATTGCTGACCATGACCTCAATGCGTTCGATATTGCGTTTTCTTGGCGGTGTGCTGATTCTTGGCGGTGTGCTGGCGGGACTTATCGTGTTAAGCCTGCCTAAAGTGGTTTCTTTGATTATGGCGGAACAGGCGCCGGATCAGACTGAAAGCCTAATGCGCGCTGTGGGGTTTTTGGTCAACAATCTCTTTAACTCTGCGCTTATAATGTCGATAGTAATATTTGCGGGTGGAATTATCTTGATCATTCTCGCACAATTTATTCCCCGTAAAACCGCGTCAAAGATTATTTAAATGTGGCATGATTGAGTTTTATTTGCAAAAATCGGGGTGGAGGGATTCGCACCCTCGATCTCTGCGTCCCGAACGCAGCGCCTTAGACTACTGGGCCACACCCCGTTAGTATGACATGGTATCGCGTTTCTTGTGTTTTGACAAGCAATGCGGTATAATCAACAGGTATGAATCCCGTTAGAGACAACTGCATTTACTTTTAAGACTCAACGGGATTATTAGTATTAACTAAAAGTATACTTAGAAGTAAATAATCATTATGTACGAGAAAGAATCAAATCCTGATAAAAATGTTATAGAAATTTTAGAGCACAAAAAAAGGTATTATTGGATAACATTAATAGGTACTTTACAGATAATAAGGCGTCAGAGAAATGGAAAATTGAAGCAGCTGCAGACGATATTAGATATCAGAAAAAATATGAGACCCAGTTTAAGGGATCAACGTGGCCTCCTCTTAAAGAGTATCTCACAAAACAAGAATATCAGGATTATCAACGATTATTATCGTGCCACGATAAATACGAAGAAGAAGAACGAGATTTAACTTTAGAGGCTTTAAGAATTTATTCAGCAGATCCTAACACAAAATGGGAGAGACGAACACAATCAAAAATGGGACACGCCCGTGACTATGAATCTGATTTATATAAAGCTGCAGTTGGAGATACCGTTCATCTCATACTGAACAGGCACAGAAATCTTAAATCTGGATCTTCAGAATATGCGATAATTCTTATATTCGTTATGAAAGATGGCCAATCATTAGATGATGAACGAGGGCGTAGATTTAGCCCTATTCATTTTGAAGTCGATTCTGATGGCAATATACTTGACTGCTTTGCCTTGAGATCGTTGGATAAAGAAGCTCAACAAAACATTCTTACAGAAGTTCAGGATCAGATAAAAAAATTAAACGATAAGTATAGGTAGGGCTTTTTACGGCGCACAACATCGGATATGCGGTTCGGGCGCGGTTCGTGAGGACGCAGTGTCTGGTCAGTAACAATTGCCCAACAGATAAGAAGTCGCTAGACTAACGACAATTGTGCCCTCTCCTACATTCCCTTCCTCGCCTGCGCGGTGGCCCCGCTTGTGGCAGGGCGATTGTACCGCTCGTCTCGGTCGGGAACGTCGGATATCGCGAAACGTTGGCCAACATCGCTCGCGGAGTCTACCCCGTACCAAGCTCTGCTTTGGTACGGGGCTCGCTGGCGAAATCCTCGCTCTGCTCGGACTTCGCCTTTTGGCCAACGGGCGGCGCGTTCCGTCCGTTATATGAAATAGCCCGAAATTTCTTTGATATATTTTTAGATTTTTTTGGCAATTTATTTCAGTGGTCGTCATAACTTGTGTAAAATATAAACAATTTAATAATTTAACTAGGTACGGTCGTCTAAGGATGACCTGCCTCTAACGGTATGAAAATTGACAAATATTTTCAGTTAGCCATTGATAAAAAAGCTTCGGATCTGCACTTGATTGCCGGCACGAAACCGACTTTGCGAATTGCCTCCGAACTTATAGCGGTAGAGGATACACCTTTAACAAAAACCGATCTCGCCGGTTTATTGACTGAACTTTTGACTAAAGAACAGTTTGCGGATTTTGAGCATGAGCGCGAGCTGGATTTTGCATATTCTTATGATAATTGGCGCTTTCGCGTCAATCTGCATTTTCAGCGGGGACAGATTGGTCTAGCGGCTCGTTTGATTCCGCAACAAATACCCACTCCGGAAGATTTGGGATTTTCTGAAGTGATGTATGCGTTGACCCATTTAAATCACGGCCTAATTCTTGTAACTGGACCGTCTGGTTGTGGAAAGTCTACAACTCTTGCGGCGATGATTGAAATTATTAATCGGGAGAGGTCAGCGCATATTATCACGATAGAAGATCCGATAGAATTTCTCTACACGAATACAAAAAGCATGATTGAGCAAAGAGAAGTAGGGGAGGATACGCCTTCGTTCGCCAGCGCTTTGAAGTATGTTTTACGGCAAGATCCCAATGTTATTTTGGTTGGAGAAATGCGCGACCTTGAAACCATACAGGCCGCATTAACCGCGGCGGAAACAGGACATTTAGTGCTTTCAACTTTGCACACGCCGACAGCGGCCGATACGGTAGAGCGGATTATTGATATGTTTGAAGGGGTCCGTCAGCGCCAAGTATTAATTCAGCTCGCCTCAACCTTGCGGGCAGTAATTGCGCAGCAGCTTTTACCCACTGTACGTGGTGGACTTGTTGCGGCGCGAGAAATTATGTTGGTTAATCCCGCTATTGCAAATTTGATTCGCGAGCATCGTGTTGCGCAAATTGCCTCTGTAATACAAACTTCAGTAAGGGACGGCATGGTTACCATGGAAATGGCAGTCAAGAAACTTTATCAAGACGGCGTTATTTCCGATGTCGTGGCTAAGCATCGCGGATCGGAAAAAGGGAGATATTTTTAGGAGTATGTCCGGTGCCACAACTTCGATAGGTTTCTGGGTCTATATATTAGAGAGCAGGAAAGATGGCAATCGGTATATAGGATTTACAACTAATCTTAAACAAAGACTTCTACAACATTATAAAGGAGAAGTATTCTCCACAAAATCACGACTACCTATGCGGTTCATTTATGCGGAAGTATGTACCAACGAAGAAGATGCGCGCCGACGCGAGCAATATCTGAAGACAACTCGGGGACGCCGTTTTCTTGCAAAACGTTTAATCTTATACTATAAATCGAAGTTGTGACACCGGGTATGCGCGACGACAAGTGGAATGAGATAAAAGCAATGGTTAAAACTAAATTCAAGGCGGTTGAAGAAGGCCGGTATGATTTGGAATATATACCGAACGCGTATGTTGAATTTATTAGTTTTGACAGCCCGCAAGGCAAAATGAAATTAGAGCGCACGACTCAACCGGTTGTGCTTGATAAAAAAACCATATATTCAAAATTGGGCGGCAGCGCTTCAAAAATTGAGTATAGTTACTCGCCGGATGAGGTGTCGCATAGATTTAAAGCTTATAAATGGAGCGATGGCTTAAATGAGTGGGAAGAAGTCAAAGCGCCGCCTATTTAGAGAACGTTTCTCTTTACGACTCGATATGCGATTAACCGTGGCTTTTGTTGCATTATTAATCAGCATTGGTTTATTGATAATCGCACAGATTTGGATTCCGCCGGCGGCAGCGCAATTCAGGACAGTGCAAGCATTACGAACAAAAAACGCGGTGACTTTTGAAGCGGATGTGTCCCTGGAGCTACCCTATTTACAATTACCTAGTTTTAAAGGCCAGGCCAAGTTGTCACTGGATTTTTTGAAAAAGCAGGGGATAGTAAATCTTGATGGTCTTGTAGATGATCAAAAAAATAACTATCGCTTCAAGGGAGATCTAAGATTTGCGGAGGATGGCGACTATATCAGAGTTTCTTTTTTACCGCTTAAAATTATTAATAATCAGTGGATAAAATTAGACGCGCCGCCGGAGACAGCGCAAACGCTTTTTGCTTTATTTGATGCGGTAAGCCATGTTGTACTGGACAGACGTTTGTCCAATGAAAAGCAGGCCCATTATTCATTTGAATTTAAGGCGCCACCCAGCGCACTGCGAGATTTTAAAGGGGAAATAATGTTGAATTCTAAAACTTGGCTGCCGGCAGGCTTGCATATACAAGCGAAATTGGGTAAGAGCGAGAAAGCGTCAGAGATTACTGTCCGACAGATTAGTTTTGAGCCGGTTTGGATGATGGATGCCCCATCGGGGTTTTTAGCTGTTGCAGAGGTTTTTCCAAAACTTGAAAACGCAGCTCTTTTTTTGGAGAAAATCGCGATGCCGTCATCTTTGACATCCCCGCGCATTTCTATTCAGCAATTTTCAGCGGATTTTGATGGCGATCATCTTCCTGATACAATAGAGCAGGTGTATGGGACTGATCCGGCTAATCCGGATAGCGACGATGATGAACATCTTGACGGCGACGAGATTGAAAACGGATACAATCCGCTGGGCAATGATAAGATAGGAGGTGATATGCGATGAACAATAAAAAAATTCTAGGAGCAGGATTGGTTGTTGGTTTGTTGTTTTATGTTATTTCACTGCTGATTTGGGGGTTATCCAAGTTTTTACCCGTGGTGCCTTTGGCAATTGCTATACCAAATACGGCGCTGCTTCCGGGCTGGCAAATAGAGCATTTACTGGTTTCACTTTTTATTGGAATAATGTGGGCAATTGGCTTTGCGGTTTATGGCGTTAAACGCGATTCGGGATGGTTGTATGGTGTGATAGTTTATCTGGTGGGAACCTTGCCAGCTTTTGCAGTGTACTTTATTACGACTGCGCAATGGCGGCCTATAATTTTATATGGCGCATTGGTGTCTTTTATAGGCGCTTTGCTGGGCGGTAAAGTGATGTCTATCTTAACTGCGAGACGTTAAACATGGTTTACATGGCTTCCAAAATTTGGCACAAGGCTAAGGCCTTGGGCGACCCAAGGCTTAGCCTTGTTTAGTGATGGTCTTTAGACCGCCTTTCGGCTATGCCTTATTTTAGTCGTTATAGCAATAAGCGCAGTTATACTAGCCATAAAATTACGCGCGCAGATACGCGCCTTAAAATTATTAAGGGCGCTTTTGTTGCTATTGGTCTTATCATAATTTTTAGACTATTTATATTACAGGTGTTAGATAGCGCGACTTATAGGCTTTTGGCTTCTGATCAACGCGAAATTTTTCGCAAATTATTTCCTGAACGAGGAGAAATTTTAATGCATGAAGGCAAAGGAGGCGGTTTAACTGCTCTGGCAACAAATAAGGATCTTTATTTGGTTTATGCTGACCCCAGAATGATTGTCGATCCGGCGGATGCAGCTAATAAACTCGCGCCATTGTTTGGAATTAAGCGTCCTCACGACGTCATTGCGAGCGAAGCGAAGCAATCTCCTGAGATCGCCACGCCCCGTCCCGCGATGGCGGGATCGGGGCTCGCGATGACGGATGCAAATGACGAATATCAAAAATTATTAGATAGGCTATCAAAAAGCGATGACCCCTATGAGCCCTTAAAACACGGCGTTGAGGAGTCTGTAGTTGATCAGATTAAGGAGCTGCATATCGCGGGAATTGACACAGTGCGAGAATCTGTGCGCTATTATCCTAACAAAGAGATTGGCGCGCAGATTGCCGGTTTTGTTGGTGCCGAAGGCGATAAATTAGCCGGCCGTTATGGAATTGAGGGTTATTTTAACCATGAATTAGCGGGGGCTCCAGGTTTTTTTGAGGGGGAGAAAGATGTGGGTGGACGCTGGATTCCGGTTTCGCGACGTGAACTTCAGCCCGCACAAGATGGAAGCGCAATAGTTTTGACAATTGATAGGGCTATTGAATATGTCGCTTGCAATAAATTGGAAGAAACTATCAACCGATATGATGCCGCGGGAGGATCAGTAATCATCATGAAAATCCCGGAAGGAAAAATTTTAGCAATGTGCAATTCTCCCAGTTTCAATCCGAATGAGTATCGCTCTGTTGAAGATATAGCGGTTTTTAATAACCCAATAATTTCCGCGCAATATGAGCCGGGTTCAGTATTTAAGGTCATAACTATGGCGGCGGCGCTTGATAGCGGCGAGGTGACCCCTGAAACAACATATACTGATACCGGTGAAATAAAAGTTGGGCTGCATAAAATTAATAATTCTGACAATAAAGCTCATGGCGTGCAAACCATGACGCAGGTGCTTGAACAGTCGTTAAATACCGGCGCGATTTTTGCCGCTGAAAAAGTTGGGTTTGATCGTTTTCAAGATTATATTGAGCGTTTTGGTTTTGGCAAGAAAACGGATATTCAATTAGACACCGAAGTTGACGGCGATATAGGCGCGCTTTCAAAACGGGGTGAAATTTATTTGGCGACGGCGTCATTTGGTCAAGGTATTGCTGTTACGCCTATTCAGTTGGTTACCGCTTTTGCGGCGATTGCCAATCAGGGTAAGCTTGTTAAGCCATATATTGTTGAGGAGATACGAAAAAACACCGGGGCTGTCGTGCAATTTGCGCCGGAAACAATACGTGAAGTGATTTCAGTGCAAGCCGCAACGTTGCTAAAGGGAATGATGACTTCGACTGTTGAACGCGGCCATGGAAAACGCGCGGGAGTGCCGGGGTATTATGTAGCGGGAAAAACAGGCACTGCCCAAATTCCGCGCCGCGACGGACCGGGATATGAGCAGGGAGCAACTATTGGAACTTTTGCGGGATTTGCGCCAGTAGAAGATCCGCGTTTTGTCATGTTAACGCGCATTGATCGTCCGCGTGGCGTGCAATTCGCGGAAAGCACTGCCGCGCCGCTTTTTGGCGATATAGCCAAATTTTTGCTACAATATTTTGAAGTAAAGCCTAGCAGGCCAGTTGAACCATAAAATTTTATGACAAAATCTTTTTTGACCAGTTTTCTCCAGCTGTTTGCACGTTTAATACTTCGAAAATATCGTCCTACAATTGTGGGGATTACTGGATCAGTGGGCAAAACTTCCACTAAAGAAGCTATACAGGCTGTGCTCTCGTCAAAGTTTTCAACCTGGGCATCACCTAAGAATTACAATAACGAATTGGGCGTTCCGCTTTCAATTATTGGCGCAAAGGCGCCGGGGAAATCTCTAGTGCACTGGTTCACAGTATTTTTACGTGCAATTTGGCTACTGATCATGCCGGCGCGTTATCCAGCGATTTTGATTTTGGAAATGGCCGCGGATCGACCTCGCGATATCCAAAAATTAGTTAGACTAGCTCCGCCGCGAGTGGGAGTTATAACCGCTGTTTCGCCGGTACACACGGAATTTTTCGGCAGCATAAAACGGGTTGCGGTAGAAAAACGGCGCTTGGCAGAAGCCATTCCAAAAGAGGGGACATTGATATTAAATACGGATGATGAAATCGTGCAGACCTTTGCTGAATATACAGACGGCACGGTTGTCGGCTATGGAATTGTCAGCGGAGCTAATTTGAAGGCTATAGAAATACAAGAACATCTTGAAATACAGTTAAGCGGGGAATTGGGCGGTATCCATTTTAAAACTGTGCAAGATGGCGCGGCAGTGCCTGTGCATATAAGAAACGCTTTGGGTTTTCAGCATGTATACGCGGCCTTGGCCGCCGCGGCAGTCGGACGCGCTTTTGAGATGAATCTTGTGGAAATCTCCAATGCGCTTTTAAATTACAACGCGCCTCCGGGTCGGATGAGAATTATTGCCGGCGTGAAGGGAGCGAGGATTATTGATGATAGTTATAATGCCTCGCCTAAAGCGACAAAAGCGGCTTTGGAAACTCTGGGCCGCCTTTCTTTAAGAGAAGGCGCCACACGGTACGCAATTTTAGCCGACATGCTTGAGTTGGGCAATTTAACTGAAGCAGAGCATCGTGAAATGGGTCGGATTGCCGCGAAACAGGCAGACGTGCTCTTAGCCGTTGGTCCAAGCGCGGCATGGATTTTTGAAGAGGCTGTTAAAAGCGGCCTTTCAAATGATCGCGTTTTTCATTTTCATACTCTTGAAGACGGCGTAGAGCATTTTTTACAAGAACGCATAAAACCGGGAGATTTACTCTTAATCAAAGGGTCGCAAAGCATGCGTATGGAGCAACTGGTAGGGGGATTAATGGCCGAACCGCTCAAGGCAAAGGAGTTGCTATGTCGGCAAAGTCAAGAATGGCTGTCATAGACAAGAAGTGTGTTATGTGATAGATTTTTATCTACTTCTGTTGTATGGGATGGGTGTGGTTTGCCGCTTAAATTTTTGCTCCTATCGTCTAGCCCGGTCTAGGACACATGGTTCTACGAAAGGTAAGAATTTTGAGCGAGACGAAGTGAAACATTTGAAGCATATACGGCGTATATGTTGAGAATGTTTCACAAAGTCGCAGCCAAAATTCTTAACTTGCAGTAGAAATGGTATTCGGCAACAGTCCCATGATAAGGGCGCGGGGCTTTATGCCCCGCTTTTGTTATCCACACCATCCCCCTTGCAATCATACGGGACATGACGTCAGTGTGCAGTTGCACGGTTCACATTCTTGTCATGCCCGAGAGCCCTACACAAGAGTTCCTCGCCAATCTTAAGGGGCTGCAGAGAGACCCGGCATTTCTGTGGAACATCGCGCGCGATTTCCACAGAAATCTAGGAGGAAAGTTTAACCGAAGTGAAGCACCATGGGTGGATCTCACAGTAGCAGTTTCTATGGGCCCGTACTGGGGTTCTGTTCGTTGTTGTGGTTTTAGTGGGTATGCCTATGGTGTATATGTGGTGGAAGAAGCTGTTTTTCTGACTATTAGAAAAAATATTTGCTCATTTGGGGTGCAGTGGGAGAAGCTCGCGATGATTGGATTGCGGGCTTTTGTTTTATAAATATATTTAATGCCCGTTGAAATAGTCGTAGCGCGGAATGGGTAAAAGAGAGACAGGATGAGATTGAGAGAATTCAAAGGAAAAAAATAACTCCGGTACCAGCGTGGTGTGAGGAATTCAGGAAGGAAATTGAACTCATGCAAAAAATGATGCAAAATCTTAATACTCCTGAAGAACGCCACGAGGCAACGATTTTTATTTTACAACAATTTTCAACATATCAGGATAAAGAGCCAATTGGCATTATTTTTCAAGTAAGTGATTCCATAATAAATGACCCATCGCTTAGCGTTCAAGGGATAAGCGATGATATTATTGGCTTCTACAATCGGGGGACGAATGAATGGTTGGGGCGTATAGGTAAAAGTAGTATTAGAGGAACAACCGTTGGATTATCTGAAGCAGAAAAATCACGAGAACTTTATTTTAGACTTATCCATGGAATACACGTGCCTTATGGATCAGAAGATTTGCAACGCAAAGTATTGCAGAAAATGTTGGAGGCGACGCAGAACAATCCCAATCTCCGACTCCCAATATATGATCATTATGGCAAACTTATTTGGCCAACGACCATCTGAAATTCAATAAAATCTGGATTTCTTACGAACCCAAGGCTAAGCCTTGGGTTCGTCCAACATTCCTATTTTTCTCCGTTACCGAATTGAATTATTAAAAAGGGCTGTTTGCATCCGTGAGCAGTAGTTCACGGCCGTGTGTTATTGCACACTTTCTTATGCTTGCCTTTTCCACCAAAAGTATTCCATAAAAACAAAATCGGTGTTCCCCCGACACCGATCAATATCTCCTCGCGAATCGCCTTACCCTAGTAGGGTTGCTATAGCGTCTTTACCGTAAGTGGCCGCGATATGCGCGCGGAGTTTGGCTTTGGCGCGTGCTTCAAGCTGTCGCACACGTTCGCGCGACAACTTCCTACGATCTTGCAGTTTTTGAGAACATAGGTCAGGATGTACGCCCGTATCCACCATGCCGCGTAGGTGTACAACCGTGCTCTTGCGGGATCGTATTTTGCAAGATCTTTGATTGCGCCAAGCTGGCCTTCCTGCGCCAAATCTTCCACAGGGAACCCGTAATTCCTGAAGCCCCAGGCGATTTTCCATGTTAGGCCAATGCAGGCTTGCATCAAGGGACTCCTGCCGAATATGCTTTTGAGATAGTTCTTTCAAAATACGAGCGAGACGAAGTTGAAAATACGCAGGAATAGCAGAGCTATTTCGAGTGATTTTCAACGAGTCGCAGCCGTATTTGGGAAGAAATGGCCAAAATGGATATTCGGCAACAGTCCCATCAAGCGTGTGTGCGCTTTCTCATCTCCGTGATCTAGCCATTTACGGGCTAGCGTTCTTTCCTCTTCGGCTGTTAGTACTACAAACTGGACCGGATGGGCCATGGCATACATTCTATTCCTCCGTTCCTCCGCCAAAAAGAGCAGGCTTTTAGTTTAATGCAAAAATAACAGTGTGTCAACTTATATAGGGCTGTGGATGCGCTGGATTGCGTTTTGTGCTATACTAAATCCATGCAAAATCTATGTTAAGTATATTTTGGCATGATTATTTGTTCACGCCCCTTTTGAATTTTTTGATTTGGCTTTATAATAACGTAGCCTTTGAAAATCTGGGTTTGGCGGTTGCTTATATGACTGTGGCTTTGCGCGTTGTGCTTATCCCATTTTCAATCATAGCGGAACGCAACAGCTTCAAATTTGAAAAAATTCAGGAAGATTTGGTTGCTATCCAAAATGAATTTAAAGATGATCCGATTGCCCGCAAAGATCATATTAGAGAAGTCTTGCGCGCAAATCGGATTCAGCCTTGGGCTTCGGCGATCCTGTTAGGCATACAACTCTTGGCTTTAGTGCTTTTGTACCAAGTTTTTGTTGGTGGAATGACCGGCAAATTAAATGCGCTATATCCGAGCATAGCGCGGCCAGATGTAATCAATACTCGTTTTCTAGGATTTGATATTGCACAAAAAAATATATATGTAGCGGGATTGGTGGGCGTTCTTTTGTACTGGCAAATTTGGCGTTCCCAGCGGCATCGCCGCGATACGCTGACTTTAAGCGATAGCTTGTTTCGCTACGCGTTTCCTTTGATGTCTTTTGTTATCCTAGCAAGTCTGCCCGCGGTTAAGACTATTTTTATCTTGACATCCATGGCATTTTCGTATATTGTGCACTTGTTTAGGCCATTTTTTACCAAAAAATTGCAAGCCGTTAAGCATACCGCCCTGCGCTTGCATGATAAAATCGTAAATGGCGGACATGCCGCCACTTAATAAATAATCTACAGATATGAATGATTCTTTAGATCGTTTAATGTATTCATTTGTCGTTGAGGATGTTTTGAAAGGATTTTTTGTGTATGTGCCGCCGGGATATGTCGCTTGCGTTTATGATTTAGGGCGAGGCGTGCTAAAAAAGTGCCTTTTGCCGGGCTTGCATTTGAAAGTGCCGTTTTGGCAAAGGGCTAAGTTATTTAATACGCAAACTTTGGAATATCGCCTTTCTAAAGATTTTAATCTCAAAAATGTCCGGGCCATGGGGGATATTCCGGTTAGCGCTATCACTCTTGATGGTAAGGCGATTTCTATTGAGGGTACGATTTTACTGCGTCTTGATATTAATCAAATTCCCAATATTTGGCAGAATATCGGCGAGGATTTTGTAGATAAAATTGTGCGGCCGACAGTGCGTTCAAGATTGCGCATGATTGCCTCAAGATTTTCATATCAAGATTTGATTACCAACCAACGCGACGCAGTAGAGATGCAATTGAAAGACGAGCTGGAACGGATTTTTTATCCCCGGGGTATAAAAGTTGAGAATGTGTTGCTTTCGGAAATCGGCAAGCCGCGCGGCGGCGAAGGCGAAGAATAAATGACTGAAAATTTAAGCGGTTATGTTTCCATTTGTTTTATTAAGCATGGGGAGTTTGGTGGCTTGGGCAGCCTGGATTTTCGTGCTGTTTCGTTTTGATCCTTTTTTCGGCGGGTGGATTGTTCACATGCTTTTTTATTTGAGCGTAAGCGTGGCGCTTTTGGGAACCTGCATGCTTTTGGGTATTATTTTACATCATATCCGTTTTCGCCTAGCCGCCTCTAAAGCCGAAATATTAACGATTGCAAGGGAAGCCACTTTGGTTGTAGCTTTTACGATTATAATTTTGAATCTAGCCGCATATAAATTACTTAAATGGTGGAATATCTTACCGCTTGCCCTATTAATTCTAACAGCAGAGTTATTTTTTATTTCTTTAGATAAGCGTCCGCGCCGTAATGTAAAGCACACTCTTGATGAGTCTGGAGCGCTGGAGAATTAGCGAATTAGAGATGAGACTATGCTGCAGTCAAAACTTTTTAGCAAAACAGTAAGAGAAGTTCCGGCTGATGAGTCGAGCGTTAATGCAAAATTGCTTTTGCGCGCCGGTTTTGTTGATAAATTAATGGCCGGAGTGTATTCATTTTTGCCGCTGGGCTTACGGGTGCTTAAGAAAATTGAGTGCGTGATACGCGAGGAAATGGATAGAATCGGCGGACAGGAATTATTGCTTCCGGCCATGCACCCCAAAGAAAACTGGGAAAAAACTGGGCGCTGGAAAGATCCGGGCCGCGAAGTAATGTTTCAATTTGCGGGCAGAGGCGATAGGGAGTACGGACTTGGCTGGACTCATGAGGAAATTATCACTCCGTTAGTTAAAAAATTTGTACACTCCTATAAAGACTTGCCCATCGCTTTATACCAGATTCAGGCAAAATTTCGCGATGAACCGCGGGCAAAGTCGGGGCTTCTGCGCGGCCGCGAATTTTTAATGAAAGATTTATACAGTTTTCATCTTGAGGAAAGCGATCTCGATGAGTTTTACAATACAGTTAGTCTTGCGTACCGAAAAATATTTGAGCGTTTAGGCCTTAAGGCGCTTGTAGTTGAAGCATCGGGCGGGACTTTTTCAAAATATTCACATGAATTTCAAGTCTTGACTCCGGCTGGCGAAGACATTGTCATGGTTTGCGAAAATAATCGCGACTTTGTTGCTATTAACAAGGAGAGTGCGCGCAAGACAAGCCTGAAGAATCTTTGCGACTTTGCGCAGAATCGCGAAATTACCGATCTTGAAGCTGGCGGAAAATGCCCTAAATGCGGAAAACCAGTGCATGCGGAACGCGCTATTGAAGTGGGCAATATTTTCAAGCTAAAAACAAAATACTCGCAAGCTTTTAATTTGGCAGTCAAAGATGCAGGCGGCAAGGATCGGCTTGCGCTTATGGGATGTTATGGCATTGGGCTTGGACGCGCCATGGGAAGCATTGTAGAGGTTCATCATGATGAGCGCGGAATTATCTGGCCCGAGACGGTCGCGCCTTTCGGGGTGCATCTTGTTGCCCTGCAAGAAGATATTCAAGTACGCAATGCCGCAAAAAAACTCTATGAAGCTTTGCAAAAGGCCGGGGTTGAAGTATTGTATGACGATTGTGAGAATATATCTGCGGGGGAAAAACTCAATGATGCGGATTTAATCGGCATACCAGCAAGGTTAATTGTCAGTGAAAAAAGTATCGGCGCCGATAGCGCTGAATTGAAGAAGAGAGCGGAAAATACGCCGCAGATATTAAAGCTTAAAGATGTGGTCAAGGCACTAGGAGGCAGTATGGACTAGCTATGTTTGATAAATTGTTTCACCGTTTTTCAAAAGATATTGGCATTGATCTTGGAACAGCCAATACCTTAGTTTATGTGCGCGGCCAAGGCATTGTAATCAATGAACCGACCATAGTAGCGGTTAATACTCGGACCGACCAGCTTTTGGCTGTGGGGCATACGGCCAAAAACATGTTGGGCAAAACCCCGGCGCATATTGTAACTTGCCGCCCTCTTGTTAAGGGGATTATTTCTGATTTTGAAGTTACGGAAAAAATGCTCAAGTATTTTATTGAAAAAGTTCATGAAAGAAAGAGCTCTCTTTATCCTCGTCCGCGCGTTATTATCGGCGTGCCCCTTGATCTTACCGAAGTTGAAAGAAAAGCGGTGGAGGATGCAGTGCTTGGAGCTGGCGCGCGCTCGGTTTACTTAGTGGAAGAGCCGATGGCGGCGGCGATTGGCGCGCGTCTGCCTATTAAAGATGCGCTTGGCACTATGATTATTGATATTGGAGGCGGGGTTACGGAAATTGCTATTATTTCTTTAGGCGGAGTAGTAAATTGGCGCGTCATTCCGGTTGCCGGAGATGAGATGAACCGCAATATTATTCAGTACGCGCGCGATGTTTTTAATTTATTGCTCGGCGAAAAAACGGCTGAAGAGGTTAAAATAAAGCTCGGTTCCGCGGTTGAACTGTCCGAACAGCTTGAATGTCCAATGCGCGGCCGCGATTTGATGAATGGTTTGCCTAAAGAGGTTATGGTTAACGACAGTCAGCTTCGCGATGCTTTATCGCGCTCGGTAAAACAAATTGTTGAAAATGTAAAATCTGCGCTGGAGACAACGCCGCCGGAACTCGTCGCGGATATTTATGAACGCGGCATTATCATGACCGGTGGAGGAGCGTTGCTCAAGGGCTTGGATCGGCTGATTGCCAAAGTTACCGAGATACCCGTGCGCGTCGCAGACGATCCGTTAACTTGTGTAGTTCGGGGTACCGGGATTATTTTAGAGGACATGGAATTACTAAAAGAAATAGCCTTGCCGTCAGCTTCTACTTCTGCCACTTTGAGATAAAGGGACTGTTATGCAGCAATTTAATCTCGATGCTGATGAAAAGATTTGTCTCGCCACCAGGCGTTATTTATTGACATTATTTGCCCACATTTTTGTTGCTTTCTTTTTAATTGTAATGCCGTTTTTCCTGCTCTTTCCGCTTTTTTCTTGGGGGAGGTGGGGCGTTATTTTTTTTGTCTTTTCAATCGCAGTTGGACTCTTAACTTTATTAAAGACTTTAGTCATGTGGAGGTTTAATATTTTGATAATTACGACCAAACGAGTTGTTAAAATCAGACAAGTCGGGTTTTTTGACCGCACAGTTTCAGAAATGTTGCTTTCGCGCATTAATGATGTCTCCCATCGTATACGCGGATTTTGGAGCACGATATTTCATTACGGCACCTTGCATATTGTGGCGGGCAACGGTGAAACAGTGCTGGATTTTGAATATATGCAAAATCCCGGTAAAGCCTTGAAAATTCTCAATGGACTTTTGCAGCGGCTTCCATCTGATGATGGCGGGGCGGGATTATTATAACGAGATATGCCCGGTGCTACAACTGTATGGCTTAAAGTGGCACCGGCAACAAGTAAGCATATGACTACGAATCAAATTAACAGTTTTAATAAAGCGTTGTAGCACCGGGTATGCGCAAACAATTTAGCTGGAAAAAATTCTATCATTCGCACTGGTTTTTTGTTGTTGGTCTTATTTTGCTGATTTTGTTATCGGTAAATTTAACGCGTGCACAGTGGAGCGATAGAGCTATTCGTCGGGAAATTGCTAACCTGCAATCTGAAGTTGATGATTTAACAAAGGAACGCGAATCTTATGAGGCGCTAATTAATACTTTAGAGACGCCGGAATTTCTTGAAAGTGAGGCGCGCCGTGTTCTTGGCTTTGCGCGTCCCGGTGAGAATCTAGTTGTGGTTGAAAGCAAAAATGGAGTTGGGGGAAATGGTGAAGATGCCATGGGTAATAACAATCTTTCTAATTCTTATAAGTGGTGGATTTATTTTTTTGGTGAGATGTGACTTGCCCTCCCAACTTTTTGGACTATGTGATATGTTGATACTGCTTAAAAGATTGGCATGGTAAATGCGGGTGTAGTTCAATGGCAGAATGCATGCTTCCCAAGCATGAAACGGCGGTTCGATTCCGCTCACCCGCTTTGCGAGCGTCCCTTGAATATAGCGACTTTTTCGTGTAGACTATAAAAATACAAGTGAATCCTAATTAAATATATGCCTGTAAATAAAAAAGTTGCGCGAAAGGCGACATCCGTGCGGCGCACAGTAAAGTTATCTGCTAAAAAAGTTTCCGATATTTTACAAGTAGATCAATTAGGCGTGGATACGCGGCAAATTGTCCAACCGGCATCGGCCAACATAGAAATCAGAAATACACAGCCAGTTGTAGCAGATAGTGGGCCACCCAAAAATCTACCTGTCGAGCCAATTGTTAAAGATGTACAGTGTAAAAAGACAATTTTGAATCATTCATATACCTCACCGCGCACTTCTTTTTGGTTGGGCGTGGGTTTTGGAATCCTCGTCGTCGGGGCTTTAATGCTTATAGCATGGCAACTTGCTAAATTTGAATTAGCAAATGTCCTCATTCCCCAGTGCTGTATTAAGGAGCTGTTACAGGACAACATTTCTACTGTCATCCCGTAGGGAGATGTTCCGAAGGGACACAATGTAAGCATTTTGGTGGGGTCGCATAGCGGCCTAGTGCAACGGCTTGGAAAGCCGTGACCCTTCGGGGTCTCGTGGGTTCAAATCCCACCCCCACCGCCAATTTTCAGAATTCGGATTTTGGGCGATTGTTGCCTCGCCCCGCCAGAGGCGGGGCTCGGCTTCGGCAAGGATTTTGAAGGGATTTTTGAAATC
>LCOG01000007.1 GCA_001001705.1 Parcubacteria group bacterium GW2011_GWA2_47_26 | reverse complement strand
AATTCGACTTGTTTCCAAATGCGAATAAAAAAGATGGAGGCATGGTTTTTGTTTTCGGATTTTATAACACCAATATCGCCCTTCTCAACCATGATTTCTTGAGGGGCTACAATATCTTTTTTAGCAACGACAAATTTGTTTGATGATTTAGTCATTTTAGGAAATAATCAGCCGGCTTATTATAAATAGCGGCAATTTTTTTCATTTCCGCAACATCGAGTCGTCTTTCACCAGACTCGATTTTCGAGATATAGGATTGCGGCTTCCCAAGTTTATCGGCTACTGCTTGTTGGGATAAATCGGCCTTAATACGCGCTTTTTTCAAGCGTTCTATAATTTCTTTATATTCTTTTGAATAAATTGACTTACCCATATTTATTTGTATAATATATCCTATTGTGGTATAATCCCAAAATGGGATATACTGATTTAGGGAGTTCCTTAACCTTTTCCGCGCACGGGTGGTGGGGCAAGGAAAAGAATAATGTCGCCGCCGAAAATCCAATCCGTCCGAGCAGGGGAATGGCGGAAGGGGGGTGTGGGGGGAATTCCGCCATTCCCTTGCAAAAAATAGAGGCCAGCCCCGCCGCCTTGCTTATTAAAGCAAGACACCACAGAAAAATACTCTTTTCATTAGAAGAAAAAGAAATTGGGCGCGCGCAAAATGAAAAGAGCAAAGAGTATTTTTCTGTGGTGTGGCGAGTGGTAGCGAGCGGCGGCGGGCTGGCTTCCTTAGTTCCGTTCAAAGTAGGTTCGCGCGAAGTGTATAATTACAGCACCAGAACTAACTTTGTCGGAATTGACTGCTCCGCGCGGGCTTGCGCCCGCGCTCCGCAGGGCAAAATCCGCTTTTGTTTTCGCCGTAAAATCCCAGAGTTCGCCCCAATAACCATATGAAAGAGCTCAAACCAAAAACTCAATGCGTTCTCTACGCTCGGAAATCAACCGAGGAGGACGACAAACAAATAATGTCTATCGAGGCACAACTTTTTGAATTGCGCGAATATGCCGAGCGAGAGCGCATTGAGATTGTAAAAGAATTTACTGAAGCGAAAAGCGCAAAGAAGCCTGGGCGAGAGGAATTTGCCAAAATGCTTTCCACGATTGAAACGAGCAAAAAACCGCTTGGCATTTTAGCGTGGCACACGGATCGTCTCGCCCGCAATAGCGTGGACGGTGGCAAAATAATTTACTTGGTGGACACCGGCGCTATTACTTCTTTGCGCTTTCCGCAGTTTTGGTTTGAGCCAACTCCGCAAGGGAAATTCATGTTGCAAGTGGCGTTCGGACAGAGCAAATACTTTCCAGATAACTTGGTGGAAAACGTGAAGCGCGGTATTCGCCAAAAACTCCGCCGGGGAGAATGGCTAACGCTCGCGCCCTTTGGCTATGTGAATAATCCAAAAACACGACAAATTGAACCACACCCCGTGAAATCTAAAATTGTCGTGCGAGCGTTTGAGGAATTCGCCAAAGGAATGCACACACTCAAATCTCTTTCGGAGTTTTTGGCGGAACTTGGTATTGAAACTCGGCACCGAACGCCACTTGCCAAAGCGTCCGTCCACCGGATGCTCACTAATCGTGCCTATCTCGGCTTTGTGGCGCACAAAGGCGAATACTTTGACGGACGCTTTGAGCCAATTCTTTCCCTCGCAACCTTTGAAGCCGTGCAGGAAATATTGAGGCGAAAAGCAAAACCTCGCAAATCAAAACAGAGACACAATTTCCCTTTTACCGGACTGCTCACTTGCGCCGAGTGTGGAAGTGCGATCACGGCGCAATTCGCGCACGGCAACGGCGGAACATATCGCTACTATCGTTGCACTCGGAAAAAGGGAAATTGTAGTCAAAAATATTTGCGAGAAAATTTGCTCGTTTCGCAACTAAAGGCACGGCTTCAAAGCGTTGCGCTTTGCGATGGGTGGACGGAAAAAATGTTGAAGCAAGTTGAAGTGTGGGAAAAGGAGCAAGTCCGCTCATCGCAAACATTCGTCCAAAATCTTGAAACGGAACAAAGCGAAGTTTCCGCAAAACTGGATAAACTTGTTTCTACCTACATTGACGGCGATGTACCGAAAGAAAGCTATCTCGCCAAAAAGGAGGAGTTGATGATGCGGAAACTCGCTTTGACCAATCAAAAAGAAGATTTTAGACAAACAGGAAGGAATTGGATTGAACCCTTGCGGAGTTGGATTTTAGATATACGAAAAGCCAAAAAATTGTCGCAAGGCGACAATTTTGAGGACATTAAGGCATTTGTCCAAAAAGTTGGAACGAACCATCGACTTTTGGACAAATCCGCTTCCTTTTCGTTTTCCGAGCCGTGGAATTTTTTGGCTCAATTCCTTGCGAGCCGCGCCTCTCGGCGCGGCGAGCATTCGGACTTGTCCCCAGCGAAAAAGTTGAAAAGTTCAGAATTGTGGGCGCGGATGGAATCGAACCATCGACCTCGTCATTACCTGCCCCGTACTAAATTTGGACTGAATGGACGAGGGAGGATTCGAACCTCCGACCCCGTCATTATCAGTGACGTGCTCTAACCAACTGAGCTACTCGTCCAAATTTTAGTACTGGGGTCAGTGACCCCGAACCAAAGCAAAGCTTGGTACGGGGCGCAGCGCGCTCTAACCGACTGAGCTACGCGCCCAAATTTTATATATAGAGCATAGCAGATATTTTTTAAAACAACAAGTCGGTGTATTTTCAAAGGGTGGGTGGCGTATGGTATACTGGGCATGTTATGCCAATTTTTCGCAATTACAAGCAGATTGCCACGACGGAGTTGCGCAAACAAGCTTTGCAGATTATTGAGAGCGGCATTAAGGCAGTGGATCCTTTTCAAGCAGTGTTGAAAAAAACTAGTCTGGTCGGGGATAGCCTTTCTATTGATGACACAGTTGTTAATCTGCGCAAGTTCAAGCGCGTCTTTTTTGTGGGCATTGGCAAAGCCTCCAATAGTGCGGCCGCGGCGATTGAGCATTTATTGGGCAGTAAGTTGACGCGCGGCATTTCACTGGATGTGGAGAAAAGAAGATTGCGCAAGATCGTTAGTCTTCGCGGAGATCATCCTTTTCCGACGGAGCGCAATGTTGAGGCCACAAACAGGATAAAAGAATTGTTAAGTAATCTTCGCGCTAATGACTTAGTGATTACAGCTATCTCGGGTGGCGGTTCGGCTCTGCTTTGTTCTTTGCCTAAAGCGACTTGTGCAGAAGAAAAATTAATAACCCAGATTTTTTTTGAACGCGGAGCGAATATTGAGGAGATAAATACAGTGCGCAAACATCTTTCTGATCTTAAAGGCGGGGGATTGGCTAAATTGGCTTATCCCGCCACTGTAGTTTCTTTGATTTTTTCAGATACGCCGGGTTGCGCGCTAGATACAGTGGCTTCCGGCCCAACGCTATTGGATTCCACAAGTATAAAAGATGCGCGAGCTTTAATAAAAGAGTACCGTTTGCCGGAGATGGAATTTATGGAAACGCTTAAGGATAAAAAGTATTTTAGGCGAGTGAAAAACATCTTGATGGTTTGCAACATGGATGCCTTAAGCGCAATGTATGCTTGTGCGCTAAATTTTGGTTTTAAGGCAGTGATGTGCGGAAATTGTTTGGCTGGCGAGGCAGCGGAGCTTGGCAAATGGCTGGCTCAAAAGGTACGTCCGGGGCAGGCTTTAATTGGCGGGGGTGAAACTGTGGTTACTATAAAAGGCAAGGGGCGGGGAGGAAGAAACCAGGAATTGGTTTTAGGGGCGTTGCCATATTTGGGTAAGGAATCCGTGTTGGTGTCTTTGGACAGTGATGGCATTGATAATACTGATGCGGCTGGTGCGATTGCCGACAATGAGTCTTTGAAAAAGGCAAAACGTTTTGGCCTTGATTACAAACACTATCTTCGTTATAATGATTCGTACAGTTTTTTTAAGAAGATGGATGACCTGGTTTTTACTGGCCCGACAGGGACGAATATTGCGGATTTGATGGTTATATTAAGTGCATAAAGACAGGCGGAGCGATGTGCGCACTAAATTTGCGGGCTGTGGCTCAGCAGTCTAGAGCACATGGTTCTTGCCCGCCAAAATTTCGGGGTCTTCGGGGCATAGCGTAGCAGTCTAACGCGCTTGCTTTGGGAGCAAGAGATCCTGGGTGCGAATCCCAGTGCCCCGAAATTTAGGCGGGTGAAGGACCAGGAACGCGGTGCGCCTGTCCGCCGAGTCTAAAGGCGCCACAGAACCGTATGGCATACCCGATGGACCGAGAGGCGGAAATTCCACCAGCCCGATTGAGTTTTGTGTAATAGACGCGGATACTTGCCAAGATTTGGCTAATCGTGTAAAGTAGCTAAGCAATATTAATTATTAATCTAACCTAAGACCTCTTGCCAAATAACCATTTCTACTGCAATTTGAATATTTTGGCTACGCCGCATTCAGGGCTCGTCGCCGTATATTTAAGTCATGTACGCCTCCTCGTCCTTCATGCGGCTCGCTCAAAATCTTCAAATTTCGTTGCGAAAAGTTATTTTGCAAGAGGTCTCTAAAGCACATGCTAATTTCTAATACTATCGAGGTTTCTGAAGAGTTAAAGAATCTATTGACTACTAAAGATTTTTTTAACATACCCAAGGCTGATGATGTTATAAAAGGCATAGTAATCTCAATGTCTCCGCGCGAGATCTTAATAGATATCCCGGGCTATAAAACAGGTTTAATCTCCGGGGTCGGGTTGCAAGAGCAGCAATCCATTTATCCGGACTTAAAAATAGGCGATGAAATAGAGGCGATTGTTATAGACCTGGAAAATGAGGAAGGATTTGTAGAGCTATCTTTCCATGGGGCGGGCCAGACCAAAGCATGGGACGATGTTTTGAGTGTTAAGCAGACGGGCAAGGTGGTTGAAGTTAAAGTGGTGGATGCTAATCGCGGCGGACTCATGTGTGTTTTAGGGCGCACGGCCGGGTTTTTGCCGGTGTCGCAACTGGCGCCAGAACATTATCCGCGCGTGGCTGGCGGCGATAAAAGCAAAATTTTAGATAAGCTGCGCTCATTTATTGACCAAAATTTACGTGTGAGGGTTCTTGATGCGGATCCCAAGGAAAATAAATTGATTTTTTCAGAAAAGGCGCTTTGGGAGGAGGAGCAGAAAGAGCACTTAGCGAAGTATAAGGTGGGCGATGTTGTTGAAGGCACGATTACGGCTGTGACGGACTTTGGAGTTTTTGTCAGCTTTGATGATTTAGAAGGACTTGTGCATATTTCCGAAATTGCTTGGCAGAGAATTGATAATCCGGCTGATCTTGTAAAAGTCAGTGATCATGTCCGCGCGCAAGTTTTATCAATTCAAGGCTCAAAGATTTTCCTTTCCATGAAGGCCTTGATTGAGGATCCGTGGAGGAAGATTAGTGAACGTTACCAGGTTGGGCAAGTGGTAAAGGGGCGCGTTTTGAAGGTAAATCCCTTTGGGTTGTTTGTGGAATTGGATCCGGAGATTCATGGCTTGGCCCATGTTTCGGAGCTTGTAATAGAGTCGGGTGTGCCGATTGAGGAGCAGATTAAATATGGCGATGAGTTGGAATTCAAAGTCGTTTCCATTGAACCTGAAAATCATCGTTTAGGACTCTCTCAAAAAGCTCTTAAGCATGAGGCCGGACATAAAGAATCAAAGGAGTCAGAGGGGGCAGATGAGTCAAATGATGAAGTAATGCCGTCCTCGCCATCTGTGGCACAAGATGGTATCGCACCCAAGGAAGATGTGGTACAATAAGGCTAAGCCTTAGCCTTGACGTAAATATGTCAACATTATTTCGTAATTTTGTTATTTTTCTTTTAGGTCTTTTAGTTATTGCCGGTTTGCTTTCGGTGGTAAATTTTGAACGGACCACGATGGAGCGCGCAGATATAGGCAAGTTTGTCAGCCAAGTGCGGGCTGGTGAAGTCGCGCGCGTGGAAATAAAAGGCGAGGCTCTTCTTGTTTCTTTAAAAAATGGCGGCAAGGAGACGGTGCAGAGAGAGTCGGGTGAGTCCCTGTCTTCTTTGCTTAAAAATTACGGAATTGAATCAGAGCAAATTCAAAATATAGAAATAGCCGTAAAGCGCGATTCGTCATTTACCTACTGGCTTTCGGCATTGTTGCCGTTTCTTATCCCGTTCCTTTTGATAGGAGCAGTTATTTTTTTCATGATGCGCCAAGTTCAGGGCGTCAACAACAGGGCAATGTCTTTTGGCCAGGCGGGCGCTCGCGAGGTGCCGGCAGAGGCCAAGCAAAAAGTCACTTTCAAAGATGTGGCTGGACTTAAGGAAGCCAAGGAGGAGCTTTATGAAATAGTGGAGTTTTTGAAAAATCCGAAAAAGTTTACCGCGCTGGGAGCCAAGATTCCCAAGGGCGTGTTGCTTATGGGCGCGCCCGGAACAGGAAAAACGCTTTTGGCGCGCGCGGTTGCCGGAGAGGCGAATGTTCCGTTTTTTCATATTTCTGGATCGGAATTTGTAGAGATGTTTGTTGGGGTTGGCGCGGCGCGGGTACGTGATCTTTTCCGCAGAGCAAAGAAGAGCGCACCGTGCATTATTTTTGTGGACGAGATAGACGCGGTAGGCAGACAGCGCGGCGCCGGACTCGGCGGAAGCCATGATGAGCGTGAGCAAACCCTGAATCAGATTTTGGTGGAAATGGACGGTTTTGATCCGCATGCAGGGACCATTGTTGTGGCGGCAACTAATCGTCCGGACATTCTTGATCCGGCGCTGTTGCGGCCGGGACGGTTTGACCGGCGCGTTGTGCTTGATCAGCCGGATATCAAAGATAGAGAGGAAATTTTAAAGATCCATGCCCAGGATAAGCCTTTGGCTAAAGTAATGAAATTGCGGACGATTGCGGAGCGTACGCCAGGGTTTTCGGGTGCGGATCTGGCCAATCTGATTAATGAGGCGGCAATACTTGCAGCCCGGCGCAACAAAAAAGAAGTGGGGATGGAAGAGCTTATTGAATCCATTGATAAGGTACTCTTGGGGCCAGAACGCAAGAGCCATATTTTAAGCGACAAGGAACGCAAGGTGACGGCTTTTCACGAAGCGGGCCATGCGATTGTCGGTCATGAATTGCCCGGCAGTGATCTGGTGCGCAAGGTGTCTATTGTTTCCCGTGGGCGGGCTGCTGGCTATACATTGAAGCTTCCCTCCGAAGATCGCCATTTGAAGGCACGCGCGGAGTTTTTGGATGAGATCGCGGCGCTCTTGGGCGGTTTTGTGGCCGAGCGCGAAGTTTTTGGCGATGTTACGACCGGCGCTTCCAATGATTTGAAGGTGGCCACAGCTTTAGCGCGTCGGCTGGTTACCGAATACGGAATGTCTGATAGATTAGGGCCGCGCACTTTTGGAGAGCACGATGAGTTAATATTTTTGGGACGAGAAATTACAGAGCAGCGCGACTATTCGGAAAAAGTCGCCCAAGCTATTGATGCAGAAATTGATTCTATAATACACGGGGCGCGGGTGACTGCTGAATCGGTTATTCGCGACCAGCGCGAGGTTATGGAGCGAATTGTGACGGCCCTGCTTGAAAAAGAAACTTTGGAGCAAGCGGAGTTTGAAGCCTTTTTTGGCGGCCAGCCTGTCCCGCAGCCAGCAGCGCAGGATAGTGGCTCAAAAGGGATTGTCGAGGGCAAGCCGCGCAAGGCAAAAGAGGCCAAGGAAAAGCGGGCTGTTCCTCAATTAGGGCCGGTTGTGGTATAAAAGCTACGCTTTTGTGCCACCGGCGCTCGGAGTCAATACAAACTATTGAGGTTTGTGCCGACTCCTCACTTGGTGGTATAATATAGATAGTCCTCACTACAAAATCCTCAACCTCGCCTGAAGCTGCAATCTTAAGATTTTAAGCTTTATAAATATGAAGGAGGCCTCTGTCTATCGCGGTATTTTAAAACAAGCTTGGGAAATAACTCGGCGCAATAAAAAACTCTGGGTTCTTGGATTTTTGGCGATTTTTTGGGGCAACATCGGCGCCTACAATATTTTTGACCGTTCTTTTGGCTTTTTGACCGCGCCGACATATCCTGTAAGCCCGGGCTCACTTGAACTCGCTCCGGTTTTGAAGTCAGCCACACCGCTTGCGATTGCGAGCGGTATCGTCATGACTTTGCTCATTTTGTCCGTTCTTTTTATACTGCTATGGTTCATGACAGTTGGCCGAGGCGGTCTTATAGAGGCGATTGCCAAGCGCAGTGATAACAAAAAAGTTACCGTTGCGGCGGCGATTACAAAAGGGGCCAAGTTTTTTTGGCCGCTTTTAGGCATTGGCTTACTCTCACGATTAGATGTGCCGCTCTATGTGTTTTTACTGGCGCCGGCAGTGCGCAGGACTGCGTTGGGGGACGGAGAAGGCACGGGTTTTTTTGTATTGATTTTTTTGGCAATCACTCTGGCCTCACTTATACTCTCGTTTTTAGGCATTTACGCTTCGGCTTCTGTTGTGCTGCAGGGAGAGAAATTTTTGGCGGCCATTAAAAAGAGCCTGCAGCTTTTCAGCCGATTTTGGCTAGTGTCTATTGAACTGGCGCTCATTCTTTATTTAGTTACTTTAGTGCTTGGAATTGCCCTGATTGTCGCGGGGCTTATTTTGGGAATTCCGCTCCTGCTTCTTTATGTGATAGTAATGTTATTGCAAATACCAGCGGGAATTTGGATTGTACTTGTGCCAGCGGCAGTTGTCTACATTGCTTTATTAATTATCGTCGGTTCCGCGTTTGCTACTTTCCACATGTCAGCTTGGACACTTTTGTTCATGCGTCTATCGCGCGAAGGAGCAGTGGCAAAGGTTGTGCGCTTAACTTCCAGGTTTGCACATGTTCTTCATCGTAAGGTGATTTAAGCGGGTATGGCAGGCCAGATTCCAGCTATCACCCCAGAGGAGACCAAAGAAAAGTTCGAGGCGAAAATGCACGAGCTTGCGCTTCAAGAAAAAGAGAAGGAGACGGAGCGCAAGGCCGCATTTTTCGGTTTGCCTTGTATAAACTTAAGGGGGTTTCCGATTAGTCCGGAAGCGTTACAGCTTGTTTCAGAAGAGCAGGCCAAAAAATTGCAGGCAGTCTGTTTTTTTTATTCGGGCAGTGAATTTCGTCTCGGCACCGTTGACCCCGCGCTTCCAGAAATCAAAGAGCTGGTTTTTCAAATATCCGAGCGCATTGCCGGCCAGGGCGCCATCTATGTAATTTCAGAAGAGAGTTTTAGGCGTGCTTTTGCGCTTTATGAGAAGCTGCCGAAATTTCGTCCCACGATTAAAGGTGTGGTAATTACCGAAGAGGATTTAGAAAAATTCAGTAGCGAGTTGCGTTCGTTTCAGGAATTACAGGAACGTCTTAAGGGTGTATCAGTCACTGATGTAGTGACGCTTTTAGTGGCGGCTGCACTGCAATCCAAATCCTCGGATATTCATATTGAAGCCGAAGAGGTTGAGATTGTGGTGCGTTTTCGGATTGATGGGGTTTTACAAATCGTTTCCAAATTACCCAAGACGGATTGGGCTAAGGTTGCTTCACGCATCAAACTTTTGGCTGGCTTGAAGATAAATATCATTGATCGGCCTCAAGACGGCCGCTTTACCATTTTTGCGGCAGGTGAGAAGACTGATGTGCGCGTATCAACTGTCCCGACCGCTTATGGCGAGTCAATCGTCATGCGGCTTTTGCGCTCTACTGCGGTTGGTCTTCAGTTTGAGGATCTAGGGTTACGGGGCCGGGCGTATGAACAGCTTAAGCGCGAGGTAGAGCGGCCTAACGGAATGATTGTGACAACCGGACCGACGGGTTCTGGTAAAACTACCACGCTTTACGCTATCCTTAATAAGCTGAATGATCCGGAAACAAAGATAATCACTCTTGAAGATCCTATTGAATATAAGCTAGCGGGCATTGCCCAAAGCCAGATTGAGGCCTCCAAGGACTACACTTTTGCGGCGGGGCTGCGGTCAATTTTGCGTCAAGATCCGGACGTAATCATGGTTGGTGAAATTCGCGACTTAGAGACGGCAGACATAACCATACAAGCCGCGCTAACCGGACATCTAGTGTTGTCCACCATTCATACCAATAGCGCCGCTGGAGCGATCCCTCGCTTTTTAGCTTTGGGAGCAAAGCCGTTTTTATTGGCTCCTTCGCTTAACGCGGTTATTGGGCAGCGCTTGGTGCGCAAGATTCATGAGGATTGCAAGGAAGAAATACAATTAGACGAGGATACCCTCAAGCGCGTCAAGGAAGTTTTAGGGGCAATGCCTAAGGACGCGGAGTATAAGATTGATTTGGGAGATATGAAATTTTATAGAGGGCGCGGGTGTCCGAAATGTTTTGACTTGGGGTATAAGGGGCGGATGGGAATTTACGAGATCATGACCATGAATAAAGAACTGGAAGGAGTGATTTTGTCAGGCAAGGTTTCGGAATATGTCATGCAGGAAATTGCGGTAAAAAACGGGATGATTACCATGGCGCAAGACGGCTTGCTCAAGGCTTTGGATGGGATAACTACCGTGGAAGAGATATTTTCGGTGGCGGAGTAATAAAGCGTTCGTTTTTCCGTTTGTTGTACTGAAACCTGATTGTCTTATAGACATAACTCCGCAGTAGGGGTTTTATTTTTTCTCCCCATTCCACAACAACAACCGCGTCTTGCCGGCCAAGCCAGTCCATAAGACCAATTTCATAAATTTCCTCTGCTTTTTTCAATCTATAGACATCGGCGTGGACAAACCATTTGGGTTCACGGCGGTGTTTTTGTGCACATTTGTGAGGTTTTATTTTATGCGCATGCATGACAGTAAAAGTTGGGCTTTTGATTTTTTCGCGTATGCCAAAGGCTTTGGCTAACCCTTGGACAAAGGTAGTCTTGCCGGTGCCAAGCTCGCCGGTCAGCAGTAAAATATCGCCGCCAGACAATTCGTCGGCTACTTGGCGGGCGAAATGCAAAGTATCTTGTACACTTTGTGAGATTAACTCTTTTATTTTGGTTTTGCTAGAAGTGGACATGTATTTAGCGTAACAGAATTTTGCGAGTTAGCAAAGTGTTGTTTGAAGGTTAGCAATAATTCGGCTATAATGGGGGCAGTAATAAGCTGCGCTTATATAAATAATTAAATGATTTTTTATGTTTACAGCCAGAGTATCAAAGTTTAGGTTTTTAACATTAGCGTTTGTGAGTGCGGCTATTCTTGCGGCCCAAAATAGTTTGGCCCACCCGACACCGGAAATCATCTCTCCCGAAGTGGCCGAATGTTTCGGGCAGAGTTCGCGAAAGTACGAAGAGATTACGCCCGCGTTGGAAAAAAGCTTAATCGCGGAATGCAAGGAAAAAGTCAAAACTCTCGCGCCGCCGGAGGAAGTTAAAGTTGAGGTCGAAAGAGAAACCAGCGGTCCGCCGGTCGCGAGTGGTTGGCAGACGCTGTTTTCCGATGATTTTGAAAAGAGCTTGGCCTTGAGCTGGAACTTTTTTGGTGACTGGTCAATAAAAAAAGATAATACAAATGTGCTCGAGATCGGCGGGGAACAGCCATTTTACACCTCGGCCGGAGCGGAAAGCTGGACTGACTACAAATTAAGCTTCAAATATAAACCACTTAAGGACGACGAAACGGCCAATTTACGAATTAAGTTTAGAATTGATTGGTCCCACAACATTTATTACTCATTCAAATTGTCCCCGGTTGAAAAACAATTAATCTTAGAGAAATTTACCGGCGAAAAAGCAATGGTGCTGCAGCAAGCGCCGTTTGAATTCCAACTTGATTCCTGGAAAAACTTTGAAATCACGGCCGCTGAAGACAAGATTTGGGTTTTTGCCGACGGGATACCGGTCATGAGTCTGAAAGATCCGGAAAACCCTTTGCTTTTCGGGAGAATCGGGATTGAAGCTGAGTTTACAAAAGCGCCCATTGCCAGAATTGATGATTTTAAAATCATCGGTGTTTTTGAGAAACCGACATGGGAACACCTGGGCGCTCCATTTGGCGGAAAGGTGGCCAAAATACTTATTGATCCGCAGAACCCCAACAATGTTTTACTGACCAGTGAACACGCTTCGGTTTACAAATCTACGGACGGAGGAAAAACCTGGAAATCGGCTTTCAAGGGTTTGAACACCGTGGATCTCCTGGTCAAAAGTTTAGCCATGAGTCCGCGTGATTCCAAGATCGTGCTGGCCATGTCTTCCGATGGTCCGTACAGAACAATCGATCAGGGCGAGGTCTGGCGCAAGATGTCCAAGATAACTTCCCCCGACAATTCCGTCGTCAGAGGATCGGGAAGATTTGCTTTTAGTCCTTCCGATCCCAATCGAGTTTACATGGGTACAGACAGGGATATTGAAGAGGATGGAGTGACACAGGGAGGATTGTTTCTAAAATCGGAAGACGCTGGCGCCAGTTTTACGACCCAACCCGCGGCTATATTCAATAAAAACGTAAGATCAATGACGGTTCATCCGGCCAACCCGGATATTGTTTTTGTCGGCACTAAGCATGAAGGCATATGGAAAACTGCTGACGGCGGCGGGACTTGGCAGGAAAAAAATAACGGCCTTGATTATAAAGAGATTGCGGCCGTGGAGATTAATCCGGCGAACCCCAGTCAAATGTTCGCGGTGGCCGGCCAGTTATCCGACCAAAAATTTCTTTACAAAAGCAATGACGCCGGAGAAAGCTGGCAAAAAACGGCGATTTCTTTTGAGGGAGAGGAAGTGAAAGACGTCGTCATGGTGAAAATTGCTTCTTCAAACCCCAGTCTTGTTTATGTTGTTAGTGGAAATAAATTATTTGTTTCCAAAGACGGGGGCGGCAGTTGGCAGGGCCAAGAAATAATCGGTGCGTACGGTGTATTTGACATTGCCGTAGACCCCGCGAATCCAGATAAATTGATCGTTGGCTATTATAACGGTGTGATGATAACCGAAGATGGCGGAAATACATGGCAGCGATCGGTTCAAGGCCTTGGCGCTCACGGGATTATTTCTTTGGCCGTGGATCAAACCGATCCCGCCATTGTCTATGCCGGCGACTGGAGTTATGGCGGGGTTCATAAAAGCACTGACTACGGAAAAACCTGGACCGACGTCAATTCTGGTTTGGGGGAAGGGGCGATTCCCAATGTTCAAGATTTGACAATAGATCCAAACGATTCTCAAATTCTCTACGCCGCTATTCATGACCGCGGAATTTTTAAATCAACAAATGGAGGAACAAGCTGGCAAAGCGCTAATAATGGTTTAACGAGTTTGAACATCGCTCAAGTGATTGTTTCTCCGAGCGATTCTAATCTTCTTTACGCGGCGGCAACGGAACGAGTAAATTATTTTGATAAATCTGAACAGGATAGCGCAAGTTACGGGGTGTTTAAGTCCACAAACGGCGGAAACCAATGGACGCGGGTGTCCACTGGTTTACAGGAGGCCAGTGTCCAAACTATTGCCCTCCACCCATCAAATTCCAACATCATTTACGCCGGCACTGCTTTGAATGGCTTGTTTAAATCAACAGACGGCGGCGCGACCTGGCAGGCAAAAAACAATGGTTTTGAGAATGGCGATGACTATACCCAGGCCATAGTCATCAATCCCCAAAACCCCAACGAGTTGTACGCTGGAATTGATCAGATATACAAAAGCAGATGGCAGGAGGCGCGCACGGAATTCGTGACCAGCGGCGGTGCTGTTTACAAATCCATTGACGGTGGAGAAAGCTGGCAGAAGTTAAATTTAGACAAAAGAGTAGCCACGGTTGAAAAAATTACGATAGATCCGGTTAATCCCAGCACGGTTTATGTTTCCACTCACAGTCCGGGAGTATACAAAAGCATTGATAACGGAAAAACGTGGAAACCAATGAACATGGGCATGCTTTATTTGGAAGACACCTACGGCGGACACAATTATGTGTTTGCCATGGATATTTCTTCTGATGGCCAAGTTTTGTATGCCGGTGGCTGCGGGCGAGGAGTATTTAGAACGGAATTGGCCGGGCAAAGAGATTTGGAGCGGATTTTAGAAGGTACAGAAAGTAAAAAGGCAAAAATATCGCCGTACCTCGTTATAGCCGCATCTCTTATAATTCTTTTTGTAGCGGCTGTTATAGGTTATATCGTTTATTTGAGAAAGAGAAGGATTAAGGACTAAATTTTGGACCCTACCGGGATCGAACCGGTCACCTCCTCGTTGCAAACGAGGCGCTCTACCAAATGAGCTAAGGGCCCATACAGCGCTACGATTCGTGTCATGATATCATAACCACTCCACGTGGTCAATCATATCCGTAGATTTATGCTATCTTTTTTTGCCGCCGTGCATAGGGCGATAGGATTCGCGGGGATCAGAGCGGGCGCGCTTGGGCCATTGTGTAGGAGTTTCAGCAGTCATGCTTCTGCGCGTGGAAAGTCCGGTTAAATCTACTTCTTCTTTAAGGCCGTGCACAGTATAAAGTGATCCCTTGGTTTTTTCAGGTATAAAATTAAAAATGAGTTTTCTTTTGCCAAAGAAGTTTTCGTACCAGTGTTCGTGGTTATGAAATTTTGGGTCTAGATATTGGAGAGCGCCTTGGTTCCAGTCAATGGCGTAAATGCCGATTTTTCCCGGTACTCCTTCCACATGGATCAGCAGTGCTTCGCAGGGAGCGCGATCGGAGCATCGCGGGCAATAAACTCGCGCGATGATTTCAGCTCCGAAATTCGCGGGTGAACGGAACTTTATATTGGTGCGCTTGCAAAAGCAAGTGATAGTGAAACGGGTCATAGAGTTTTTATTTTGCAAGATTAGGCGGAGTTTTGCCCTCTAGAGCGGCGATAATATTTTTTGCGGCTACGCGGGACATGGCCTGGCGCGCTTCAATTGTACCCGAGGCGGTGTGTGGAGTTAAAATGACGTTGTTATATTTTTTCAATTCAAGATTATCGCGAATGTCGCAATCAATGGCGGGCTCGCATTCAAAAACATCCAGGGCGGCACCGGCGATTTGTTTGTTTTCAAGAGCGCGCAGTAAGGCTTTTTCGTCGATAATTGGGCCGCGAGCCGTGTTAATTAGGAAGGCTCGCGGCTTCATTTGGCGTAGCTCTGCCTCCGAAATTAAGTGGCGGGTAGTTGGCAGAAGCGGAACATGCAAAGAAACAAAGTCGGATTCCTTGAGCAGGGTTGGCAGATCAACCAGCTTCCCCCCATATTCGCGTTCAAAATCGGGGTTGGGTTTAATATCATGATAAAGCGCTTTCATGCGGAAGCCTTTGACGGCGCGTTCGGCCACGGCAAAACCGATTCGTCCCAGGCCGACTATACCTAGAGTTTTGCCATAAACGTCTGCGCCTAAAAGCAGGGTAGGAGACCAGCCTTGATATTTTTCAGCTTTGGTAAAGCGATCGGACTCGGGGATGCGGTGGGCTAAGGCGAGCATTAAAGCAAAAGTATGCTCGGCCACGGCTTCGCTCACTTCGTTGCAAGGAGTGTTAGCGATAAAGATGTTGCGTTGTTTGGCGGTCTCAAGATCAATGTTATCAAAACCAACGGCGTAGTTGGCGACGATTTTAAGTTCTGGCCCGGCGGCGTCAAAAACTTCAGCGTCAATGCGGTCAGTCAGAATAGATAAGATCGCCTGGCTACCGCTTACACCTTTTAGGAGTTCTGGCCGTGGTATTATCTCGTCTTTAGGATGGATTATAACCTCGTATCCTTTTTCTTTTAGCATTTTTATTCCTTGGTTGGGAATTTGGCGGGTGATGAATATTTTAGGCATAAAGAAGATTGTAAGTGATCAAACTTGTTCGATTTAGGTAAGGTCATTATAGCGCTTCCTTGACGGGTTGTCTAAACTTGTATGACAAAAATCCGCCGTTTGAGCGGCGGATTTTTGATGTCCTGCTTAATGCAGGGACGGAGCTTGTCAACTATTTTTAGAGTAACATAATTCATTAGACACGTCAAGAAGAGGTGTGTGGATAATCCTTTCCGGATGGAGGTGAGGGGATTTGCACCCCCAGGATTAGAGTTGACAAGCTCCATCCTGCACTAAGCCACCCCCACCCAGAAAGAATCACCTTTTACAGTGTTAAAGTTTAATCTCGCGTATGGGTAACTTGTGCAGTTGGTTTTTTGAAGGGTAATTTTTGAGGATGCCGACTTTGGCGCCGAAGTGCTGGACAACGCTGTCGGCGTTATAAGAGCCGACACACAATGCTTCTTTAATGTCACCTTTGCTTTTTAGCCAGCCAGTTAGGAATCCGGAGCCAAAAGCATCGCCGGCTCCGGTTAGGTTTTTAGGTTTATGGCCTACGGAGGGGATGTAGTAGGCGCGCATATTTGTGCGAGATCCTTCGACTCGCCCCGAAGGCTTTCGGGGTTCGCTCAGGATGACACCTCGTGTCGCGGCATAGGCGCCTTTAGGGCCGTCGGTCAGAATTACATTGTGTCCATAACGCGCGGCCGCGCGCAACAGCCCCCGAGTGTTGTTGAATTTTTCACCGGTGAGACGAGTGGCTTCTTCGCGATTGAGAATGAGGAAGGCGAGAGATTGTAGTAACCCCTCCCAACCTCCCCTTAACCTAAGGGGAGGATAGAGTTTAGTGAGCTCCTGTCCACCTGGATTGAAGGCTACTTGTGCTCCGATTTTTTGGGCATGAGCGAGTATATTTTTCAGGAGCGCAAGGTCGCCGGCTAGAGAGGATATATAAAACCAGTGCGTTTGAAGTTGTTGCCAGGGGATTTTTGCATGTTCTATGGTACGGGAAGCGCCGCGGTAAACTAAAATAGTGCGTTCCCCAATTTCGCCGCCGGGGGAGAGGATGGCGGAGTAGGCAGTGAGTTCTTTGCGGGCGGTTTGGATAAGTGAAGTATCCACCTTACTGTGTTTTAGTATTTGTTTGATGTCGTTTCCGGCGCTGTCGTTGCCTATTCGGCAGAGCGTTGCGGTTTTAAGCTTGCCAAGGCGTGTAAAGGTTACGGCGTTGTTAGTGGCTCCGCCGCCAGTATCAAAATGTATGCTGTCCACGTTGATTTTTGCGCCAAAGGGCAAGCAGGCCTCGATGTGGGTGAGTGCGTCTTTGGTTTTGTGCGGGTGCAAGGCGTGGCTTATGAGAAAAACGTCGCGCGTGGCTGAACCGATGGTGATGATATCGTACATACCCGCCTAAATTTATCCCGCCGCAGTAAATTTTGGCGGGTGTATTTATATTTGTATTTTATCGCAGTTATACACTGTTGACAAATTTTTGACTGCACGGTATTATAACGCTTGCACCTTTGCGGGTTGCTTTTTCTTTTGGAAAAAGCTTTCCGCAAGAGATGTTCAACATAAAGCGATCGTGGAGGATAGCGTGCGTTCATTTTGGTATGATAACGCTGATAGATCCGTGCCTGAATCCAAACAACCCCGTTCCTTGGGGGGAGAGGTGATGTCGTCAGCGGCTACTGTCTGTGCAAGTGGGGAGGTACCTGCTAGGTCACACACAGATCATGGTGAGCGGGTGGCGAGCTACGGGAAGGCTAGCGCTAGGCAGGAAGTAGTACACGACTTCTTCCATAGCCATGACCTCACGGTTGAGGTGCCGCTTCCGGCCGTCACGGATGCTGAATGCATTCGGCGTTCGCTATTTGGGCAAGAGCCTTTTTATCGCCCGTCTAGTGCGGTTGTGGACGATCGGCAGTTCATGGTCGCAATGGGCTATGGGTATCATCCTACGGTCTCGGACGAGCAGTATCGCAATAACATAATTTGGGAGCCGACACCTACGGGTTACTGGTTTTGGGGCGATGCAATGGATGTGTGTCCACGGGCGGGAGTTCCTTGGGTAGAATTGACCGAGATGGTCATATTGCCCGCCTTGGAGGAATACGCGGTGGCTTGGTGCATGTATCAGCATGAGCATCGCGAGCATGGCGAGCGGTTTGATAGCCAGAGTTGGTCATGGTTGCGCACGCGCACGAGGCAGGACGGCGCTTTGCGCGCTTCCGGCTCGTGTGTTCTACACATTAATGTTTGCGACACCGATGCACTTAGACGTGTTTATCCAGGCATCGGAGGCCGCTCGGTGGAGCGGATAGCGGCGGCGCGATAAACCCCGTACCATAGTGTGAGTTTGTGTGAGGTGAGATGGGGTACGGAGTAAAACAAATGTTCCTTGGTTCTAGACCTAGCGTAGCATGGCTGCGTTAGGTTGTTTTTTATTTAAGGCACCTTAGGCCTTTTGCGCACAGCCCAGAAGGCGTATTTTTTCTCGCGCCACTTGCGTGATAACTTTTTTTGCTTCGCCTAAAATTTTACGAGGATCTATGGTTTCGGGAGACTCTTTTAATTTATGACGGACGCCGACGGTAAAAGCAAGGCGCAAATCAGTATCTATGTTGATTTTATTAATGCCGAACTTCACGGCTTTTTTAATTAAGGCATCGGAGATGCCGCGGGCTTCCCGAATTTTGCAGCCGTGGCGCAGGCAGTGTTGTTTTAATTTTTGGGGAACGCCCGAGGCGCCGTGGAGGACGAGGGGAATTTTTACAGCGGTTTTGATTTTTTTAAGGCGTTCAAGATCTAGGCGGGGCGCGCCTTTGAATTTATAAGCGCCATGGGCGGTGCCGATCGCTATGGCGAGAGCGTCGCAGTGTGTCTCGCGTACAAATTCGGCGGCTTGAGTGGAATCGGTAAAGCACGCTTCGCGTTCTTTTACTGAAACAAAGTCTTCAATGCCGGCAATTGCTCCGAGCTCGGCCTCCACAGAAATATTTTTGGCATGTGCGAGTTTTACAATTTCTTTAGTAGTGCGGACATTATCTTTAAATGGGAGAGCGGAGCCGTCATACATGGCCGAGGTGTAATAACCGGATTTTATAGCTTGCTTTACTAGGGCGATATTTTTCCCGTGGTCAAGGTGAAATACGACAGGCACGCGCGTTTTTTTTACTTCAATATGAACGAGCGCGGCCAACTCTTCCATGCCGGCATATTCAATAGCGCCTGCGGAGGTTTGTAAAATCACAGGGGCTTTTTCGGCAATCGCCGCGTCCATAACGGCCTGTAAAATTTCCAGATCATTGATATTAAACGCGCCAACTGCGTAATTTTCGCGATTGGCTTTGGCGAGAACGGATTTAAGGGTGGTGAGCATAAGTCGGGATGTTCAACGCCGTTAAATTTTCCGCGGTTTGATGCGCTGGTACTTTTGGATCACCTGTTTAATGCCAGCTTGCGTGAGGAGTCCGGCTTGGGGGCCGATTTTGGCAATGACGGAAGCAGAGTTGGCGGTTCCCCAGCGCAGGGCTTCGTTTAAGGGATGGCCATGCGCTAACGCTCCGATAAAACCAATGGCAAAGGAATCGCCGGCGCCGGTTTTTTCCACGACTTGTATGGGGAAGACGGGCATGCAGTAGCACTCTCCGTTATTATGCACAAATGAACCATTGCCACCATCGGTAATAACTACAATCTCTGGCCCCGTCTCTTTTACGCGATGGAGCAGGGTTTTTATATCGCCTACGCGCCCCACTAGCCCCTCGGCCTCTTCCTTATTTAAGAAGACAACAGTTGTCATGCGCAAGACATCGCGGATGCGTGCCAGTCCTTTGCGCAATTGGTGCGTTCCGGGATTGAATCCTAGCTTAGGTCGGGGATGGGTATTTTTTAAATATTTAACAAGCGCGCTTTCCAGTTGTTCGTGATTGGCGCCGATAGAGGTGTAATATAACCAACGACTTGGTTCAAGTTTGGGCAGACGATAGCGCCGCGGATGATGATAAACCAAAATGGTGCGCTCGCCTTTGTAGTTAAGCACTACTGAATAATTAGAGGGTTTGCCTTTATCAATTTCCAGATACTTTAAAGAGACGCCTTCGGTTTTCATGGCGCGAGTGATACGCTTGCCAATGTCATCACTGCCTATGATGGAGTAAAAAGCGGTTTTGAGGTCAAGTCGCGCGCCGCCGACCGCCACATTGCAGGCGTTGCCGGCGACTTTTTGGTCAAGGCGAATGATTGGAATTTTGTCGGCATAATTCAAACACAGCATGCACATTTCTTTTTCTAAAGTGCACATGACCGAGGCGTCTTGAATTTTTACAAAAGTATCTAGGGTGGCATCTCCGATAGAAATAAGGTCGAGCATAGGTTTAGAATCTTGAAGTTAGAATCTTGAAGTTAGATTTTTTTTCTTGTCATCACGCGGAGTGTCACTTCCACGATGTGGCTCACGCCCATGCCAAAGGCCTCAATTAGTTCTGACGGCTCGCCGGATTCGCCGAAACGGTCACGTACGCCTACGCGTTCAACCGGCGTCGGATGATTTTCAGCCAAAAGTTCCGAGATAGCGCTACCCAGTCCGCCATTTACTTGGTGTTCTTCAACGGTGATGATTGCCCCGCAATCTTCGGCAGCTTTTATGATTATTTCTTCGTCTAAAGGCTTGATGGTATGGATATTAATTACCCGGGCTGAAATTTTTTTCTTTTCTAATTCTTGAGCGGCTAAAATTGCATTGTGTACTAAAGGGCCGCAAGCTAAGATTGCCACGTCTTTACCATCCCAAAAAGTGGTGGCCTTTCCAATTATAAAAGGAGTCTCTTCAGTAGTAAAGATAGGGGATTTTTCGCGGGTAAAGCGGACATAGACGGGGCCGGTGAGCCGCGAGGCTGCGATGACAGCTTTTTTGGTTTCAATCATGTCACAGGGCGCGAGCACAGTCATTTTGGGGATACAGCGCATGATGGCGAGGTCTTCAATAGCTTGATGGGTTGCGCCGTCAGGTCCAACCGAGACTCCGGCATGCGCACCGGCAATTTTCACGTTTGTCTCATTTAGGGCGACATTGGTGCGCACTTGTTCCCAGGCGCGACCGGGACAAAACATAGCGTAGGAGGAGACCCAAGGAACTTTGCCAGCCAAGGCCAGGCCCGCGGCAATCGTGACCATGGATTGTTCGGATACGCCGAGCTGTATAAAACGATCGGGAAATTCTTTTTTAAACATTAAGCTGCGCGTGGATTCAGTTAAATCGCAGCATAAAACCACCAAACCAGTATTTTCTTTTCCGGCTATTACAAGCCCTTGGCCATAACCATCGCGAGTAGGCTTTTGGTCAAGAGATTTGAGGTCGCTGACTGTGGGTACTAATTTTGCATTGAGATTTAATGGCATAGTGTTTTTTACTCATGCTCTGAAATGATTTTACCGCCTAGCGTGCGCAATTCTTTTAGGGCGGCGTCGGCTTCCGTGGGTTTGGGCGAGATGCCGTGCCACTCAAATTTTTTCTCCATAAATGAAACGCCGCGGCCGGGGATCGTGTGCGCTATGATTACTGTGGGTTTTTCATAAATGGCTTTGGCTTCTTCTATGGCATTAACAAACTGTTCAATATTATGCCCGCCTACTTCAATCACGTGCCAGTTGCAGGCTTCATATTTAGCGCGCAGAGGTTCAAGGGGCATGATATTTTCAGTAAAACCGTCAATTTGGATATTGTTGCGGTCAATAATTCCGGTTAGATTGTTTAGTTTATTACGCCCGGCAAAAAGCATGGCTTCGTATAACACACCGACGGCTTGCTCCGCGTCGGACATGAGGCAGTAAGTGCGCCAGTTTTTATTATCCATGCGTGCGGCATAGGCTAAACCAGCGGCTTGCCCCAATCCGGAACCAAGCGGGCCAGAGGTGGTCTCCACTCCGGGCAGGCGCAGTCGTTCAGGGTGTCCTTGGAGCCGCGTTCCGAATTTTCGGAGCGTTTTGAGCTCCTCAATTGGAAAATAGCCGGCGAGAGCCATGGTCGCATAGCGCACTGGACAGATATGACCATTGGAAAGGATAAGCCTGTCGCGGTCTTCCCAATCAGGGTTTTGGGGGTCGTGATGGAGAATATGAAAATAAAGAGCTACAAAAATATCAGCCATGCCAAGGGGGCCGGCGGAGTGGCCGGATTTTGCCTCGGTTAGCATGTCAATAATAAGCTCACGCACTCGAAGAGCTTTTTCCTCCAATTCCTTGGCTTTTTCATCGTGGATGTGCGGCATGGGATTGAGTATGTAGTGAGTAGTATGTAGATGGTTGGAGTTAGGATTACGGTCTACGTCCTACACACTAAATTCGACGTACTTATTTTCGTAGGGTGGCAACGAGCGCCAGAATAAGAATCAAGACGGTCATGGCTATAACCGAGCCGATAAGAGTCCAAAAGAGTTTACGCATAGTTGGTAGGAATTAGCGAAATTTATCAGCGACCTTTAGGAATTTTTGATAAGCAACTTGAGGACTCGCGGCGTTGTGGAGCGCGGAGGCAGTTGCGATCCTAGTCGCGCCGGCTTTGAGGATTTCCTCCGCATTACTTAAGTTTACACCACCATCTACCTCAATGGGAAGATGGGGGTATTTTTTGCGTAAGGCACGGATTTTTTTGAGGACGTGGCGCTGGAATGGCTGGCCTGATCGGCCCGGGTTGACGCCGAGAAGAAGAATGCAATCAAATGTAGCCGCAGGCTTTAGCCTGCGTGGTGTATGGTACGCAAGCTGAAGCTTGCGGCTACCTGGCAGTGCAAGATATTGTTCCAATATGCCAATCGGCGTCGCCGCATTAAGTGAAGGGCCGACTTCCACGCCACGAGATTTGATATATTTGATAATGTCCCATAACTCACCCGGTTCCTCCCTTATCTTAAGAGAGGGAATTTTTTTATGGAATACTTCCACATGGAATAAAATCCTTTTTGCCCCAGCTTGGATCCATGCCTTAGCATGCTGTAATGGGTCAACGACCATGAGGTCCACTTCAAAATCAAATGTAGCCGCAGGCTTTAGCCTGCGCTTTTCGCTGGCTAAAGACCGGCGACTACCGAGTAGGATTGCTATCTTTTTTGGGTTCGCCAAGGTCTTAAACGGCGCAAACTTTCCATCCACCACATCAATCTGGATCCACCGTGGTTTGGGTTTTAGCGTTTTGATTACGGCCAGCTTCTTTTTAAAATCCAAAAAGTTTTTGGCAAGGATAACCGGAATAATCTCACGCTTCATATTGTGAAATTTTTTTTAACCGGCGTATGTGGCGGAGTTTTCCGGAAAAGGGCGTTTTGAGCCAGATATTGAGGATTGATTTTGCTTGCGTTAATGTAAGAATCATTCCGTGTGCGGCTTTGTCTTTTGTCTTGCCTGCGCCCAAACAAAGCACATTTGCATCATTATGAGCGCGACTCATTTTTGCACTCATTATGTCCCAAGCGCGTACCGCGCGGACTCCCTTGATTTTATTGGCAACGATGCATTCGCCAAGGCCCGAGCCGCCCAGCATAATGCCCCGCGATCCTTTGTGCTTCGCCATAGCTTGTGCGGCGGGAAAAATAAAATCAGGATAGTCGTCTTCCGGATTATATGAGTAGGCGCCAAAATCTTTGACTTGATAACCGAGTCCGGTTAAATATTTTTTGATTTGTTTTTTCAAATCAAAGGCCGCATGGTCACTGGCAATAAAAACAAGCTTAGACATAATAGAGTGAATGATTGCCTTGGCGTTTGCGAATTTCTTCCAGGACTTTTTTGACCAGACGCGCGGGGTCGTGGTCATAAATTACATGGGCCTTGATTGTTTTTTTGGTGGTCTCAAGAATGTGCGGAATTTCGTCGGCGGTGCCGCCGGATTCGCGCAGTACTCCGATTATTTTTTGATCTTCAAAGGCAATGGTGAATTCATTAAGCGTACCCATGCGTCCGCAAATAGTGATGACTGCGTCGGAGCCACGGGTCAAAAGCAAGTTACGGCCGGCATAGCCAAATCCGGTATAAACTATGACGTCCACATAGGTTAAGGGCAGTCTATATTTTTTAACATGTTCGCGAGGGGAGCCAGCCGGGGAGAAGCCAATAATGATGCCGCCTTCGGCCTTAGCGCCTCGGGCTGCTTCGTAAGGAATGCCTGTGGTAGCTCCGGTGGTGAGAATCGCTCCCTGTTTGACAACTTCGCGGCCGACTTCAAAGGCTAATTTTTGGGCGGACTTTAAACATGGGCCGGCCGCCGCACCGGAGACGCAGATTTTGAATTTAGAGAGTTTGAAACTTTTAGAGAGTTTATGTTTGGTGGGCATAAATTAGTTTTAATTATGAATGATAATTTATAGCAATTTATTATACCACAGATTGACTAAATTGATAAAATTGTCTAAACTTTGAGAATAACCTAAACTTTTAGAATACTTCCATTATGCCTAGGCGTTCATACGATGTACCACCTCCAAAACCCATAGATGCAGAAAGGGTTATCAGAGTTCCTGCAATTAAAAGAGTTCGTATCCCGACCGAACTTAGAGCGTTGGCTGTACATAGAAAAGCTGGGCCAATGGGCGGGAGAAAAAAACCGGAGGAGTCTCCCTTCGCGTATAATCGCGGGGCAACTGCGGCGGAGGCGAGGGGCATTTTAAGCGAATTAGAAGAAGTATCGCCTGAAGAAAAGCAGGAGCGTTTTTCAGCTATACTTCAGGAATTTAATGATTGGTCGCTTAATGAGCACGCGGCTTTGTTTGAGGGTGTTAATTTACACGAGAAGAGTGAGCGATTGAAAGCGTTGATTAGGCAAGAATTAGCAGACCCAGAAAATAAGTCGTCGTCCAACGTGCTTGAATCATGGCTTAGAGAGTTAGAAGCTTTGGATTTGTAAGTGAATATGGCAAAAAATTTTCCTGAAATAGAGGAGCAGATTCTTGAATTTTGGGAGCGTAATAAAATTTTCGAAAAATCTTTGGAAAAGCTCGCACAGCGGGGTGAGTTTATATTTTATGATGGACCGCCATTTGCGACTGGATTTCCGCACTATGGGCATATTTTAGCTTCCACGATTAAAGATGTGATTCCACGCTATAAAACAATGCGCGGCTACCATGTGCGGCGCAGGTGGGGCTGGGATTGCCATGGTTTGCCCATTGAAAATATTGTAGAAAAACAATTGGATATTTCAGGTAAGAAGCAGATAGAAGAAAAGGGAATTGAGTTTTTTAATCGCGCTTGTCGCGAGGGGGTTTTGAAGTATGCGAGCGAGTGGGGCAAGATGGTGCGCCGCATTGCGCGGTTTGTGGAGTTTGAAAATTCCTATAAAACCATGGACAACGCTTACATGGAATCAGTGTGGTGGGCACTGAAACAGATTTGGGAGAAAAAATTGATTTACGAAGGGCGCAAAGTGCTTTTATATTGTCCGCGCTGTGAAACCCCGATTTCTAACTTTGAGGTAGCCATGGATAATAGTTATGAGGATGTAAGCGAGGAGGCGGTGACAGTAAAATTTAAGGTTCATAACGTCCCCCGTCCCCCTCTTAACTTAAGAGGTGGTGAAGGGGAATTACCCACTTATTTTTTGGTGTGGACCACAACGCCGTGGACCTTGCCGGGCAATATGGCGCTTACAGTAGGGGAGGATATTGATTATGTGTTGGTGCGCATGGGGGGGGAGCAGTATGTTGTTGCCAAGGCGCGCCTTTCAATTCTTGGCGAGGGATACGAAATTGTGCAAGAGATTAAGGGTAGAGATTTGGTTGGATTAGGATATGAGCCGCTATTTGTGGTTTTTATGCCTAAAAGCAAAAAAGCCTTTAAGGTGTACGCGGCGGATTTTGTGACTCCTGAAGACGGGACGGGTATTGTGCATACGGCCGTGGTTTATGGTGAGGATGATTATAATCTTGGACTTAAAGTAGGTTTGCCAATTGTGCCGCTTCTTGATGAGAAAGGTATATTTAACGAGCAAGCGCCTGAACTGATCCGCGGGAAGTATTTTAAGGATTCGGAGATGTTGGTTAAAGGTGATTTGGAAAAGCGCGGGTTATTATTTAAGCGTGAGATGTACACTCACTCATACCCATTTTGTTGGCGTTGTTCAACCCAGCTTTTTTATAATGCCATTCCGGCTTGGTTTATTAAAATTCAGAAAATCAAGAAGAATTTGTTGAAACTCAACGAGAAGATTAATTGGTATCCGGAGCATTTGAAGCATGGTCGGTTTGAGAAAGGAATTGAGAGCGCGCCAGACTGGAATATCTCGCGTAATCGTTATTGGGCCACGCCTTTGCCATTCTGGCGGTGTGTAGGAAGTAACGCCCCCCTGCCTGCGCAGGCAGGCCAACCCCCTCTTAAGTTAAGAGGGGGAGAAGGGGGAGTTATGGGGTGTGGCAAGGTTGTATGCGTTGGGTCGTTTGAGGAACTTAAACAAAGAGCAACAAATTATGATGAAGTATATAAATCGCGCGAACTCAAGGATATTGATTTGCATCGACCCTATATAGATGGGATTAAGTTGAGGTGTGAAGAGTGCGGGGGAGAGATGCAACGTATTCCGGAGGTGATTGATTGCTGGGTTGAGTCTGCCTCCATGCCGTTTGCGGAATTGCATTATCCTTTTGAGAATCAAGAATTGTTTAAGGAGCGTTATCCGGCAGATTTTGTGGCCGAGTATATTGCCCAGACGCGCGCATGGTTTTATGTCATGCACGTTGTGGGCTCAATCTTATTTGGAAAACCGCCTTTCCGGAATATAGTAACGACTGGAACTATACTTAATGAAAAAGGAGAAAAGCTTTCCAAGTCAAAACAAAACTATCCTGATCCGTGGGATATTATCAGGCGTTACGGAGTAGATTCGCTGCGTTTTTATCTGATGATTTCAACAGTGATGCAGGCGGATAATTTATTTTTCTCGGAGCGGGAAGTAGACGGGATTTATAAGAAGGTGGTGTTGTTGACGCTGAATGTGTTGAGCTTTTATAAACTCTACGAGCCAAAGGAAAGTAACGCCCCTCTGCCTGTGCAGGCAGGCCAACCCCCTCTTAAGTTAAGAGGGGGAGCAGGGGGAGTTATACCGCCCATATCGCGCAATGTATTAGATAAATGGATCATTGCTCGCCTGCACGAGACAATCCGCGACATGACTGCGGTAATGGACAGTTATGATGTAGTGCGCGCGGGGAGGTTGTTGCCCGTGTTTATTGATGATCTTTCTACTTGGTATCTTCGTCGATCGCGGGAGCGTTTAAAGAGCGAGAAGAAGCGCGAACGTGAGGCCGCCCTAAATACATTGCGGTATGTTTTACTTGAGCTTGCAAAATTACTCGCGCCATTTATGCCGTTTTTGGCAGAGCATATTTGGCAATCTACCCAACACGTCATTGTGAGCGACCTGCCTGCGCAGACAGGAGCGAAGCAAGCTCCGGAGATTGCTTCGTCGTCCGCGGCTACTCGCAGTGACATTGTGAATAGCGTTCACTTACAGGACTGGCCGAAAGTGAAGAAAGCGAAAATTGATGCGGCACTTTTGGAAGAGATGCGCTTGGCACGCAAAGCGGTAGAACTTGTGCACGCCATTCGCGCTCAAGAAAAAATAAGAGTGCGCCAGCCGCTTTCAGATTTGGAGGTTTCTGGGGCAAAATTGTCGCCGGAAATGTTGCGGATTGTTCTTGAAGAGGTTAATGTAAAGCACGGTCATGTATTTGAAGATCAGCTCAAGCCCAAGGATAATTATCGCATGAGCGTGGAGAGTGGTTTATCGGTTAATTTGGGTGTGAAAATTTCTGAAGAACTGCAAAAAGAAGGACTCCTGCGCGAGATAGGCCGGCACATGAATGAGATGCGCAAGATCGCTAGGCTTACCCCGAGTGATCACGTGGAAGTTATGGTTGCCACAGCGGATTCGATGCTGCGTCAAGTTATTAAAGAGTTTCAAAAACAGTTGCGCAAAGCGGTTATTGCGCAAAGTGTTTTATTGGTAGACACAAGAGCGGAGATGGAGTGGTCGCATGAGGTTGAATTAGAAAATCATGAGAAGGCCTGGATTGGCATGCGGAAAGTGTGATATAGTGCTCACTCGCGGGCGTAGTTTAGTGGTCAAACGACTCTCTTCCAAGGAGTAGTCACGGGTTCGATTCCCGTCGCCCGCTCCAGTTTTGTAGAAAAAGATACAGAAGCACCCAGAGCGTGGGACGCGCGAAGCGCGTCCCACTGATTTCCCCCCAATTTTCCTAACGAATTCGGAGT
>LCOG01000006.1 GCA_001001705.1 Parcubacteria group bacterium GW2011_GWA2_47_26 | reverse complement strand
AACTCCTGGAAACCCAAATCACGGATGACTCTGGCAAGTATGCTTTCTTGGTGGGCCGGAGCAAATACTACATTACCCTGGAAAAACAAGGTTACCTCCCTTACCGTTCTACTATCATGGACCTTACCCCGCCTAGTGCTTCCCAGATTGTGAAGTTGGAGGTGGGGATGGGGAGGCTTAATACTTAATTGTGTAAAAATATGGTTAACTTTTTTGCCGGCAACGAGCTAGAATTATTTTTGCGTTTGTTGTTGGCCGCGGTTTTTGGGTGGCTAATTGGTTTAGAACGTGAGACCATTGGCAAGACTGCCGGCACCAGAACTTTTGCCTTGGTTTCTTTAGGAGCCGCGCTTTTTTCTTTGAGTAGTGTCGGAGGCGTCCAGCCGATTGCCGCCGGTATTGGTTTTCTCGGTGCGGGATTAATTATTTTTCGTGAAGGACACATTGAGGGATTGACTACGGCCGCCGCGCTTTGGGCTGTTGCCGCACTTGGCATGATTTTGGGTCAAGGGCTTTATGTGTTAGGCACCCTTACAGCCTTGCTTATTCTGCTGATTCTTTTTTTAATGCGGATTATTCACCCCGAGTGCTGGAAAGAGGATAAAAAGACATAGGATCATTCTCGATAATACTCTGCCGCTTCTTCTGGTGAAACCGGATTGATGATTAACCCCGATCCGATCTCTACCCCGGCCCAGACCGAGCCACGCGGCGTGATTTTCATATAGAGATGCTGATCCTCATCATGGATAACCTGATGAAAATAAAAATTGTAAGGAAGATTAAGGGCCACAATTTTTTTAAGGACGTGTCGTAAAATTTTGGCCCACGAAAAACGTTCGGCCTCGGTTAAGTTAGTGATGTTGTCCAAGTGGCGTTTAGGCAATATCCAGACCTCATAATTATGCAAGGAAGCGTACGGCGCAAAAGCAATAACATTATTATCATCCCAAATAAATCTCGCCCCCCTTTTTTCTTTTTGTAAAACATCACAATATACACAACGGCCAGTGCGTAGTTTGTACGATTGCACTTTTTGGGATTTATCAAAAAGATTCGGCGGCAGGAAATGGGTTGCAAATATCTGTGAGTGTGCGTGTTGTAAAGATGCCCCGGCCGGTCCGCCGGAATTTTTGAAAATCAAAATATATTCAATCTTTTTATTTTCTGAAATAGTTTTGGTGCGCCCGGCATAGACCCAAAACAGTTTTGCCACCTGATCATCGCTTAACTCTTCCAAGTGTTTGCCATGCTCTGGCGTTTCAATAACAACCTCTTGGGTGCCGTAGGCTTTGGAATTATCTAAAGAGACGGCCGGGAATTTATTGGCCACTACCTTGATCAGCCATTCTTTTTTGCCCCAGACTTCCAGCAAAAAGGGTTCCTTATCAATCTGCCCCGGGCATAGCCGGCAAGGGGGGATAGTGGTCTTCGGACCAGTTTCCATTTTCTGCGGCCGTTTGCCGCGCCTCGGCGCGATAATAACGTACTTGTCTTGGATATAATCTTTGCGCAATTCTGATCGAGACATATGTTTGTCTACGGTTTACCGCAATTGCTGTAGTCAGTAGTCCTTAGTCCACAAATGGCAATGGCCAAAGCGTCAGCGGCATCGTCGGGTTTGGGAATATGGTCTAGTTTGAGAATTAGTTGAACCATTTTTTGCACCTGCGCTTTATTTGCCAACCCGTAGCCGGTAAGTGCAGACTTAATTTCTTTAGGCGCAAGTTCAATAATCGGAGCGCCTAAATTTGCGCAAGTCATAAGCACGACCCCGCGCGCTTCCCCAACCGCAAGAGCGGTTTTTGTATTTTTGGAAAAGAAAAGTTTTTCTACAGCAACGCGATCGGGTTTGTATTTTTTAATAAGAGATACAAGCTTTTTATGGATCGCCACAAGTCGTGCTGCATGATTCATGCGAGCCGGTGTCTCAAAACAGCCGTAGAGAATAGCCCGCACTTTATCCTGATCACTTTCCAAAATTCCATACCCCATCCGGGCCACCCCCGGATCAATGCCTAGAATTCGCATATTTAATGTTCTTCGGCCGCATTTGTATAATATTCACTCACATCCTCCATCTCATCCAGCGCATCTTGCAAAGCTTCTAATTGTCCGCGCGCTTCTTCTGGAGGCTTGACGGCATCTTTTGCTACCCAAGCCAGGCCCGTATATTCAGGGATAAGGCCCGCGGCTCGGATTTTTTCCTCCACGGCTTTAAGCTCCTCGGGCTTGGTATAAACCGTAACCCCCTCGTCTTCGCTTGCAATATCCTCTGCCCCCGCATCAATCAATTTAAATTCCAAATCTTGGTCCGCCCTCACTCTGCCCTCTCCCCCGGGGATAGGAATGCCGGAAGCGGGGTGAGGGGGCGGCAGACGAATAACGCCTTTATGTTCAAACATCCAAGCCACCGAGCCGCTACTGCCAAGACTCCCGCCATGCTTGGAAAAAGCATGCTTCAGCTCCTGAAAGGCACGGTTTTTATTGTCTGTAACTACCTCAATAAGCAAGGCGATTCCGCTCGGACCAAATCCTTCATAAATTTCTTCCGTGATTTGTAAGCCCTCTTTATCCGCCCCCGTGCCCTTGGCAATCGCCCGTTCAATTGTATCCTTGGTCATGGCCGCGGCTTTAGCATGGTCAATGGCTAGACGGAGTCTAAAATTCATTGATGGATCGCCGCCGCTGCGCGCCGCAACCGTAATCATGCGAGAGAGTTTGGAAAAAAGCGCCCCCCTTTTTTGGTCCGCCGTACCCTTGCCGTGTTTTACTTTTGCCCAATGCGAATGTCGTGACATAATTGAGAAGCTGGTAGCCAGAATCTAAAAGCTAGAATTTCTGGTTTGGGGTCGGAATGAAATAATGAGTGTTTTTAGATAGACGATGTTTGCCGCAGCGAAGCGGAAACAAATTTAATTCCTAATCCCTCGCAAAGATCCAATCATGCATAACCTTTTCAGTAAATACTTGGCTATCTACGACTGTTAATACTTCGTAAGACCAACCTGCATCAAGAGTGCTGACTTCTTCTATTCTGCCAAATGCTTTGCCAAACAGCTTGCCGTTTCTTTTGTAAGCTACAATATCGCCAACCTCAAAAGGTGAATCTTTTTTAAACAAAGTATACTTTAAGAACTGCTTTTTGATTTCATCACCCCTGCATTCCTCGTCGTTATTATTATGCCAGCTCCTTTGCCATTCTCTGCTGTCTTCTTTAAAAACTTTTTCCGGAACGCAGTAAAAGGAGAGATGAAATATCCGCTGTGCCAAAGGCAATGAAGACACAAGCACGACCCCGAATGCTATTGTGCCTAGAATTATTATTAAAATTTTTGATCCTGTTTTCATACTACTTTTTTATACGCAATTTCTCTCTTTCCTTTTCACTTAAAACTTCTCCAATGCTCCAGAGCTTCCCATTTTTAAAGTAAACTGAAAGAGTCCAGTCATTGTGGTCTGTCCATGGATAATATATCCATTCTTCAAACCCATTCGCATCATGGCGTTTCTGTGTCGGCTCCCCAAAAGCGTCTACAGCCAATTCCTCGCTTATATCCAACGGCTCGGGCTCATTTACGTGTTTTATGAGTCTAGATTTTTGGTCATTTTCTTTTCTTTCTTCTGTAAGTCTTGCAATTCTTTTATCCTTACTCATCCAAAATTCCGATTGCCAAAACAAAGTATGTACAGTCGGTTCCATTATTTCATTTTGATTAAACGGGTTGTGGCCTAAATTTACCCGATCACTTTTGAGATAAATTTCTCTGTAAATAATATTGGGAATCCCCCAGCTTAAAAGTATGACGACCAACCAGCCGAGTAAAACTTTTTTATATTCAATTTTTTTGAATAACACAATAACCAAAAAGAGCGCAAACGACAAGACGATGTATATAAAAATTAGTAAACCAGATAGCTTGCCTAAAAACACCAGCCTTGAAATAAACAAAAGCAGTTTATTGGACCCACCATCTAAAAAAAATAAAACTGGAATTAGACCAAAGACAAAAAAGCCAACGGTGGTCAGGCCGAGCCAAGTTAATAGGTTTTTCTTTACGCTATTCATATGCGAGATTTTTCAATTAATGAAGTATAACATGATTAGACTTTAGAGCCAAGCCTAATTGGTCGTTTGTCCAAAGATAAATAAGGTGATACGATAAATGAGGTAATTGGGTAGTTATAAAAGATGGGCAGGCAATATTAAAATAAAGCATGATCAAGGACGAATACATACAACAGATTAAGAAAGTCGTTGAGCAAGTTTTAGGCAAGAAAAAAGTAAAAGTGTTTTTGTTTGGCTCTGCCACTCGGCAAGAACGCTTTCATGATTGTGGCCTCGGACTCGTTGGCAAAGTATCCAAACCGGATGTCCGGCGCTTGCAATCAATTTTTGAAGAGTCCGTCTTGCCATACAAAGTGGATGTTGTTGATTTTAATCAGGTGAGCGCGGTCTTTAAGCAAAATGTATTTAAGCAGCCCATCATATGGATCAAACGCTAATACTTAAAATTCAAGAATTTAAAAAGACCCTAACCACTCTTCAAGAGGCCTTGAGTTTGGAGTACAACAAAGTCGTGCGCGATTCGATAATTAAACGTTTTGAGTATACCTTTGAGTTGGTTTGGAAGACCGCGAAAGTTCTGCTCCAAGAAAAATTCGGAGTTGATGCTGCTTCACCCAAAGATTGTTTTCGCGAACTTCGCAACAATGTGACAATTTCCGATGATGACGCCGTTGCTCTCATGGAAATGACCGATGATCGCAACGAGATAATCCATACCCACAAAGAGACCGTGGCGGATGAGTTGTACAAAGCAATTGCAGGAAGATATACCGAGTTGTTGCAGAAAGTGTATGTGATGATAGAGAAAGCGGCTAGATAAGCTTACTTATAGATGGTGTTTACTTCGGTGTATATTGGGGGTCGTTCCCGTCTTGGGCAACGATCCTTTTCTTGACGGATTTTAGGGGATCGTGTAGTATAAGTTCAATTCCGTTTATATTAAGTTATGCCAACAATTCACCAACTGATTAAAAATCCAAGACGACCCCAGACCACCAAAAGCAAAGCTCCGGCTTTGCAATCGGTTTTGGATACCCTGAAGCGGCGCGAAACCGTGCTGGCTGCAGGCAGTCCGTTTAAACGCGGGGTCTGTGTTAAAGTAACGACCATGACGCCTAAGAAACCGAACTCGGCTCTGCGCAAGATTGCCAGAGTTCGATTGAGTAATGGCAAAGAAGTCACCGCGTATATCCCCGGCGTTGGTCACAATCTTCAAGAACACTCTATCGTTTTAATCCGCGGCGGTCGTGTTAAAGATTTGCCAGGCGTGCGCTACCATATTGTGCGCGGGGTTTATGATACGACCGGTGTTGAAGGGCGTCATCGCAGCCGAAGTTTGTACGGAGTAAAGATGCCGAAATAATTTCGTAAAATATTATGCGTCATAAAAAAGCGCCAAAAAGAATTATCGCTCCGGATTTGAAATACGGCAGTACTGATGTTGCCAAGTTTATTAATTACCTCATGGAGCGAGGAAAGAAATCAACAGCTACGCGCATTCTCCACGACGCTTTCGGACGCATTGCTGACGTTTCCAAACAAAACCCCGTGGAAATCTTTGATGAGGCAATGAAAAATGTCGGCCCAATGCTGGAAGTGCGTTCACGCCGAGTTGGTGGCGCCAATTATCAAATCCCATTTCCGGTCCGGACCGAGCGGCGTTTCTTTTTGGCGGCCCAATGGATTTTAGGAGCGGCTCGCGGGCGCAAAGGCGCTCCCATGGCCAATAAGCTTGCGGAAGAATTAATGAATGCGGCAAAAGGAGAAGGCGCGGCGATTAAAAAGAAACAAGATGTGCAAAAAATGGCTGAAGCTAACAAAGCCTTTGCGCACTTTGCACGCTAGATAAAAAAATGCCCCGAGAATATTTATTAGAAAAAACCCGTAATATAGGCATTATCGCTCATATCGACGCCGGAAAAACCACCGTAACCGAGCGGATTCTTTTTTATACCGGCAAAAAACACAAGATTGGCGAGGTGCATGAGGGTGAGGCCACCATGGATTGGATGGAGCAAGAACGCGAGCGCGGTATTACCATTACCGCCGCGGCAACGACTTGTTTTTGGAAAGATAGTCGCATCAACATTATTGATACCCCCGGACACATTGATTTTACCATTGAGGTAAAACGCTCTTTGCGCGTGCTTGATGGCGCGGTTGTCATCTTTGACGGGGTTGCCGGGGTTGAGCCGCAGTCCGAAACCAATTGGCATTACGCTGACGAGTACAAAGTTCCGCGCATTTGTTTTATTAATAAAATGGATAGGATGGGCGCGGATTTTTTTGCTGACCTGCATTCTATCCATGCCCGGCTTACGACCAAAGCCTATCCTTTACAGCTCCCCATCGGCGCTGAAGAAAATTTTAAGGGCATTATTGATTTACTGGAACGCAAAGCTTTTCTTTACAAAGACGATTTAGGCAAGGAAATTGAAGAAACCGAAATACCCGCGGATCTGAAAAACAAAGCTGAAGAATATCGCGCTAAGCTCGTTGAGGCCATTGCTGAAAACGACGAGGAATTGCTGGATCGTTATGTTGCCGGTCAAGATATTCCAGTTGCGGACTTGAAGCGCGTCCTGCGCAAGGCTGTCACAAATTTCAATATTGTGCCCGTGCTTTGCGGCAGCGCCCTTAAAAACAAAGGTGTGCAGTTCATGCTTGACGCCGTTGTTGATTATCTGCCTTCACCCCTGGATATTCCTCCGCCTAAAGGTATAGACCCCAAAGATCCGGAAAAAAATATTGAGCGCCGAGTTGCTGATGATGAATATTTTTCCGCTCTGGCCTTTAAAGTAGCGGCTGATCCTTTTATTGGCAAACTCTGCTATTTCCGCATCTATTCCGGAAAACTCGCTGCCGGTTCCTATGTTTTGAATTCCACTACCGGCGACAGAGAACGTATTGGCCGCATTGTGCGTATGCACGCCAATCATAGAGAAGACGTAACCGAGGTCTATGCCGGAGAGATTGCCGCTGCTGTAGGCTTTAAGAATACTTTTACCGGGCATACCCTTTGCGATCCTGATCACCCGATTGTTTTGGAGACAATTACGTTTCCTGAACCAGTGATCTCGCAAGCGATTGAACCTAAAACCAAAGCTGATCAAGAAAAAATGGGTATTGCGCTAGCCAAACTCATAGAAGAAGACCCGACCTTTCGCGTGCATACCGACGAAGAAACGTTCCAGACCATTATATCCGGCATGGGCGAGTTGCATTTGGAAATTATTGTGGATCGCATGAAACGGGAGTTCAAGGTAGAGGCTAATGTTGGTCGGCCGCAAGTGGCCTACAAAGAAACCATCCGCGCCGTGGCGCAGGCGGAGGGCAAATACATCCGTCAGACTGGAGGGCACGGGCAGTATGGGCATTGCTGGCTGCGTGTCGAGCCCAAAGAGCGCGGAAGCGGGTATGAGTTTATTGATGAGGTGAAAGGCGGAGCTATTCCCAGAGAATTTATTCCGGCGATTCAAAAAGGCGTGCGCGAGGCTATTGATAAAGGCGTGGTGGCTGGATACCCGGTTATTGATTTACAGGTGACAGTTTATGACGGCAGCTATCACGATGTAGATTCCTCCGAGATCGCCTTTAAGATCGCTGGATCCATGGCGCTACAGGCCGGAGTTAAGCGGGCTTCGCCAGTTTTACTGGAGCCGATTATGAAAATCGAGGTTTTAACCCCGGAAAATTTTATGGGTACCGTGATCGGCGACTTGAATTCCAAGCGCGGGGTTATCAAAGAAATGCGCGACCGCGCAAATGTCAAAGTGGTGGATGCTGATGTACCGCTCGCAGAAATGTTTGGCTACGCCACATCCTTGCGTTCTATGACCCAAGGTCGCGGTTCCTACACTATGGAATTTTCCCATTATGCCGAAGTCCCCGCTAATGTTGCGCAAAAAATCATAGAAAGCAAGACAGGCGGCGGTAAATGATTGAGGGTGGATATATTGGGGATAAGGGCATAAAACGTGACCCCGCCTAGATATTGCCATTTTTTATGGGTTATGGTATTTTAGAAACACTCCTCGCCCGTATAAATCTAGTTTAGTAGCTATGACTCCCGAAACTTTTGCTAAAATCCTAGGAATTATTGAGAAAACCGGGGATCGGGTTATTGTTGTAGATCCGAAATCAGGCGCTCCTTTTACCTTGATGCGTCTGACCGAGTATGAAGAGCTGCTTAACAAGGTTTCGGAACCAGTACGCGCAAGGGCCAGCGAGCCATTGACGGCCGCCCCAAGTGCTGGTAGTATTGATCCGGATGTGGCTTTATGGCAGGGAGCGACAAAAAACGACCCTGCAGAATGGGAATCTGAAGCCGAAACCGAAGAAGAGGATCGCTACTACATGGAGCCCGCGGAGTGATAAATTTAAATATTTAAATGTTTAAATATCCAAGAGTATGGCAGAAAAATTTGAGCGAACTAAACCACATATTAACGTCGGAACCATTGGTCACGTCGACCACGGCAAAACTACGCTGACTGCATCAATTTTAACGGTCTTGCGCAATCACGGTTTTCGCGCCCAGGACAAGAGCGTGGATCAAATTGACGCCGCGCCTGAAGAAAAAGCCCGCGGCATTACTATCGCGACTGCCCACGTTGAGTACGAATCGGAAAAGCGCCACTACGCGCACGTGGACTGTCCCGGACACGCTGATTATGTAAAAAACATGATTACCGGCGCAGCCCAGATGGACGGCGCAATTTTAGTCGTTTCCGCCGCGGACGGTCCCATGCCGCAAACTCGCGAGCACATTCTGCTTGCCCGTCAGGTTGGCGTTCCCTTTATTGTGGTCTTTTTGAATAAAGTAGACCAGGTTGAAGATAAGGAACTAATTGACTTGGTCGAGGAAGAAATCCGCGACTTGCTGAAGAAATATGAATTTCCGGGCGACACCACCCCCATTATTCGAGGCTCCGCTCTTAAAGCCCTCCAAAATCCCAAGGACGAAGAAGCGGCCAAGCCTATTCTTGAACTCATGAAAACTTTGGATGAATATATCCCTGAACCGGTGCGCGATGTGGAAAAACCATTCCTCATGCCAATTGAAGACGTCTTTTCAATTGAAGGCCGCGGCACCGTCGTAACCGGTCGTATAGAGCGCGGCCTAGTAAAGCTCAATGAGGAAGTCGAACTTGTGGGGATGCGGGAAACGCGCAAGACCGTGGTAACCGGGATCGAGATGTTTAATAAACAGTTAGATGAAGGTCGTGCCGGCGACAATGCCGGCGTGCTTTTGCGCGGCATTAAAAAAGAGGAAGTTGAGCGCGGCATGGTTTTGGCCAGGCCGGCCTCTGTTACGCCGCACACCGAATTTGAGGGCGAAGTTTATTGTCTGGCTAAAGAAGAAGGCGGCCGGCACAAGCCATTTTTCAAAGGGTATAAGCCCCAATTCTATATCCGTACTACTGATGTGACTGGCGAAGTGACCGACTTGCCCGCGGGCGTGGAAATGGTTATGCCCGGCGATACAATTAACCTGAAGATCAAGCTGATTGTTCCAGTTGCTCTTGAAGAGAAACAGCGTTTTGCCATTCGTGAAGGCGGAAAAACTGTTGGTGCCGGCGTTGTAACTAAGATAATAAAGTGACCACAAAGTGGTCATCTTGAGGGCGAAGCCCGAAGGATCCCCTTCGTCTAAGAACGGGATTCCTCGTCGTTTTACTCCTAGGAATGACAGAATTAAAAACCGTTCTTTCATGACTGACGCACATCAAAAAGTTAAAGAAAAAAACGAGGAGATCCATCAACGGATCCGTATTAAAATTCGCGCTTACGACCACAAGATTATTGATCAGGCCGCGCGGACAATCATTGATACTGCAGTGCGTACCGGCGCCCAAGTGCGCGGCCCAGTGCCACTCCCGACCGAGAAGCGCAAGTACACGGTCAATCGTTCCTCGTTCGTACATAAAGATTCGCGCGAGCAATATGAGATGCGGGTGCACAAGCGGCTTTTGGATATTCTGAATCCGACATCCAGAACCGTTGATTCGCTAACCAGTCTGAATTTGCCCGCGGGGGTTGACGTGGAAATAAAAATGTAGTATAGATTATAGTGGAGTGTCTATCATTGGTGATGCAGAAGATCTATAAGGAGATATATATAGAAAACCTGCATTGCCTTGAGAGCGCAGAAAGTAAGAGGTCTACAAGCATGTAATTTGAGAGATTAAAAACAGCAGCCTTTCTTATGATTAAAGGCTAGAGGTTGTTAAGGGGCCCGTTGCCGAATACGCTTTCGTAGCGAAAACCAAGATTTGCGAGCGAAAAATTCCGAGAGCGACAAGGCATATTTGACTTAAAATACGGCGAGGAGCTATCGGGATTTTGCAGCCGGAAATCTTGGTTTGCAGTAGAAATGGTATCCGGCAACAGGCCCCAAATATAACGACTTCTAGCTTTTAGTTTATGATCCCGTTAGAAGCCGCGGTCGCGCTTAAGTAACGGGATATCAAGGAGAATAAAGAGATTGATGTTAATTCATAATTGCAGAGTAGCGATTGTGACCGCGACCTGCTTCTAACGGGATGAAGTTTATCTTAGGTAAAAAATTAGAAATGACTGAACAATGGGATAGTAAAGGACGGTTGATGCCCGCGACTATTATCGAAGCCGGGCCGTGTTATGTTACGCAACTGCGCACATCTGAAAAAGACGGCTACAGTGCAGTACAGCTTGGATTTGGTACAAAAAAAATTTTAACTAAGGCAATGCAGCAGCATCTTAAAGATCTGCCAAAATTGCGCTGGTTGCGCGAATGCAAGCTTCAAGACAAAGAGATCAAGCGCGGCGACGTCATTAATGTAGCGATATTTGCTCCGGGTGATATAGTTAAAGTAACCGGTGTTTCAAAGGGCAAGGGTTTTCAGGGAGTAGTAAAGCGGCACGGCTTTCACGGCCACCCTGCAACGCACGGACATAAAGACCAAGCGCGCATGCCGGGAGCGATTGGCGCGGGTGGTTTACAGCATGTTCGCAAAGGACAAAGAATGGCCGGACGCATGGGCGGAGAGCGCGTAAGCGTGCGCAATTTGGAGGTAGTCTCGGTTGATAAGGAAAAAAATCGGCTGGTTGTTAAAGGGGCTGTGCCGGGCGCGCGCAATGGTTTACTAATGATTTCCGCACTGTAATTCAAAGCTATGCTAGCTATTCCCGTATATGGACAAGATGGCAAACAGGTAAGCACGCTGGATTTGAATCCCGCGGTATTTGGCGTGAAACCCAAAGTGAGTGTGCTTCATGAAGCAGTGGTGGCCCAGCGCGCGAAAAATCGGCCGACTATTTCCAGCACCAAAACGCGTGGAGAAGTGCGTGGCGGAGGTAGAAAACCATGGAAGCAAAAAGGCACTGGACGCGCGCGGCATGGTTCAATCCGCTCTCCTATCTGGCGCGGAGGCGGCATTATCTTTGGACCGCGTCCAGAACGCAATTGGTCAAAAAAAATCAATCGCCGCGTCTTGAAAACAGCAATTTTAATGGCGCTTTCGGATAAGGCGCTCGCCAGCAATTTAGTAGTTTTGGATAATTTAATTCCTTCAGCAGATAAAACAAAAATGGTTGCAAATATAATCGGCGCTTTGCCGCTCAAGCGCGGCAAGACCCTTCTGGCTTTGTCAAAAACCCAAAAGCCGATCGGCCGTCTCGCCGTCAATATCACGCGCTTAACCCCGATCTGGGTGGGCAGTTTGAATGTGGTTGATCTGTTAGGAAATATTAATCTTGTAACCACTGTTGATGGATTAAAAGAGCTGGAGCAGATTTACAGGCCGAAATAATAATATTCTATGGCGTTTTTAGATAAAATTTTTAGATGGGGAAAGAAACCGTTCAAGCAGGGCGAGAAGGAAAGTTCGCAACCAAAGCAGGGCGGGGTTTCTGAATTAAAATCCGAGACTGCCCCTATAGCCGTCGTTTCGAATAAGGAGTCTGGTTTGTTCGCCAATGTCTTAATTCGTCCGCATACTTCCGAAAAGGCTGTGAGCGTCGGCCCCTCAAACCAGTATATCTTTGAGGTTGCATCGTCTGCATCCAAGCCGGAGGTGGTCTTGGCCGTCAAGGACCTATATGGAATAACCCCGCGAGCCGTGAATATTGTCAGGATGGACGGGAAACACGTGCGTTTTGGAAAAAGTTTAGGCAAAACCAAGGAATGGAAAAAGGCGATTGTCACCTTGCCGGCTGGTAAGACCATTGATGTATACAAAAAATAATTATGCCCGGTGCTACAACTCTTTCAAGTATGTAGTGCTAGCGAGAAATATACGTTATCCATGAATAATAAAATTATATTAATAAAAGTATTGTAGCACCGGGTATGCCAATACGAATAGTAAAACCTACGAGTCCGGGCCGCCGCAATTTGAGCATTGATGCTTTTAGCGATATTACCAAAACTGAACCGGAGAAAGCCTTGGTTGTAAAATTGCCGCGGCACGCTGGACGCAATGTGGCTGGCCGGATAACGGTGCGCCATCGAGTGGGCGGGGCGAAGCGCTATTATCGTCTTGTGGATTTTAAACAGGATAAATTTGATATTCCGGCCGAAGTCTTGGCGATAGAATATGATCCTTATCGCAGTGCCCGCATTGCTTTAGTAAAATACAGCGACGGTGAAAAGCGCTATTTATTGGCTTTTAATGGAATCAAAGTTGGCGACCAAATAATTTCTTCAAGGTCGGCCGTGCCGCCAAAGATTGGCAATCGCATGCCCTTGAAATTCATTCCGATAGGCCAGCCAATTTTCAATATAGAGTTAAAGCCCAATACCAAAGGTGTACTGGCGCGCGGTGCCGGTGGAGTGGCCAAGTTCATGGCAATAGAAGGTGGTTTTGCGCAGATAAAAATCCCCTCGGGCGAGGTCCGAAAAATTCCGGAAGATTGTGCAGCGACCATTGGCCAAGTTTCAAATCCAGACTGGAGACTCATCACTTGGGGAAAAGCTGGACGTATGTTTCATCGCGGCAGACGGCCGACCGTTCGCGGCAAGGCCATGAATCCGGTAGATCATCCCCATGGCGGCGGAGAAGGAGTTTCGCCGATCGGCTTAAAGCACCCCAAGACTCCTTGGGGGAAGCCTGCTCTTGGCGTAAAAACTCGCAAGGCTAATAAATGGTCCAATGCTTTAATTGTTAAACGGCGAAAATGACAACGAAGTTGTCATCCTGAGCGTAGCGAAGGATCCCCTACACCAAAGAACGGGATTCCTCGCTCCGCTCGGAATGACAGAATTGATTTACTATGTCCAGAAGCTTGAGAAAAGGTCCATTCGTAGATGCCAATTTATTAAAAAAGTTGGGTAAGTTGAGAGTTGGCGACAAAACCGTTGTGAAAACCTGGTCGCGCGACTCGGTCATCGCTCCGGAGATGGTGGGCTTTACGATCGGCGTGCATAATGGTAAAACGCATCTTCAGGTCTTAATCACGGAGGATATGGTCGGACATCGTCTTGGTGAATTTTCACCCACCCGGAAATTTATCAGGCACGGAGGTAAAATGCAACGCGAAATAGAAGCCAAAGCCGCCACCACTAAACCGGCAGCGGAACCCGGCAAAACTGCCACGCCAGCTAAATAAATATGACGGAAGTTAAAGCAGTTGCAAAATATATTAGAATGTCGCCGCGCAAGGTCCGTCTTGTTGCCGATTTAATTCGTGGCAAGTCAACAGGAGAGGCGCAGGTAATTTTGCAGTACACGGCTAAACTCGCCCGGGAGCCCTTGCTTAAGCTCTTGCGGTCAGCCCTAGCTAATGCTAAAGATAAAAAAATGGAAACCGAAAAACTCTATATCAAACAGATTACGGCAGATGGCGGTCCAGTGTTAAAACGGTCTGCGCCGCGCGCTTTTGGTCGAGCCGCGCCTATTCGTAAAAGGACTAGTCACATTACAATCGTTCTAGGAGAACGATAATCAGATAATATGGGACATAAAGTGCACCCCTTTGCATTCCGAATGGCGAATATCTATACCTGGCCGTCAAAATGGTTTTCTAGAAAAGATTTTCGCCGCTATCTTAAAGACGATGTCTTACTACGGGACTTTATTCGAAAGAGCTTAGTTGGCGCCGGCGTTGATCGCATCGAAATTGATAGGTCCACTGTTGCCGCTACGATTACAATTCATGCGGCAAAGCCCGGCATGGTTATTGGCCGCGGCGGTGCTGGCATAGAGGATTTGAAGCGCAAGCTAAAACAGCAATTTTTCCCCGCTACTAACCTCACGGTCAATATCCAAGAGATTGAAAAGCCGTCTTTGCATGGAGCAGTGGTAGCCGAGGGCGTGAAACAAGATATTGAAAAACGCATTCCTTTCCGCACGGCCCTAAAACAAGCCTTGGGGAGAATTCAGAAAGTGGGAGCCCTCGGAGCAAAAATAACCGTTTCCGGACGTTTGAACGGCGCGGAGATTGCTCGCGATGAAACCCTTGGCTTTGGCAAGATTCCTTTGCAGAATCTGCGCGCTGATATAGATTACGCTTGTGTTGAAGCCCATACGATTTACGGCAGGATTGGTATTAAGGTCTGGGTTTATAGAGGAGAGATATTTAATAAGGGTTAGAGTATTAAATCACTGAACGAATCTCTTCAATAATGCACGAATGATTAGCGAAAATTAGTGGAATTTGCTCAGTGATTAAAAGATATGTTAATCCCTAAGAAAATAAAACACCGCAAATGGCACAAAGGACGCCGGCATCGAATTGGTATTGCAACTAGGCGTTTAGGTGTTGACTTTGGTTCTTTTGGTCTGAAGACTCTTGAGACGGGTTGGATTACGGCGCGCCAGATTGAAGCCGCTCGTCGGGCTATGACGCGTTTTATGAAAAAGGGCGGTAAGATCTGGATACGCATTTTTCCGGATAAACCCATAACGACTAAAGGAGTTGAAATACCTATGGGCGGCGGCAAAGGAGCAGTTGACCATTTTGTTGCCCCTGTAAAACCAGGTGTTATCATGTTTGAAATTGATGGTGTAGCCGAGGATGTCGCGCGTGAGGCACTGCGTCTGGCCTCGCACAAAATGCCGGTAAGAACAGTGATTGTAAGCAAGGATACAGTATGATCCCGTTAGAAGTTCAGGCAAGCCATTCATATACTATGGTGGCGAATCCCGTTAGAGGTAGCGGACGCAGTCCGCGTCCTACCTCTAACCGGGACGAAGCCGACTAACGTCTAGCGGGTACATAAACGAAACTAAAATTTAAACTTCTAACGGGATGACCATTAAAGAGCTCCGACAACTGAATGAAGTTGAACAAGGGAAGATTCTACAGGAATCGCGTAAAAAACTGCGTGAGCTTCGTTTTAAGGCTGCGCGCCGCGAAGTGAAGAACGTGCGCGATATGCGAGAGACCAAAAAGACCATCGCAAGGATACTCACCCTGATTAGCAAGTAAATTGTATTATTAGTTTGTCTTATGACCGCAGAATCAAAAAAACTACCGCGCCGCCGCAGATTGCAAGGAATTGTAATTAGCAATAAAATGCAGAAGACCGTAGTTGTTCGCATTGATCGGATGAAATTGCATCCCAAATACAAGAAACGCTATGTCGTAAGTAAAAAGCTTAAGGCGCATGATGAGAAAAGTGAAACTAAAGTCGGTGATAAAGTAATAATTGAAGAGATGCGGCCGCTGTCTAAAGATAAAAGGTGGCGCGTTGTTAGTAAATCGCTAAGCTAATTACGCTAATTTTACGCAAATAATTTGTGCAAATTCGTGTGATTCGTTCAGTGATGTAAAAGTATGATTCAGCACAGAACAATGTTAGTTTCAGCCGATAATACTGGCGCCAAGAAACTCCAGTGTATTCGCGTGCTCGGCGGCTATCAAAAGCGGTACGGCCGTATTGGCGGTATTGTTACTTGTGTAGTAAAAGAGGCCATTCCGCACAGCCTGGTTAAAAAAAGCGATATTGTGCACGCGGTGATTGTCAGAACTAGAAAAGAAACGCGGCGGCCTGATGGCAGCTATATCCGTTTTGATGATAATGCCGCAGTTATTGTTGATAAAGAATCTGGCGAGCCAAAAGGAACGCGCATCTTTGGGCCCGTGGCGCGGGAGTTAAGAGCTAAAGGTTTTACTAAAATTATTTCATTAGCGCCAGAAGTATTATAAGCAAGGTATGAATCCCGTTAGAAGCCGCGGTCGCTTTATTCACAAAAATCATGATAGTATGCAAAAGGTCAATTTCGTAAAATATAATAATAATCAGCAGGGCGGGATGACTGCGACCTGCTTCTAACGGGATGAAGATTCGCAAAGGCGACATGGTTAAAGCAATTACAGGAACTTCACGTGGTAAAACGGGGAAGGTCTTGAGAGTATTTCCGAAGGAGAGTCGCGTGACAGCGGAAGGCATTAATCTCCGGGTAAAACACACTCGTCCCCGCCGCCAAGGACAGAAAGGCCAGAAAATCGAATTCCCCGCGCCGCTGCATATTTCTAATGTCGCGCTAGTTTGTCCGCGTTGTAATAAAGTTACGCGCGTTTCCTTTAGCAGTGAGGGCGAATCTAAGCGCCGTGTTTGCCGGTCATGTAAGCAGGCCATTGACTGATTCTATGATTAACTTAAAAGAGCACTACAATAAGGTTGTTATAGCCGCAATGCAGGCTAAGTTTGGTTACAAAAATATTCTGGCCGTGCCGCACATTCAAAAAGTAGTTTTGAATGTCGGATTGGGCAGCGCGCTTAAGGATCAAAAATTTTTTGAATCAGCCAAAGATACTCTGCGGATTATAACCGGCCAAAAGTCCATCGAGCGAAAAGCGCGAAAATCCATAGCGAATTTCAAGATCCGCAAAGGGCAGACCATCGGCCTTTCGGTAACCTTGCGCGGTATACGCATGTATCATTTTATTGAGAGGTTTATAAAATTTACCTTGCCGCGCGTTCGTGATTTTCGCGGTTTGGATTTCAAGGCCTTGGATAAAGAAGGAAATTTGACGGTTGGTTTGCGCGAAGTCTCGGCTTTTCCGGAAATTAGAGCTGGCGAGGCGGAGCGTCAACACGGCCTTGAGATAACCGTTGTGCATAACGCCGCCACACACGAGGAAGGATTGGAATTATTAAAGCTGATGGGCTTCCCCTTCCGGACTAAATAATATGGCAACAACAGCACAGATTCAAAAGTCTAAGAGAAAACCAAAATTCAGCACTCGCATTGTGCGCCGCTGTTGGCGTTGCGGTCGAAAGCGCGGTTATATGCGCGACTTTGATTTGTGCCGGATTTGTTTTAGAGAGCTGGGCAATGTTGGACAGATTCCGGGGTTACGAAAATCCAGCTGGTAATTCATTAAATAATAGACTACCGACGACCGCTTACTGTAGACTATAAGTCTGTAGACTGTAGACCAAATTATGATGACAGATCCCATCGCAGACATGCTTACCAGAATCAGAAATGCCTCCGCAGTTGGCATCAAAGAAGTGCTGTTGCCATATTCAGCAGTCAAATTAGCCATTGCAAAAATTCTAGAACGCGAAGGTTATCTTGCTTTTGCGGGCAAAGCCGAGCATTCGCTTACGGGCCAGCAGCTTAAACTAACCTTGCGTTACGATGCTCCCAAAAAATCACGTATCCGCGAAATTCGGCGCGTCTCCACTCCTGGTCGCCGTGTCTATGTTGGTCATCGGCAATTGTCCCAAGTTACTCGCGGGCTTGGTATGGCTATTGTGTCCACGCCCAAAGGAATCATGACGAATAAAGAAGCAAAAGAGCAAAAGCTCGGCGGTGAAGTTATTTGTGAAGTATATTAACATATGTCGCGCATTGGTAAAAAAAATATTATCATACCCAAGGGAGTAACTGTGCAAATTGCGGAGAACACCGTGACGGTGCAAGGGCCAAAGGGCCAAGATGTTTTAGTAATGCATCCGAGCGTCAAAGTTGAAGAGGCGGAGAGCGTTCTCGCGGTTTCCGTAAAAAATCCCGACGAGAAACAAGACCGAGCGTTGTGGGGGCTGCATCGTGCGCTCTTGGCTAATATAATACAAGGAGTCACTCGCGGCTTTGAGAAAAAATTGGAGATGATCGGGGTGGGCTACAAGGCGGCGCTCAAAGATAAGAGTCTTGTATTAGAGCTGGGATTCTCGCATCCCGTTGAAGTTGTTTTGCCTGAAGGAATATCTTGTACAGTTGAAAAAAATATTATTACGCTTTCCGGAATTAACAAGCAATTAGTCGGGGAAATCGCCGCGCAAATTCGCCGGCTTCGCAAGCCCGAGCCGTATAAAGGCAAAGGCATTCGCTATGCTGGTGAATTTGTGAGACGCAAGGCCGGTAAAGCCACTAAAACTGCGGGCGCTAAATAACAAATGATTATGAAAGAGACTCTCAAAGATATTAAAAAAACAAGGGTTCGGCGTCAACGCCGCGTGCGCGCAAGTATGCGCTCCAATGCCTTAAAGCCGCGCATGTCCGTGCATGTTTCTGGCCAGCATCTCTATATCCAATTTATAGACGATGAAAAAGGAGTAACACTGCTTGCGGTTAGTGACGCCCTTGTGAAGGGCGACAAAAAGACGCACCATGTGACTGTAGAAGTCGCCAAAGAATTAGGCAAAAAAGCTGCAGAGTTGGCCAAGGCTAAAAACATTGAAACTGTTGTGTTTGATCGCGGACGCCGGGCATATCACGGACGAGTAAGGGCCGTAGCCGAAGGCGCACGCGAAGGCGGACTAATATTTTAATATATGAGTATGCCACGTGAACGACGACGTTTTGATACAAGAACACCGGAAGAAAAAGAATTTGAACAGCGCGTAGTTGACCTGCGTCGCGTTACGCGCGTAACTGCTGGCGGCAAGCGTATGCGTTTTCGCGCCGCAGTACTTGTTGGCGATGGAAAGGGACGCATTGGTTTTGGTCTTGGCAAAGGCGCCGATGTTGCGGCGGCGACGGCTAAAGCCTCGCGCAAAGCGCGTAAGACGCTTTTGACTATCCCTATGATTAAAGAAACCATTCCTCATAAGATACGCGCTAAATATGGGGCGGCAGTAATAATGATGAAACCGGCGCCGCGTGGAACCGGTATCAAAGCCGGCGGCCCCATGCGTGCGGTTTTTGAGCTTGCCGGTTTGTCTAATGTGGTAGGCAAGATTCTTGGCACCACTAAAAACAAAGTAAATATTATTAGAGCGACCCTCGGGGCAATTGAGCAATTGAAGCCAGTGACGACTAGCCAATAGACACTAGTGGCTATACCCTATGGGCTAGTGGCTCACAACTATATGTCAATAACCTTATCAAACTTGAAACCCGCTCCCGGCTCGCGTACGCGCGTGAAACGTCTTGGACGCGGCAATGCGTCGGGCAAAGGCACCTATTCAGGAAAGGGTATTAAGGGGCAAAGAGCGCGTTCCGGCGGACGCAAAGGTTTAAAATTGCTTGGCCTCAAGCGTATTTTTCAACGCGTCCCCAAACATCGCGGTTTCAAATCAATCCACCCCAAGCCAGCCCAGGTTAACTTGGGCTGGCTTGAAGCGAGATTTCCGGCGGGTGCAGTTATAAGCCCGCAGACGCTAAAGGCTGCCGGCCTCGTGCGCAATATCAGGAATGGTGTTAAAATACTAGGTGATGGAAGTCTTACAAAAACACTGGCTATTCATGGCTGTCTGGTCTCCCAATCAGCCAAAGAAAAGATTGAGAAGGCAGGTGGCCGTGTTGAATCCCGTTAGAAGCCGCGGTCGCGTTACCTGAAAAATTACCATATGAAAAAGCCAAGATTAATCGCATTACACATTAATCAGCAGGGCGGCAAGACCGCGACCTGCTTCTAACGGGATGAATCGCGTTTTTAATACTCTGGTGCGCATCTGGCGTCTGCGCGATCTCCGGCGTAGCATTATTTTTGTGTTGGCCATGCTTTTTATTTTTCGTTTGGCCGCCCATATCCCAATACCCGGAGTAGACATTGCCAATCTCCAAGATTTTTTTAGGAAGAATGCCATCCTCGGCTTGCTGAATGTCTTTTCCGGAGGAACCATGGAGAATTTTTCCGTTGTAGCCTTAGGCGTTGCGCCATACATTACGGCCTCAATCATCTTTCAGCTCCTAGCCATGGTTATCCCTAAGCTTGAAGCAATACAAAAAGAAGGCGAGGCCGGACAGCGGCGCATCAATCGCTGGACGCGCTATGCCACAGTTCCGCTCGCCGTGCTCCAAGGATTTGGTATGTTGACTCTTTTGCGCCAATCGCCCCAGCCGATTTTGGGAATACTCAACGCGCGTACCTATGTTTTGACGATCCTAACTTTAACTGCCGGGACCCTGTTTTTAATGTGGATCGGCGAGCTTATTTCGGAACGCAAGGTTGGCAATGGCATCTCCCTTCTTATTTTCGCTGGTATTATTGCCGGCTTGCCTCCGGCGATTCAACGCGCTGTTGTGACCTTGGATGCCACGCAAATTACTCAAATCGTGATTTTTGCGGTCATTGCCTTAATTACAATCGTGGGCGTTGTTTTAATTACCCAAGCCCAGCGCAATATCCCTGTTTCTTACGCGCGCCGAGTGCGCGGCATGCGCATGTACGGCGGCGTTGACACCCATCTGCCCTTGCGCGTGAATATGGCCGGCGTGATTCCTATTATTTTTGCCATCTCCATCATTCTTTTTCCGCCCATGATCGCGCAGTTTTTTGTTCAAGCCAAAAGCGCAGTCGTAGTGCGCATCGCTCAATGGGTAATTCAGGTTTTTCAAAATAATTTAGTCTACGGCATTCTTTATTTTGTGCTCGTTTTCATCTTTACTTATTTCTACACCGCGGTAATTTTTCATCCCCACCAAATTTCCGAAAATTTGCAAAAGCAAGGTGGATTTATTCCGGGCATCCGTCCGGGCAAGGCCACCGCGGCCTACCTTCAATATGTTATATCGCGCGTTATATTTGTCGGCGCGCTCTTTTTAGCCGTGATCGCCATCTTGCCGCTTTTAATGCAGCGGCTGACCGGAACGCAGGCGCTCGCCATTGGCGGAACCAGCATCTTGATCGTCGTCTCCGTCGTCATCGAGACCCTCGCTCAAATCGAGGCGCAGTTGACCATGCACGAATACGAAACGTAGAGGGCGCGTCGCGGCCGAGAGAGAAAGAAAAGTACGCCCATGCCTAAAAAGCAACTCATTCTTACTCTTGAGACAATCGCCTCTCTTTTAATTGTTGAAATTCTAGTCTTAGTTATTGGAATACGCATTGAAACATTGTCCGTGCTCTCGGGCGTTCTAGCCCCAGCTATTACGGCCCAACAATTTCTCTTTACCTTTTTAATTTCTACCGCGCTTTTGCTCTTTTTAATAAAGACTCTGCGTCGTCAGCGGATTATTTTTGAGGTGCTTTTTATTATCAGTGTCTTATTGGGTGTCTGGTTAATTTTTACCTTGATATCTCCATCCGCGGCTTTTATTTTAGCCCTAGTTACAGTTGCTCTGCGTTATATTTTTCCGTTAGTGATTATCCAAAACATTGTTCTTATGCTGGGAATTGCTGGCATTGCCGCCGCGCTGGGTCTAGCCACGCCTTGGCAAACCATGGCCATTGTTTTAGCCGCCTTGGCAGTTTACGATATAATCGCGGTTTATGGCACGCGGCACATGGTCGCCATGTTCAGAGGTTTATTGGAGAAAGGCGTGATTTTTGCTTTGGTTCTCCCTGACAAGCCCACTATGTTTTTTAATCCTTTAAATAAAGTACAGCCCGGCGCAGGATTTTTCTTTTTAGGAAGCGGGGATGTTGCCCTACCCGCAATTTTTGTGGCTTCAGCTTTTAGAGAAGGTTTTGGTCCGGCAATCGGCGCGGCAGTTGGTTCAGTGATTGGACTGGCCTTGACCACTACTCTTTTTGCTTGGGGTAAAAAACGGCCTATGCCCGCGCTTCCGCCGATTAGCCTCGGAACTATCTTGGGATTTTTTGTGGTAAAATTATTTTCAGGCTTTTAGACCCCTTATTTATGTACCGCATTCTCATCCTCGGCCCTCAAGGTTCAGGCAAAAATACCCAAGCCGAACTGCTTGCCAAAAAACTCGGAATCCCCATGATCTCGGCTGGCGATTTATGGCGCGAGGAAATTGCTAAAAAAACCGAATTTGGTTTAAAAGCCGAACCGATCCTGGCCGCTGGAAATCTCGCGCCCAATGAATGGACCAACGAACTTATGATTAAGCGGCTGGCCCGGCCTGATGCCTCGGCCGGCTATATTGTAAACGGTTATCCGCGCAACCTTGCGCAGGCCCAGGCTTTTGAGAAAATTGCTTCGCCCACCCATGTTATTGAACTTGCGTTTTCAGATGAGGAAGCCATAAAACGTTTGAGCGGCCGGCGCGTGTGTGCGGTCTGTGGACGCAACTATCACCTTATTTACAGCCCGCCCCAAAAAGAAGGAGTTTGTGATATAGATAAAGGTGCGCTTGTTCTGCGCGATGACGATAAGCCCGAGGCGGTACGCAAGCGATTAGAAATTTATAGAAATGACACCGAACCGCTTTTTAATTTTTACCAACCTCGCGGCATTGTGCACACCATCAACGCCGCACAGCCAATTGAAAAGGTGTTTGAAAATATTGTACAAATATTTAGCTAGCACACCATTTTTGTGTTTTTAACTCGTGCTCTTTTTATGTCGCGGAAAAGGGGTCAGACCCATTTTTCTAGTTCGTCCAGCGTTTTTGCGCTTTGCCATGCAAGTGCATGAAGACTGCGGAATGAATCCGCGACATCTTGACTTTCGACGACCACTGCGAAGAAATCTTTCTTTGCCGCAAGGATTGCAACTTTATTTCCGTAAATTGCACAATCAATAGAGAAATTCAGGGGGAGTGGTACTATTCGAACTTCGTACGTCTCGCTCACACACTCTCTCGCATATGTGAGATCATCTCTATGGGTCGTTAGGAGATCGCGAACTCTCTGGTTTTTTATTTTCACAATCTTTTTAAAAGAAGCAATCAAATCCGGAAAGCACCTTAATATGTCTTTGATTGAACCGAAGAAGATTATTTCGGGACTGGCAAAAATCTCGGTATAGACCCGCCATACCCCCTCTTTTCCTTCAAAAATAGTAATTTTCGGCCGCTCTTTTGCGGTGGCCATCATAGCCTCAAGCATTGGGAGCGCCTCACGGAGAGTCTCCTCTTTAGCGCGGAGAGTATGCAATAGTGTCTCTGGCTTCTCTGCACTGTAGAGGAGTTTTTTCTGCTTTTGAGTTTTTGAGAGATAACCCTTGTCTGCCAGGCTATCAAGCACAAGATAAGCTGTGGGCCGCTTGATCCCGGCTTTTTTCGAGATTTGTAGTACCGTAGCTGGTCCTAGTTCAAGACAGGCAAGATATATCATTGCCTCCTTTGGTTCCAGGCCGAATTTTATGAGCGTCTCTTCAATGGTCATAATAAAATAGTGCCTTTTATTGTCTGTTTCATTATACCGCCATGCTGTTATTATGTCAATTTTCTTGACAACATATCTTAAATATCCCAATTAGTGTTGATTTTGCGATATATATAACTTATTTATGATGTTATTACTATTGACAAGATTGATTGAGTATGCTAATCTGAACTGTTATGATGGGTGTAAATCCACGTAGCTCAACCAGCCGTTTTTTATAAGGGCATCGCAAAGCTGGTGTTGTAATAATGTCGAGAGAGGGGGTAGAATAGTAAAATACTATAAAGGTCGATTACAAATTAATTAGTTACTCTAAGGAAAAATCTATGAATAAAAAATCACTAATAGGAATTCTTGTGGTCGTCATTATATTGGGCATTGGTGGGTATCTCATAAGCACAAAACCTAGCCAGCCCACTCCCGAACTTCCAAAGATTAAAATTGCAATGGTAACATTCCCTGGCTACGCACCGCTTTACGTAGCTAAAGAAAAAGGATTTTTTGAAGGGGTTGATGTTGAACTTGCGAGAATTGAATCTATCGGCGACATTCGCGCGGCCATGCGTAGCGGTGATATCAATATGTACGCCGCCACTTACGACATATATCAATCAACAAAGGATGTCGCACCCGCCGGCATAGGCTTCTTGATCGTTGATGAATCACACGGAGCTGACGGGGTAGCCACAGCGGCTGATGTTAATTCAATACAAGACTTGCGCGGCAAAAAAGTTGGCGCAGAGCCCGGTTTTCCGCCCTATCTAGTCCTTCAATATTTGTTAGATAGGACAGGAATGACCCTAAAGGATTTGGATTTTCAGGATTTGCCAACAACAGACGCCGGCAGTGCGTTTGCCGCTGGCCAACTCGCAGCCGCTGGAATTTATGAACCGGCATTATCGGCCAGCGTCAAAGTTCGGCATGGCTCAAAAGTCTTTGCCTCTAGCGCAGACATCCCGGGGTTGGTGCAGGACTTGATTTTTGCCGATGAAAACTTGGCCAAGGATTACCCGCAAGCACTGGAAAAAGTGGCGGCTGGTTACTTCAGAGCGCTTGATTACATCAACACCAACCATGACGATGCCTACCAAATCATGGCCAATGCTTTTGGTGTTTCCGTACAAGAAATGGAAGACTTTAAGACTGGAGTTAGCTGGATAAGCAAAGAAGAAAATAAGAGATTATTCAACCAGAGTAGCGAGGTCAATGTCTATAAAACCTACGATCTTGTTTGCAGTATTCTCCAAAAGAATGGCGATACCAATATCTGCTTGAAAGCTGCGGACAAACTTACCGACAGTATTATCAAGAGATTTAATTGATGTGGTAGCTAACCCAACAAAAACAGCCCGAACTTTTTGGCCAGCCCTAATATCGGTGTTGTTTTTGTTGGGTTTATGGTATTTCATCACTGAACAGACCAATCTCATCAATCCATTATTTTTACCCTCGCCGGTAAAAGTGATTGCGTCTGCCATATCGCTTGCATCCAGAAGTCTGGCCGTTGATATTTTTGCTACGCTGTCTCGAGTAATGATTGCTTTTCTAATCTCCATAGTTTTTGCTCTGCCAATAGCGCTATTAATGTCGGAATCCAATTTTTGGAAAAAATTGTTCACGCCATACCTTGATTTTATTAGATACATCCCGGTTCCGGTTTTAATTCCGCTCACCATTCTATTTTTTGGAATCGGAGAGGAGGCAAAAATCGTACTCCTTTTTATTGGGACATTTTTTCAGATTGTTCTTCTATTTGATACCAACTTAATGAGCGTTCCCAAGGATTATTTTGATTTGGCGTATTCATTAAACTTTACAACATGGCAGCGGCTCAAAATGAAACTGCAAGCCGCAATTCCTGAAATGTATGATAATATGCGGATTTCTTTGGGGTTGAGCTGGTCGTACGTTATTATTGTGGAATTGGTGGCCGCCCAAACAGGAATTGGCCACATGATTAAAGAAGCGCAAAGATTTTCGCTCACCTCAAATGTTTATGTCGGCATATTGCTTATGGGTTTGATAGGATTTCTTTCCGATTATCTTTTTAGAAAAAGCTATATCAGGCTTTTCCCTTACAAAAAATAATTATGGCCGGCATAAGTGTACAAAAAATTTACAAGGCATACGACAACAAAAGGGTATTGGAGAACGTCTCTTTTGATGTAAAAGCGGGAGAAATTATTGCAATACTCGGTCCGTCTGGTTGCGGAAAGACTACGCTTCTAAAATGTATCCTAGGCTTAGAAAAACCCGATGATGGAAATATTTTTATCAATTCAGAAAAACAGCGCGAATGGTTGAAGAATAAACGCATTGCTTACGTTCCGCAGAAATATGCCAATTTCAATCATTTAACTGTTGAGCAAAATATTTTAGTGGCACTCAAAGAATTAGTGCAAGGCAAGACCACAATGATTGACCAGATTTTAAAAAGTGTGGGATTGGATAAACATAAGAAAGCATATCCGGAGCGACTTTCTGGCGGAATGCAGCAGAGATTGGCTCTGGCGCGGGCACTTGCTCAAAACACGGACATTATAGCGTTTGACGAATCGCTTAACGCGCTAGACATTGAAACACGGCATCAAATGCAGGAGCTTATTTTGGAATTATGGGCAGAAGGGAAAAAGACAATTCTATTTGTCACGCACGATATTGAAGAGGCCTTATTTTTATCTAAACGAGTCGTGGTAATGGGTACGAGGCCGGGAATTATCAGGGAAATTTTGGATATTTCTTTCCCTTACCCTCGAAAAACAACACTCCGATTTGATGAAGAATTTCAAAAAATTCGTCGCATGTTGTCTTATATTATTCGTTCAGAAACTATCAAAAGCAAACTTTCCGAGGGAGAGCCGGCGCAAAGCGCCGCATTCAAAGTCGGCTTATATTATTGGCCCGGCAATAGTCCATTTTTTTACGCGCAAGATAAAGGCTTATTTGATAAACATTCGCTTGCGGTTGAATTAATCTCATTCAGTGACAACCGGCAGAAGATTGATTATTGGAAATCAAAAAAGATTGGCATTTTGAACGTCACTGTGGATACAGCGTTGCGTTTGATGAAAGAAATGCCTGACACAGAAATTATTATGGGACTTAACATTTCGCGCGGCGGCGATGCCTTGATAAGTCGTGAAGATATAGAATCTATTAAAAAAATTAAAGGTAAAAAAGTGGCTTTGGAAAAAGGTGAAATCAGCGAATTCTTTTTGAAATACATCTTGCATAAAAATGGGCTGAAATTAAGCGATGTGGTTGTAAAAGATATGAGTGGCGATGAAATTGGCACTGCTTTAATCAGTGGCAATGTTGATGCGGCGGTTTTGTGGGAGCCCTGGCTCTCCAAAGCCTTAGAATTATCCAGAGCCCACGTCATAACAACGAGCAAAGAATACCCCGTATTCGCGGATGTTCTAATTACCAGAAAATCTTTTGCAAATAAAAATAAAGAGAACATTGATAAATTGAAGAAAATTTGGAAGGAATCTGTTGACGAATTTTTAAAAAATGAAAAAGATTTTATCCGCGCCACGGCCCCCGTTATAGGATTAAGCGGTCAGGAACTTGGGCATCAGTTGGAGCAAATAGAATTTTTTGATGGATCAGTTGATGAAGTCGTTAAGATAGGCAAACAGATAAAAGAAGTAGTAGAATAAAAATCGTAAAGGCGGCATGATATATGACGGGGAAAAATAGACTGCCGACCGTATAAAATCTGTCATAAGCAGGGCGTAAGCTCTGCCTTTGTTTTTTGTGTAAAAATGCGGTAAAATGGAGGCACTATGGAGGGTAAACTGCAAAAGTTGCTCACCAAAAAACCTTTACTTTTGACCGAGCATACCAAGTTTAAGATGCGCCAATACGGAAAAGACTAAATGACAAAACGTCCCGTATTTAGCGCGATCGCGTCAAATGCAAGACGAGCAGGAGGTATGAGCACACGAGGCCTTTTTATTTTGGGTGGTGTGTGGTGAAAGTTTGAGTAATGTGATAAACTGACAACATATGATCAAAGTTTGGGACTATAATATACCAAAAAATTGGAAGCCCGCCACCGACGAGGGCTGGATTTGGTATTTGGAAAAAATGATTATGACGGGAAACCTTAGAAACGTGCCAAAGCGGATGTTAAAAAAATATTGGCATGGATTACGGCTCGATGAGGGAAATGCACTGCTCTTTGAGCATTACATTTTTCGGCAGAAAAGAAAATAGTATGAATTTTACTCCTCTCCAGCAAATGTTTCTTGCCGAATATAAGTGCACTCCGCTTGCGCAGAAATTTTATTTGACCGGCGGAACCTTGCTTGCTGTGCGTTATCTTCACCATCGCCATTCCCTGGATTTGGATTTTTTTGCCAATGCTCCCGTTGAACTTAGAAAACTTCAGCCAATCATGAAAAGGATTGTGACGCGCGCAGGCATTGCCATGGGGGAATATCGAAGAGTTGCCGATCGGCATGAATGGGATCTGCACTATGGCAAAGAGGATACTAAAGTGGAGTTTGTATTTTATGATTTTAAACCCCTAAAACCGCGCCTAGAGTGGAATGGTATTTTTATTGATACCCTTGGAGATATTGCCGCGAACAAGGCATTCGCCTTAATTGAACGCCACGAGCCCAAGGACATTTTTGATATCTATTATTTGATCCAAAAGACAAAATGGAATCTTCCCAAATTTTTGAAATTGATGCATAAAAAATTCGGACTCAAAATTGATGAGCAGACCCTCCTTGCAGATGCTGAACTAGCGCTCCAGCGACTCGATGCAGTGCGTGGACTATTGCTCACAGAGACACCCGCAGACCAGAAAGAGATTTTCAAAAAAATTCACCGCTATTTTGATGATGTTGCATATAAATATCTTCGAGAACGACTGGGAGATTAATTGTTTCGCATGAATCTGATCAGTTAGATGTATGGATCCGCGAGTTAAAAAGTTAATCTCCAACAAGCCGCTCTTTTGGACCGAGCATGCCAAGTTTAAGATGCGCCAGTATGGATTTTCCGAGGCGCGAGTAAAGAGAGTATTGCGCAACCCAACTCGTGTTGAGGTCGGGATCGCGCCAAAGACAGTCGCGGCTATGACGCCCGCCCAAATTTTTTCTACGAAAAAATTTCAGTCGGGCAAGGCCCGCGGGAAAGGGCAGGAGTTGTGGGTAATGTATGAGGACACAAAAAAGGCGCGCAAGATAATCGCGGCTTGGCGCTATCCGGGCGTAAGTCCGATGCGCGAGCCGCCGCCTTTTCCAGATGACCTGATGTTAGGATTTAATAGTCTGCGCACAGCGCTTCCTTTTTTTGTTTTGATATGATAATATTTTGGAATCTTAACTCTGTTTGATTATTTATGATGAATCAACCGCACAAAACAGTTACTATAAAAACCCCAGAAGATATTGAACTCTTGCGCAAGGGTGGCAAACGTCTTGGTCGGATTTTAGATAAACTGATGCGTACGGTCAAAGCCGGAGTAACAACCGAAGAATTGGATGTGCTGGCCGAGCGCCTAATCCGCGAAGCCGGCGGAGCTCCAGCTTTTAAGGGCTATGTCGGACGTTTAGGGGATCGCCCCTTCTCAACTACAATCTGCACAAGTATTAATGACGAAGTCGTGCATGCCCCAGCCGTGCCCTCGCGTGTAATAAAACAAGGAGATGTGGTGAAGATAGATATTGGTATGAAGTGGCCCGTGCGTAACACCCCCCAACCCCCTCTTACCTTAAGAGGGGGAGACAACGGCAACCCTCCCCTTAAGATAAGGAGAGGCGCAGGAGTGGCTATGGGCGATGGTCTTTATACCGACATGGCCCGCACCGTGATTGTAGGGAAGACTGATAAAAAGGTGCATAAACTTGTAAAAGTTACAGAGGATGCGCTTAAGATCGGGATCAAGCAGGTGCGTGCTGGGCGGCGAGTCAGTCATATATCTCGCGCTATTGAAAAGTATATTGACACCGCGGGTTTTGGAATTGTCCGCGATTTGGTTGGGCATGGTGTCGGATATGAGGTGCATGAACCACCCGAGATTCCGAATTTCTGGCAAGAGGGCTTGCCCGACTGTATTTTACAGGAAGGCATGGTGCTTGCGATTGAGCCCATGGTGAATTTAGGAACTTGGCGCGTAAAGGTTCAACCCGATGGCTGGACCATTGTTACGGCCGACGGCTCTCCCGCCGCGCATTTTGAGCATACGGTTGTTGTCACAAAACGGGGGTGTGAGGTGATCACTAAGTAGTACGAGTATAGTATGCGTATTTTAGGAATTGACTATGGTACAAAGCGGGTTGGGGTGGCGATTGGGGATACGGAAAGCAGAGTGGCCGTGCCCTACGATACACTTGAATTTGGCGGCGCCACGCTTGAATGTTTGCACGAGATAATAGAGCGTGAAAAAATTGATCTGATTATTATTGGCCTGCCCCTGACTACTGGCGGGGAAGAAAGTAAAAGTTCGGTGCTAGTGCGACAATTTATTAAAGAGTTAAAATCTCTGGGCATACCTGTTGAAATGCAGGACGAACGGTTTACTACAAAAGAGGTAGAAAAAATAACGCGTGGATATGGCAAGGCCCGCAAGGGAGTGGACAAGGATGCCGCCGCCGCAGCCCTAATTTTGCAATCGTTCCTAGAGCAAATATGACTTACAACACTGATGGCATCATTCTCAAGTACCGCGACATTGGCGAATACGAGCGTATCTATACGATTTTGACGCGCGATCACGGTAAGATTGAAGCCTGGGGTCAAGGCGTGCGCAAACCGCAAAGCAAACTCTCCCCGCATTTGCAGTCGCTGTATCTTTGCGATTTTATGTTGGCCCGCGGCCGACGCTTTGATCGCGTTGCCCAAGTCAAGGTCAAAAATTATTTTAGTGAACTCTGGGCTGATCTGCAAAAATTATCCAGAGCAGTTTATGCCGCGGCGCTTGTAGATTTAGTCTTGCGTCCGGGCACCAAGGAAAAAACTATATTTGAGCTGTTTCATGGTACGCTGAATTTGCTTGAGCAGAATACTGGCGCTATAGAAGTTGTATTTTCTCTAAAACTTTTAAAAGACACCGGCTTTACTCCGCAGTTGCATAATTGTGTCATGTGCAAAAAAACGGTTGAGGGCATTTCCCGGCCATTTGAAGCAGTAAAAGGCGGCGTGCTTTGCGAGGATTGTTTTAGACAGTTTGGCGCGGAGTCTTTTCCAGTCTCATCAATCACAGTTGACGTATTAGAGGCGCTGTTTGGAGCGCCTTTATCCGCGCCAGAGATGCCTTCTCCTGTGCAAAAAGAATTGTCCGACATTGCCGCCACTATGATCCAAGCGCATTTTGGGGAAATGCCCAAGGCGCAGTATTTTATGGTGAGCCTTACTCAAGAGCTTCACACTCCTGTGGGGGTGTGATATGCTGAAAATCGACATATGTCTAGGACGTGGAATATTGATATCGTAAATAAAATTGGCGGAGAAGTTCAACTCTATGGTTGGGTTCATGCCCGTCGGGACATGGGCAAGATTATTTTTATTGATCTGCGCGACCGGACGGGTATCATGCAAGTTGTATTTGCGCCAAAAGAGGTAGGCGGGGCGTATGAATTTGCGAAGGCCTTGCGCAGTGAATATGTGGTATCGATAATAGGAACAGTGCAAAAGCGCACTGAAAAAACGGTAAATCCTAAATTGCCCACCGGTACGGTGGAAATTCTTGCTGCGGATCTTAAAATTTTGAACGAGTCAAAAACTCCCCCGTTTGAATTGGATAAAGATACCCGCGTCGTCAATGAAGAGACGCGCCTCAAATATCGCTATCTGGATTTGCGCAGTGAGCGGATGCGTGGCAATTTAGTTTTGCGTCATAGGGTAGTAAAGTTTTGCCGCGACTATTTATCCGAGCATGATTTTACCGAGATTGAAACGCCAATTCTCACGAAAGGAACTCCGGAAGGCGCGCGAGAATTTCTAGTGCCTTCGCGATTGCATCCCGGAAAATTCTATGTGCTACCGCAATCGCCACAGCAATTCAAACAGCTCCTGATGGTTGCCGGAGTGGAGCGGTATTTTCAGATTGCGCGCGCTTTGCGCGATGAAGATCAACGCGGCGATCGCCAGCCCGAACACACTCAACTCGATATTGAGATGAGTTTTATTGAAGCAGAAGATGTGTATGAGCTGACTGAAGGGTTAATGATTGCGATGGTAGGGCATCTCAACCAACTTGTAGGGGATGGTCTTATACCCTCCCGCGGCGGGCGACTACCAGGGTCGCCCCTACACGGCATTGGTCCGTGGCACATCAGCAAAATTCCGTTTCCACGAATTTCCTACAGTGACGCAATAGAGAAATACGGGTCAGATAAGCCGGATTTAAGAAAAGATAAAAACGACCCGCACGAGCTCGCCTTTGCTTGGATTGTAGATTTTCCGCTGTTTGAGCATTCGGAAGAGGAGGGCAAGCTGGTAGCCACCCACCATCTTTTTTCTGCTCCGCGGCCGCAAGATATTCCACTTCTTGATAGCGCGCCGGAAAAAGCGTTTGCCAATCAGTATGATCTTGTGGCAAATGGATATGAACTTGCGAGCGGTTCAATGAGAATTCACGATCCGAAACTCCAGCAGAAGATTTTTCATATTTTACAAATTCCGGTCGAAGAAGCGGAGAGAAGGTTTGGGCATATGTTGGAAGCCTTTACCTATGGTGCCCCTCCGCATGGCGGTATTGCTCCAGGGATTGATCGGCTCGTAATGCTTTTGGCTGGTGAGCCAAACATCCGCGAAGTGATTGCGTTTCCCAAAACCGGCGACGCTCGCGACCCCATGATGGGTGCGCCCAGTGAGTTGCCAGATAAGAGTCTACGTGAGGCGCATATTAAGGTGGCGGAGTGATATAAAGTGATATAACACGGATGGAAACAATTTAATTGTCTTAATCGTCCCGTGATTCTCGCGATCGCGCCAATCGCGGGACGACTTGCATAATGTAAGATAGCCTGGGAGTGGTGTGGTACGGGATCTGGATCGTCGCCCAAGATCCTGGGGGTGCAAGTCCCCTCACCTCCAAGATCTTAGTTTTTGTGCTACAATAGGATATATATGCGCCTGTCGCGCCTTCAGCGGTATATTTTGGGGGTCTGTTTTTCCATAAATGGAAGAGTAGGGCGCGTGCATTTCCCGCGTTTTTATGAAGGTGAAACAGTTAGGCCCAAAGATATCGTGGACACCATTACGAAGACCCTGGAACGACTTATTGATAAAGGTTTGATGGTTGGTTATGGCGTGCGCACCCCTAAGAAGTGGTATATAAAAGAAGTGCGCTTGACCCCGCTGGGCCGCAAAGTAGCGAAGAGGCTCCAAGGAGAGCAACAGAAGCTCCCCCTGTTACAGTGAGCAGGTTAAGCAGAGTAGGCAGAGTAAGTACTGAACAGCTGCCTATTCTGCCTAATCTGCTTATATACTTAATCTGCTTAGTTAATTAAATATGTCAGAACAACAACCTCCGCAAATCCAACAACCGCAATCGCCGCAACTTCCTAAATTTGTCAAAGCTTTCATGAATATCCGCGAGAAGCGGGAGTTGCCGCTCGTGCCCCTGCGCGACGCCGTGGTTTTCCCCGGTATTGCCATGCCGCTTCTCGTTCAACGTCCAAAATCTTTAGCCGCACTGGACCATGCCATGAAGCACGACCAGCTTGCTTTTTTTGTAGCCCAGAAAACCGAGGAGCATGACGATCCCAGCAACAACGATATCTATAATGTAGGGACGGTGGCCAAGATCAAAGAGATGGGCAAGGGAGAGGATGGTACCGTGCGCGTTTTGGTAGAAGGCATTATGCGCGCCAAAGTCTTAGGCGTCGCGCAAAACGAACCTTTTATCAAGGTACGCCTGGAGCCCTTGCCGCCGCCGATTGTAAAGAAAACGGAGCGCATTGAAGCCTTGATGTATGCGGCGATTAATCAGTTTCGTGAGATTGTTTCAATGGGCGCGCCGGTGCCGCTCGATGTCCTGTTTGTGATTTTGAATATTACTGATCCCTGGGTGCTTGGCGATTTGATAGTCAGCAATCTTGATTTCAAAACCGAAGAGCGACAGGTAATTCTTGAAGCGCAAACCGTGGAGGACAAATTGGAAAAACTGCGCCAAGCCCTTGGTCGGCAGACTCAAGTTTTGCGCACGGCCAAGAAATTACAGGCCGAGGTTGGCAAGGAGCTTGATAAAATGCAGCGTGAAGTTTTTCTGCGCGAGCAAATGAAAGCAATTGAAAAAGAGCTGGGTATGTCCGGCGGCCGCAATGAACTGGAAGAGCTCAAAGCTAAAATTGAAAAGCTTGGCATGCCGGAGGAGGCAAAAAAGACTGCGCTTGATGAACTGGCGCGGATGGAGCGCATGCCCTCTTTCTCGCCCGAGATCTCTTATATCCGCACTTATCTGGACTGGCTCGTCAAGTTGCCCTGGTCCAAAAAAGACGAATCTAAGATTGATGTGAAAAAAGCCCAGCAAGTGCTTGATGAAGATCATTATGGTTTGGAAAAAGTTAAAGAGCGGATGGTAGAATATTTGTCTGTGCAAAAATTAGTTGGCAAAATCCGGGGGCCGATCCTTTGTTTTGTCGGCCCGCCCGGCACCGGCAAAACTTCCATTGGTAAATCCATCGCTCGCGCTTTGGGTCGCAAGTTTGTGCGCATGTCCTTGGGCGGTGTGCGAGATGAGGCCGAGATACGCGGCTTTCGCCGCACCTATGTGGGCGCGCTTCCGGGCCGGATTATTCAGGGTATGACGACCGCCGGCACCCGCAACCCCGTCTTTATGCTTGATGAAGTTGATAAGATGGGCTTTGATGCTTTTCGCGGCGATCCTTCCGCCGCACTCCTTGAGGCGCTTGACCCGGAGCAGAACAATGCCTTCGGCGACCATTATTTAGAGATGCCATTTGACCTATCGGACGTCATGTTCATTACTACCGCAAACCTGCTTGACCCGATTCCGCCTGCCCTCAAGGATCGCATGGAAGTCATTGAGTTTGCCGGCTATACCGAGGAAGAAAAATTTTGGATCGCGCAAAAATTTTTGATTTTCAAGCAAGTCAAAGACAACGGTCTTACGGATAAATTGATCTTCTTTACTGATCCGGCGCTCCGAACCGTTATCCGAGAATATACTCTGGAGGCGGGCGTGCGCGAGCTGGAACGCACGATCGCGGCCGTATGTCGTAAAGTCGCGCGCAAGGTTGCGGAAAACGGAGGTAAAATGGCCATAAGAAAAATTGGCATTGATGACTTGCGGGAATTCTTAGGCCCGCAAAAGTATCGCATTACCTTGGCCGAAAAAAAAGATGAGATTGGGGTGGTCAATGGCCTGGCTTGGACGCCGGCCGGCGGCGACGTCTTGTTTATTGAGGCTACCAAAATTCCGGGCAAGGGTTCGCTTATCTTAACCGGACACCTCGGGCAGGTTATGCAAGAGTCAGCGCAAGCCGCATTTACTTACGCGCGCAGCCGTGCGAAAAAGCTCGGCATTAAAGACGCGTTTTATAAAAATTCCGATTTGCATGTGCACGTGCCTTCCGGCGCGATTCCCAAAGATGGTCCCTCGGCCGGGGTCGCCATGACGCTCGCCCTGATTTCTGCCTTGACTGGCCGGGCAGTGCGCAAAGATGTGGCTATGACCGGCGAGATTACCTTGCGCGGACGGGTTATGGAAATCGGCGGCGTGAAAGAAAAAGTCCTTGCCGCGCATCGCGGGGAAATGAAAGCCGTAATTCTACCCAAATATAATGAGAAAGATATGGTGGACGTGCCTAAACAGGTCAAAGATCAGATGAAATTTATTTTTGTGGAGAATATGGACGAGGTATTAAAGGTCGCGCTTAAATAATAAAATATATAACATATAAGGGATGATGGACAAATTTCTGTTGGTGGATAATTGAAATTTTCCTGTATTGATAAGCAATTTTAGCTGTTTCTGATACAGTTTCACGTGTATGAAAAT
>LCOG01000005.1 GCA_001001705.1 Parcubacteria group bacterium GW2011_GWA2_47_26 | reverse complement strand
GCATACTGAGAGATAGAATTATTTATTAAACTCCTATCTTTATTGTATCAAGTTTGGAGCGATTGGAAGTGAGGATAAGCGGTGTTTGGCAACAGGCCCCTGATGAGGGCTACAATACCGAATGCGCTACCAGCTTCGGGGATGCCGTTAAACGTCTCCAGGCTGGCAAATACGATCTGGTTACGTTTGACCACGGCGTGTGGAATCGCTTCGACGAAGAACTGTGGCCGTACCTCCGGGCCGGTGTCCCTGTGCTGTTCTGCACAGCAGATTATGACTCCAACTCCACCGCTCACAGGCCTCCTGACAGACCCCATGCGCTATTACAGAAGCCTTTTGATATAGATGTCTTGCTGGCCTTGATCGTGAAATTGCTCCACACTGCCGCTCAACCTGCGACTACTACTTCGCCCTAACCAGTCCGTGTGTTCCTTTGTGAGACGCCTCTTCGGAGACGTCTCTTGTTTTATGATCCTTGCCCCAAGCCACAATTAAAGCATGATACTCCTTATACATTGACACACTCTTGGGCAGCTTGTCCATAAAATACTTTTGATACTCGTCATAAGTTCCCAGACGCACCCCATACTCGGCTAAAAATCTTCGCGTATAAGCATCAATCACAAAAATGGGCTTGTGGCCGGCAAAAAGCAGCATGGAATCCGCCGTCTCTGGCCCAATGCCCCAAAGCGACAGTAATTTTTGCCTACAGACCAGAGTTGACCTTCTACAGAATCGCGCAAAATTTCCACCATATTTTTCAATCAACCACTTAGAAAAAATTTTCAGTTTTTTTGCTTTTTGTTTGTAATAGCCAGATGAACGAATACAACTCTGCAATTTTGCAAGCGGACTGACCGCAATTGCCCGAGCATTAAGCAGTTTTGCCGCCTTAAGACATTTAATCGCCTTCTCAACATTTTTCCACGCCGTATTTTGCGTCAAAATCGCGCCCACGCAAATTTCAAATCTTTCGCGCTCGCTAAACCGACGGCTATAAACTCCGGGACGGTAATACGGCGTCGGCCACCACCCCTGCGGGCCGTAATGGCGCAAGAGCTTCATATAACGGCTCAATAGATTCATACCTCGCAATCGTAACAGAATAAAAAAACACTGTCGAGCGTAACTCGCCCAACAGCGACTGCTTTTTCCCCTTATTATTCCACGACCTTCATCTGCCGCGTATTCATATCCACGATACCCGCAAACGGCGTCAACACCTCGGCGAGACCCGGCAGATCCCTGCGTATCGCTACCAAAGCCATATCGCGCAGAAAAAGCGCTTTCTCGCGCGCGAGCAAAGGATCGCTGCCCGCAGGATCGCGATAAATAGCCGAGGTCAGAAGAATTGCGCTCTCTATCGGAACCCGTCCCTCCGTCATATTTTTTTTAATGATTCTAGCTGCGGTTACCACCGGCCCCTCAAGGTTATGACTCCACGGCCCAACGATGAGCGCGGTATTTGGCGCATGCATCCAGTCAAATCCCCGGCCAAGCGCGAGAATCCACTCCCGATGTTCAACCTCCACCACAGGCCGCTTGGACGCCCGCACTTCCGCGATATGCTCGATATTGCCTTGCACAAGCGGCAACAAATCAAGCAATATCCGCTGGGGCATGTCTGGGTAGATCCTCTGAAGTAGGGCCACAAAATTGCCCTCGGAGACCTTCGTCAAGGTGGCAAGTTCAACCGACTCGTCCCCTGCTCCGTGCAGGATAAAAGCATCTTCATCGGTCTCAAAGCCAACTTGTATGGGGTACACGACTTGGTGCCCCATGCCGTAGACCCTATCAATCTGCGCTTTTAGTTTGCGTGTAAACGCGATTGCGGCTTCGGTATCGTAGTCAAACCCGGCACAACCGCGATGCCTATTGCCCGCGGAGAAATGATATGTCACGAGAATAAGACCGTGCCGGCCGCGTGAAACGGCATATCTGACCCAATCATGAAGCACCATTTGAAAATGGGGCCATCCCATATCGAACTTGCCGCCAATATTGCGGAATGGCTGCAGAATTCCCAGCGGGGTCTTGGTTGCCACTGGGCCATGAATTCTGCCATCCATGCACTTGAGCACCGCGACCTCGGTCGGATGCTGCGCCCGATAAAGAGCACGAGCAGCCCGCGCGTCCGGACCGCAAAACTCCGCGGCATGCTCGCGATTCAGCTTGAGAATGTACTCTATCTGTTCGTCCCTTGTCACCGGGACATCCTTACTTTCTTCTGTAGAATCACGACTGAAACGAGACGCTATCATATACCCTAAAAATAGTTATGTCAATACTAATTTAACTTTCTTGCTCGGTTTCCGTGCCGACAATAACTGGCCCGCCGCGTGCCCGGCGTTTGCGCGCAACTTTAAGGCGCGCTAACTCCCGCTCTAAAGCTACCGCCGCGAGCGTAAACGATTCTTCGTCCAGAGTGCGTTTTTCCTCAAGCACACGTCGGGCATCCTCTCGCGCTTTTTCAATTGCCTCCAAAGTTAATTCTTCAGCGCGTTCCGCCGTATCAGCAAGCACAACTACACGAGTACCCGGCTTGCCCGACTGAAATTTCTCCGTAGGAGAAATTTGGGCGGGTTGCACTTCAATAAACCCGCCGGAAACCGCCAGATATTGTTCCTGTCCACCCTTGCGCAGTGTTAACGCCCCCGGCACCAAAACCGAAACCAGCGGTATATGATTTGGCAAAACCGTAATCTCCCCTTCTTTCGTAGGCAACGTAATACTTTCCACTTCATCCGTATATACAACCCGCTCTGGTGTAGCAATTTCAAATGTAATCATATTTTCTGCGAAACCACACTGCCACAAGCACTTATTTAACTTCCTCTATTCCGCCTTTCATATAAAAATTCTGCTCCGGCACATCATCATAAGCTCCTTCAAGAATCATCTTAAACCCGCGCACAGTTTCCTTAAGTGGCACATATTTTCCGGTCTGTCCGGTAAATGCCTCGGCCACGAAAAACGGCTGGGACAAGAACTTCTGAATCTTGCGCGCCCGCGAAACAGTTTGCTTATCTTCGGGAGACAACTCTTCCATACCCAATATCGCGATAATATCCTGCAGGTCTTTATAGCGTTGGAGCACCCTCTGCACTCCGCGTGCGACTTCATAATGCTCTTTCCCTACAATCTGCGGATCCAAAATCGTGGATGTTGAATCCAGCGGATCAACCGCCGGATAAATTCCCAATTCGGCAAGTGAGCGCGCTAATACCACGGTTGAATCAAGGTGTCCGAAAGTTGTGGCTGGCGCCGGATCAGTCAAGTCGTCTGCCGGAACATAAACCGCTTGCACAGAAGTAATTGCGCCGGTTGTAGTTGAAGTAATGCGCTCTTGTAATTCGCCCATTTCCGTGGCAAGTGTAGGTTGATAACCTACAGCAGAGGGAATACGCCCCAAAAGCGCGGATACCTCCGACCCTGCCTGTGTGAAACGAAAAATATTATCTACAAAAAGGAGCACGTCTTGACCTTCGTCGCGGAAATATTCGGCCAATGTCAAACCCGTGAGTGCAACTCGTGCGCGAGCGCCCGGCGGCTCGTTCATTTGTCCGAAGACCATGGCCGTCTTATCAATAACGCCTGACTCTTTCATCTCTAAATAAAGCTGGTTGCCCTCGCGCGTGCGCTCGCCTACTCCGGCAAAGACAGATACGCCGCCATGCACGGTCGCAATATTATGGATAAGCTCCATAACTACCACGGTTTTGCCCACGCCAGCGCCGCCAAAAAGCCCTACCTTTCCGCCTTTCACAAACGGACAAATCAGATCAACCACCTTAATACCCGTTTCAAAAACTTCAGTTTTGACCGACTGATCCACAAACGCCGGGGCTTTGCGATGAATAGGATAGCGCATTTTTGTTTTTGCCTCCGCACCGCCATCAATCGGCTCGCCAATCACATTAAACATGCGTCCCAAAGTTTCCTTGCCCACCGGCACGGAAATAGGCGCGCCAGTATCAGTAACCTTTGTGCCTCGCCGTAAACCTTCGGTTGGCCCCATCGCGATTGTGCGAACAGTAGACGCGCCAATATGCTGGGTAACCTCCAACACCAATTTCTCGCCCTCGCGCTCTATCATGAGTGCGTTAAGAATATTTGGCAACTCATGCTCAAACTCCACATCCACGACTGGTCCTATAATTTGTTTGATGATTCCGATGTTTGACATAGTTATGGATTTGATTTACGTATAACTTCAACGAGTTCGGCACCGTCAAAGCTTCCGACTTCGGTCGCTTTCATCGAATAGTTGACAACTCGTATCGTGGCAGATTGTGCAGGAAAGTCTCCGGAGAGGTTAAGCGTACCAAATTCAACACCATACAATTGCGTTGACGCCTCATTTTGATTTGTAAAACAGAAATGTGAAGCTGCTCCAACTGGAAGTAATTGCTGCGACTCTTTATTGGCCATAAAGCATATTTCACCCAAATATCCGTCCACATAATATTCACCGGAAATAACGATTCCATTCGTCACAACATCATTTGATACACTACTGACAACAGGTGAGGGCGTAAACGGTTGTGATGCAACAGGTGTCTTTGGAGACCGCACACACGCCGCACCGATAAGTATTGTACTTAAAAATAGAAGTGACAATCGAATTGTTGTCGACATAAATATAATCTTTTAAGATTTATTCAAACGCCGCTTTGCCGGCGGAAATTTTTTAGATTTTTAGCAATGCTTTATCAAACGAAAGGATAGTTCCACCGTTGATGTCTGTCCACGCGCGCAAGTAGCTGTCCACAAAATGCAACCCCTTTCGATAATACTGCCATACTCCTAAAAGCACATCGCGTTCTTCAACTTGCAACCAGCGCTGACTTATAAAAATCTCCAGCATATCGGCAATGCTGTCGCGGGATTGCCCGTAAAACGATCCGAGGACATAACACGCTTCCGCAACTACAAGCGGTATAATTATAATTTTCCTCCTACCATCCTCCGCCTCCTTAAACCACTGCTGTGCTTGGTTATATTGAGCAGTATTATCCCTTACCAAAAATCGCAACAATACATTGGCATCCAAAATCGAAATAGTCATAGGTGTCGCGGCCACTCCTTTTCAAATGATTTACGAGCTCGTTTCAATTGAGCATCAGTAAGCTTTACTTTTGATTTTGCCGCGCCGCCAAGCGCCCAAAAATCATGTTTTGGCTCTACCACAATGGTATGCCCTTCTATTTTTAATATCGCCTTAGTTGATCCGGAAATACCAAAACGCTCACGAATAGATTGCGGTATGGTGAGTTGCCCTTGACTTGTGATGGTAACAATTTGACTCATATAAATAATGTTACTTATTATGCCATTATTATATCATACCGCATTATTTTGTCAACTTCTACTCCAGCGCCGCCTTGCCCGCGCTGATTTCGGCAATTTCGCGGGTAATCGTTGCCTGCCGGGCTTGATTAAAAGTAAAGGTTAGATCATCAATCATATCTCTTGCGGCATCCGAAGCGTTTTTCATGGCGACCATTCGTGCGGAATGTTCCGAAGCAGATGATTCTAAGATGGCCTGATATATTTGCGTCTCTACCAATCGCGGCAGCATCATATCCAGTACTTCCTGCGGCGTAGGTTCAAAAATATAGTCGTAAGAAAACTTCGTCTTGTCATTCTGAGCGGAGCGAAGAATCTCGCGCGAATGCGCGGCGCCCACATTAGTGGGAGATCCTTCACTACGTTCAGGATGACGATCGAGTTGCCTCACTTCTCCCAACATCGTGTCCTTCGTCAGCGGCAAAAGCTGCTTGATGTTAGAAATTTGTCTTATAGACGACACAAAATCTGTATACGCAAGATATACCGCGTCATATTTTTGAGCAGTAAAATCAGTAATAGCCAAAGTCGCAATTGGCCGCACCTCAATAATTGTTGGGTTATTCGACAAATTAACAAAAGTTGCCACAATATTCCAGCCCAGTCGGCGCGCTAGGTCAGTGCCTTTTTTACCGATAGTGACGAAGTCAATCAAGGCTAAGCTCTTGTGTTGCGCCTGCGGCAATAGCTTAGCTTCGGATTGATTCAAAGCTGAGCTTTTCCCTGACCAAAGCTCAGCTTTTTTTACAAACTCCACCACCTTCTTCGCCATTTGCGCATTAAACCCGCCGCATAAACCGCGATCAGAAGTAACAAAAATCGTGAGCACGCGACGCACTGCCTCGGGTTGTCGCAACAAAGGATGCAGACCAGTCTCCGTAACTTTAGCCAGCTCCGCTACGGTTTCCCAGCCCAGCGTCGCATACGGTCTCGTTCCTAAAACCGCATTAACCGCCCGCCGCATTTTTGATGCGGAAACAAGCTCCATGGCCTTGGTAATTTTCTTGGTATTGCCGATGGATTTAATCCGTCGTCTAATAATTCGTGTTGATACTGCCATACAATGTTAGCAGAGTAAGCAGATTAAGTACTAAGCAATTGCTTAATCTGCATAATCTGCTTATTGCTTAATCTGCTACAATTTCTTGAATTCCTCAATCGCCCCCTTCAACTTCTTCTCCACCTCGCCGGTTAACTCACGCTCCTTATTAATACTCTCCAGCACATCCTTGCGCGCGGTTTGCAGATACTTATGAAAACGCTCCTCAAAATCGCGCAACTTATCAACTGGCACATCATCAAGATAACCATTGATCGCCGCGTAAAGAATCGCCACCTGGTTTTCAACAGCCATGGGCGCATATTGCTGCTGTTTCAAAATCTCTACAAGTCTCTTCCCTCGTTCCAATTGCGCTCTTGTCTGTGGATCAAGTTCAGCCGCAAATTGCGCAAAAGCCTCGAGCTCTCTAAACTGCGCCAAATCCAAACGCAAACGGCCAGCGACTTTTTTCATCGCCTTTATTTGTGCGGCGCCTCCAACACGCGATACAGACAAGCCCACATTGAGTGCCGGCCGAATCCCGCGATAAAACAAATCTGTCTCTAGATAAATCTGTCCATCAGTAATGGAAATCACGTTAGTTGGAATATAGGCCGACACATCACCTGCTTGTGTTTCAATAATCGGCAAAGCAGTTAACGATCCGCCTCCTTTTTCTTTGGACATTTTTGCGGCGCGCTCGAGAAGACGTGAGTGCAGATAAAAAATATCTCCGGGATAAGCCTCACGTCCCGGCGGACGCCGCAATAAAAGTGAGATCTGCCGATAAGCCCAGGCGTGCTTGCTCAAGTCATCATAAATTATGAGCGCGTCCTTGCCTTGATCCATAAAATACTCGCCCAAAGCGCAACCGGCATAAGGCGCGATATAGGAAAGCGCGGCCGGCGCCGAGGCGCCCGCTAGCACAACAATGGTATGATCCATGGCTCCGGCCTCTTGCAGTTTGGCTACAATTTTTGCCACTTTAGATTCTTTCTGTCCAATGGCTACATAAATACAAATGACATCCTTGCCCTTTTGATTAATAATCGCATCAATCGCAATGGCAGTCTTGCCAGTTTGCCGGTCGCCAATAATAAGTTCTCTTTGCCCGCGGCCGATCGGGATCATTGAATCAATAGCTTTTATACCGGTCTGCAAGGGAGTATTAACCGGTTCACGATAAATAACGCCCGGGGCGACTTTTTCCACCGGATAAAAAAGCTTGCTCGTGAGCTCGCCTTTACCATCCAGCTGCTCCCCTAAAGGACTGACCACGCGGCCGACAAATTCATCTCCAACTGGCATAGAAAGCACCTTGCCCGTGCTTTTCACAGTATCGCCCTCCTTAATATGGCCGTACTCGCCCAAAATCATCGCGCCCAGAACGCCCTCTTCAAGATTTAAAGCTACGCCGTAAATCGACCCAACCCGGTCATTCGACCGGGCGCTCGCTTCGCTCGCGAATTCCAACATTTCCGAAGACATCGCCATTGATAATCCAGAGATGCGCGCAATGCCATCGCCCACTTCCAAGACAGTGCCAACATGCTCGAGAGCCGCCTCGGCCTTGTATCCCTCCAATTGTTGTTTAAGCATTTCAATAACCTGAAGTTTATCGGCCATACAATTTTTGTCTCAATTTATTTATACGAGTTTTTAATGTATTGTCAATCATCCAATCATTTATCTTGATCAACGCGCCGCCAATCACGGCCTGATCTACGCGCTGCCTAAGCTCAACTTTGCCTTCCACAGTTTTCTTAATTGTCTGTACTGCCTTGCGCGACATCTCTTGAGCTGTAACTATTTCCACATCTGTAATACCGGCGCACGCATTGTAATAATTTTCATACAACTTTAAGATGCGCGGCAAAAGATGCAAAGCGCGACCCTTAATCAGCAAACGCAAAAACGACTGGCCTATCTCTTTAAGCTCGGCCTTCTTTGCCTCATGCGTAAGCTCGTACAGCAATACCGCATATTGTTTTGATGTAACCTTCATCCCGTTAGAAGCAGGTCGCGATCGTACCGCCCTGCTGATTATAATTTGATTTAATAAACTTTATCTTTTGCATAAAATGTATGGCTATTTTTCTTGCGCGACCGCGGCTTCTAACGGGATTCATAACTTACGCCCTCCCCACTTTCACTTTTCTCACCGCCTCATCAATCAATTTTTGATTTATCTCTGGCGTAATTACATTTCCTAGGACATGCTCGGTTGCCGAAGCAACGAGATCCGCCAATTCGCCCGCAGCCTCCTTCAACATCTTTTCTTTGTCCGCGGTCAGACGGCTATGCCCATTTTGCACGATTTTCTCCGCTTCTTCCTGCGCCTTGCGCGATAATTCTAAACGCGCCGCTTCCGCTTCACTCTTTGCCTGTTCAATAATCTTTTGCGCCTCACCGCGAGCTTCCAAAACCTTTTTTTCATAGCTTGCGCTCGCCTCCCGCAATTTAACCTCTACCGCATCGGCATTTTTCAAACTCTGTTCAATTTTCGCCGAGCGCTCCTGCAACAATTTCAATACTGGCTTATACAAAAATTTATAAAGCAAGGCCAGCAAAATAACAAAATTAAAAAGCTGGGCCAGCAACAATCGCCAATCTACACCTAATTTATTCAAAAGTTCCATATGTTTTTATCTTTAAATTTTAGGTCGCCTTGCGGTGGTAGCTCGCAGTAAAAATGTCGCGGAGGTCTCGCGAGCAGGTGTCCGAACAGAGTGAGGACGAGCGAGACCGAGCGCAAGCAGCGGCTCGCTCGCTGGGCGAGCCGACTGCGGTTTTTACGTGAGCTGCCACCGCGGGGCGACCGCCCCGCCCCTCTCTTATGCAAACTTAATCACCAGTGCCACTACCAAGGCATAAATCGCAATGGCCTCGGTAAAGGCCGTGGCCAAAATCATCGCGGTCTGAATTTTTGGCGCGGCCTCCGGATTGCGGCCAATCGCTTCCATAGCCTTGCCGGCTAACTTCCCGATCGCAAGTGCCGGCGCAAATGCCCCAATCGCAATCGCAAACGCCGCCGCAATTGACTTTATTGCTGCAAGGTTAGATAAAATTCCTTGCGCTGCTTCTTGTTCTGGCATAACTTTAAATGTTTAAATATTTAAATGTATCAACATCACCTACTGGATTCCACGATGACCTTTATTTTTTAACGTGTCCCTTCGGCATATTGCTTTAATGCGCATGCTCCTCATGTCCCTCATGCCCAGTCGTCGCCATCTTCATAAACACCAAGGTCAGCATTGAAAACACCACGGCTTGTACTAATCCCACAAAAATCTCGAGCATAAGAAATGGCAGCGGCACAACATAGGGTACGAGAAATAGCGCCACTGTGAGCAGTACCTCGCCCGCAAAAATATTGCCAAACAACCGGAACGAGAACGAAATAATTTTTGCCACCTCCGCGACTAACTCAAGCGCGCCCACAAATGTTCCCACTATATACGGCGAGCGCCAAGGCGCTATAATAAACTTCCCTGCGTATTTGAAAAAACCCAAAGCCGCAATCCCCATGATTTGTGTGGCCAGCACCGAAACAATCGCAATCGCCAAAGTAACATTCAGATCTGCCGAAGACGAGCGAATAAACGGTATTATAATTTCACGCCCCTCATGGACCTCGCGAATTCCAATAGTCCCAAGACCGGGCACAATCTCAATTAAATTGGATAAAAGCACAAACAAAAAAATCGTCATTACCACTGGAAAAAACTTATACGATAAAGCGCGGCTCCCAGTCACGCTGTCCATTAAATTCAACGCCGCCTCAAAAACTGATTCCAGTAAATTCTGCAAACCGCGAGGAATTACCGCAAGCTTTTTGCGTACGCCATAAGCTGCTATAAGTAAAACCGCAATAACAACCCAAGCGACAATTAGTGTATTTGTCACTGCAAAAGTACCTATATGAAAAAGTGGTTCAGGTGCTAGAGAAATATTCATCCCGTTAGAAGCAGGTCGCGGTCGTGCTACCCCGCTGATCATAAGCTGATTTAATAAATTTGACTCTAAGCATAAAATGTATGGCTATTTTTCTTGCGCGACCGCGGCTTCTAACGGGATCTTCCAATAATCTTCATCGTCTTAAAATAAACACTTACCGAGCTAACCACAATCGAGACAAAAATCCCAATCAACAAAAGCCATGGCGTCGTTCCCAACCGACGATCAAGCAAGCGGCCTAGCAAGGCAAATACTACAATCGGCACCGCAATCGTATATCCTAACTCCCAAGCCAAGCTCAATGCCGACCAGGTCGAGCCCTTATCGTTTGAGCTTTGTTGAGAACTGCCATTTCCTGCCATAAACAAAATTTAGCTAGTATATCTCGTTACACATTTCTGGTCAAGGGTTTTTATCAACATACATTCAAGACCATCCTAGAAAATACCCGCAGGGTATTTTCAAATAAAATATTCTCCATTTCATGGAGCGGCACGCCTCGTATTTCCGCCACCTTTTCTGCCACATAACGCACATAAAACGGTTCATTGCGTTTGCCGCGATAAGGCACCGGCGCCAAATACGGACAGTCAGTTTCTACAAGAATGCGCTCTGCTGGCAAGGCACGAATAATATCAGCGTATTTCTCTGTTTTAGGAAAAGTTATTACGCCGGTAAACCCAACATAAAATCCTAGCTCAACAAATCTTTGTGCCACCGATAGACTCGACATAAAACAATGAATTGCCCCTCGACGCTCCAGTTTCCCCGCTCTCACATACTCCTGCACAATTTTCAATATATCTTGATAAGCATCTTCAGGATCATGAGCACTGCCCCGACAATGCAGGATGACTGGCAAATCTAACTCCGAGGCTAAATCCATGTGCTTACGCAATGCCTCATGTTGTCGCGCTTTAACTTCCGCGACGGACGTCTCTTTAGATATATGATAATAATCAAGGCCACATTCCCCTATCGCCACAACTTTTTTACTCTGCGCCAAATTACGATAAGCCACAGAGTCAAATTCTTCTTTGCGCGGCACAAAATGCGATTCCTCCTCGTCCACTGCTCTCTCCTCTAAATGAATCGGATGTAAACCAACCGCAGCCCAAACACCATTTTCATACTTTTCCGCCATCGCGACCGCACGCCGACTGGTATTTATCTGCGACCCCACCAAAATCATAAAAACGCCGCCATTCAGGCTGCGCTTTATGACATCGTCCGCGTCATTTTTGAAAGCGCTAAAATTTACATGCGCATGGTAGTCAATTAACATACAAAATTACGAAAGCTACGCTACAAAATAGTACGAAAGAATTTCGTATCTTTCGTACTTTCGTATAGTCACGGCAATGCCCTTGAGGCTTCTTGTACCTCTCGCAAGACGCGCGGCAAAAGTGGAATAACAACGCCGCCAATGGTCATAAAAAACTGCGCAAGCTCTGACCGCGCAATCATGGCGTTCAAATTTCCAACCGGAAACCTTGTGGCAAAAAATAAAGCCACGCCTACGACAATCGCACCTTCGGCAAAACCTAAGAATCCCCCAAGCAAACGGTTCAAGGTTTTAATCCCGGGTATAATGCGAGCGATATTAATAACTTTCTCAATCCCGTAAAACACAAAACCCGTCAGACGGCTAGTTATTGCAAACAACACTGCAAACGAAATCACCCGTCCCGTGTTAGTTTCCGCAAATCTGCTAAAGTAGCGCGAGGAAATAATCGCGCCCAAAAGTGTCCCTAAAAGTCCGCCAACCGCATGCACCAAGCCAAACCAAAGCCCGAAAAGAAAAAAAGAAAAAACAATCAGGATTAGAATAAGATCAAAAGGTGTAATCATATTTCATTGTACTGTCATCCCGAGCAACCGCAGGGAGTCGAGGGATCCCGTGATATAATGCATGGGATTCTTCACTTCGCTGCGGCTTCGTTCAGAATGACACAGGATTATGTTAGTCGTGGAAAAAGCGATTCCCCGCGTTTAATTTTGGTGCCGGGCTTTAAACCGCCCCACTTCTTTGTCTCCTCCCAGTCACGCGCAAGTTCACTCTTCCCAAGGCCAAGTTGATCAAAAATTTTCTGCGTTGTATCCGGCATAAACGGCATAAGCATCCAAGCAATATGCCGCAGGTTCTCTGCTAATATATATAATACCTCATTGAGACGCGTTTTGTCATCTTTTTTGGCAAGTACCCATGGTTGCGTACGATCAATAAGCGTGTCGAGCTCGGAAACATAAGCCCACACGGTGTCTAGCGCGCGGTCAAGTATAAGCGATTGCATGTAAGACTCGTACTGTCCCCAATAATTGTCATTCCCTCGGAAGAGGGAATCCATGGATCCCCGACCGGAGTCGGGGATGACACTGGAAACATACCGCTCCACCATCGTCAGCACCCGTGCTACAAGATTCCCTAACCCATTAGCCAGCTCGCCATTGTAGCGCTCACGCAAACGCGTCTCGGAAAAATCCCCATCCGCCCCAAAAGGAATCTCTCGTAAAAGATAATAACGCAAAACATCATTGCCATACTTCTGTGCGATCTTCACGGGATCAACAACATTCCCAATTGTCTTGCTCATTTTCTGGCCATCCACTGTAAAAAATCCATGCGCAAAAACCGTGTGCGGCAATGGCAAACCCGCAGACATAAGCATTGCCGGCCAATATGCGCAATGAAATTTAATAATATCCTTGCCCACTAAATGCAAATCCGCCGGCCACCATTTTGAATTCGCACTCACATAATTTAAAAGCGCGTCAAACCAAACATAAATCGTCTGCGAGGGATCACCCGGCACAGGAATGCCCCATTCTAGATTCTTGCGCGAAATGCTGAAATCATTGGCATGATCTTTTATATACGCAATAATTTCATTTCGCCGCGCTTCGGGCTGAACAAATTCCGGATGCGTTTCAATATGCTTTAGCAATGTCTCGCGATATTTTGACAAACGGAAAAAATAATTTTCTTCGCTAAGTTTTTGCGGTGCGCGTTTATGATCCGGACACAAGCCCTCAACCAATTCGGATTCAGTTTTATACGCCTCACAACCTGTGCAATACAGACCCTCATAAACACCCTTATAAATATCGCCGCTCTCAAAAACTTTTTTCCAAAATTCCTGCACGTACTTAATATGCCGCTCTTCAGTGGTCCGAATAAAATCATTATTGGAAATATCCAACTCATCCCAGCTCTCTTGCCACTTCGCTGACATTTCATCCACATAGCGCTGCACAATTTTCCTAGTGGCCATGCCACGGGCGCCAGTGGCCTGGCCACAGAGCGCTGCTTCCACATTCTTCTGCGCATTCTCATCAGTCCCCATTAAAAAATGCACCTCGTTTCCGCGCGCGCGGTGATACCGCGCCAAAACATCCGCGACAATTGTCGTATACGCATGCCCAATATGCGGCACGTCATTCACATAGTAAATGGGCGTAGTAATATAAAATTTGGCCATTTGACAAAAATTTGATATAATGGTTAACTAGTCCTAGACCGCACCGTAGCACCTTCTTGCCCGGCACCCTCTGTCGCTTACCCTGTTGCTCGCCCCCTCAGGGATTCTACAGTTGGTGCCGGGCATCTCTATTTTCCTACAACAATAACATATTCCCCTTTTTGCGGATCTTTGGCGACCATTTCCGCAACCTCCCCTATTGTACCACGATACACGCTCTCAAACATTTTGGTCAATTCGCGACAGACGAGAACTCTTCTCCCGCCGTCATTATGAGCCGCAGGCGAAGAATCCCGCAGCTTTTCTGCGGATGCACTCGCATGCGCGAGATACCCTTCGTTAACGCTCAGGATGACACCCAATTCATCCAAAGCCTTTGTAATCCGATACCGCGACTCATAAAATACCACTGTCTCTTTACACTCCGCAACTTTTTGCCAAAATTTCTGACGTCCTTTTTTATGCGGCGGAAAACCTAAAAACAAAAAGCTATCCGCCGGCAACCCTGATATAGAAAGCGCCGCCGCCACTGCGCTTGGCCCCGGTATCGGCATGACCGTCACCTGATTACCTAATTGCCTAATCACCTGACTGACTAGCATACCCCCTGGATCAGAAATCCCTGGCGTTCCTGCATCAGTTACGAGTGCGGCGCTTTCGCCGCGCCCAAGCCGTGACACGATCTCTTCCACGCGCGACGACTTGCTATGCTGAAAATAGCTTACAAGCGGCTTTTTAATTTGATAATGCGCTAAAAGTTTGGAAGTTACCCGCGTATCTTCGCAAATAATAAAATCAACTTCTTTCAAAATCCGCAAAGCCCGCAAAGTAATATCTTCCAAATTTCCAATAGGCGTCGCAACAATATAAAGGTTAGTCATATTTTTATAATCATCTCCTCGCACTGCGCCAAGGTACTACGCATGAGTGCCGCAATATCAATATTTGCCTCTTCCCCTTCCACATCAATCAATCTTGCTCGCGTTGCGGGATTTTTTGGCATAAATACTGTACAGCAGTCGTCGTGCGGCAAAATTGAAATCTCAAAAGTCCCAATCTTTTTTGCCTCCGCAATTATCTCTTCTTTATCATAGCCAATAAGCGGCCGGAAAACTGGCAGCTGTGCCGCCGCATTGATAACCCGCAAATTTTCAATAGTCTGGGATGCCACTTGTCCGATGCTTTCTCCCGTTGCCAAACCCAGGGCGTTTTCTCTAGCCGCAATTTGCTCGGCAATGCGCAACATCAGCCGCCTATATAAAAGCACGCGATACTTTGGCGCGGTCTTCTGTACAATAATTTTCTGCGCGTCAGCAAAGGGTATAAGATACAATTTATTAAGCCCGCCATAACTGGCTAAAATTCTGGCCAACTCTTTTACTTTATCAATAGAAGCGCGCGAAGTAAATGGATGGCTATGGAAGTGCACACCGAGAACTGGCGCGCCGCGTTTCATTACGCGATAAGCCGCGACCGGAGAATCAATTCCCCCGGAAAGCAAGACTGCTACTTTAGGCTGCGTGCCCACCGGCAAACCACCCGCTCCTGGTATTTTATCAATATACACAAGCGCGCCGCCCTGAAAAATCTCCACATAAAAAGTCACTTCGGGATGAGTGAGATCAACTTTTTTGCCAAACTCTGTGCGTATAAAATCTCCGAGCTTAACCTCAAGATCATGCGACGTCATAGCAAACTGCTTGTCTCCCCTTGAGGCTGCAATCGCAAACGTACTAAATACTTCCAAACTTGGAAGTATGAAAGTTTTGATGGCATTTTGAATTTCATCGTAGTCCGCTTTAACCAAAACCGCCGACGCAAAAGAGGAAATTCCAAACACGCGCCGCAGTGCTAATTTAATGTCATTGCGAGGAGAAGAAAAATTGGACGTCTCTAAATTTTGCGCAGCAAAATTAGAAACGTCCCTATTTTTCGTAGGTAACGCGGCAATCTCCACAATCAACCTGCCCGACGCAATTTTTACCTGCCCAATCGACACTTTTGTCGCGCGGCAAATATTTTTCTGCAACTGCCGCAAAAACAGCGCCCGGTTTCTCCCTTTAAGCGCAATCTCGTGATAATGAATAACGTAAACGTGTTCCATAATCAAAACTAGCACCTCCACAGTAGCTTAACTTTATAAATAAAACAAGATCCGCCCCACTGTCAGGACGGATCAAAACCTGCACATTCAGAAAAAAATATTAATTACTTCTGCTCCAAATCAACCTCTACTCCTCCAACCCACTTCGCTACTACATTATAAACCCATCCTCCAACAAGCCCTGCAATGAAACCAAAAATTCCGTAGAGAACCGGCATAAAAAATATTGCCGCCACCCCTCCGTACATCATCGCTCCAAATCCTCCTGCGCCATACCCCCCCAAAGAACCCATCATGGTTCCAAATAATCCGGCAAACAAACCGGTAATCAATCCCAAAGCAACCCCAATCAACCCCTGGATCTTTGCCAGAGACATTGGATCAACTCTTTTTATAACTGTCATACGCTCACCCCCTTTCGCAAAACATGATCTCTACAACTTTGCGCATTTAACTTTTCCGATGTTCAACAATGCGCATCTTCTTTATAAGATCATTAACAAAAGCCCAGTCCATATTCTTCATGAACGTCTCAATATAGGCCTTGCGTCCGGTAGCATAATCAAGAAAATAGGCATGCTCATATACATCAAGAATTAAAAGCGCGCTGCAATTCCAAACCCCGCCCTGATTATGCGCGTCGCAAAGAATGTTGCACAAAATTTTCTCATCCCAGTCATACGCCAAAACCACCCAGCCCCGCGCGCAAATCCCCAAAGCCTTAAACTCCTCCCTCCACCGCGCGATAGAGCCAAAATCTTGTTTGATCATTTCCGCAATCTCACCTGTTGGCTCTCCGCCTCCTCCGCCGAGATTATCAAAATATCCTTCATGCAATTTCACGCCATTTAACGCAAAAGTCTCTTCCAGTTTTAGTTCGCGCAAATCACTATGAGTAGCATTTGGAGCTCCCAAATCCACGCCTTGCAATTTCCCGTTAATCTCGTTCACTTTCTTAACATAACCGGCATAAAGCACATCATGATGCTCCGCCAACTGCTTTTCCGAAAGTCCATTAAGTGATTTATATTTAAGGGGTTTAACTTGTTTTTCCATAATTTTACTCAACAAATTATAAATTCATCTAGTGTTTTGGCTAACGGACAAGGGACGTATAAGTGTGGTGCGGAGGCGTGCCCACGGCGGTGTGGTGAGACAATTTTGGGGGTGTTTCACACCAGCCCTCGGCATCTGGTGAGCGAGCACGGCGGACGAGCGCGAGTAGCCGCGAAGCAACATCACTATGGTTGCGGAGCGGCGTTAAGCGAGCGCGAGAGGATCTGCCGCGCGCAGCGAATCCAGATTGCGGGGGCTGGTGCGGACATCATCCTCTCCTCTAGTATGCCACATTATATCCCTCCGGCATAATGTGCACCCAGCTCACCCCCGCATTAAACTCCACTTCCTTGCCTTCGCCATCATAAAAACGCAAACGCTCGCGCGCCGAAGGTTTTTTCCAAGTCCCCACAACTACGCGCCCGTCTTGAAAAACCAATCCCTTGCCCTTGCCAATCGTAGTAAATTTTTTGCGCCCGATATTATCCAGTACCTCCATTTTTTGAAAAGCTACCGCAATATTTTTAGCGACAATCTCCTGCCATTGCGCATCCCGATGTATTCCACCCCACTGCATCCGTTTATAAATATTGGCGGACTTGTCATAAAGCCACTGCACATTGTAAGGCGCAAAGTAAGAAACGCGGATATCATTGACATTGCCGCGCAAATCCGGCGGCGCATCATCTTTGAATTGCCAAGACTCAAACTTTGAATCTATGTTCTGCTCGCCATATGCTTTACGCAACAGTTCTGCAGAACTAAATACATTATGCGGCGCCCGGCGTTCTCTCCCATTATCGCGCCAAAAATACTGACTGTTGTACCACTGATCCAAATCATATACGCCTTCTACGCCGACTTTGCGCAAAAGTTCATAAGCTGCCGGACTACTACCCACATGCGCATACAAGCTATCCAACTCCGCGGCAAAATCCAGATAATACGGCCGCGCTGAACGCACCGGGCCAATCTTTGCAATCTCACGCCCCTCTTCTAAAGTATAAAAAGTTAAAAACCGCGTAATGTTTGATTCTGTAATGGCTTCAATTACAAAATTCGCTTGCGCCAATCCGGAAATCGGCTGCGCCTCAACCATATTTTCCACCATTACGCCAGCAAACGGCGGCCGCATCTCTTCAGCGCATGATTGAGTTGAACAAGTAACAAAAATACCGTCTAAAGCGCGACGGTATTTTTGTTCAGTACGCAAAACACTTACTGCAACAGGTTGAGACTCTGGCCTATTCCGCAACCTCAACCCAAACGCTCCCAAACCAACTATGGCAGCGCTTATAATAATCAAAAGCACTATGAGCTTGAAACGGCGCATTATATAATTTTTACTCTTTTTCTTCCTTCGCGCCCTTGGCAGCTTCCCTCTTGGCTTTCTCCTCCTCGGTTAAAACTTTAACATCCTCCACCTTTTCCTCCACAGTTGAAGTTAAGGCGGCCAGTTCTTCTTCAGAGCGCGGCGGCTTAACTACCGCGACCATCTCGTCAGGCTTAGCTAAGAGCGCAATGCCTGAAGGCGCGATAATATCTTTAATCAAAATAGCGTCTTCAAAAGTCGCAAGTTTAGATAAATCAACTTCAATCTCATGCACCAAATCTTGCGGAAGACATTCCACCTCTACCTTATCTAAGTTTTTAACTAATATGCCGCCAAGCTCTTTCACTGCCGGCGCATCGCCGATAAACTTAAACGGAATTTCTGTTGTGAGCTTCTCTGTCATCTTAACTTGATAAAAATCCACATGCACGGGCTTAAGCGTCAAACGATCCCGATCAATATCATGAATCAAAACCTTAACTGGCTCACCCCCCTCAATTGCCAAATCAACAAGCGTTGACTCACCCGCCTGCTTGTAAGTCTTGGCAAAATCAGCCGCATTAACAACTAAATTCCTTGAAGCAAGACCATGCCCGTATAATACGGCCGGAACCACACCTGTGCGCCGCAACGCTCTTACCTGTTTTCCAACAATATCGCGTGTTTGTGCTTGAAGTGTAACTGTAGTTTGCATAAATATTTCTCCTTAAATTCGTGAATCTAGTTATCATTTGAAGCATATACGGCGTATATGTTGAGAATGTTTCACAAAGTCGCAGCCAAAATTCTTATCTTGCAGTAGAAATGGTATTCGGCAACAGTCCCATTAGGCAACAGGCCCCTATACTGCACGCTCTATGCCGCCTTTTTCTCCTGCTTTTTTTTCCACTCTAAAAAAATCTCAAGCACCCTCTTATAAACATCTTTTTGCCCGATCGTTGTCTTTCCCTCAAAATAACCGGGGATATGCGTAATACGATACTGTTCATAACCTACAAGACCAATCGCAATGGGATTGTTGTCAAGCGCTTTGCGCAAATGTTGGTAATAATCCTTTTCGCGCGTCGGCGATGGCACATATCCCTTTTTTGCCATCATAAGTTCTAAAAAAAGAAGGGCGGTACTTCCATTACGATCATCAAATGGATGAATGTTGAGCAAATCGTTGTGCAACTTCGCAACTGCAACTTCAAAGCGACGCTTTGATACTCCCTTCAAAACATCTTCATCAATAAGACGATTCACACGTTCTGCAAAAGCCTCCATCTCTTGGCGCACATCTCCGGGGAGAATTCCCATTCGCACTCCTCCAAAGAAGATGATATCCTTTTCGCGCAAACGGGATTCACTCCTGGGCACAATTCCTCGATTATTGACCTCGTGCAATCTCTCAATGGTCGCAATATCCACGTACGGCTCATCTTTTGCTTTTATAATCTCTTGAGCGACTTGCTTTCGATTCCTTTGCTTGATTGCCTCCACCTCATCTGGGGTTCTTCCGTAAAAGTCTTGCATAAAATGTTCTACGGAAACTTTTCGCCCTTGTTTAACGAGCCTTTGCATTGCGCGCGCCGCAAATTCGTCCTCTATAAAATCGCTGAATTCATCAAAAAGTTCACTGTATACTCGCTGCACCTCATCTCCCATTTCCCGTTTTGCGCCCACAATGCCTTGAAATCGTGCATAGAGCGCACTCCAGTAATCTTCGTTCTCTGGCCTCTCGGGCGGGATTTGTTTTGCGAGCCGACTCATTGAGGAGAGGAGCTCGCGCAAAGTGGTCCGGACTTCTTGGACTTCACGGAGAGTGGTAAGGCGCTCCCGGAGTTGATCGAGCTTACCTAATGCGCGATTGACCAGTCCCCTGTGCATCAACTGATCGAGTGTTGCGACAAACTCTTTCTGTGATTCGTCACTGCGCGTCTTATCGACACTAAAGTAAAGCATCATGATCTGCTTCTGCTCTGTGTCAGTAAATTCATTAAAGGATAGGCCATACTGTGAAGAAAGCTCTGACGCTGCCCCTTTTAAGTCTTGATTCATTGCGCGTGTATCGTACCGCGCAAGCACCTCAAGCGCTGATCGAGGAGAAAGTCCTAGATGCGCGACAACATCAAGCAAGAACTGCTTTTCTGCCCGTTCATCTTCGCGCACCTCGCGTGGCTTCAGTGCTTCAGGAGGTGGCGGCGGAGGTTTCTTGATCTCCCTCCTTATAATATGTTCGTTTGGACTTTCTCGATCCATAGGATCAGCCTTCTGCCCATTCTTTTTTGATTTGTCTTTTAGTTTTTGTTTCAATGGCATGGCAATAAACTATTTAGTCTCTCTACTTTGCCCCTGAAGAGCCGTAGCACATTCAGGATGCTTTCGCGCAAACGCTTGAAGCGCTTCATCTGAAACTGCTTCCCCATATGCCTCGGTAAGCGCGAGCGCTTCCTGCGCAGCATCTTTAATACGAAGAAGTGAGGTGGTTTCATCCTCTAGTTGTTGTTTGAGATTTTCGAGAAGTGATTCATGAAATTCTCCGGTTTTCATAATGCTAAAAAAATGATTTGTTAAGATAGCCTATCATTGGTTTTAAAAAAAGTAAAGGCACCATTGCTGGCGCCCAGATACTCGTTCCCCTTAGCCAAACGTCTGCCGTGTGATGTTCTTGCCATTGTAGGCGACCAGTTCCTTTTGGTCGTAGCTACTGCCGATAGAAAGAAATCGCGTCTTATCGATATCGGCAGTACTTCCCATGTGAATGTGACCACAGACCGCGAGACGAACCGACGGATAACCCATGATCACCTCGGCGAATCGCTCGCTCCCCAAAAACGCGTTTGCGAAGCGCGAGCGCCGCGGCACAAGCTCCCGCGGATAGACAAGGAGGTTTTTCGTCGGAACGTGATGGGTCAGCACGATCACCTCGCGAACATCTCGCAGACTCCGGAGATGTTGCGCAAGGTTTTTGGCCTGCCACTCGGTGACCATACAGTCATCTCGGCCCCACCGCGCGTACCCGGCATCGTTCCAGAGCGGCTCCATCTCTCCCGGATAGGTCTTCGTCTCGTAGAAGTGGAGCGGGATGTTGAGCTCCTCGTCGCGAAACGAGTAATCGTACCAGCCCATGCAGCCCGCGAACCCCACGCCACCCACGACCGCGGGTTCTTCCTGAAGCGGATGAAACCCCGCGGCGCGAAAGATCTCGGAAAGGCGCCTGTAGCGGTCAAACGAGGTCTCCACGGACTCAACCCACACATCGTGATTGCCAGGCACTGCAAACTTGTGGCCTGGGAATCGCTCAAAGAGCGCAAGACATTCTTGCAATGTCTTGTCATCACCTCCGAGATCACCGCCGAGAAGAAGCACATCCCCATCGGACCCATGATTCGCCACGTATTCGGCAAGCGCTTCTACAGCCCTATCCCCTTGCGAAGAAAAGCCGTAGTGGGGATCACTGGTAAAGTAAATCATCATCACCACTCCTTTCTCCTCATGAGAGGATAGCTCTCTATACTACACGAAAATGCAGGTTTGTCAAATGCCACGGATCACGAAATAAAAAAGATGCCCTACTCTTGCATGAAAAAAGGGCAACGTGCATCAACAGTACTATAAAATAAATGTGCTAAGTTGGCTTGGTGCCGTCCAGTGCCCTCCTCCAGCAACACGAGTGGTCGCCGGTGCTGAACGATTGTCCGCAAATGCCGCATTTTACCGTGTAATGGTCTCGAGCGTCCTCCGTGTGCGCCTCAAAGTCAGGGTTGGGATGGCCTGCACCACAACGGCAGAGCATGGTCTCGAGGTCGTACGGCGCCCCATTCGGGCACTTATCATCACGGATATCTCGCGTCATCATCTCCTCCTCGCAACCTAGTCTACCTTCTACTTTGCAAAATGTCAATCGCTCTTTTTAAAACCGGCCGCACATCTTTGTAACTTGAAAATTTCAAAGCCTGTTCCAAGGGAACCCAAGTTACTGCCCGAATCAACTCGCTCTTTTGCGGCCGAAGCTGGGTCCTATCCGGAACTTCCATTAAAAAATAATAGGCAAACTTATGGATTAAAGAGCCACGTGGAGAATGCGCTCCTTGTCGGCGTTCTCTAAACCACCAATCAATGCGTCCCAACTTAGTCACCACGCGAATTTTGCGAATTCCCATTTCCTCTTTTACTTCCCGCACCGCCGCGGCCTGCACATTTTCCCCGCGCTCAATATGCCCCTTGGCAAATGTCCACTTTCGATACGGGTCTAAAAGAAAAGCTATCTCTATCCCGTGCGGCGTCTTGCGATAAACTATGCCGCCCGCAGAAAATTCTATGTGCATCAGCCTTTTTTTATTATCCGACTTCATATTAATTCCTGCAAAAAATCCTTTGGTGATAAAAATTTTAAGCAAGAGCTTGCGATCTTTTTCCGGAAAGTCCTCTTGATTTAGAAAATCCCGCAAATGATCGTTCAGGTATTCTTGAAAGGTCTGTCCCTTGGCATCGGCCACCGGCCAGCCTTGGAGCATCCCTAAAACCCGGCCTTGATCCAGCACGGCCTTCTCCAGTGTGGCATGCTTTTTCTTGGCGCCGGCGCCTTCTTCGTACAGCGCGGTTTGCGTGCCTAAATGCGCGCGCCTTGGATCATTTCCGCGGCTTCGGCCAAATGCTGGAGCGTCAGATGCGCGTCGCGGATATGGAGGCGCACACCGCCGCGCTTATCCCCGAGTTTGGAAAGCACGAGATCATAGAGTTCTTCTTTGGGCACATAAGGCACGCGCCGCATTTCAAACACGCGGGATTCGGCCGGATCCAGTTCAAACCGCTCTTTGTGTTTTTCGCTTTTGATATTGGCAGTGGCGCCAAATCCAAAACCTTCTTGTATTGTGTGCGGTTTGCCAGTGTCTTCTTGCACCGTAACTGTATCGCCGGGTTTGCGGTTATACAATTCCTTGAGTTCAAAACGGGTTTTGGGCTCCAGCAGATTGAATTCGTCAAAGATGAGCGGTCTGCCGGCGTCAATCGCGGCTGTGTAGCGGCCGGGTTGGAAATAGGTTTCGGTGCCGCCTTCGGGCGTGGCGCGCAACAGTGTTTTGCCGAATATCTCCGGCGCGCCGGTGCGTTCCGAGCCGCGGATAATTTCCGGTGGCTGGCCGTAGAGTTTCTTGGCAAGGTAGATAAAAAGCTCGGTTTTGCCAGTGCCGGTCGCGCCGGTGAGAAATACATTCTTGCCTTCTTCCCAAAGCCGACGAATCATTTCCAGGTATTTTTTGCGCGAAGGGGTTTCGGCAAAGCGATCGCGAACAAGGCCGTCGCGGTAGCGGGCAAGCTCATGCAAACGCGCGGCAAGAGCGGTTTCCGGGCCGGTTTCAAGAGCCGTAACGCGATTTTGAATTGTTTCATGAAGCGCGGCTGAATTTTGGAGTATTGTCCGGTCAGTACTGCCTAATTTTCCTTTGCGGGTTTTCAACAATTCAAACTCGCGCCGATCAAGCTCGTCTTCATAAGTTTCCAAATTGTCCAGCTCGCGGCCAACTTGTTGAAAACGCCGTTCTTTTTTAAATTCGGCGCGCACTTCCGGACGCAGATCCGGACGGTCTTTATAGCGTGCGATTTCGCGATCCAGTTCGGCAAGCCGCGCTTCAAGCGTCAAAATTCGTTCATCTCTAACCTTGCTTTTTTCTGCGGTCGCGCGCGGTAAAAGATCGCCCACCTGGCCTACGGAAATGGCGTTTATTTTATCTTGAAGAGTGGCCTTTGGCACGGCTTGTTTCGGCTCCCTGCGCTCTAATCCCCAAATACGTCCAGGTTTTTCTTCACTAGTTTCTGTTTTGGGCTGTCGCGTTTCTTGTTCAAGCTCGCGGGAAAGATCAAGCCATTCGGTAACCGCGTCATGAAAACGCACCGCGTCATCCATTGCGGATGGACTCTCTACTAATTCTGCGGCACGAGTTTCGGATAGTGGCAAACTTCCCTCTGGTGATCGCCTTTCAGGTGACATAGTTTTTTCACTCTACTATTATTTCCGCAAAAAGTCAATAGCCTCATCCAATTGCGGATCTTTATCCTTTTCGTAATCCTCCCGCTTCATTTTCACTTCAACATCCGGCGCAATACCCTCGTTATTAATCGCGCGGCCGTTGGGAGTTAGCCACTCCGCAATTGTAATTTTTAAGGCTGATCCGCCGCGCAACTGTTCAAAATCCTGCACCGACCCTTTGCCAAATGTTTTCTCGCCAAGAACCGTCGCTTGCTTGTAATCTTGAAGCGCGCCAGCCACAATCTCCGCGCCCGAGGCTGTGCCTTGATTTACCAAAACGACTGTCGGGATTCCGCGCAACCGCGCCTGACCTTGAGCGGCGAATTCCTGGCGTTGACCATCTTGAGATCGCTGAATAACTACCGTGCCCGGCGGATTTATCCATTCTGCGGCAACTCGCACTGCGGCTTCTAAAAGCCCGCCGGGATTGTTGCGCATATCCAAAATAATACCTTTGGGAGTTTTTGCGATCGTCGCGTTCAGGGCTTCTTCAAATGCCGCCTGCGTTGATTCATTAAAATGAATTATACGGATATAGCCAATACCATTTTCAAGCTCTTTTGAAGTTACCGATTGCACATGGATCTCATCGCGGACAATTGAAAAATCGCGCGCCTCCTGCCAGCCATTGCGCAAAATTTTCAAAACTACAGTAGTGCCTTTTTGACCGCGTATATTGGAAACCGCCACATCAATAGGCATGCCCAGCGTAATCTTATCATCAATCTTGAGAATCTTATCTCCGGCTTTAAGTCCCGCTCCCTCCGCAGGCGTTTCCGGAAGCGGCGCGACAATGACAAGCTGGTCCTTCTTAATTCCAATCTCGGCGCCAATGCCATCAAAACGCCCATTCAACTCCTCCATAAATTTACGCGTCATTTCCGGATCAAAAAATACCGAGTAAGGATCGCCTAGCGAGGCCACAATGCCTGACACAGCTCCATAAAATAATTGGGTATCTGGGATCGGCTGTTGTAGCGATTTCTCTTTTACTAAATTCCAAACATCCCAGAATAAACTAAAATCAACATTTTGCAAAAGATAGGGCGGCAATTTATCTTTTTCCAAAACCCGGCCTTGCTGATTTCCGGCAAGCGTATCCGACTCGCGCCAACCAACATAAAGACCGGAAAGAAAAACAACACCGAAAACAGTCAGAAATAGATAAATGCTGACAAAACGTTTAATAAAATTATGCTTGCGCGGTTTGGTATAAAACATAATTAAGGATTGTAGTCGCAGGTCTTCAGCCTGCGTTCTTCACACTTAATTTACCCTTTTAATCTCCGCCCCAATTGCTTTTAAGCGCACCTCCAAATTCTCATATCCTCGATCAATAACCTCGGCATCATGCAATATTGTTTCTCCCTCCGCAACTAATCCCGCAATCACAAGCGTGGCGCCCGCGCGCAGATCAAGACTCTTAATTTCTTGGCCAGAGAGTGACGTCGGCCCTGCGATAATTACGCGATGCGGATCAGCGATAATGGCATTGGCCCCCATTTTAATCAGCTCATGCACATAACCCATGCGCCCCTCAAATAAAGGATCGTGAATAAGGCTGGTGCCTTTGCACTGTGTCGCAAGCACCGCAAATGGCGCTTGCAAATCCGTTGGAAAACCGGGATAAGGTAAAGCTTGGATTTTAAATCCCGAAAGACTAGAAGAAGGAAAAATCTTCAACTCGCTAATTCTTGATTCTTGATTCTTGATTCTTGATTCATACCCAACCCCTGCCCGCTTTAGTGCGGTAAATACACTATCTAAATGTTCAGCAACAATAGGATAAAGTGTCAGCGAGCTATGGGTCGCTCCTGCTAACGCCGCAAAGGTTCCGACTTCTATCTGATCCGGAATTACCGTGTGTTTCACGCCCCGCAGCTCCTGCGCGCCTTCTATAACTAATGTATGCGTCCCCATGCCCGCAATACGCGCTCCCATTTTCTTAAGCATACTGCAGAGATCTTGCACATGCGGTTCAGCCGCGGCCAGTTTGATTACAGTCTTGCCCGGCGCAAGCACCGCCGCCATCAAGACATTCTCTGTAGCAGTAACAGAAAATTCCGGCAGGACTATTTCCGCCGCTTTTGGCTTGCCTTGCAATTCATAAACGCCATTGCTTCGCTCTATTTTAACTCCCATTGCTTCAAACGCTACGAGATGCGTATCTAAAGGACGATTGCCAATTATACAACCACCCGGTTCAGGCAAATTAAGACTGCCCGTACGCGCTAAAAGCGGCCCGGCCAGAAGCACGGATGACCGCATGGCACAAACCATGTGTTTGTTCAATTTTAACGAATCAATGCCCTTCGCCTCAACCGCAACCTCGTGATCGGAAACCCATTGCGCTTTTGCGCCTGCACTGCGTATGATCGTAAGCATTGTTTCAACATCCGCAATCCGCGGTACATTATCCAATCTGCACTCCTCCCGCGTCAAAAGCGTTGCCGTCAAAAGCGCGGTTACGGCATTTTTCATCCCGGAAATCCTAATTTCTCCACCAAGCCGCTGTCCACCTTGTATAACAAACTTTGACATAGTATGATTACTATACAATAAAGTAACCCCCAAAGCAATAATATAATATATGCCTTTGCTCGTACGTCGTCTTTTTTTCTATTTTCTAGTCGCGCTTTTTATTATTGCCGTCCCGATTATCGTCGGCTATACCGCTGGATACCGCTACAGCTTTAAACAGAAAAAATTCGTAAAAACCGGCCTCATGATCATTGAATCCACTCCCAAAGGCGCGAAAATATTTTTAAACGACAGGTCCCGCAAAGAACGCACCCCAGCCTACATTTTGAACCTGACGCCATCTAGCTATGAGATTGCCTTGGAGCGCGACGGCTATCATTCCTGGGGCAAAACCCTTGAAGTAGAAAGTGAAAAAACAACTTTTGCAATTGACATATTGCTACTTAAAAATACCCAACCGCAAATTCTAGCTGAAGCAAACCTTGCGGATTTTTACGCCATGGACCACGACGATACTGTTTTTACTCTTGAATCATCCGATACTCTTTATGAATTAAAACAGTTGCACCCGTCTTTGAATACAGCGAGTCTCTTATGGCGCGGGGCTTTGAACAGCGCGCCCACAATAGAACAATTTCAGAATCGCCCGCGGCGCTTATTGATTAAATCCGCAGATTATTCTTTAGCTGCCATTGAAGACGAAGAAACTCGCGTGACGGGAGTGACTTTGCCAACCGCCGCTAAAAACACCGATAAACCTGCAGTAGATAAAATTAAATTTAGACCAGACGGACGCCTTCTGCTCTTATCACAAAAAACACTCTGGAGCAGTGACCTTATTTCTGATAACGTCAACAAAATCAGCGAGGCCGTTGAAGACTTTGATTTGGTGGGACATAAAATTCTAACTATCTCTCTGCAAGGCGGGGTTTATAAATTAGCGACCCTGCCCGACGATCCGGCAAACATCGCCGTGGAATTGTCAGTCGGCGACTATAGGTTTCTGGCCATTAACGGCAGCTTCGTGGTTCTCCGCGAACTTAAAGCGGGTAAAATCCTGCTTATTGATCTGGCAAAACAAGCTATTGTCGCTGAACTGGAGGGGACTAACGCGGTTTGGCAACGCGGCGAAAAATCAACCCTCTTTACTTTTTCGCCCCACGAAGTCTGGCAATATGATCCGCAAAAAAATGAGGCCAAACTTATTATCCGCCTCCTTGAAGAAATACGCGAGGTTACTCCCCTGCCCCAAGGCTCTGTTATCCTGCTTACCCTAAAAAATAAAATGCAAGCAATTGAGCTGGATTTGCGTGATAAACAAAATACCTGGGACCTCGCCAATTTTGAAAATATCAAAAAAACCGTCTTATCAACGGATGGCAAGCAACTTTTGATTCTAGGCGCCCGCGAAAATAAAACCGGCCTGTGGAAACTTGACCTACAATAACCCCCTTCTATATCTCCACCACCGTGTGATCTCCAATAATGAGCTTGTGCCCCATGGGCAAAGTGGCATGCGCCGGCGTAATAGTCGCGTTATAACCGATAATGCTATCCACGATTCGCGTTGAAGCATTTATATCTGCCGCTTCAAAAACAATTGAGTTCTCTATTTCAGTATTATAAATCTCCACATCATTTCCTATCGCCGTATACGGCCCAATATAACTATTTTTAATAATGCAATTTTCACCGATAATGACCGGCCCCCGCACAAGCACATTTTCATCAAGCACTGTCCCTTTTCCAATTTGAATTTTCCCTTGGACGATCACACGATTTCCAATTTGAGCCTGGTTTTTATTGTCTTCAAAACGCAAATTAGCCAAGATAAACTGGTTGCCCTCCAAAAGATCTTCGGGCTTGCCCGTATCTTTCCACCACCCCTCCGTCTCCACCCACCCAACCTTAAACCCTTTCTCAATCATGGCTGTATTGGCATCGGCAATCTCCAGCTCGCCGCGGGCCGACGGCTTAAGGTCTTTTAATGCCTCAAAAATCTTTGAACTGTAAAGATATACCCCGGTTTGGGCAAAATCTGTCGGCGGGTTCTCCGGCTTTTCAATAATTCTAATCAATTTGCCGTCGCGAATTTCCGGCACGCCAAAGCGCTGCGGATCTCTGACTTTTGCAAAAATAAAACAGGCATCTAAGTGTTCGTGTCTAAATTTTTCTACAAGCGGCTTGAGACTGCCTAAAACTATATTATCTCCCAAAAAGTAAATAAAAGGTTCGCCATGAAAATATGACTCCGCATTTTTTACCACATGAGCAACCCCCAATGCCCCGCCTTGCTGTTCCACATATTTTATTTTTACTTTCCACCGACTGCCATCGCCTACAAACTTTGAGAGTTCAGTATCGCCTGGATTGGTATTGATTATGATTTCATCTATGCCGGCATCTGCAAGCTTTTCAATGGCATGAAAAATCATGGGCTTGTTAGCCAAAGGAATCAGGTGCTTGTTTATTGTATGAGTGATTGGGCGCAAACGCGTTCCCCGTCCGCCCGCGGCAATAAGAGCCCGTTTCATAAGCAAATTAAGCAATAGACAGATTAGGCAGATTAGGCAATTTGCTTAGTACTTAATCTGCTTAATCTGCTTACTCTGCTTACTCTGCTTACTCTGCTTACTCTGCTTACTTGCTAAACTCTACCACCACATCAACCTTTTCGCAACTTGCCAGTAAGCATTAAAAACAGGATTAACAAAATAGCGAAGTACAGGATTGGCAATTTCCTGAAACAGAATTTTTCCAGTAAAGTCTCGCATTAATTCACTGTCTTTTATTGTACGCAGTCTTTGAATCCGTCTCCGTTCCTGAAAAATTTTTTTCCAATTATCAAAATGCCAAAAGTACGCCCAACTGCGCAGCTTGGCTTTATCATATCTGCCCGCAAGCGAGCTACCTAGCAAACCCAGCTCCATTACGGAAAACATCGGAGCTAGTAAAATCAGAGTGGAAATTTTATAAAATTCCAGCACCGTGATCAATCTATTGCGTTCCATATAATAAATCTGGCGCACTGATCTGCCAAATTCGTACTTGTGCCACATGACTGACGCGGGAGCCAGTACTACTCGATAACCAGCGCACTTGGCCTTCAAGCATATTTCCAAATCATCGTGGTACATGAAAAATGCCGGATTGCAAAGTCCAATTTTTCTGAAAACTTCGCCCTTCACATACATTGACGCCCCCGACGCGTAAGGAATATCTGGAAAATGGGACGTTTCTAAACTTTGCGTAACAAAATTAGAAACGTCCCTATTTTCTTCCCCATACCCCCGGCAATACCCAAACCCCAAAAAATGAATCTCATTGCCAAGTGAATTTATTCTCTGCACTCCATCAGAGCCAACTGGCCAAAGCAAAAGCTTTGACTGCGCGATGCCGATTTTAGAATCGCTCGGATTTGTGGCCAAGCCACTTTCCGTTGTGGCTTGGCCACTATCACTATACGCCGCGCTGACCAACTCCTTTAGCCAATCCTTATGCACAATCACATCCATGTTCGCCAAGACCACATCCTCGCAACCGTCCTTGAATGATTGTTCAATACCCAAATTATTCCCCCCTCCCCACCCGGAATTTTCTAAATTCGGAATTACCACTGCTTCAGGATATATCTCCTGCAAATATGCCCGCGTTTCAGGCGACGTCGCATTGTCCACAATATATACGACGTACTTATCTTTCGGATAATCAATCAATCGCAAACTATCGCGGCAATCCGCCAAAAACCGTTTAGCGTAATCTTTGTAGTTTATCAGTATAATACCAACCTTCGGTTGCATATTAATTCCTCCCTCTCCACTTCCATGCATACTTCACCAAACTCTTTAAATGTATGCGCGTCAATGGATTTAAAAGTATTGATTTCAACCCCGGCACTTTTGCCGAGGCGCGCTCGTGACCGTGTTGGATTACGATATCGCCTTTATAGTAGACTGGCCAGCCGCGCGACCAGAATGTCCGGCATAAATCGCAATCTTCAAAATACATAAAGTATCTCTCATCAAAAAACCCGACCTTCTTTAACATATCTCCGCGCACAAAAAACGCCGCACCAGTCGCCCAATCAATTGGCTGGCTCTTTGTGTGGTCAAAATCTTTCATAAGCAGCCACTCCACTCTCCGGCGCGCCCACTCGTATTTTTTATGAAGACCAAGACGGTAAATCGGCTGATCAAAAAAGCGCGGGAAGCGCATGCAGGATGGTTGGGTAACCCCACTTTTCAAAACCAAACGCGGCGCAACAATGCCAATTTTAGGATTGTCTTCCATAAATTTATACAACCGCGCCACTGTGTCCGGCTGATTTTCCATGAATACTAAATCTGGGTTGGCAATGAAATAATATTTTGCCTCAAATTTTTTAAGCGCCAAATTATTACCGCGCCCAAATCCGATATTCGCACCAGCATCAATAAAAATAATCCGCTGACTAAACTCTTTTACTAGTGCATCCTTAATGCTATCGCGGGAATCATTATCAACAACCACCGACTGCACCCGAGGAAATAGGGACGTCTCTAAATTTTGCGCAGCAAAATTAGAAATGTCCCTATTTTCCGTATCGCGAAAAAGCGACCGCAACATCGCTAAGACCTTGTCTTTCATCTTGTAATTGACTGTCACTGTTACGATGTCGTACATATTAGCAGAACCACTTTCTCATCTCCTCCGGCTTTAATTTATAATGACTCGTGATAAACTTACGCTTTTGCATCGTACGCGGCCGGAGCCTCTTTATCTCTTTTAATCCTTTCAATGTCGCACGATCCAATAGCAAAAGATAAACAAACTTTTTAAATTCGTACCATAAAATCCACGGCCAGTCTCTTGCAAAATTAGCAAGATTTTCATTTTTCAACAAGACCATGACATGGTTTTTGTAAGAATGATAATTTACAAAAGCCGACTTGGTTTTCCGATTTTGAAGCGCCGCTTTATCAGACATCTCACGCGGCCCAGCCGCGCTGCGATCATGCCAAGCTTGCGCTTGCGGATCCACATACGCTTTCCATCCCGCGGCACGCAATCTAAAGGCTAAATCCACATCTTCCTTATAACTAAAAAAATCCTCATCAAACATCTGGCCCTCAAAAGCGACCTGCTCAACCGCCTTGCGGCGATAAATCGGCAAGGCGCCAGAAACACCAAAGACTTCGTATACCTCGTCATCGCGAGACACCGAAGGTGTCGTGGCGATCTCTTCACCCCACCTATGAGATTGCTTCGCTCCGCTCGCAATGACATTGTTTAATAATTTCCCCGTCCTCCAATCTGCCACCCTTCTATTACGCATAACTTTAAGCCCCATTGTATCAACAATATCAGTCAAACTATTACTAGACGCTAAACGCTCGACGCTAGACGCTTTGCCAAAGTCCCATTTCAACAACACCCCCTGCCCTGCCCCGGCCTCGGGATGCTCCTCCATCATGGCCACAATCTTCTCAAAATAATCCTGCGCAAGATACATATCTTGATTAAGAAGCTGAATATACTCGCCTTGCGTTGCGTGCACGGCTTGATTGTGTCCATGCGCAAATCCCAGATTCTTTTCATTGCGCACAAATCGCGCAGGCGCAGGGAAACTCTGCAGCTCTTTCTCAATCGCCTCACTCGTCCCATCCCCTGACCCATTATCTATGACCAAAAGCTCCCAATCTTTAAAACTCTGCTTACGCAAAGACTCAAAAAGATAAGGAATATATTTTACGCCGTTCCAAGTTACTAAGTGAACTGATAACTTCGGCATACAAACAATTTGTCATCCCCGACAGGGATCGGGGATCCACAATCAATTGCATCGTGGATTCCCGCGTTCGCGGGAATGACATGATTCACGTCACTCTTTTTGCCTGCATGTGCAAGCTATCCCCCACCCATGCTGCAGCAAGCGCCAACGGCCGCAATATCCACAAAATCCGGTACTGCCACCAAGGATGGTGCTTCTTAAAATAATATAACATGCTCCGCGTCATCATCTTTTGCTTCGGATACAAGCGCACCTGTCTAAAACTCTGTCCCACATAATCCACACACCTAGCCCTCGGCGTGTAGGCCACCTCAAAGCCCGCTTCAATCGCGCGCTTGCAAAAATCAACTTCCTCAAACCAGATAAAAAAACCTTCATCAAGCAAGCCGATTTTATCAAGCACTTCGCGCCGTATCATAAAAAATGATCCGCGAATCGAATCCACCCGCGCCTCTTTTGAATAATCAAAATCTTTCATCATATACAAATTCAGAACTACTGGAAAAAGATGAGGCACCTTAAGGAGAACGGCGAGTTGATCTTTGATTGTGGGAAAACGGCGGACATGAGGTACGGTCTCGCCTGCCGCATTCACAAGCCAACACCCCGCCACTCCTACCTTCCTGTTTCTCTCCTCATCCATAAATCGCACCATGCCCTGTAGAGTGTGGGCTTGTTCCCCACCACCCAACAGCCGCATATCCGGATTCAAAAGCAAAACATACCGCCCCTGCGACAATCGAATCGCCTGATTATTGGCTTTGGCAAAACCAGCATTAAAATTGTTCGCAATAAGATGCGCCTCCGGAAACTCCTTCTCCACCATCTGCACGCTTCCATCTTTTGAGGCATTATCCACAACAAACACCTCATAGGTTAAAGCGGCGGGAGTGACCAGGCCACTTTCCGCCGTGGCATGGTCACGAGGAGTCGCCATCGTCTCCTCAACCGACATCAAACACTCCCGCAGTTTATCTTTAACATTCCAACTGACAATAATTATTGATAGATCCATAGAATTACGGATGCTCCTCTATCCATTTATAAAGAGGCCTTAAAAGATCGTTCTCGGCAATAACTTTTTTAGCTGTGGCGGTTTTAATGCGGCTGACCATAGCAAGATTGGCTTCAATATTTTTTTTAATATCCTCTCTGCCGCTCTTTCTATGAAATTCCACTGCTCTTTTTAATCCAATCTCCCCATACATATCCAGCTTATCCGCGTCTCTCAAAATATTGGCCAACGGATATTTTTCCGCCGTATCGTCCCAATGATAGCGCACCACATACAATACTTCCTCCTTTTCTTGCAAAGTTAAAAGATCAAATTCGCGATATTGCGCAAACCATTCTTGTGCTAGACGGTAAGAAAGTTCGTGATGTCGCAACTCGGGATTATTTTTAAATTCTGGCACCCGTCCAATGTCATGTAAAAACGCAACGATCTCCGCCAGAAATTCATCCTGTCCCTCCTCGCGCGCGATTTTCACTGCCCAATCTCTAACTCGGCAGATATGCTCAATGCCGTGCGCTGGTACAGTAAAATCCGCCATAAAACTCCGCGCCTTATTTTCTGTAAAATCCAAAAGCTGTCTCCTATCGCGCATATTGAAGCAGAATATCAACAATCTGTCAGGGCGTCAATGGTTGATGGGCCTGGATTATCTTGACAAGACACAGAGCTTATGATAAGGTGCAAATGCCAAAAGGCAAAGGGAGGAAACGATGGGGCGTGAACAGGTAATCGCGAAACTGCAAGCAAGACCGTGGTTCAAGGCAACAAGTTCGTCGCTTCGGGAGCTACTCCTCGAGTTGCCGTGGGAGACTTGCGCGGGATTCCTCACGGACCTCGCGGCGCGCCCGGACGAACTTGGCGGCGTGCGAGTGATCGCACTCGCAGATCTCCTCATCCCGGATACGAGTCCTATCTTTGGGATCTTCGCGGTCTTCCAGGTCCAGGTTCTCAAAGATCTGCAACTCGTCTACTGGTACCAGTACTTCAGCTGGCGCCAAGGTCCGGAAAGCGGCTCCAAGGGTGTGGTGCTGGTGCGACGCGGAGGGCGGATTACGCATATCGTGGTCATGCGCGGCGACAGCTTCGCGGTCGGGGGTTCCACCTTCGACGGCATCGGAGGGTTTGCCGAGCCGACCGAAGTCGGAGTTACCGGCATGCTCAACCGCTTCCGGACGGAAATCGGCGAAGAACTCGGCCTTCCAGAACTCCGCCTTGAAGAAGTCATCCCGCTGGGGCGCATGTACCCCGACCGTGGGATGACCAACAACCACCCGCACCTTTTCGCCGCGGTCATCTCGGGAGACGAAGCCGCAAGGCTCGGCGAAGGAGAAGCTCCAAACCCAGATCCGTGGGAGATGCGCTCCGGACCGGTGGTCGTGCCAGTGGAAGCGCTGTGGGGACCGCAAGGCTTCGTCATGCAAAACGATGACAGCTACTTCGGTACCTGCATGGCGCGGCTTGTAGCGCTCGGCCTTCTGACTCCCACTGTACCGTAGCCAATACATCACGCAGGAGGAATGCACCAAGTAACAAACCGGCGGAACCGCAAGGAACCGCCGGCGCTTTTATTCTCTGACTATTCAACTAAAAATCCGTTTTCAAATTTAGAAATTAGATATTCTCGTAATGCCTCTTGCCATGGCCGCAAAAGAGGAAGTTTATTATTCAAAAGCACGGAAAAAGCCGGACGTTTGGCTTTGCGCGGAAAATGTTCTTGACCCACTGGCACTACCTCCACATTTTGAAGTCCGACACATTCTATGGTGACTTTTGCGTACTCGTACCAAGTACATGATCCGCTATTTGATATATGGTAAATTCCCGATGGCGCATCCCCCTCAACCATCTTCAGTGTCGCCTCGGCCAAATCCTTTACGTACGTTGGTGAGCTAACCTCTGCGTCAATTGCTTCAATTCTTCCTTTCTCGCGCGCAAATTTAAGCATCATCTCGGGAAAACTCTTTTTGCTTGTCACGCCAATACCGGACAGTCCAAAAAGCCGCGAAGTGCGAACAATATACCATTGTGTCCATTCCGCGCGGCCGCGCGGAATGGACACAATCTTGTTCTCTCCCAACGCTTTTGACTGCCCATAAACTGAGACCGGATTAGGCAAATCTTCCTCCATGTATCCTATTGTAACAAAATTACATGCGGCCGCATCCAATTGTGTTGCGGATAATTCTCCGCTAAATACATAATCACTGGAGAAATGTACAAAAGCCGCCCCACACTTTAGCGCGGCAGCCGCCAGATAGCCTATCGCCTCGCCATTAATTGCCATAGCCACTTGCGGCTCATTCTCGGCCTTGTCTACATTGTTATACGCGGCGCAATTAATAATAAGACCGGGCTTAATATCCCCGATCTTCTGCATAACCTCTGCCGCATTTGTAATATCAATATCCTCGCGCCCCCAACCGACAACATCTTTGTCGCGAAGCTGTCTTACAAACTCTTGCCCCAACATTCCTTTTGCACCAATGACTAGGATATGCATAAATAAGCAGATTAAGCACTAAGCAGATTAAGCAAAACCAGCTGCTTACTCTGCCTAATCTGCTTAATCTGCTGCATAATAGGGGCTCGCTTTCTTAAACTCCTCATAATCCTCAACATAATCGCTCCTGTCCGGACTATAATTGGTGGAACTCAAAGCCAGCAAAATTGCATCCGGCGAAAAATCTTTAAAATGATGCCAAACGAAAGCCGGCACATACATAGCGCTAGTCGGTCCATTCATAGCAATCTCTTCCAAACCCTGCCCGCGATCGATCACCGCCGTGCAACTCCCCTGCACCAAAATAAAAAACTCTTCCTCTATCTTATGACAATGCGCTCCGGTCTGCGCAACTGGTTTAGTAATGAAATACGCTCTCTTGACTTCAAAATCAACATATTCTTTCAGCTCCACCGGACTCATAACAAACTTCGGCGTCTCTATTTTCTTGATGGTAAAAATTTGAAATTCTTTAAACATACAATGATAGCAGATTATGCAGAGTAGGCAGAGTAAGTACTAAGCACTTGCTTACTCTGCCTAGTGCTTAATCTGCTTACTCTGCTATTTAATATGCGGATTCAACTCCGCTTGTCTTTTTTGCAATTTCTCCACCCATGCGCGATTGTTTAAATACCATTCCACTGTCTCCCGCAGACCTTGCTCAAATTTATCGCGCGTATAAACCGGCTGCCAGCCCAGCTGTTGAATTTTCGAAGCATCAATGGCATAACGGCGATCATGCCCCGGCCGATCCGTCACATATTCAATCATATCCTCGCCTTTGCCCATAATTTGCAAAATCATTTTAGTCACTTCCAAATTACTCCGTTCGTTATCCACGCCGATATTGTAAATTTCACCCGCGACACCTTTGTGCAAAAGTAAATCCAGCGCGCTGGCGTGATCCCTCACCTGAATCCAATCGCGCACATAAAGGCCGTCCCCATAAACTGGAACTTTTTGATTATTCAGTAAACGAAAGATAAAAAAAGGTATGAGTTTTTCTGGAAATTGATACGGGCCGTAATTATTGGAACAATGCGTAACAATCACCGGCGTCTTATGAGTAACAAAATAGGCATTGCACATCAAATCCCCTCCAGCCTTGGCCGCGGCATAAGGCATATTAGGCCAGACTGGCGTACTTTCAGTAAACTTTCTGTCTTCGTGAAGCCCTAGAGCTCCATACACCTCATCCGTGGAAACATTTATGAATTTTTCTAATTTATTAAACCGTACAGCGTCCAAAAGCATTTGCACGCCCAGTGTGTTGGTCAAAACAAAATCTTTGCATCCGCCATGAATAGACCGATCCACATGAGTCTCCGCGGCAAAAGAAATAGCATGCGTAATTTTATGGTCAGCAATGACTTGGTTCAGCTTATCTAGATCGCCAATATCGCCCTGCACAAAAGTGTACCGCGAATTATTTTTCCCCCCGCGGGGGATCTCCCGTAGGGAGACAATATCCTGCAAATTCTCCAAATTCCCGGCATATGTCAATTTATCATAATTAACAACCCTGTAATCAGGATATCTTTCTAAAATATATTTGATAAAATTGGAGCCGATAAACCCAGCCCCGCCGCAAACCAAGAGTCTCATCCCGTTAGAAGCAGGTCGCGGTCATCCCGTCCTGCTGATTAATGTTTAGTGATATAAATTTAACTTTTTGCAGATGTTTAGTTTTGCAATATATCGCGACCGCGGCTTCTAACGGGATCGTAATCTTTGCTTAATGCGCTCCGCAAGCGTCTGCATCTCGCCCGAGCCGTACTCTCTAGACGGCCACAAACGCAAACCATCGCCTTCCATGCGCGGAATTATATGCAGATGCAAGTGAAAAATAACCTGTCCCGCGGCGCGTCCGCTATTAACTCCCAAATTAAATCCACTTGCCCCTGTTGCAGAGACTACAGCGCGCGCCACTTTTTGGGTCGCCCTTATCATATTGGCCAATACCTCCGGATCGCAATCCAACAAATTATCGCAATGAATTTTCGGCACAACTAGCGTATGCCCGTCGCGCACCGGATGGATATCCAAAAATGCCACAACTTTATCATCCTCATAGACTTTGGAACATGGCAACTCCCCGCGAATAATTTTGCAAAAAATACAATCTGCCATATTACTCTTTAAATAACACTGTTAGTATTCCGACAACGAGCAGACCACCGTAAACCGCCATAAGCACTCGCCAAGCTGTCTCTATTTCTCGCCCGCCAATCCATAGTATTCCCAGTGTAATGGCGCCAGCCAAAAAAATCAACAAGGATTGGCTCTTGCGGCTTTTAGATGTGAGTCTTTCACCTCCTGATGACGCCATACGCACCTCACCCTTTTCATAAACCAACGCAGTTGTCAAGAATATCAGAACCGGAATAAGCAACAAATGCGGATTAAAATAATCCGACACAAAACCGGGCAGTAATTCCTCGGCCATAGCAAAAGCAAAATAAGCAACAAGCGAGATCAGAAAAAGTACACTAAATACTTTAGACATAATTCTTATTTCCTACTTCCTAATTCCTCTAATTTATACAGCTTATGTCTGTATCCCAAGTCTACTGGATCTTGAGCTTTTAGTCTATGCGGACCCCAAAAATTGTCATTTTCAAAAGCTACCACATCCGTGTCCGCGATTGTCTCATAATAAAGATTCAAGCCGTACAGTTTTTCAAAATCTGGATGATGAAATTTACGAAATTGAGAAACAATCTCACGCTCGGGAAAAAATATTTTATCTGATCTGTCGGTTAAAATAACGGCATTAGCGGGTAAGATCTGCAACGCTTTTGCCCGGACCTCTTTATTATCATTAAGCGCCTTGACAATACGGATAAAACCCTCATCGCCTCCCCAAAAGATAGCACGCATTGAGAGAAATACGGTTACAACAACTACAGCCGAAACCAAGATTTTACCAAACCGCCGCCGCAGAAAAAATAATGCATAAGCAACAAATGGCAATGCCATCACATAAATCGGCAAAAAATAGCGGGTAAACGAGGTTCCTAAAGAAACTGTCCGATCAAAACGATCCTGCACCGCAAAACTGCCGTAAAAAACCATGAGCCAAGCTGAAACTATAAACAACACCAAAGCCCAAAAACGCAGCCGCCGAAGAAGTGTGCCGTTGCGGTACATTAGAACAATTGCAAGACCAAGTATACTCAAAATCGTAAAACACCAAATTATATCTATCCAATAACTGTACGAAACAGCGCCAATCGCTTTGATATTTAAACCAAAAGGCAATACTACTCGGCGCAAAGTTTGTAAAATCGTGAGGGAGGGGGGCGTAAGATGATAGCCAGTACGCGAAGCAGAGCCATAGATAATCTTCTGTGCGGCAAGCAGCCCGCCAACTGGCAGCGCGGCAGTAATCAGGAAAATCATCCATGGATACCAGCTACGGGATTGAAAAAGGACTGCGACCAAAAGAACGACTGCCGCAAGCCAAACCCCCTCTTGGGGACGAATAGCCACTGCCAAACCAAACACAAGACCGGCCAGTATACTATAAAAATTGCGAGAAGAGCCTGCGTCTGGCCTATAAAACGTTCGCGAAAAAAAATAAAACGCAAAAAAATAAAACGCAAAAAAAAGCGCATTGGGTAAAAGCGGCCTATTGCTCCAATATAAAACCAGCGGATGCCCTGCTGTAAGAAATGTCGTAAGCAGTGCCAATCTTGCGCCGAAAAACGCGTGCAAAAAACCGTACCAAGCCAAGAGTGATAAGGCGCTTAAAATTGCCATGAGATAAAATAGCCCCTTAAAACTGGTCAGCTTAGCAATAATTCCAAGCAATAGCGGAAAACTCACAAACCCTACTGGTATAAAAGCATTATCCTGTCGCAGTACTCCTCGCGGGAAAACCACGGACGGCAAATTTTGTTGGATGGTTGGTCGAATCAGACGACCGTCTTGCTCTACGCTCCGTATAAAAAAGGCGTTGGCCATTTCATCAGGCGAGTTATAAATGTCGGGCGGCGAATGAAACGGTAAATATAAAATCAGTGCGCCGTATAAAATTACGACCGCACCGAGCAAAATATAGGGCAACCGCGCAGAAGCGGCAATCACAAGCGGTTCTTGCAATCTGGGACTGTTGCCGAATGCCAATTTACTTTCCGCCATGAGCAATCAGGCTAATTATACCAGCGACCGCAGATGACAAGAAAACCCAAAATGACACTTCGCGCATCGCTGGCGCGCTCCAAATTAAATTAACCAGCAAAACCGCCACACCGGCTACCTGCAAATTCATTTTAATCTTTCCCCATAAGTTAGCCGGAAAAAATCTCTGCCGTCTTTTAAAATAAAGCGCCCCCAGCACAGTTAAAAACTCCAACCCGATTATAAATCCCGCGAGCCATAGATTAATATGTTTGATAACTAAAATCAAAACAACGCCGCCAATAAGAAATTTGTCCGCCACGGGGTCATATAAAATACCCCAGGTCGTAATCTGTCGCCGCACGCGAGCGAGCGACCCGTCAATCGCGTCAGTCAAAGCCACTAATAAAAAAACTGGCAAACCCCAGCCATACTGCCTAGTCCAAAATAACCAAAACACGATCGGCGAAGTTATCAAACGCAACGCTGTCACATGATTCGGCCGCACCCAGGCCGGAATAAAAGGAAGGATAATTTTCGCTAACAAGCGGTCGTGAGGGAAAAACTTAATATTGGCGTTCAAATCCTGCATACCCGGTGCTACAACACTTTATTAAAACTATTCGCTTGAGCTATGAATACATGCTTACTTGTTGCCGGTGCCACTTTTACCTATACAGTTGTAGCACCGGGCATACACACCTTTTAATTTACTCCAAATTGTTGATGGAGTCAACCCCTCTCTATAGCCGTTGATTCTCAATTGTGATATTTCAAATTCGGACCGCGCGCCCACTGGAAATCCAAAAACAATCCGCAACGGCGAACCATCTTCTGGCTGTCCCCCGCTAAAAGTCAAAGTAGTCGTTTTCCAATCCCTCTTTTCAGCGAAAAAACTATAATCGGCAATAACATAATTTATACCAAGACGGTCCAAATCAAGATCGGCCTTCCATTGGATATGTTCGGGCAGAAAAAAATCCTCGGCTGACAACGCAAAAAACCCATCAGAGTTCAAAACAAGATCACGCTTGGGTACCATGATAGTAATAAGATTGCCGGCAATCTCTCGGGGCATCATTAGCGAATACTGTTTACCATATTCCGTAAGCTCAAGCCCTAAATCCAATTTCCGATTTTCCAACAAAGGTGATTTGAATTGCACCTTCTGCAGACTGTCCGGATGCGGCGTCCGCAAACCATATCCCTGGCCGTTAGACCAAACCGTCAGCGATCTTACTCCCGCTCGATATCCAACCTCATCTCCCAAATATAATTGATTCTTAAATACCATCTTCGCTGCCGAAGTTATTATCTCACGGATCGCTATGTCATCGCCCGCTTCAAAGGTAATGCGATATATGCCAGGAGATAAGTCAGGATTACTCATATCCAGCTCGCGTAATGCTGATAACTTTGTTGAATTCCATTCTTGCCCGTCATCCGTTAGCTCTTCGGTAAAAATAGTCTTACCGGACAAATCGCGCAGCGCGACAGTCACAGAATCCGCACCATCGTGTCGATTAAGATCCTGAACCCAAAAATGCAAATCCAATCCTGAAGAAGCCGTAGCAATAAAAATATTTTGAGACCCGCGCAAAGAAACTTTATAAGAACGAGCAAAAGTAGAAACTCGCCCAAAATCTGCTGCCGCAAATTCGTATTGCCATGGCAATACGAATTTGCTTTTAAGATGGGGGGCATCAATTGTGATAATCTCGACTGGCAACGGCGGATTATTTAGAAAATCACGGACGCTTTGATAAACCGGATTTCTTTGCCAAAGTACCAATCCTTCTCCCGCTATGCGCGGCCAGGACAAATCTTCTAAATATTTATTATAAAATGTTTTCATGTCAACTTGCCACGGATTTTCACTTTTAACCAACCCCGCTTCAATAATCGGCGCCTCGCCTCGCCAAGCCGCATCTAACCCAATCTTCTGAAAACGGCGCGGTGTTTTTATGTCAAAATACACGGGGGTCTGAAGAATTTTATAATACGCGTCGCCATTTTCCGTAATCCTTAAAACTCGTTCGTCAGGGTTTGGTGCACTAACCAGACGTGAACTCTTTTCAAAATCATCAGCCACAGACCAAACCCCCCGCACGACAAAATAACGGTCAAACAGCCACGCTCCCAGCGAGACGAAGTGAAACATTTGAAGCATATACGGCGTATATGTTGAGAATGTTTCGCAAAGTCGCAGCCAAAATTCTTACCTTGCAGTAGAAATGGTATTCGGCAACAGGCCCTTTATCACCTGATAAATCTTGCCTTTGGGATCAACATCAAACCTGCGCAATAAACGTAATCCTGCCTTTTTCAAATCAGTCTCTTTGAGCAAAATCTCCCCTCTCCCCCGCAGCCAAAATACCGGGTAGTCTTTATTAACTAGTGCACCCAAAATTTGTATTGTGTCTTTTCCCGCTACATCAACCACTACGCGCCTTTTTGGAAAATAAATGCGATCAGCAAAATGCGGCACAAAAAAGATTGTGTTCTCGTTTGTCGTGCGTTCAGCCCTCTCGCGAATTTCAGCAAACTGGAAAAGATTATTTTTAATATTGAGCCAGCTTTCTGTTCCTTGCCAAAAAACTGCACGCAAAGAAAGTACTGTCATTAAAACCACCAAAACTGTCATTCCGAACGCAGTGAGGAATCTCTTTACTTGGGTGTAAGGGGTTGCTCTCCTTAAGATCGAAATGATAAGCCTATAAAAGAACAGTAAAAACATAGCCGCAAATGGCGCGCCAAAAACAAAAATCGGCAGCCAGTAACGCAGATACGGCGTACCAATTGAGGACCCTAGGGGATGTCGCGGATCAGCAAAAATCTCGACCCTAAATGCCCCATAATAAATAATCAAATACATGGAAACCATGAGCCAAGTCAAAGCATATCGTCTCGCTTTCTGTTCCGCGGCCTGTGCCCCTTTAACACACCACAGCGCCATAACAATCACCGCCCCCAGAAGCATCGGCGCCGTATACCACCATAAACCACCTAGCGCGTATTTGCTAAAACGGCTAAATGCCTCAAGAGGATGAAATCCAAACGGAAGAAATATTTGTTCTGCCAAAGAAACGCGCGCCAACTGCGGCACTGCGCTTTCTGCAACAACAATATTGCTCTCGGTTGTGCTATAGCCGCTCCCGAAAAAATTCCCGTAAAGCTCACGGTTAAAAAATAACAAAGAGACCAGAATAATCAATCCGCCCAAAGCTGCCTTGAAACAGCGCTGACCAAGCGCTAAAATCCGCCGCTTTCGGCTAGGTGAGTCTGCTGAAGCATAGCTGAATTCACTCATCAAAATAATAGCTAGCGTGCTAATCGACACCCAAACAATCTCCGCCGGGCGTACGGCTATAGCCGCACCCAAAATCAAACCAGCAACCATATCCCAGCGCGTATCAATTTTTGACCTCACAGTTACAAGCAAAATCCCCCAACCGATTACAACGAGATCTAAAAAAAGAATATTATGCATAAATGGCCGGCCGCTCCAGTAAAGAAATATCGAATTTGTCAGCACAAAAAGCAAAGCCAACCTTGCAATTGTCTTCTCAAAAAAGAATTTAAATATTTTCAAAAGGCAAAACAGGGCAACAATATTCAAAAAAGCCAAGATAGCTGGCAAGCCGCAATCAAGCGTAAGCAACGCCGCACTTCCTGCTTGGCATTGGCCTGTATAAGCGAGCAACCTAATCATCCCACCATAAAAAATAGGCAAACCTAAAAAACTTTCTGGCACTAGAAATCCCCTGACCACATTAACGCCGCGCGGATGAATTACGTTATCAACCAATGGCTCCAAAGGTTCTATGACAGAAAGCTCGCCGCGCTCCGCAAAAGTTTTGGCAAAAAAATAATTCGCATTTTCATCCGGAGTATTAAAAACGCCAACCGGCGATGACAATGGCAAATATAACAGTACAAAAAAAGCTAATATCAAAACCATGGCAAAAAACGCGTTCCATGCTCGCACTTTCATAGCTTGAAAAGACTATCCAACGTTGTGCTATACTGCTGCAACGAAAATACCGCGCTGCTTTCTTCTGCCCCGCAACTCAAGTCAGCCCATTTACTTTTAAGCGCCTCCTCCATCACTTTTAGCAAATCCCGCCGATCGCCCGGATTAAATAGAAAGCCACTATGCCTATGCTCAACTAATTCGGGAATGCCGCCGATGCGCGAAGCAATCACCGGAATACCGGCAGTAAAACTCTCCCCGATAATGGTGGGCGAATTCTCATAAGCCAAACTTGGAATCAAAACAAAATGCGCACCGGAAAAAATAACTCCTAACTGTTCGTGCGGTATAAAACCATAATATTTAACACGCCCAAGCTGCTGCGACAGTCTTGTCACTTCGTTTTTTAGACTGCCATCCCCCACAATGCTTAACATTACATTGCTGTGTTGCGCGCTAAAATCTTTCCAAACATCCAGTAGCAATCGCACCCCTTTATATTCCTCCAACTGGCCAACGTAGAGAAATGTTACAGAAGAGTCAGAGGAGCCAGATGTGGCAGATGAACCTCGTGCCGCCTCTGGCTCCTTTGTCACCTCTGCCACCTCTGTAAGTACCGGATTTCTCACAACCGCAGTCAAAGACTGCGGAAAAAACCCGCGGATGCGATACTCATCTAAAAGAAACTGCGAAGGCGAAATAACCACATCCGGATCGCCTAGGAGTTTTCTATTAATCCTGGCGTAAAGAGACACCAAGGGATTTTTTTGAAATATACTTTTCTCGCGTCCCCAAATTTTAAGACCTGTAGGATGCAAAGCGCCCATATCATGTATTGTGTGCAACCACCGAGAATGTTGTTTGACAAACTGTTTAATAAACCGAGAATGGTGAATTGCTAAATGCACACTATATCCCAACCCTTTTAAATTATGCGTCAAGATAAGATCGGGTTTCTCACTAAGTAAAATCCGCCGCACAACAAAATATGTATGCGGATTGACCATGTCAATCAAGTGCCAGAACAAACGCAAAATCGCGGAATAACGCGCAATATTGAAAATAGTAAATAGATTCAATGGCGTAAATCTAAAAATACGCATGAGTTTCAATTGCTCCCACTTGCCCGCAAAACTTTGCCACCCTGCAAATGGCGCGCAGGTTATAACAAAAACCTCGTGCTCACCCGCTAAAGCCTGCGCGCAAGCCGCCGCCACTGTCTCTGCTCCCCCGCGCGCGTAAGGAGGAAAAATTGCCGCGATAACACAAACTTTCATCCCGTTAGAGGTAGGTCGTCTTTAGACGACCGTACATGGTTAAGTTTTAAGATTATTCTTGCCACTTTAAAAATCTCGTGTAAGGTAATGCCTTGTTTAGTTACCTCTAACGGGATTCATACCTTCTTATAAATTTCCTCCATTTTATTTCCAATCCCGGTCCAACTATAAAACTCCTCTGCCCTTTTTCGCCCCGCCTCACCCATTTTACGTGTTAAATCTTTCTGCATTAAAAGTATCTCCAGTTGATTAGCCAAGTCCTCCGGATCGCCCGGCTTAACTTTCAATCCAGTCACTCCGTCCTCAATTGTAACCCGCACTCCGGGCAAATCCGAAACAATCGCTGGCAAGCCGCAAGCCTGGGCTTCTGCCGCAACAATACTGAAACTTTCAATACGTCCAGTGGAAGGAACAACTAGTACCGTAGCATTCCGATAATGAACCGGCAGCTCATCATGCGGTACGAGTCCAACAAATACTATAGAAAAAGGGGACGTTTCTAAATTTTGTGCGGCAAAATTAGAAACGTCCCTATTTTTCAGGCCGACTTGTTTTGCCTGCTCTTCATATACTTTGCGCATATCTCCGTCGCCAATTATCTTACACATAAAATTTACTCCTCGTTTTTTGAGAATGCGCAAAGCCTCAATCAATACATGGACGCCTTTAAAATAATGCGCTCGATCCAATCCTGCCACTAATAAAATGGTCGGCAGTTCTGTCATTCTTCGTCCGCCCACGGCGGACGGAGAATCTCGAGATCCTTCGCGGAGTCTACCCCGCACCAAGCTTTCGCTCTGGTGCGTGGGCTCAGGATGACAAAAATTTGTAGGCCTGAATAACTCTACATCTACCCCATTGGGCACAACCCGCCAAGTTGGAAATCTCTCTCCCATTTTTTTATACAAACGCCCAAAATCAGAATTCATAAAATAGTCATCGGACAAAACGCAAACACAATCCGTATTTTTTATAATCCACGGCAAGATCTTGCGAGTATGCCATGTGAAAAAGAGGGACGTTCCCCTTTTTGACGCAAAAAGGGGAACGTCCCTCTTTTCACCCTCTCCAACCACATCCATCTCATGATGTAAAATCAATTTGAATTTCCACAACTTACGCGCCAAAACCGCAACTTCAGCGCCGCCAAAAAACGGATAATACACATGCACAATATCAAATCTGCGCAAGCGCCAAAGCAGCTGCGGCAAAATCGCAGCCTTGCCATATGACAGCAACGGCTTAAGATAATGCATCTCAACCCCTGATTCCTGATTCCTTATTCCTAATTCCCTTCTATACCGCGGCGTAAACACTTCCACGGCGTATCCGCGGCGCGAGGCCATCTCCTTGGCCATCCCCGCCGCCGCCACCCCAATCCCGCCCGGATATGGAGGATAAACGCAGGTTAAATAGGCAATCTTCATAGTATTGGAGTGTACACAAAAAAAATAGGGCTGGGAAGCCCTGTATGGTCGCCGTGGTACGCCAACCCTACCGCGCCCCTAATAACTGCCGATGCGCCTGCGCGTATTCAATCATAGCTTTCAGTCCATCCTCAAGCCGCACGACCGGAAACCAACCGAGCTCATCCTTGGCCCTCACAATATCCGGCAAAGGCAACTGCGACATAAAAAGCAAAGGCGCTTTAAAAACAACTTTGGATGAAGAGTCGGTCATTTCAATAATCTTTCGCGCAACTTCAACAAGAAGGACATCTTGATCGCTTCCTAAATTTACCGGGCCGGGATTGGTCTCGGCATGCATGAGTTTAATAAGTCCATCCACCAAATCCGACACATAGCAAAGCGAGGTGCGAAAACTCTTGTCGCCGTAAATTTCCAATGGCTTATTTTCTAAAGCATTAACCACAAAATCCGGAATCATCTCGCCAATGCGCAGTTTAGCCCGTGGACCATAAGTGCGAAAGATGCGTGCGATCCGAGCGTCTACGCCAAAAACCTCGCTAAAAGTTGCAAGCATTGTTTCAGAAAAACGCTTGCCCTCGTCATAACAGGCGCGCGGCGAGAGATGATCAACAACACCTTTATAATCCTCGGCCACAAAACTGCCATCCGCCGGTCTAGGCCCGTAAATCACGGAGGAAGAAGTAAAAAGCACTTTGGATTTCCACTGCGCGGCAATCTCCAGTAAATTTAAAAGACCCACCGCATTAACCTTCAGGGTATCAATCTTATACTTGTCAAAATCTTTCGGCGAGGTCGGACACGCAAGATGATATATTTCTTGCAGCCCCTGAAATTTAATTTTAAAACGATCTAGCTCTGGCCATTTTGAAACATCAATTGGCTCGTTAATATCGTGTTTTATAAAAATAAAATCCTCATATTTCAAAAGGTGCTCAATGTTCACAAGCGCGCCGGAAATCAAATTATCCAGGCAAATAACCTTGGCCTCCTTCAAAAGCGCCTCGCACAAAAAACTTCCCAGAAACCCCGCGCCTCCGGTTATAAGCACATTCTTTTTTTCGAAAATTGGAATCTTAGGCATACAATTTTCCTTTTCTCCTCCTCTAAGGATATCTGTGTTGGCGGCTCGCAGCAAAAATGTTGCGGAAGCCGAGCGGGCATGGTGCCCCGACCGCTGTCGGGGCGAGCGAGGCTGAGCACAAGCACCGGTTTTCACGCTGGGAAAACCGAGTGCGGTTTTTGCGCGAGTTGCCGATACAGATGTCCTTCACAACCTTATTATACCAACACTCACCCCTCCTTTAAAAGTCTTATCAAGGGGGAAGAACTGGTTTTTCACCCGCCCAAAACCGTCAAACACCGCCACATGCGGGCCGCCGCCCGGCCCCGCGCCAGTGATAATCTCCGCAATATTATCACGATCCGTGTCTCCGACAGAGAGATTCACACCCCCGCGAAACGTCTCGGTATAAGCCAGAAATGCCCTCTGCCACGAACCGCTCGCCGAATAAATGCGTACCTCCGGAATCTCTTTAGATCTGGGCGCGACAATAATCTCAACTGTGCCATCGCCATCAACATCACCCGCTCCGACATTCACACCCCCGACAAAAGAGGAAGGGAACGCATTAAAATTTCCCTTAAGTCTTCCGCGATTATCAAAAATCTTGACTGTTGAACCATTCGCTGGCCCGGGAGCAGTAATTATTTCCGCTCGTCCGTCTCCATCAATATCAGCAACTGCCACGCTCAATCCGGATCGCGCCTCCTGCCCATAGGCAAAAAATCCGCCCTGCGGCCGGCCTTGGCCGTCAAAAATCCGGATGTGCGGCCCGCCGCCCGGGCCTGGCGCTGTAACAATCTCGGACACCCCATCGCCATTTACATCTCCCACTGCCACGCTGACCCCGCCCCTGAATCGCGTATCATAAGCAAAAAAACCGCCAATCACCCGACCATCCACGCTAAAAATTCGCACCTGCGGCCCGCCGCCCAAACCCGCCCCTGTAACAATATCGCTCCGTCCGTCGCCATTTATGTCTCCCGCGGAAACACGCACTCCTCCTTTAAAAGTTGGCGCGTAAGCGCTGAAAGAGCGCGCCATCATGCCCGAAGGACGTGAAATTTTAACTGTAGGAACTGCTGCGGAATACGGCGCATTCAAAACATAAGGTATGCCCAAGGAAGGGCCAAACATCGGTATGCCCCCGGATGCCGCTAGCTCCACGGCCCGTCGGGCATTAACTCGACCCTTGCCAAGCTTGCTATTAAAACCCGGATTTATAAGATCAAGCGGATCCGCTGTATTCAATAAAATTTCACGAATTTCCACAGCCGAATAAACCGGATTCTGCGCCTTGATTAAAGCCGCTACGCCGGAAACTATAGGCGCGGCCATTGATGAGCCGGTCCAACCCCGACCAAAAAGCGCGGGATACCCCCTGCTCGGCTCATGAAATTGCGTGCTGTACAAATCAACGCCGGGCGCGGATAAATCAACGCAGTTGGCGCCATAATTGGAAAACACTGGCTTGCGATCATTGCGATCCAGCGCCGCCACCCCCAAAACCACATCTTCGCCAGTGCCGCCCGAGTAACATACCGGATACATCGGGTTCTGGTCCAAATCAGTTCCGGAATTGCTTTCATTGCCGACCGCGGCAACTACGAGGACGCCGGCCTGAAACGTCTCCCTTAGAGTTAAGAAAAACCCCGGATCAAAACCTGGCCCCACAAAGGACAAATTAATAATATCCGCGCCTTTAGCCACTGCGTATTTAATTGCCGCGCGTACAGTATCAGTGTCGCCCCGGCCTTGTGAATCCAAAACCCGCAAAGGCATAATGCGCACATTCCAGTTCACCCCCGCTCCACCAATGCCATTGTTGCCCACCGCCCCAATCATTCCCGCCACCACTGTCCCGTGATGCACCGCTTCCGATCGCGCTCCCGGCTCAATAGAATTTGGCGAGGGATCATTATCACCATCAATAAAATCCCAGCCATTTATATCATCAACATAAACATTGCTGTCATTATCCCGCCCGTCGGGAACCTCGCCTGGATTGCGCCACAAATTCGCCGCGATGTCCGGATGATTCATATCCACTCCTGTATCCAACACCGCCACAACTACTTCGGAGGAACCTGTGGTGCGCGACCATGCTTCATAAGCTTCAATTCTTTGCAAATGCCACTGCTCCCCAAACGCCTCCGGATCCGCCGGATAGCGCGGCAAAGCATGGGCCGGGAAAGCGAACGCTAAAAGCAGGGTAGTGATTAGAAATCGCCGCATAGTTTTATATTATACCACGATTATGTGGCTAGGCCACAATTTCGCAGTGGCCTAGCCACTGTTTTAAAAAATTGATGTATTTTTCTGGTGTATCAAATATTTGTTCTACTATTGCTTTTTTAATAACCGGCAACAACTGCGGTTTATTGAGATACATCCCATGACTGGACCAGGAATATTCTTCTAAAAATTTTTCCGCGCGAGCCCAATCGGCAATCTTCCCCTCCCCCCAATTTAAATCAGTAATAAGATCTAAAGCATTCAAGTGAATATAGCGTGGCAAATGTTCTAGTTGAGCGTCGCGCTGAACAAGCACTGCTTTAAATGGCCCCTCGAATAAACGGCCAGTGCGATCATTTTTCTTATTAAAATATTCAGCATACCCTAACGCAATACGGTGCATAAAACGAGGAACCCCTTGTTCAGCAATTTGTTCAAGTAGAAAATGAAAATGGTTAGGCATTAAGCAAAAACTTACTATATTGACAAGTGGTTTGCGTTTTGTGACCAAGTCACCTATACTTGTGACTTGGTCACAAAACTGATGTAATACTGCATTTACATCGAGCCCAAGTACTCCGCGATAATTCTCATCATTGAAAACAAAAAGCGAGGTATAAAACCGCAAATAATCTCTTTCATTTTTGAGATAGTTCTTTCAAAATACGAGCGAGACGAAGTTGAAAATACGCAGGAATAGCAGAGCTATTTCGAGTAATTTTCAACGAGTCGCAGCCGTATTTAGGCCACAAAGCTTTGTGGCCTAGCCACATAATATCAAACCCATTCTAAAAACAACAGACCCCCCGATGGCCATCGGGGGGTCTTTGTTGTTGCGATTATACGCTACCGCAAAACCTAGATCAGACTAGTAGATTATTGTTCCACCAGTGACCGGCAGGTTTCTAACCCGTGTGCCATCAATGTCAGCCACGGCGCCAGAACCAACTTCATCCCATTGGAATTCAGTTAATGCGGCAAGGGTGGTATTGACTGATCCGGCCTCTTCAAGCACATCAAACCGAACTGTGTCATCGCTTGAAGTTGACGCGCCAGTGGTATCTACTTTCAAGACATAGGTTTTGGAAGTGCCGGCGGCAATGGTACGCGAGGTTGTCAAAGCCAGTCGTGCATAGCCAACCTTCTCGGTTCCCGAAAGTGTGCCATCAGCTGCGTCTGTGCCATAAAGGGCCCAATCGCCGTCTCCTGCTTCAAGCTGGGTGGTCAGATCGGCGGCATCGTAAAGCGACCAGCCTGCTGCAGTTGTAACCGCTCCACTGCTGGCATTGCCAAGTCGGTTCCAACCTACTGTTGTAGAACAGGTGCTCGCGTTACATGTACTGGTTACCTTAAAGGTAAGCACATCAAGTACGATATCACCAGCAGCATCAGCGGCAACCGTGAAGCGCAGTGCCTCATTCAATCCGGGCACTGAAGCGCCGGCCGGTGAAGCTGCGGACAAGGTTACCGTAGGCTTGGACTTGCGCACAGTCATGGCATAACCGGAAAGCGTGGAGGTATCAGCGTAACAAGTTGACAACCCGCCGCCATCGGAACATAGCGTAGTCTGGCCAGTGCCATGCACATCACTGCCTTCATCCAAGGATGATCCTGAAGCCGCGCCAACCGCTTCAAATGTGCCGTTGAAGTCAAGGCGGAAGGTCGGGGTGTCGCCTGATACGCCAGATTCCGAAATGGTTGCGTAATCAGCGGCAACCGTCATTACCGTTGTCCTGTCGCGCGGCACATAGAAGTTAAGATCGCTGAAGTTAGCGTTGGCTGAAGCAAGCACTCCGGTCTTGGTCTCCAGAGTTCCATCCTGTTTCGGATAAGTAATCTTTACCTGCACAATGCCGGTATCATCAGCAGCGGCATCATTGGAGATTCTCAACCGTCTTACAAGGAAGTCCTCATTGGCGGCCAAGAACTTAAACTTAGTCATGTTGACGTTGGACGCGCCGCCCAAAATAATGGCTGAAAGCGGTGAATCGCCATCCAGATCAGCCGTGAGCGTTCCGGAATTGCCGACCGTCAACACCACAGTCGGCGTGTTATTAGTTACTCCGCCAACGCTGGCTGTTACGCCCCAAACTGCATCGCCGTCAGTTGCTGTTACAGTATTACTGTCTCTGTCCTGTGCCGTGATATCTGCGGCGGCATTAATACCAAGCCAAGCAGTATCCGCGGCGCTGGACATCAGCGAAGTTGACACATTGACGCGTGCCACTAATCTCTTGGTCGCGCCGGCCGGAATTGTCCAGTCCATGTTATCAAAGGTGATAACACCTGCGGTGGTGGGAGATTTTGCGACCGATACCGCGGTATCGCCGTCGTAGAGCCGAGCCGTGATTACCACATCATCAAACTCTCCCGCAGTGTAAGTGCCACCCGTGTCGTCGCCTTGGCCAGTCATCACAATCTGTGTAACCCTGACCGGCGATTGAGACCCAGCCGCAAACGAGAATCCGACCATTTGCACATTGCTTGCGCCCTTAACTGTTGTGCCGGAAACCGGTGTTGAGGCCAACTGCACTGTTAGAGCGCTGGCGCGAACCGTCATAGTGTTTCCAGTCACAGCCGCTTGGCCGCCAACTATGTCAGTTGTTGCAACGTTCTGATTGGTGGAGACCTCGCGAATAGATCCTGCGGGGAATACGCGCAAAGTAACAGCCCATCCGCGTGTTGCAATATCGTTGGCGGTTACTTCACTTGAAGCAACGTCCATGGTTACCAAAAGATTGCGAGTCTGTCCCGCGTTAAGCGTCCAGGATTGGGTCAAATCATTGTCCCAGACCGCGGACGATGCCGCAGTTAGGGATGTTCCGCTGGTGACTGTTGCGCCGGAAAGCTCAACTGGTCCCATAAGCGTTGCGCCCGTGTCGGCATCTTTAATCTTGACATCAGTAAAGTAGTTGGTTGTGCCGTTTTGAAGCGCGCCCGCAACTTGAGCGCCAGCTTCTGCTAGGCTTAATTCTATCTCGCGAATATCCAGCGCTTGATCGCCGGCCGTGAGCGAGAATTTATACATCTGAACATCTTGTGAACCCAAAGACACATCCGATGCTGACGGGCCGTTGAAGGCCACAGTTACTCGGCCGCCCTGGCTGGTTACAAATGAACCGCCTGTTGCGGGAGTAGCTACAGCAGTTGCCACCGCAGCAAAGCTCGTAAAGGTGACAGTCGCGCCATAGCCGTACACTTTATCAACCACTAATAGGTCTGATGGGTAAGTTGAATCAATGTAAGTGCTAATTGTGCGAGCTCCGCGACCGGAAACATTGGCTTTTACCGTAAACAACCGATTAGTCCCCTGACCCAAGGCAAAAGGAGTGCTGCCCAGATCAAAAGTGACGCGGTCAGATACTACTGCTCCATCGGCCAGTTTGGTTGCGCCCTGATACAAAGCAAAAGCACTCAAGTCCGAAACTGTTACGGTGCCGCCGACGGTAACTACCGCGCGGCGAAGCTCAACATCATTGGTTCCGGCTGTAAGACGGAACTCGCCAATGGCCACGCCGGTTTGTCCAATCGTGGGATTTGATGGATCAGAACCGCGCGTCAAAATTACGGTTGAAACCCCTTGTGAACCAATTGACATGGTTGAGCCAGTGACCGGCAAGCCCGACACTGCAGCCGTGGTGCCAAGCGCGCTCACTCGGAAGGCGTGCGTATCACCAGCGGTTGCAACGGTTCCTGCGGTCAAGGAATTGACATCAACCACAACCGAAAGAGCCTTGGCAGTATTTGCCGCTACTGCAATATTGAGTGCGGCAAACTCTGCTTGCCGTCCCTGTGAAGTAAGCGTGCGGCCGGAAGTCAAACGAGTCGCGCCGTCATAAATATAAATCGCGCCGAAATCGTTCGCTGATCCAACTCCCACACTCTGCACAGTAATTCCAGTAATAGTTTGCGCTGCGGTGCCGGCAGTTACGTTGAACTTAAGAGCCACCACCGAAGTCACACCCCCTGGAAGGACTGCTCCCGCCGGACTATCTGAAGCCAAAGCTACAGAAAGCGCGCCGGTTGGGACTGCGGTTGCCGGAGTAGCGGCAAGCCCCATGGCTGTACCGAGATCCGGATTAGCCGCTGTGATCGCGGTCTTGTCATAATCAGCCACTGCGCTGATTGCTGTCCCTTCTGTGTAATTAACAAGAAAACCGGTGGGAACAGCTACTACTTCGCGGGCCCAGTTGGCTCCGTAAAGAGCAACTGCTACCGCTTCAGAAGCAACATGTCGGCGTAGTGCGCCGGTTGCTACTGCATATACCTTGGGATCCGGACCATCTTCCTTAATCAGGCGTGAACCCGGACGAATAGTCACGTTTGCTCCCAAAGCAATTGCGCCAACCTCGGCCTCGGTTAAGACGCGGACTCGGCTAAAGTCTGTGCCAAACCAAGCAGCGTAGGTTGACGCTGTGGGGAAGAGGTGCCGTTTTGCGTCAGATCCGTAGTAGTAAACCGGGTAACCGCCAAATGGCGAGCGCACGGTTCCGCGAATTACATCCCCTGCGGCCAGCGCTGTCTGCCCTTGTGCCAAAGGAACGGCAATAAAGGCAGCAGACATGGCCCAAGCGATTGTCGCTACAACTACAGCCCATGTAAAGGCTTTCTTCCCGAAAGTCAAAGTATTATACATAATTTATCTAATTTTCGTTCGTCTATTTTAATTTTTAACTATCTTTTTTAAGAGATATTCTCCATTTACCCCTGACGGGGTTGTGGCTCGACCTTTGAATATCCCACAGTTTTTTAAGCATGGTACCGATATAAGGTACCCAAAATTGGATGTACCGCGTGCATCCAATTTTGGGTCCCCTAACTTAATAGCTCACGATCAAGCAATATATTGGATTGATAATACCTTATCAAAGAACTTTTGTATTGTGGATAACCGCACAACCTTATTCATCAGCTTTGTCCTGCGCCTCACCAACCTCATCCAAAGCTTTCTCGGCTTTCTCCAAGGCCGTAAGGCCTACGCTTCTTGCGCGGCTCGGTACTGGCGTAACCACAAACTGGGTCGGTTGCGGTTCGGTCTTAACACTTGATCCGGCTGGCGGCGTGATCAGGGCTGGCGTTGCTGGAGCTGGACTTATCGGTGCTGCAGCGCTTGTAGGCACGGCGGTTTGCTCTTTTTGCTCTAAAACTGCCTTGGTTTGCTCTAATTCCTGCATATATTGCACAGCTCTCCGCGCCATCTCCGAAGCCGCTACTCGTACCTGTTGTGGATCGCCGGCTTGTCTCAAGTTATTCCTTGCCCCCTGAACATCTTGAACAAAATGGTTCAACGCCTTTTCAACTTGGCCATCCGGTTCGCCTGAACGTTCTGTTATAGTCCTAATTTCTCTTAAACGATTACCGGCCATATCCATTTGCACCTTGGCCCTCTCAGCCGGATTGGACACAAAGCGCATTTGGGTCTTTTCTATGGCTAATTTTGCAGGATAAAACCGCTCCCCGGGCAAGGCATTGCGGGAAACTGCCGCCAGCGCCCCTCCAGCCGCTAACAATAATAAAACAGCAAAACCATAGACAAATTGCGGCGGAACCAGGTATCGCAAAATATAAGTATTAATATTAAACCTTTCGGCAAAACCCAGCTTTCTCGCCGGTTGCCCCCCATGCGCCATGATGTACGCCAACACATACCCCCGGCTTTTTTCAGCCTCTTCAGGAGCAGGCGCAAATTTTTTATGATATGCTTCTTTAGCCTCTTTCAATTGCTTAATGAGTTCCTTCTCGGTCATAACAATGTATAAATTACCTTTTAATGCAGCATCTTTTGTAATGTTTTTACTCCCCTGTGGATAAGTACCCGCGTATTACCTATCGTTTTTCCAATAATTTCTGCAACCTCTCGAATTTCCAACTCCTCAAAAAAACGTAGAGCAATTACTTCCCGGTATGGCTCGGGCAACTTTTGCACGCAGGCGATCAAATGGTCAACGTCTTGGACAACAAGCTGTTGCGTGAGCGCATCTTCACGAGTATCGGCCACCTCAAAGCCGTCCTCAAAATCATCAAGAGCCACAATTACCGGAGTTCTCCCCTGCGCCCGGTAAAAATCTGCCACCTCATTGCGTGCTACCCTATAAAGAAAAGCGCGAAAATTCCGTATTCTTTTTGCTGATGCGTTTGTCAAATATTCCCAAGCCTTCAAAAACACCTGGTTCGCAATATCTTCCGCATCTTCTTTTTGGGAAACCCTAAACATGAGAAACTCGCGGATCTTTGCAAAGTACTGGCCATGGAGCGCAACAAAGGCTTCCTGATCGCTAAATTGTGAAACCCGTGCGACAAGTTGTTGATCATGGATATTGGGCATATTAGATGTCGCTAAAAATACAGAAAAGTTACAACAAATATAGCACAATACTAGATATGAAAGCAAGAAAAATGGACTTGACACCTATAAAAGTCTACGCTATAGTAGACTTTAGTCAGCAGATTAAGCAGAGTATGTACTAAACAATTGCTTAATCTGCCTAATCTGCTTACTCTGCTTAAATAACTCAATTAATATGATCCGCCTTTCCGTCTCCGAAGCCGCCAAATTCTTTGGCATAGAGCAAAAAACCATCCGCCGCGCCTTAAAAAGCGGCGATCTGCGCTATGTGGTAATCCGGGGTCGTTATCGTATTGCTTTTGAAAGCCTTTTAGAGTGGTCTCAAAAACGGCCCAAAATAAAAAACAAACTTGAACATCACGGTGTTGGTCAATATGTGGACCGCTGGAAAATTCGCAACAAACTCTTCAGCCCCAATCCGGCGACATTGAGTGGAAAAAGAGAACGCCTCTAATTTTGCTTTGCAAAATTTAGAAGTGCTCTCTTTTTCCACTCAAAAACAGTCCCGTAACCGCGGGACTGTTTTTTTCTTGCCTTTTACAGTAGTGTGCCCTACGACTTCACGTATCCGAGCAATCTTACCACTGCCCAATCCATGGTTGACCGCGGAATGCGTCCAAATACTGCTCTAAACTCTTGAATACCCTCGCGCTCTTTAGCTAAATCGCGGGTAAAGCGAATGCGGTACATTAAGGTATTCCAAGCTAGATCTTCTTCCGCATCCTGGAAGTTCGGGCGATGGACATAAAGTCTCGTAAATATACGCAGAGCCGCAGCAACTTGGGCGCGTTCCTTTTCAAGGTTGCGGCTTACGGGCTTTATCCCTTGCGTCATGCGCTCCACATCTTCCCAACTTACGTTAGCCCGTCCCACAGTTTCCAGATAATCCCGCAGTACGGCTCGCCGCTCCCCAGACCCTAAATTCTTGGTCTTGGCCGAGACGCCATAAGCTACGAAGTTGGTGAGCGTTGTGCGCTGTTCTTCGGTGAGACCCACTCTAAAGGCTAGAGCGTCCGAGCGAACCAGAGCATTATACCGCGCTTCTTCAGATTGATTGCGGGATACTCCGATCCTAGAGATTAGTTCCTCAACTCGTGAAGGATCGTGGATAAGTATAGCTACTGGTGCGGCGGCTGGAGCGGGAGCCGGAGCTGGCGCCGCCGCAGGAGCTGGGGCTACTGGCGCTGGTGCCGCCGGAGCGGCTGCCGGTGCCGCAGCCGGAGCGGCGCCGCCCGGTGCAGCCGCAACTGGCGCCTGAACAGCCACTGTATACTCATCAGTCAAACGCTGGTTCAAAGCCGTATCGCGCACTTTAATAATATACTTATAAGTCTGACCAGCCTGTACACTACTATCCACATAGCGCTGGGCGCCTTTCTCTACTATAGCTCGCACATCGCCGGTTACGGGTGTACTGCCCCCGTCATTGCGCAAGACTTCCACGCGATAAAGATCCACGTCAGACGGGTCAGTCCAGGTTAAAGTTACGCTTGAACCATTGCTCGTGAGTTGCACATTGGTCGGCGCCGCCGGCGGGGTCAAATCTGAAGTGCTGGAACCCACTGTCGCGGCTGTAACCACACCGCCCAAAATGCCAAAGGACGAGAAGTGGCTTACCGAGGCGATCAGCAAGTTGTTAGTGGTGTCCACCGTGGTGGACACGCTCTCCCATGTCTGGCTGGAGGTATTATAGGAAGCCAGCGTCAGCTTGGATTCGTCAACTCCGGCCGCAGTAACATCCGCGTCAGTATACGGCATGGTAATGGTTACCGGACTGTTGGTGTCGGATACTTTGTTGCCATTGGCGTCTTTGGGGGTAATGTCATAACCGTGCGAACCCACCATATTTTGATCCGCTCCGGGGTCAATGGAAACCACTGTCGGGTCGGTCTTCATCTCCACTTTCCCGGTTGAAGAATCCGTGGTGGAAAAGGCGTTGGTCGGCACATTAATCTCCGGAGCAGTGCTCCCGACCGCCAGATTATTGAACTTCATCAATCCGCCGGAAGAAAGTCCAAAGGTACCGGATTCGCTCTTCTGGGTGTACCCCGAGATTGAAGTATCCATTGCGAACGTCGGGGCCGCTCCAGAAAGCGTGCCGCCCGAAACCGTTACATTTGTCGCGGTGGACTGTTTGCCGTTGTCGCCAATCGCTTTACAGCTCCAGATACCATTGGCAAGATCAGCGGAAGCATTGCCGGTTGAGGAATCAATTTCCACCGCTACGGTTTTGCTGTCTTTGGAACAGATGACTTTCGCGGTCCCGGTATAGGCCGCGCTGTCGGTTTGCACCGGGAAGGTTACGGTATCTCCGGCGGTGCCGGTTGCTTGGGTCATCGCGATCGCGGAGGAAAGCGTTAAGTTCCCGCCGGAAACAGAAGCAGTGGTAATGGCCGGTTCAAATCCTTTCTTGGATACTTTGACATTATATGAACCTTCCGGAACATTGGAACCGGACAGGTTGTTGTTTGACCCGGACTGGTTGCCGCTGACTACCTTGAATGATGCTTTAGTTGTTGTGTCGGTAAAGGTCGCGGTCGCTCCTTCCAGGTTGCTCGTGCCATCCGTAATGCGGCCGGTAACAGTGCGCAGAGTTGGCACTGTTGCGGTAATGGCCGCGGTGCCGCCGGCAGTAAGCGTAGCAGAAGATGAAGTCAGAGTAAGAGGACCGGTTCGAGGAGAACCACAACGCACCGTATAGGTACCAGCCGGCGCGCTAATCGTAGCGGTGCCGCTTTGAATCGGAGCGCCAGAACCCAAACCAGTGGAATCGCGCGCGTCACAGAATCCTTCTGTCAAGCCCGTAGCGGTAACCGTAATGGTCGCGGCATTTCCCGCGATGGTGAAGTTCTGGGTCTTAGAAGTATCACCTTGCGCAAAGGTTACAGTAGCGCGGCCAAGCGGACCTATTCCGGGCGCGAATCCGTCGCAAGTCATGGTGGTTGAACCGCTGGAGGCCAGTTTGACTCTTATGGAATAAACGCCGTTCCCACCGGTTTGCCCGCCATTGCCGCCAGCAGAACCATAGCAGTTGACAAACGCGCCGGAAACATTGGATCCGGCTTTAGTTACGGTGCCGGTTACAGTTCCAAAGTTTGCTGCGGTAGCCGCGATGTTCTGACCGGTAAGCGATGTACCGGACATGGTGACAGTTTTAGTGCCAACTTCGCCGTAAGACGGAGAGAACGCGCGAAGGCACCAAGTGCCGTTGGAGACATAGAGAGTGAAGTTTCCGCTACTATCAGTTGGACTATCAGCAAATCCGCCAGAGGGTCGGGAGTTGGCAAAGTCGCAAGCATCCGAGCCAGTGGTAATGGTGCGCTTTTCCGCGCTCACCTGCGCGTATTGAATGCCATTGCCGGATTCGTCTTGAATCGCGCCGGAAATAGTGGTTGAGGACTTCACCATCTTTAAGGTAACGCCAGTGACGTTCGCACCTTTCACATTGGCAATCTCGCGCGTGGAAGGCGGAAGTCCGGGACCGTCCGCGCCAACTTCATAAGTGCCGTCTACCACCGCCAAGCTAAATGTTCCGTTAGAATTAGTCTGGGCAAACGCGCCATGGCAATCTTTGAACTCGCCCGAAGTGGCGTCAAAACACCCCACCGGTTCAGCATGCACAAACACATTAGCAATTCCGGTCGCGGAACCGTCTACCACAGTTCCAGTAATACTGCGATTGGAGGCTTGCACCGCAAAAATAATGGTCTTGTCCGTATCCATGTTTACTATTTGCGGCTTGGGCGGCATAAAGGTAAAGGTGGGCAGGGGTGGCGGACCGCCAGTGCCAAACTGTTCAAAAGCCATGTGCGGACCCATGCCGCAATCATAGTTCTTATTCTGCTGAAGCCTCAATGTGGTTGATCCGGCGCCAGTGCCGTCCAAAGTTACGGCTTTCATGGAGGGCGCAGAAAACTCAAAGTCAAATCCGCCCGCCGAACAGAACACATCCACCTCTGTACTGGCCGAACCGCCCGAGATATTCACGGTCAAGGTTTTGGAGTCTGTCGCGGTCGCCATATTCTTATACCTGATATCTACCCCAGTCCGATTCGCGCTGGATAAGGTAATGGGCTGGAACGGAGGCGAACCGCCCAGATCAGCTAATAGCGTAGGGCTTGGCGGGATATTGCAAGCATATTCGCCCGGAGTCAATCCAGTCATGCTCCAGTCGCCACTGGCGTCCGTGGTGGCTTCTTGAAAACCCATAAACGCGCTACCCGCAGTCCCGACCATGAAACCGCCCATTTGATTGCAGAACACCTTAACACTGGCAATTGCAGTATCGCCAACACCGCAAGATCCGCCAACCGTACTACCTTTGCAAACCCTTCCAGAAATGGACAAAGATCCGCCTTGCTGAATGCTAAACGGCGCCGGATTAATGGTTTGACCAATCTTTACTCCGCTCGCGTCTTTAACCACCATGGTTACGCGCTGATTTTCTGCCGCCGTCACCGGAGTAGTAATCTGATCCAGCTCAAAGTGCAACATTGATCCACTGGTCACTGCTGCGCCAGCCGTGGTTAGTGTAATAGTTTTTGCCACCGTATCCGTAGAGGCAGTGGCCGTAACGGTTCCGCTTTCTTGGCTATTTAAATCCGAATTCCATTGCGATTGGGACGCCGGCGTGATCCGCGCGTTGCCAGCGCTCGTGGACAAGGTAAAGCCCGACGGGAAACTCAAAAGAATTGTGGAGCCAACCAGCATGGCGCCCGGAGCCGGAAATTCACATTCAAAGGAAGTAGCTTTATTAGCCGACCGTTGGCGCGGCTCACAGCGCGTGGGTGTTGCCCAAAAAGTCCCGGCGGTCGCGCCACCCATGCCGCCGAAAAAGTTGGTGCTGTCGGCGACAGTGGTGCCCAGAAACCCTCCCGTAGTCGTGGAGCTTTGTACCACGAAATTCGCCACATTATTACCACCAGTGGTGTCCATGGCTGTGCCAGCGAAATTCGTGACATTAGTGGAGACTGTCAGCCGACAGGTTTGCCCGTTTTGTAAACCTAATCCCTGAATTTCTACCTCCGGCGGCCGATACACAAAGGTCTTGCCCGTAAGCGGTACAGTAACCCCCACTGGACATTCAAACGTGTAATTGGCGGCTGTGGTAGCTTGCGTGGAGTTCACAGCCTGATCAAAGTGCGCCACTATCTTGTAGTTATCCGCGTCCGCAAAAAGCAACTTGGGCGCCACTAGCGCGCTTTCCGAAGCCGCGGTGGTAAAGCATTGATTGGTGGATGCTGTAAAAACAATATCAGCCGGATCTGTCAACCCGTTAGTCAGTCTAAAACAGTAACGCGTGTTGGCGATTAGTGGTGTTCTAGGACTGAAACGCGCCGCTCGGCCAGCTGAATCATAAGTCAAGTTTAAAGCGCTGGAGTCAAGTACAGTCTCTCCGTCATTGGGGACGCCATTGCTATTCGTGTCAATATATAGAGAGGCATTCGTCAGAGTTACCGTGGCGGAATTTAAAGGTTCGGAAAAGAAGGCCTGCAATTCTCCTGTGTATATTGAAACACCCGTGGCCCCATTGGAAGGGAAGGTCGGATTGCCCAAGGTTGCGGAACGCAAAGTCGGAGCCGTGCTATCGCTGGCCGTAGCCCCTGAATCTACTCTAAAACGCGTGCAGTAATCTCCAACCATGTTTTGATTGACTTGATTTTTAACAGCCAAAGAATTAGGTGAACCTCGCACGCAAAGTTCATAATCAGCGCCTTCCACTAAATCACTGGCCGGATTGATAATTAAAACCCGCGGTGTAGCTTCCCACTGCAGAACACAGGCGCTTATGCTCGTGCAAACCTCTGTGGTGGGCACAAAGTTGACTACCTGCTTTAGGCTCACTGCCGGATTGCCGCCCACAAACGCATCCAAATCTCCCGCATTTACACTGCCGGCGAGCCCTCCATCGCTATTGAAGCTCATATCTCCTTCCGGTCCTATAGGAAACCTCACCGAGAGATTCGCGTTTTTGAAAAACATGTCCCCGCCTTGTGGATAAGTAGAATTTACCCTGGGAGGCGTGGTGTTTGTTCCTCCTGCCCCGCCAAAAAAACCCGAGGTTTTGAAGCGATTAACATGCGCCGCGGCCAAAGCATTACCGCCTGCATCCGTAACGTTTGCAATTCTCAATTCATACCAGCTATTAGTCTGCAGTAAAGAATGCGCACAGCTAATCCTAGTATTACTGTCCGAAAGAGTAACCCCGCTACACTGATTCGTACTGTCTAAAGTTGTACAAGCCGCCGCCGCGCGCACCGCCGCTTCTCCGGCTCCCTCCATTCCGGTACAACGTTTTAGACTGACCGAGCTTGGACCAACCATTAGCCCCAATAATGCCTCATTAAACACCCGATCAACAACAGCATCCGGCGGCACAAATTCCTGGCTATTGGGCGGCCCGCCTGCTCCTGTTACAGTTGGCCCCTGACTATCCGCGGTAAGCACGCGCGAATATACCGCGTTTGTCACGTTTCCAGAAGACAAGGCAAGCGCAGTCGTACCTGCCACAGCACTAACTGTTACCTGATCGCCATGTGTTGCACTTCCCGACAATACAAGGCTAAACACCAACTCATAAGTCCCTCGCCCTGTCATTGAGGAAGGAAGAGCATAAGTGTTGCCCGCACCATTCATTCTATTTTCCGGAGGCGTCGCACTTAAAGTTAGGGTATTTAATCCTATACTACAATCAAAAAGCCAGAACTGGTCAGTCTGTTCAGTGCCATCTACCACGGCCTGATTAGTATCCGCCAGAATGAAACATTGCGCAATATCACTATTTGTAAAACCCGCTCCCGCTGTTAACGAAACCGTAACCGCAGTCAGGGTTTCTCCACTGCTTGCCGTCATCCCCCACTGGAACCCCGCCCCTATCCCATCTGGATCAGGTTTAACATTGCTTGCAGAAAAATCTACAAGGTCAGTTGTAAGCGTAACCGCGGCTTGAGCCTGCTGTACTGGCGTTGGTAAAAATACTCCCAGCGGTACGCCAAAGGCCCAAAGGATAGTGGTCAATACCACAAAAAACGTAATGCCTGACCGCGCCTTTTCCCGACTTCGGAAAATTGTTTTTTTAAAATTTAGATAAAAACCTGTAAAAGGGTTTTGCATATTGTAACCTTAAAATTAGAGAGTTGTTAAATTTAAATAAAAGTTATCCACAATCCTCCCTTGAGATTGTTCCTATTATTTTAACACACTTCCAGTTGTCATGTCCAAAATCACATCTGGGGCAAGTACCGTCTTACTCTCGCCACTAACCAGACTTTTCGCTCGTATTTTCAAATCCTCCATAATTAAAACCTGGCCCTCTTGAATTTGGCTAAAATCCGGGGTAATCGCCACTTCAAACACCGCCCTCGTGCTAGAACCAGGCCTATCTGACCAAGTAATTCGCCAGCGCACTATCTGGCTTGCCGGTTCATAAACTAGCCCGCGACCTTGCGGCGCAAAACCCGTCCAGGCCGCATTTGGCCCCAATTTCCCGCTTACGACCACACCTTCAAAATCTCTACCAGTATTCGCCCGCAAAAACACCTTGATTTTAGTTTCCTGCCCCGCTTGCAATGGCCACGGCCCCCGTCCCAATTGCTCGCCCTCCATTGAAAAATACAACGCCTCTCCTTCTAAAAATAACTCCGATTGTCCAGAATACTGTAGACTTTCCTCTTTATTCTCTTCACCACTAAAAAGATTCGGCTGGGATTTTTCCACCTCTTCTTCTCCCCCACGGATAGTGGCCAGAGTCGCAGTTTGTGCGCGAGGACTGTTTGAGCCGACTTTATCCCCACCCCTCCCCCTTGACAAAAAAACCAGGTTCGCCACCACCAATCCCGCAACCGCAATTACCAAAAAAATATCCACAACCAAATGCGTGTAAGCCTTATGCGTTGGACAACTCGGACCCGCACAATAAAACTGTTGCCATCGCCCACGCAGCCATTCAAAAACCGGCGACCGCTTTGATTCGCAAATCAAGTGGTTTGGATCAGACGGATCGTGCTTACAGATAAATTCCATAAATTTGGCAGATTAAGCAGAGTAGGCAGATTAAGCAAATTAAGCATTGAGATACGTTTCTTGACTCTGAATCCATCGCGTAAGCAACTTTCCCACTTCTTCGCATAGAGAAACTATAACATTATATTCACTATCCGAAATATACCCAAGGTCATGTGAAAGAAAAATATGATATTTAAGTTCTTCTAATGAGGCATCTGCCATCCGATAAAAATTTAAGCTATCTTTAAGTGTTTTTCTTCGGAATCCTTCTACTATATTCGCGGTAATGGATATAGCGGCACGACGGATTTGTGCAACCAACACATATAACTCCTCTTTGGGAAATGTTTTAGTAATTTTATATACCAATAATACAAGCTCGTGTGCTTTCCGCCACACGTCAAGATCATGGAATGTTCTAATATTGGCCATACATCAAGAATGCTTAATCTGCTTAGTGCTTACTCTGCCTACTCTGCTTCTCTAGTTACTGCCAAAATTTCATTCCTTCCATCCCCATCTGCATCCGCTACTATTGGTATTACTCCGCCTCTCGCGCTTTGGTCAAAGGCAAAAAAACCCGGCCCAGCCGCCTGCCCCTTATTATTAAAAATCCGAATTTGCGGCCCGCCGCCAATACCCGGCCCTGTTACAATTTCCGCCTGCCCGTCATCATCAACATCCCCCACGGCCACCCGCACCCCGCCCCGAAACCTCGGATCATACGCAAAAAATCCGCCCGAGAGCAACCGTCCTTCTCCGGAAAAAATCCGCACGAATGGCCCGCCGCCCGCACCAGCGCCAACCACAATTTCCGAAAACCCATCCCTATTCAAATCCCCTACTGCCACATTCACAGCGCCCCGATAACGGGAGCCAAAAGGAAAAAATGGCGTCACCAAAAGCGTCCCATCAATCCGATAAATCCTGACTTGCCCGCGATATGAAACCACAATCTCTTTTACACCTTCGCCCGTAACATCCCCTAAAGCCAAACTAATCTCCTCGCTCCGCGCCCCTGCGCCAAATGGCGCAAAACTAGTTTGCTGACCACTGCCAAAAATGATTTTTACTATTCCCCCCTCCTCTCTCTTTACCTTTTCTACCCTTTCGTCTCCATCTAAATCCATACTCGCCATAACCACTCCGCTCTCCTCCCGACGGTCCAGCGCAAAAAATCCCGCGCGCGCAACTTCTCCCGCCGCGTTAAACACCCGCGCAAAAACTCCATTCTCAAACGGCGCGCCCACAATTGTTTGCAAAGGCCGCAATACTATCAAGCCGTCCTGCGCCTCAATTTGCAAACGCCGCGTAATCAAACCATCATTTACCACCGAATCCTGTCTGCCGCGCAATTTCTCTATTTCTATAGGCAACTCTACAGTCTGGGTAGTCGTACTCGAATTGACAAAAGCAATACCTTTTTCAAAATCTCGACGCCAAAGTCCGGCCGAAAAAGGAGACGTTTCTAAATTTTGCCGCGCAAAATTAGAAACGTCCCTCTTTTTCGCCTCCCCTAGAGGCTCACCTAAAAATGCCTCATACTCATCATACCACCAAGTCTGACCGTGATCAGTCAGTCCTGAATCAAAACTATAAAATCCATCATCCAAAAACGTGCTGGTAAGTCCATACCGAAACTGGGAATAATCATCAGGCTTACCCGTGCGGCCTATGGTATTTACCACCGGCAGCGCTGGAGGATGATTTTGAGAGATTGACGTCTTATACTTTGCCATGGTCTGCGCCCAACCTTGACGGGGAAAATACTCAAACATAAGACCATTCACTTGCGACGCATAGGCAAGATTTCCATTCATCATGATAAGCGCGCGATCGCCAAAAAGACGAGAAGTATTTTCAAGGAGCTTCTGCATCCCTTCTTGCCAAACTGCATTAACACTCTCTCGCGACTCCGCCTGACCATCGCGATCTAAATCAAGGCCTGCTCCAGTATGATGCGAAGGATCCTCCCAGCCATTATCATAAAAAATCCCGTCCCAAAGACCCGTATCCAGAATTTCATTGCTCACAAATTGCGGTAAAACATCTTGCCAGCGCCGCCCCTCTATAAGCGGCGCCCGATCAGTAATATTGACAATCCAAGTTCCGGGCCAAAACGAGCGACGTGAACCTCCGACATCGGTAATAAACCATTCTGGTTTTAAATATGACGTTGCTAACTTCCTGCGCAAAGGCGCAACGCCCTCCGGAAGCGTTAATGCGTCTTTCCTAATCTCAACAGATGTTATGTACGCGAGCAGAATAATGTTTGGATTGAGTTCCCGTAAAAGCTGGAGTTCGCGCCGACTACGTTCCTGCACTTCCATGTCCAAAATAAGCAAATCCCATTTTTTAAGCTCCCGCGCCTCTTCCTCGGAAATAGTCCAATGTAAAAAATAATTGGCCAAACGCGGAAAAGTCGTCTTCACTTCAGGCAAAGCAAAGCTCGCTTGCGGCACTATCACTCCTATTAAAACTAAAACCAGCGCATAGAATAACCTAAAGCGAGACATAAATAACTAATGTTTGTCAAAATAGTCAACAAATTGTAGCCGCAGGTCTTTAGCCTGCGCGATATACGCCGCCTAAAGAGCGGCGACTACCATTATTTCAATTAGTTATTAGAAATTAGTCATTCCGTGTTACTTCCTTATACACCTTGAATAACGCGGCATAGTGTTCTTCCGGATCATGCGTCTTTTTAATGTATTCTCGCGCGGCCTGACCAATTTGTTTAAGCCGCGTTTCATCGTAATATATTTCTCGCACCTTGTCTACCCAATCTTTAAATAATTTCGTACTTTTCGTAGTATTTTCGTACTTTCGTATGGTCACCAAAAATCCCGTCTTTCCATCTTCAATCAAATTCTGAATTCCGCCAATCCGCGAGGCCAGAACCACTTTGCCTGCAGCCTGCGCTTCTAATACCGCAAAAGGCGACGGCTCGGGCCAAAGCGACGGCACTGCAACCAAACGCGCGCCATCAATAATCTCCCGCAACTCCGCCTTTTCCAAAAATCCCAACAACTCAATATTCTCCAATTTTTCATTTTTAATTTTTAATTTTACATTCGTGAGCTCCGGCCCCGTCCCCGCAATCTTAAACTGCATCTCTGGCAACTTTTTAGCCATCTCCAGCAACAAATAAACCCCTTTCTCCCTCGTTATCCGTCCGGCAAAGAGAACGTAACCGCCATTACTGTCATTCTGAGCGACCGCAGGGAGCAAAGAATCCCGCATGTATGTGCGACCATCGCGTGCATTCGCACGAAATTCTTCACTACACTGCACTCCGTTCAGAATGACCGGAAGAGGCACTACTTCAATGTGTCTTCCCCCTATCCCCTGCTCCACCAACTTCTCCTTCACGAACTCCGTCGGCACAACATACCGCGCCACATTATTATCATAAACCCGCAGCATCTTATGTATGCCCCATTCCAAAACATCCGCAAAACTTGCGGCGTACGAATCTTTTATGCATTTATGCGCGATCGCGTAAATACCCTTGCGCTCGCAAATTTCCCCATGATCATACAAATTGTAATTCGGGTTAATAAGATGATAATCATGCACCGTCATGACCACCGGCACCCCGAACCGTTTGGCCATCGGCAAGATTGAAGGAGAAATATGGTGGTAAATATTATGTATGTGCACAATGTCCGGTTTAAACCTTTGCAAAACCTCTTCAAATTTCCGCACGCTCTCCCACGACCAAATCATGTGTCCGACTTTTTTAATGTCTCGCCAAAATCCCTCGCGCTGGTCAAAATGACGTTCCTCTACAAGTAAATCATTAAATATCACTACGTCATCCTGAGCGCTAGCGAAGGATCCCGTACCTTTATGGACGGGATTCTTCAGTCGCTGCGCTCCTTCAGAATGACAAGGAAAAGCCTCTGTTCCCCAAAGCCCCGTCTCCTGCCCATGCTTTATCAAAAGCTCTGCCCAATCCAAAACATACGCCTCTGCCCCCGCCCGCCGATAAAGATATTTATTTACCTGCAAAATTCTCATACGAAATTACGAAAGCTGACGCTACGAAAGATACAAAACTATTTTCGTATGTTTCGTAATGGTTTCGTACTTTCGTATGGAAATATACTTTTTAGTTATAGACGAACCAGCACCATTTCTAGTGCTCCTACTGCTTCACTCCAACTATAATACTTCTCCGCCACCTCACGGCTGCGCTTTTTCAAACTCATCCGCTCTTCTTCCGATCGCGAGAAAAACTCCAAAATTCCCCGAGCAATATCTTCCGCTCCCGTGCCCGATGTAATAAGTTTGGTGTCCAATTTTCCTAAAACTTCCGGAGTTGCCCCCGCTGGAGTACCCACTACCGGCAAACCCGAAGCCAAAGCCTCCAAAGTCGCCATACCCAAACCCTCAAACGCCTCGGTTGGCAAAACAAACAAATCCGCGGCTTGATAATACAACGGCAAATCCTCAACTGGCACTGCGCCAACCAAAGTCACTCTTCCTCGTAATTGTCGTGCTTCAATTTCGGCCTGCAACGCCGTTTTCAAGGGCCCCTCGCCCACAATCAAAAGCTGCGCCTGCGGAATCTGTTTCAAGGCAATTTCCATAGCTCGTATTAAAGTCGTGAGTCCCATGCGCGGAGTAAACCGCCGCACCGTAAGCAATAATGGCTTGCCGCTTGAAAAACCCAATTTCTCCCGCGCCTGACCCGGCGCCGTCTCCGGCTTAAAAGATTCAAGATCAATCCCAATCGGCAGACTAATGATCTTGTCCCCGATAAAGGGATATGTCTCTTGAAGCACCTTGCGTGAAAAATCCGACAAAACCGCAATGCGTGAAGCCTTATGCAAAGCCGCCGCCTCAATCCTTCTTGCCCACCCGATAAAAATGCGATTGAAAATCGGCCGCACCGGCTTTAAGAAAAAGGGCAATCGCCGCCTAATTCCCTCCACCTCGGCCTCCGCCGCCGTGGAGGCATGAAACAAATAAAGCGTGGGGATTTCTATACCAGACTTAAAAAATCCATAAGCCGGAAAAGGATGGTGCACAATCGCCGCATCCCAGAGTGTACTGTCATTCTGATCCGCCTTTGGCGGAAAAGAATCCCGTCCACCATGAGTAGCACGGGAACTTTCACTACGCTTCACTTCTTTCAGGATAACATTTAGCAACCTTGGCACTTCTTTTAAGTCCGTGCGCGATGCCCCGCCAAAACGTTGTAACTGCGCCGGGGACCCGTACCGATAAATTACCAAACTGCCGCCCTCTTTACCCTCCACCTTCTCCTTATCTATCTCCGGCAAAACTCCGCGCACCCGCTCGGTAATGATCGTAACTTTATGCCCTAAAACCGCCAGCCGGCGCGCCTGCTCTGCCGCTACATGCTCTGATCCTCCAAAAGTATCAGGATACCAACGCTGACTTATAATAAGTATATTCATAACTCCCCCTCACCCCCTCTTAAGGTAAGAGGGGGCCGGGGGGCGTTACCAAATATCTTTGCAATCGCCACCGCTATGGCCATCGGAATCCATAATTTAGACGTATAATAAGTCGTATTAAACAATTGATACGTAAGCGACCCCACTGCAATAAGCAAAGCCGCCACTAAAGCTGTATGATCACAATCTGTTATTCTGAGGGAGCCGCGAGGCGACCGAAGAATCTCGTTCGTATAAGCATTACGCGTATTCGCGCGAGATTCTTCACTGCGTTCAGAATGACAAATCTTTCTGAACGATTTCCTGATTGATATTAAAATACTACCCGTAAATATCACAAACGCCGTAAGCCCAAGCAGACCCTGCTCCAGCGCCAGCTTAAATAAAATTCCATGCGCCTCCAAGGGCTCGCCATATTCTAAAGTAAACACTTTAGTCTGCCAAAGCAAAGGCAAAAATGTGCCCACTCCTTGTCCAACCCACGGACTGCGCAAAAAATAAAATTCCACAATGCGCGCCATATCCAGCCGGGATAACGTTGAGCCCCGCACAGTTTCAGTAAAAGCCGTAGCCCCCAAAAACACCGCCAACACTGCCACTAAAATCAAAACCGGCGCAAACCTTTTTAAAACTGCGCGCACGTCTCTGCGATGCTCCAAATATAAATAAACCGCGGCTTGCGCAAATATGGCGATCCAAGCCGTGCGGGCAAAAGTCAAAAGCGCGATTATCCACTGAAAAACCATGCCGTACTGAATCCAGCGTGCCGACAAAGCTAAAAGCTTAGCTTTGTTTATTAATATCAGCCCTGCTGGCGCTGTTGCAATCAAAGTCTCGGCCAATAAATTATGATTCGGCCCCAAAGGATTCACGCCTAAAAACGCAAACGGCGTAGCGCGGGGAAATTCCGTCCAGGCCCCAAAAACCAAACCCAAAAAGCCATTCACCGCCGATAACAACCCCGTCCAATAGAAAACCCACAACACTTTTTCCAGAAAATCTGTCATTCTGAGTCCCGCGCAAGCGGGACGAAGAATCCCATCCTGTAAAGCTCGGGATCCCTTCGGCAGGCTCAGGGCATGCTCTTCACTGCGTTCAGGATGACGAAACGAGGTCATAATGGAAACCGGCGCCGCAAAAAACACCAAATAAAAAAATGTAAATGGCCGAACAAAATATTTAAGACTCGTGGCAAAATTCAAAGCCGAAACCTTAAATAAAGAAACCAAACCGGAAAGCCAGAAAAGAAGGTAGGATTTGAGGTGAATCCCTCTTGTCATCCTGAAGGAGTAAAGCGACTGAAGGATCCCGTTCTTACCACCGCGAGATTCTTCACTGCCTGCCTGCGCAGGCAGGCGTTCAGAATGACGAAATAACAAATGTACTAGCCACGCCGTAAACAAAACCAACCCATACAAATCCACAAACGGCGCATTTACATTTTTAATGTAGGGAATACTGCGCAAAGCCGTCATCCCCCCAAAATCTACAGTCAAGCCCAAATACGGAAAAAAGAACACCAAAATTATCAAACCAAAATCCAGCCGCCGGCTTAGAAAAACCACCGCCCCCAAAAGCAATACTAAACCCAAAACCAAAACCGGCGGCAGCCATATCGTCGCCAACGCCCCCAGCGCTGCCAATGCAAAAATTACCTTATAAACCCGCATATGTAGCGGCGACCTTCAGGTCGCCACGTTTATGAACTCCTGTCTCTATTTAACCACAAAAATCAAAAAATCCCAAGGTGGTTTGATGGGGTTGCAAAAGGAATGAGGAGGAAAACATTCCAAGCAATCCACCAAACCGCCTCGGGATTTTTGTTTTTACCATGTTTCTCAATCCCTGTTCACGCCGTCATCCTGAACGCAGTGAAGGATCTCGTTCTTAAAGGCGCGGGATTCTTCGCTTCGCTCAGAATGACAGAACTTCAACACCCATTTTTCTCAACCCCTGGTTCCTCTCAATTTCCTCCCCTTAGATTAAGGGGAAGGAGCTCTCTTTCATTTCCTCCCCTTAGCTTAAGGGGAGGTTAGGAGGGGTTACCAATTCAGAGGGTGAAAAATATGGATCCGGAGCAAAGAGTGGTTAACTCTCTGCTCCGGCCTGCTCCCCGGGATGGGGAGACTTGTGTCGCTCGGCTCTTCCTCTCCGTTTCCTCTCCTTAGGTTAAGGGGAGGTTAGGAGGGGTTAGCTGAGGATTATGAAAGGAACGAAACGCGCGGTTGCGGCTACGGCGTGCAGGTGGCGTTGGCGACGCAGGCCGCGCCGCCGAGGGGGCAGGCCACCACCCGCGCCCCGATGGCGAAGGTGATGGTCCCGAACGTGGTCGGGGCCACACCCACGCAGGGCGGCGTCAGGCTGAAGCCGGTGAGGTACTCGACGAAGTACCGCACCTCGTCGGTGGTCGTGTTGCGGAGTCGGCCGTTCACGAGATACGGCCGCCCCAGCACCACCGGGAAGTCCGCGTAGTACGACGCCACGCCGCCCACCGGCAACTCCACCCACCTGACGGTGATGTTGTGGCGGATGTCATCCACCACCCACCCCGCCGGGGCCGCCCAGGTCACCCGTGCCGGCGCCAGCGGAACGGCGCAGCCCTCGTCGGTCGCTCCGTCGCAGTCGTCGTCCAGGCCGTTGCCGCACACCTCCGCCGCGGTCGGGGTCCCCGGGGTGCAGGTCTGGGCGACGCCGCTCGCACAGTTCTGCACCGTGCGCTGGCAGGCCCCGACCCCGCAGGACGAGGAGCCCAGCCCCTCGTCGGTCACTCCGTCGCAGTCGTCGTCGCGGCTGTTGCACGACTCGGTGGCGGTCGGGCCGACGCTGCTGAAACAGGCCGACCACACACCTCCCGTGAGGCAGATCTGGGTGCCTGCCACACACTCACCCACGTCCGTGCCGCAGACACGGGCGACACCCGGGGTGCAGCCCAGCACGTCCGGCGTACCCGCGTCCGGAGTCGGAGGGACGGTGTCACCCGTCCCACCGTCGGCCGGCGGGGTCGTGTCGGAACCGCCATCGCCGGGGCCGGAATCGGGCGACGGACCGGTATCCGCCACCGCGTCCGTCCCACTGTCGGGCTGGCCCAGATCCGACCGGCCCGAGTCCACCGAGGGACCCGCGTCCGGAATCGGCTCACGGGTGCAGTCCGCGGGAAGCGCCCCACTCGCTGGCCAGAGCGTGCCGTTGACACACCGGACCCAGTCCGGTCCCCCTTCGCCGCCGCAACCGATCAGGTGGGCCATCCCGGTGAGGACGGCCACGAACAAAAACAGGTTCTTCTTGCACATCTTCTTCCTCCATGCCGGCTGTCCCTCTTATGGACGCACCGGCGGTTTGTGGTTCGTCGTTCCTCTACTCGTAAACTTCACTCAACCGCGGCGGAACAACTAAGTTCCACGGCCGAGTGCTGTCGATTACTTGTAGCCGTGAGATTTGAGCGACATCACAGACCATTACAAATCGCAACTGAATAGGTATGCCTATCTGAAATCAAATCCGTGTTTTATTTTATGAATTACGAAACTTCCAATCCGTCATTGCGAGGGAGTCCCGCAGTCGCGGGACGACGAAGCAATCTCCTCGTAATTGCAGGGGATTGCCACGTCCCGCAGACGCGGGACTCGCAATGACAATGTTTGGGGTGTTTAGTAATTCAAGCTATGTCACCCACATCTCACGGCTACACTGCAAATTGTCAATGTTCGGTATCAACTTTTTTGTTTCTTGTCCGTATGGTACACTACTTCCACCCGGAGTATGGGCCGTTGTCTGGGACAAGGAACTACTAGTCAGTAATTCCAGAGGGGTTCGACTCCCCTACGGTCCAGCCCCGGGTTTTTGTGTGGATAACCACTAGTTGACAAAATCCTAAGGGCGTGGTACCATAAAGACGCTGACTAGTAATTCCTTGTTCCGGGAACGAATCCCGTATGGAAGCCCTGAAAAGGGCTTCCTTTTGTTTTTGTTTTATCATCCATTTTTCTCAACCCCTGCCCAATCTTGTGTTACATGCTACAAGCTACATGTTACAAAAGTAGAGGGTGAAAAATATGGATCCGGAGCAAAGAGGGGTTAGCTCTCTGCTCCGGCATGCCCCCCGGGATGGGGAGACTTAGGTAGGAAGGAACGAAACTAGAACCGGATGGCGGCGGGCGCAGCCTGGATGCTGGGGCCGCCGTCAAAGCGGCTGGCCGCCGCGATGCCGACCACAAGGCCGGCCACCGCGGCGGTACTGCCCGCGATCACCACCGCGCACCAACCAGGGTGGCGGATGCACCAGCCGCGCTGCTGCTCGGCCTGCACATTCCCGATCGCCGCCGCCAGGTCTTGGTTGGCCCCCAGCAACCCCGAGTAGGCCTCCACGGGGTTGATGCCCGTGGTGTCCCACTTGGTGCACCGCCGGTTTCCGGGGTTGCCCTCGACCTCCTCCGATTCCACGCACTTGCGGTCGGTAATGACGGGGTACTCCCGCCACTCGGAGGACGACACCGCGCGGCCGTAGAGACGCGTCCGGTCCATGACCAGGGCGCGGGCGGTCACCTCGGCCCGAACCTCCACCTCTTGGTCAAGCCGCCGGACATCGTCCAGCTGCACGGCCGGCGGGGCCGGGGACGCGGGGGCCACCGCGGCGGGAGCCGGAGCCGCGGGGCGCACGCTGGCGACCGCGCGCGGCGCGGGCGTGGCGGGCGTGGTGATCACGTACTCGCCCGCGGACAGGCAAACCTCCTTGCCGACCACGTCGAACCCGACCACCATCACCTTCCCGGTGGCGCTCATCACAAACCCGCTAGCGCACCGGAATCGCTCTCCGGACAGCTTGCCCGGGTAGAAGTCACCGCCGTCCGCCGGCGCCGGCTTCCGCCACGCGCCGGCTTCGATGCGGTACCGATAGTGGTCGGCGACCCCGTAGGGAACGACGCACACCGGCCGCTCGTGGGCACCGGGCTCCGGGTTCAGAACGCACGCGACCGCCGTGGCCGTGCCGCCGGGGGCCGGGGCGGCCCACACGTTGCCGGCCGCCAGCCAGAGGCTGACGGCCACGAACAGAAACAACTTCTTCTTCATGGCTTTCCTCCATCGTGCCGGCTGCCCCTCTGGGCGCACCGGCGGTTATGGGTCTGTTGCTCCTTTTTCTTTCGTCATCCTGCGCAGTGAAGGATCCCGTGCTTTACAGGACGGGATTCTTCTCCGCCGCCGAGGCGGATCAGAATGACTATTACCTCACCCAACCGCGGCGGAACAACTAGTTCCGCGGCCGAGTGTTTGTCGCTTTCAATCAATTCCCCTCCCTTAAGGTAAGGGAGGGCGAGGGTGGGTTATGCCTGCCCGCCTTGAGCAGGAATGGTTCATAACTCCCCCACCCCCTCTTATCTTAAGAGGGGGGATTTTTGCGTGTTTTCTCAAAGAACCCCTGAACCTATGCCCTATTTAGGCATTTTTCAGGTTAGCTGTGTATATTAGCATAAACCGCCCCCCTTGTCAAGACCATGAGACACGGGGTATACTGGCCTTACAAAACCTATGAATCCTTACCAAAAACAAGTTGATTTCTTTATCCTTGAAGCCAAGCGCCACTTTAAAACCGCTGTCTCGCTCTATAAAGGCAAACACTATGACTGGTCGCTCTTTGTCGGACACTTAACCCTGGAAAAACTGCTTAAAGCCGCAGTAATTGTGGCAACAAATAAACCTGCGCCCTATATTCATAACCTTCAAGAATTAGCCAAACGCGCCAGGCTTGAGCTTAGCGTCCAACAAATTGCCGATCTTGGTGAAATTACCACCTTTAATCTCGCTGTGCGTTATGAAGCCGAGCAATATGCGTTTTATAAAAAGTGCGCCGCCGCATACGCCAAAAAATGGTTGCGTAAAATAGAAAAATTCAAATTATGGCTGGAAAAAAATTTATCAAACCCGTAAAAAAACTGGTTGAGGCTTATTTGCAGTTGCTGGAAAAAAAAGAGTGTCTGCCTGTTGAGGCTGCTTATATTTTTGGCTCGCGAGTTAAGGGCAGAGCGAAAAAAACCAGCGACATTGATCTCTGTATTATTTCGCCCAGATTTACCCGTTCGGATTTAGCGCTACGGTGGCTTTGGCGCAAAAAACCTCTAAAATTCTCCAAGATTGAACCCGTAGGTTATTCTGCGCAAGGGTTTAACGAATTTATAAGTCCGCTAGTTGCGGAGATTAAAAAAAACGGGGTAAGAGTTCGCTGAAATATCAAAAACTCCCCGGCAAGTCAAAACGCGCGGAGAGTTTTTGGTTTTGTTTACCGCCTTACCATAAAAGTTGCCCATGATGGCGGCGCTGACGATGGTCTACCCAAACCCAAGCGCTTCCAAGCAACGCGCCTAAAACCGCACCCGCGACAATATTCAAAGGTATATTTGGCTGAACCGGAAAGCGCGAAAGCAAAGGCGCATCCACCAATCGTACCGTAATATCCCGGCCAATGTATTCCGAGCCTTGAGTTGAAAGAAGAAAAGCAATAGCCGAGACAATCTTTATGGCCTCATCGCGATTGGGATGATATACCGCGACTCGCAACATGCCTGTCCCGCGCGCGAGATCCGTTTCCACGGTTTTATTCCAAAGCCGACGGCGATACTGTTCACTGCCGCTAAAATACTGCGCGTCAATTTTATATCCGGATTGCAAGACGCGCTCCAAAAATGAGCTTGTAGAAACTACCTGCGCGAGATTTTCGGCAATAAGTTCAGTGGAGCGCAAGGCTGTATAAGGGTCAAAAGTCAAAGCCGCGCGCTGGGTAATAAGCAAACGAACTGAAGCGGAATATTTTAAAGGCTGAATCAAGGACAGCAGGCCAGCGAGGATCGCGGTAATCAAAGCAACAATACTAATAAGTTTTACTTTGGGTTTTAAGACAGTGCTTATCTTTTCCATAGGGAATCAGATAGTTACTGTCATTCTGAACACAGTGAAGAATCCCGTTCTAAACATCACGAGATCCTTCATCCCGCTTTCGCGTGATTCAGGATGACACTTTTTAAAATTCATGATTTCTGATTCAACCACTCTTAGTCCAACTTTAATTTTTTCCTCAAGTCCACTGCGCGATCTTGACTCTCCCCTTCCAAATATTTGAGCAGTCGTCGGCGTTCCGAAACCTTGCGCAAAAGCCCGCGGCGCGAGGAAAAATCTTTTTTGTGTTCATGCAAGTGCTCTTGCAAATCCTCAATCTCCGCGGACAACAGGGCGGCTTGGACCTCCGGAGAACCCGTATCTCCCGCATGGGTTTTAAATTTCTCAATGATCCTCTCTTTTTTCTTTTTATTGAGCATAGGCTATAAAGACACGCTCTGCCAAGTATAAGGACTGTTCCTTTTTGACGTCGCTCCTGCGTCAAACCGAACAAAGCGTCAATTATAAATTATAAGCTGGGTTTAGTATACCATAATCCCCATCTTGTGTCTAGTCGCCTTTCTTGGTAAAGTAGATTGTGCGACACTAATCAGCGCATGCGGAGGAAAAAGAGAACGCCTCTAATTTTGCTTTGCAAAATTTAGAAGTGTTCTCTTTTTCCCCGACACATGACCATGAACCTCTCTACACTTTTACGCCAGTTTTTAGAATATCTGGAAGTTGAACGCGGGCGTTCCCGGCGCACCCTTGAAAATTACCAATTCTATTTAGGAAGGTTTGTGGAATGGGCCGCAAAATGCAGGGCAACCTCCCCTGCCAACGTAACTCAAGATCTCGTACGCGAGTACCGGCTCTGGCTAAATCGTTTGCGCGACAAAGCCGGCGCCGAGCTTAAAAAAAATACCCAAAATTACCATCTCATTGCCTTGCGCGCCTTTTTAAAATATTTGGCCAAACGCGACATTGCGACTCTTGCGGCAGAAAAAATTGAATTGAGTAAAATGCCGGAACGCCAAGTTGCCTTTCTTGAAGCCGACGATCTTGAGCGCTTGCTTGAGGCGCCGCTTAACGTTAAAAACGACGCAAAGCGTCATCCTGAGCGCAGCGAAGGATCCCGAAATTCTTCGGCTGAACGCCTCAGAATGACAGACCTCCTGCATCTGCGCGATAAAACAATTTTAGAAATGCTATTTTCTACGGGCTTGCGCGTTTCCGAACTCGCCGCCCTAAAACGCACTACAATCAATCCAAAAAAAAACGAATTTACCGTGCGCGGCAAAGGCAGTAAACTACGCGTGGTGTTCTTATCCGAGGCCGCGCAAACCTGGCTTAAAAAATATCTTGAAGCCCGCACGGATATGAGTGAATGGCTTTTTGTGCGACACGATAAAGCCGCTTCCCGACCCGTCATTCTGATCCCGCCTCAGCGGGGGAAGAATCCCGTACATAAAAGAACGGGATCCCTCGCTATCACTCGGGATGACGGCGGTAACCCTCTCACCTCCCGCTCCATCCAAAGAATTCTTGAGCACTATGCCAAAGCCGCCGGTATTACTAAGCGCGTAAGCCCCCATACCCTGCGGCATTCCTTTGCCACAGACCTTCTGCGCAACGGCGCGGATATTCGTTCAGTACAGGCCCTGCTTGGCCACGCCTCCATAACTACCACCCAAATCTACACCCATGTTACCGATACGCAACTGCGCGAAGTGCATAAAAATTTTCATAGAAAAAGAGAGCACCTCTAATTTTGCTTTGCAAAATTTAGAAGTGTTCTCTTTTTCTCCGAAGTTGAACTAAACCGCAAACCATGGTAGGCTAGGGATAATTTCGGCCTTACCCGTCTAAATTTGGCTCACGGCCCCGTAGTTCAATGGACAGAACGCGAGACTTCTAAGCTCGTTATGGGGGTTCGATTCCCTCCGGGGCCAAGTTTAGGCAGGCAAATTTTTGACATAACCCAGTCTTCGTGTTACACTCTCCTTGTTATGAAATCCTATACTTTCCGCATGATTATTGAACCTGACGAAAATGGAACATTCCATGGCTATGCTCCTGTCTTGTCCGGTTGTCATACCTGGGGTAAAACACTTGAAGAAACTCGAAAAAACTTAAAAGATGCTATCAAGACTTATCTTGCGAGTCTTATTGAAGACGGCGAATCAATTCCTGAAGAGCAGGGATATGAAATACTTGAAACAGTAACCCTGCCTGAACCAGCGGCATCTTATGTCTAAACTACCCACGCTTAAAGATAAAGATCTGATCCGGGTTCTAAAGAAGCTCGGATTTTTTGAACATCGCCAGCGCGGCACAAGCCATCTTATGATGAAACACCAAGACGGCAGACGCACAACTATTCCAATCCATCCTGGACACGATATTCCGGTTGGAACACTGCGGGCAATCTTGCGAGACATCAACGTCTCCCCCCAACAGTTGCAGGAAGTATTATAAAATATGGTGGCTATAGTTCAATGGTAGAACACTGGTCTGTGGCACCAGTTACGAGGGTTCGATTCCCTCTAGCCACCCTTAAAAACATCCCCGCCGATGAGGGCGGGGTGTTTTTAATTGCAAGGTGCTGTGTTATACTCTAATCGTTGTTAACCTATTATTTTTAATCAATTTATGCCCAAATCAAAAACCGCCTCCCTTGATAACTCCGCCAATTTTAAAAAATACGACCCCCACCATGTTTTGGAGTCAGTCCTAGCTTTGCCCAAACAATGTACCCAAGCCTGGAGCGAGGCTTCTCGCATAAAACTGCCCCCCGAATATAGCAATCCGACAAACATTGTAGTCGCGGCCATGGGCGGATCCGGACTCGGAGCGCACCTTATTAAAAGTGTTTTTTCCGCCAAAGGCGGATCCGCCGCAGGTGGAGAGCCATCATTGCGCATCCCCCTAGAAATAATAAATCATTACCAACTGCCCGCGTACGTTGGAAAAAACACGCTGGTTATCATTATCAGTTATTCTGGCTCAACCGAAGAACCCCTTGCCGCGGCCAAAGAGGCAAAAAAACGCCAAGCAAAAATTGCAGGCGTAACTGCCGGCGGAGAGCTTAAAACTTGGCTCAAGCAAAATAATCTTCCTGCCTATATCTTTAATCCGCTCCATAATCCCAGCGGCCAGCCGCGACTGGGAACCAGCTATCTCCTCATGGGCACGCTCGGACTGCTTATAAATCTCCCCGGAATTTTTACTACGCCATCAAAAAAACTCGCCACCTTGATTCAAGACGCAATCCGCGCAACCGAGGAGGCCGTTAAAAAATACGGACCCGCAATCCCTGCTTCAAAAAATCCAGCCAAACAATTAGCTACTAAATTGCATGAGCGCGGTGCGTTAATTTTTGCCTCCGAGCATCTTTTGGGAAACGCCCACATACTAGCCAATCAAATCCATGAAAGCGCCAAACAATTTGCCGCATGGTTTGCCATTCCCGAAATGAATCATCATTTAATGGAGGGGCTTACTTTCCCAAAACTCAATCACCGCTACCTTACTGCTATATTTTTAGAATCAAGTCTTTACCATCCGCGCGTTGCTACCCGCTACCCAATTACCAAAGACGTGCTCCAAAAACAAAAAGTGCCGGCGTTCAGTTTTGCCCTACAAAGCCAAGAACACTTCAACCAAGCCATAGAGACCCTCACCTTCGGCGGATTTCTTTCTTTCTATCTAACAATGCTCAACCACATTGACCCCTCCAAAATTCCCTGGGTGGATTATTTCAAAAAGAGATTGGCTAATGGGTCTGTTGCCGAATGCGCTTTCATGACGAAATCGCTCGGAAGCGAGCGAGGCTAAGTAGAAATTTTGAGGCATATACGCAGTATCTGTCGAAGAATTTCTGCAAAGCCGCAGCCGCTTCCGAGCGATTGCAGACGAAATGGCATTCGGCAACAGACCCCTAAGTCAAAAAAAGAGGACTTGCGGAGGCTATGACGAGAACCCTCGCGCAGGGCCGACTTGTAACAACTACCATCTAAGGATAAGGTGCTGTCGGCCCGAGCGGGAGCGTGGCGGAGAATGACCACCACAAAATAACAATAACCGCCAACGCATGTTCGAGACATAGCCTCCGCAAGCCTCTCCCACCAAATATGCACGTCAGCGTCGTCATTCCCACCTACAACGAACGCGGCACTATTAAATTCCTCATCAAACGCATCTTTGCGCTAAATATCCCCAACCTTGAAATCATCATCGTTGACGACTCCTCTCCTGATGGCACCTTGGAACTTGTCCGCGCCTTGCGCAAACGTTTTCCCGTGAGTCTAATCCTGCGTCCCAAAAAATTAGGGCTCGGCAGTGCCTTGCGCGATGGACTAAGTTTAGCACGCGAGCATGGCGCGGATATTGTGATAACCATGGACGCGGATTTATCTCACGATCCAATCCTCATCAAAGACATGCTCCAAAAAATCCAAAACGGCGCGGCTGATCTTATTGTTGGCTCGCGCCGCATCCCCGACGGAAAAATCCAAGGCTGGAGCGTTTGGCGCGCGTTTATGAGTCGCGGGGCTATGGAATTTTCGCGACGCCTGCTTGATATCAAAACCCGCGACGTAACTTCCGGATTCCGAGCTTATCGCCGTCGCATACTTGAAACTGTTGATCTAAACAAACTTCGCAGCACCGGTTATGCTTTCCAAGAAGAAATGCTTTTTCGGCTGGAAAAATCCGGGTTCAAAATTTTAGAACTCCCAATTATTTTTAATGACCGCCGGCGCGGGAAATCTAAACTCGGCCTGCGCGACATTGCCGAATTTTTCTATACTGTGATAAGATTACGCCTATCCTCTAATTCTCCCCCTTAGGTTAAGGGGAAGAGATTTGTCTCCCTCCCTTAAGATAAGGGAGGGCTGGGGAGAGTTATAAACAATCAGTAACCCCACCCAACCTCCCCTTAAATTAAGGGGAGGAGAGAACGGTAATCCCCCTCTTAGATTAAGGGATAGGGGGAGTTAAAAATTTTACATAATTATGCGCAAAAAGGTTTTTATTTTATTAAGTATAATTTCGCTTGGCCTAGGCCTGCGCCTTTTTATCCTCGCCAGTCGCGGTTCGCTTTGGTTTGACGAGGCTTTCTCCGCGCATTTCGCCGCCCTGGACGTCGGCCAAATGCTGCACTATCTGCGCTTTGAAAACAATCCCCCACTCTATTTTATTCTCCTGCATTTTTGGATAAAACTTTTCGGAAACTCCGAACTCGCCTTGCGTCTGCCATCTATAATTTTCGGGGTCGCTTCCATCCCAATGATCTATATTTTGGGCAAACGTCTGCACTCCTCTACTGCCGGTCTATTTGCCAGCTTCCTTCTTGCCATTTCCTCATTCCAAGTCTTTTACAGCGTCGAAACCCGCATGTACAGCCTTTATCTTTTTCTCACCCTACTTGCAACATGGCTATTTTGGAGGAATCAGGAACCTAAAAAAAAATGTCATTCTGAGAAGCCGCAGGCGACGAAGAATCCCATTCTAAAAATCACGGGATCCATTCGCTCGCTACGCTCGCTCAGGATGACCTTCAATGCCCTTATTCCTTATTCCTTATTCCTTATTCTCCTTCTTCTAATCTGGACCCACATCACCGCATGGCTCATCATCCTCGCTTTTATTTTTTTCCTGCTTATCCAGTGCAAATTCAAAATTAAAGCCTTTTTAATTTATAACCGAAAATTCTTGCTAATCATCGCACTATTAATTGCTTCTTTCTCGCCATGGATTATCAATTTCATTAAACTTAAAATCATCTCCCCTCTTTCGAGCGGCTACTTTTTTTATCTCCCTCCGCAAAAAAACTATTTTCTTGACATCCTAGAAACCTTTCTCGTCTTTGGCCAAGACAACGCCTTTATTGTAACTCTGCTAAGTATTTTAATCGTCGTATTACTTTATTTTTCTTTAGCAGCCACTGGATGGTGGTCGGGTTTTCGCCGCGGGTTGCCCGATGCAGTTATTTTCCTTCTTTCTTGGCTCTTCCTCCCCCTCTTTATCGGCTTTGCTTTTTCCAATTCTATCATGCGCTACTTCATCGCCGTTGCCCCCGCATTTTATCTCCTTTTAGGAATCGGTTTTGCGCAACTCCTAGAAAAATACAAAAATACGCAGATAATTTTTTTGCGCTGGGCAATGCCCCTGCTTTTTTTTATACTCATTATCCCCGACTACCCCTCCATTGCCCTGGCCAGCCATCATCAATGGGATAAATTAGCGCAATGGATTGAAGGAATGCAGAATGCAGAATGCAGAATGCAGAATAAATGCCTTGTTCTCATCAATCCCCATAGCGAAATCCTGCCCTTTGAGCGATACTACAAAGGCGCCTTACCCTTTATCGGTCTCTACCCCAAAGACGATCGCGACGACCGCGATATGCGCATTGTAAAAACTAACTGGCTCTCCCTTAACACCAAAGAAAATATCCGCCGCTTGGCGGATCTTACGCAAAATTTCAATAGAGTTTTTCTGGTGACCGGCGGCACTGATCCTACGGGCCAAAACCTCGTGCCTATCTGGTTTTGGCAAAATAACTGGCGTCTTACTGAAGAAAAACAATTCGGCCGGCAATCCGTAATATTCTTAGCAAAATAGGGACGTTTCTATTTTCCTACAATCCCACCGCTTCTCTTTCCCGGCTGTTGCACTCTTGCCAACGTTCATACGCCTCTCGGCTGGCCTCGGTCTCCGGCGCGGCCTCCCGTCTAAACAAAGCCTCCCATACGGCAACACCCTCTCTACCCGTAGTCACTCTTGAGGCCGCGGCCTGAAAATCATTCCATTCCTGACAGCAAGTAGCTGGACCAGTTCTCGTAGCGCAACTCTGAAATGTATCAAACATAGTTTCAAAAGTAATGCGCGTGACTCTACGTTGGATAAAAACAACAACCGAATAGGAAGTAAGGATAATAAATATCCCAATAAACGCCCGCCCTAGAATCTTTTTAGCTTTGCCTATTTTTTCCTCTCCTCCGCCCGAAGTCATCCAAAGAAATCCCGCATATAAAATCATGATAAGAAAAATCAAGCCTACAAACGAAAGCGCGCCACGAACAATGCGCATGGCATAAACCCGGGCGTCCAGATTTTCCAAAGCCCTCTCTCCCAATCCCGTTACTGCGGCCTGCCTCCCCAAACCAATAATCTCCTCGCGCAACTCCGGCTGTAAAGGGCTTAGAGGAATACCTTGAGCTTGCGCCATCGCTCCAACCCCAAGAAAAAACACGGCAAAAACAAAAACTGTAAACATCGTCATCCTGAGCGCCTGCCTGCGCAGGCAGGTAGCGAAGGATCCCGCACTTTTAAGAACGGGGTTTTTCGTCGCCTTGCGACTCCTCAGAATGACGGAACTTTCCTGATTCATAATGCTAATTAAACCTTATCGCTCCGGGCTGACGTACCGGCCCGAACACCGCATTCAAAATCAAGCGCGTAATTATCCAGGAGCCAACCACAATTATCAAACCAATAGTGGCCCGCACAATGCGCGTGCGCGCCTTTTTTACGGTCTCCTCATTCCCTCCCGCCATCATCCACTGAATTCCGGAATATACGGTTAGCAATAAAAACACCATGCCCGTGAGCATAAGCGCGGTATTGACCAAAACACCAATACGTAAAGCCAACGGTATATTGCCAGTCCCCTCGGTCGTAACAAACCCCGCATTACCAAAAAGATTACTCACTCCACCGCGAATCTGTGCTGGAATTGTTGGTTGAGACATATTTTTATGGGTCACGTAGCGGCAGCCTTTAGGCTGCCATAATGGCGACCTAAAGGTCGCCGCTACACCTGATTCATAATTCCTATAATCACCTCGTCGTCCCCCAACTAGATGTTACAATGAGTTCAGTAACAAAACGGGTAATAATCAAAGCTCCGATAGTAACCATAAACCCCACCACGGCCCGCGTAATAAACTCCCGCCCTTTTTTAACCTGATCTTCATTTCCGCCGGCCGTAAGCCAAAGATACCCGCCATACAAAATCATTAAAAAAAATATCACGCCCACCAGTGACAATGCCGCCTGAACCAGTCCGGCCAAAAAAATCCGGACATCCCCGCCTTGCTGGAAATTAAAAACATTATACCCGCTCTCGCGCAAAAAACTCTCCAAATATCGCGGATTTTGTGGTGGGGTAGGCATATTTTTGTAGTAGTCATCCTGAACGCCTGCCTGCACAGGCAGGCAGTGAAGGATCCCGTTCTATAAAAGCTCTAGACTCTTAGCAAGATCATGCCATTCTGGATTTTGACGTTCAATCAACTCAATCTTTCGTTTTCTTAACCATCCCTTAATTTGTTTTTCCCTTGCAATCGCCTCATAAGGCGCGCTATAAACCTCGTAATATACCAGTTTGTCCACATTGTATTGCTTCGTAAATCCACGCGCTAACTTGGTCTTATGTTGCAGTATTCTATCCCCCAATTTGCTAGTTACGCCAGTGTAGAGTACTGTGTTGCGTTGATTTGTGGCAATGTAGACATAATACTGCTTTTCCTGCATAGGGACGGGATTCTTCGTCCCGCTTTCGCGGGACTCAGAATGACAAAATTTTTACATTCACTCCGCCGTTACCGGTCGCGCAACATACCCAGTTATAAACTGGGTTATGGCTCCGGCAAAAACTACAATAATCAAACCAATAATCGCCCGCGTTAGTATTGTCTTGGCTTTTTTAACCTGATCTTCATTGCCGCTGGCTGTCAAATACAATATCCCGCCGTAGACCGTCAGCGTAAAAAAAACCAAACCCAGCAAAACTAAAGCCCCGCGCACTATGCGGCCAAAATATTCTGCCGGCGACGCCGCGTAAGAGGTAAACCCCGCGCCAGTCTCCCCGGCTCCTCGTAAGCGCTCCCGCACCGCCCCTGCTCCAGTATCTTCAGCAAAGGCCGGCAAAGCCGACGACGCCAAAACTAACAGCAACGGAATAAATAATGTGACAAGCGTCATCCTGAGCGAGCACAGCGAGCGAATGGATCCCGTCCTTTTTAAGACGGGCTTCTTCGTCGCCTTGCGGCTCCTCAGAATGACAAACTGGAAAAAATGGATCATTTCTAAATTTTGTGCCAAGGCTTAGCCTTGTTCTTGCCTGTAAAATTAAAGATGGTCTCTTTTTTCCGCCCATTCAACCCATTATTCCTGATTCCTGATTCCTGATTCATATCAATCACGGCCCCTACTAGTTGCCTGGCGCCGGATACGCCGCGCTAATCACGCGTTCCACCACAAAGCTCGTAATCGCGTAAGCGCCAACCACTAAAATAATCCCGATAACCGCCGTCTCCAAAATCCCTTTGGCTTTTTTTACCAGTTCCTCACTCCCCCGCGCAATCATCCACAAATACCCCCCATAAATGACCAGCAATCCAAAAATCACCCCGATCACTAAAATCAAACTTTGGACAATCCGGCCGATCACCACCTCGGGTTGCTGTCCTGGGGTAGGGGTAGGAAACCCCGCAAACCCTCCACTAATATCCAAAATAGTCTCTACCGCCCCTATCCCGCGCCTTTGGCTATCAATCGCAGCTGTCTCACTAGTCAGCGACTCCGTCGCCATAACATTAGTAGCATGCGCTACGAGAAGCGGAGAAACTAGCAAAATTCCCATGACTAGCAATTGCAATAGGCTCTGTGTTCTAGCCTTAAACCCCTGATATTTAAACATACAGCGCATTAACATCTTATAACAACGAGATATAGACAAGGCTCATGATCATGTGCTAAGAGGGGAGAGGGGGGGGGGTAGGGGTAGGGGTAGGGGTAGGGACAGCCACACTAACCAATCTTCCCACCACAAACCTCGTGACCACATACGAGATAAACACGATGACGATCCCAATTATTGCCGACTCCAGCAAATCTTTGGCCTTTTTAATTTGCTCCTCTTTTCCCCGCGCGGTCATCCATAAAAATCCCCCATAAACCATAAGCACAAAAAATATCACCCCAACCATGGCCAACGCATAACCCACAATGGAGCCAATGAGTCCTGCGGGACCTAATGTTTGCGCTGTCCCGTGTTTCAGCCCCGCTGTAGTCGCGGTCGTTTCCAGTCCAAAACCAGTCTCGACCCCTTCCCCAGCCGCCCCGGCGGCAAACGGAAAAAGAAACAATACGAAAAAGAAAAAAGATAACGCCTCTAATTTTGCTTTGCAAAACTTAGAAGTGTTCTCTTTTTTAAAAATGTAAGATGCGAAATTTTTGAGCTTGGAAAGCATATAATTAAATTAATAATTGTGGAAAAGGCTCCATGCCAAGAATTTGCTTTGCTTCCTCTTGGGCCAGGATATTTTTGTCCCGCAAAATTTCCACCAACCGCACTATTTTGCGATCTTCTTTGCGCGTCAAAACTACAAGATCACCCTTGAGATTCCCCAATTTTTCATCAATGCCGTCTAAAATCTCAACTTTTACCCTGCCCATCTCGGCTTTAAGATTGCCCATCTCACCCTCAACATTCGTGGCGAATTCGTTCATCGTTTCCAAAATCTCGCGATTTTCAGTTTCAAGACGACCAAAACGAGTACCCAGCTCTTTCACGGCCTCTAAAATCTCGCGATTTGTTGGCTCGCGATTGCTATTTTGATCTTGCGTAGATGTTGTTAAATCAATCCCCATAATTTCCAAACTCAAGATTCTAGATTCAATTATGTAGCGGCGACCTTTAGGTCGCCACAATGGAGGCCTAAAGGCCTCCGCTACATGAGCGGAGGTTACTCTATAAATGCTATGTACCTACTGTTGCGGTCTGCAAACTGGTTACTACGAACCTGGCAATGGCGTAAGCTGAAAGAATAATTGCCAAACCAATCACCCCGGCAATAATCAACTTCTTTGCCTTTTCCACGTTCTCTTCATTGCCTCCGGCCGTCATCCAGCGAAAACCCCCTGCGAGGATGATGACCACTGCGACAATACCCAAAAGCCCCAAGGCCACGTTGATTATAGAAGCAATTGTCGCGCGGACATCGCGGGTTCCCAGGCCTGTAAGCGTCCCGTAATCTATACCAAGATTCAACCCTTGCGCCAAAGCCATTGCTGGCAAAGCCCACATTGCTAGAGCCACAATCTTCCCTAGTGTTTTTTTAGTCATCTCATCTCACCCCCTTTCATATGAAGGAATCAGGAATCATAAATAAGGAATTATGGACTACCCCTCATTCCTTCTAGTGATTATCATTTTTGCACTCTTACTTAGTTCAGTATTCAAGTATAACCCTAACAAATGCCGCAGTCAAAACTTTGGCAACATGAATTTGTAAATTCGTCGCGCGGCCTCATGTGAATGCAAACAAATTGTGTTAGCAGATCTATTTTCCTTGATTTGTGATTCCTGATTCATAATTTATACCCCCATGGCAAATTGAGTTTCTAATTTGGAAATACGCTGTTCAAGACGCTCATACTTGGATTGTAGCATTACAAATTCCTGTTCCAGTTTTTTGTGCAGCACAATAAAACCATCCACCGCAATATAGAGCTTATCAATGCGTTCGTTGGCCAAATCAAGCCGTTTATAAACACCCTCAAATTGAAGAGTAATGTCTTTGCGCAGGTCCGTAATGCGTTCTTCCAGCGTCCGTTCCAATTGATCAAAACGCAAATTGATGCGTTCGTCCATGTGCTCAAAACGCTGATCTACTCCTTTGAAGCGCTCATCCACCTGATCAAACCGCTTATCCATGTGGCTCGCCAGCGCTTGGATTGCTTCCGAGAGATTATGAGTTGTCTCTGAAAGCATCTCGTGTTTTTCCGAAAGCCCATGGACTGTTTCTGAAAGCATCTCGGTTTTTCCCGAAAGCGCCTGGATTGTTTCCGAATGCGCCTGGGTTTTTCCCGAAAGCGCCTGGATTGTTTCCGAATGCGTCTCGGTTTTTCCCGAAAGCGCCTGGATTGTTTCCGAATGCGCCTGGGTTTTTCCCGAAAGCGCCTGGATTGTTTCCGAAAGCCCGTTCGTTTTCTCGGCAAGCCCTTGGACCGTCTTTGACAGACTCTTGACTTCTTCTAATATTTCTTTATTACTTACCTCGGACATATAATTATAAAATAGAAACGTGCCCTTAGTTCGTAGTCTAATTAAGGATTGACCACTCCCCGCGTCAACGCGGTCAAAACATACCGGACCACAATATACGCGGAAAACATAATGGCCAGCCCTATAACCGCCCAAACCAAAATATCCTTGCCCTTCTTTATTCTTTCAGGACTTCCCCCGGCTGTCAACCAAGTCAAACCTCCGTAAATAAACATTACTAAAGCAAGACTTCCCGAAATGCCGGTCAAAGCTTTTGCCGCCCGGCCAAGCAACACTTGCGGACTAGAAATACCCAAAGGGTTGGGAAGAGAAACCGGCTGGGACGCGGCAGGCGCAGGCGCGGCATAGGCTACAGAAGACCAGAAGGAAAAGATTGTAAAAACTAAAAATATAAACAACAAGAAAAAAGAGAACGCCTCTAATTTTGCTTTACAAAACTTAGAAGTGTTCTCTTTTTTCTTAGTTCCTAATTCCTGATTCATAATTCTTCAAAGTCGCCTATTGTGGAGTCTGTAACCGGCAACACTTAAAACTCGCGCCGCCTGGACATAAATTATTCACACATTGCAATCCCACAAGCGCTTCCTGACACCAATACCCTTCGCCGCTTTTCCTAATCTCACATATTGTTTTGCATACGCCATCATTGCACACTGTGCCTATTTCGCATTGTTGTGCCCCATTTCCTGAACCGCAGGCTTGACCAACAGTAATTTGAAGCCCTGACGTAATTGAAGTAGACGGTAAAACCAGCCTCCCCACAAACTGCACAATCAATCCTGCGCCTAAAATAATGATAACTCCAATAACCGCCCCTGTCAAAATTTTCCTCCCCTCTTGCACATGCTCGGGATTGCCCGCCGCAGTCAGCATCTTAAATCCCCCATAAACAAAGAAAAGCAGAGCCAGTGACCCGGTGATGCCAAAAATTAAAGTAGCCATCCGCACTCCTACGCCAATTAAATCCTCCAAAGTATAGTTGCAAGGAATATTTTGACCTTCCGGCGCAGCGGTAGCAGAATTATTACCCGCGATACACCGTCCTTGCTGATTACAAATCCTCGATTGGGGACAAATAGTCTGCCTGCATACTGTGTTATCTCCGCAACTGGATCCCGGCGTCGGTAAGAGTTGTGCCTGCGCCACCGGCGTAATGAAAAATGCAAAACTAAAAAGCAAAAATGCAACGGCGATAACTCCTCCCCTGTAACCCCCCCTTTTTACTTCGAGACGAAGTGAAACATTTGAAGCATATACGGCGTATATGTTGAGAATGTTTCGCAAAGTCGCAGCCAAAATTCTTACCTTGCAGTAGAAATGGTATTTGGTAACAGTCCCCTTAGTCCACACACCCTCAAGATTTTGTAACACCTCGTTATTCCAAAATCTTAGCACGCGAATTTCCTGCATAGCAAGATATTTGGAACGATGCTCGTCAGATTGTTGTTGTACCGCTTCAGCATGCTGTCCTCCATCAATTTCAATGGCAAGTTTCTGCGCCGGACAGTAGAAATCAAGAATATATGGCCCAACACTATATTGACGAAAAAACTTCAAACCTTCTAATTTTTTGTTACGCAACTGGCCCCACAGTCTCCTCTCGGCGTCTGTCTGATTTCTGCGCAATACTCGCCGCTTATCTTTAAGGACTAAATTGTTGTAGAGAAAAGTCATGTTATAACTCCCCTTAATCCCCTCTTACCTAAGAGGGGAAAATTTTGTTTTCTAAATTCTCACCTCAACGTCTGATTAACCTTCTGCGCCGTGAGCGTAAGCGCCTCCCGCGGCTCTTCAACTGCTTGGGTTAAAACCGCCTCAATCATTTCTCTAAACGCCGCCTCCGCCGCAACCGAATCCTTCCCCTTATACCAACTCTTCGCCGTCAAAACTTGGCTGGCAAAAGTTCCAATATCCAAATCCTCCAGTTGAGAAGTTACCAAAGCCCGCAAAGCTGTCGGTTTCTTCGCCGCGTTCAAATATTTTGTAACTTGGTCAGCTTTAGTCGCAAACTGGATAAAATCCCAGGCCCAATGCTGGTTACTGCTCTTTTTAGAAACCGCTTCCACCCAGTAATTGGCGAAATTTACCTCGGGATTGCCTTCAATTTGCGGAGCGGGCGCAATGCCCAGGTTAAGCCGCGGAGAACGCGCCCGAATTTGCGGTAAATGGTATGAATAGCCTAGCATAAAAGCAGTCTTGCCCTGGGTAAAAGCCTCTAAACTTTGCGGCATAGTTTCGTTCCATGTATAAACTTCTTTAAGCGGATTAGCAAAATCCGTGTAAAAAACCAAAGCGTCTTCTCCTGGCGGAATTGGCCTGTCCCGCAAGGCTTGCGGAATACGGTCAAAAGCGACATTGCCCGCAAGATCAATCATATCCGCGCCATTTTGCATCATTAAAAGCGCGAGAATATCCGCGGCGCGCTCCACATTATGGCTGGCGCCCAAAGCCGCCCCGGACAAAATAATTTTTCCTTCTTGATCGATCTTAGTAATTCTTTTGACGGCATTTTGCAGCTCACCCCAGTTTTCTGGCGGCTCGGGAATACCGGACAGATTAGTTAAATCGCGATTATAATACAAAGCCAAAGTATCCAAGGCCAATGGCAAGCCATAAATTTTATCAACAGGCTGACCAGTTTGCGGATCACGCTCGGCAATTACCACATCCGAGGCCACTACGTCTGTAAAATTGGTTTGCAACTGGCGCAAAGTCAAAGTCGGATTGCGCCGCAAAGTAGCAACAACTTCCTTGCGCAAGCCGCCCTTAACTTCTTGAAAAGGTATGGCAAGAATCGGCGGCAAATGAGCAAGCTTAGGTTGCCACTCCCGCATCCAAGTATTATGGATAGAAAAAATATCCGGCCCGCGATCTTCCGCCAAAGCGTTTAAAAGTTCGCGCTCATAATCTTCAAAGCGCAGTTTGCGATAGACAATATTTACATTCGGATGCAAAATGCGATAAGCCTCCATAATCGGCCGTACCGCTTCTTCGTCGTCAAAAGTGCGCCACCAATTCAAAGTTACCGGCCGCGTGGCTTCCGCAACTTCCCGGGAAATGCCGCGAGTGCATTGAATACCCGTGAGACTAAGCATCAGGACTATACTGATTAGCAAAGCGATCTTAGTTGTAATCTTTTTTTGCATAGCAAAATGTCATCCTGAGCGCAACGAGAAGGATCCCGCCCGCATGGGCGAAACCGCGCATTCGCGCGAGATTCTTCGGCCTTTGGCCTCAGAATGACAATGGGATAAATTCATAATTCCAAATGTTTTAGATATTCTCGAAACGCCTCGCTGATCTCTGGATGTTGAAGCCCAATTTCCACCTGCGCCGTTAAAAACCCAAGCTTGCTTCCGCATTCATACCACCGACCAGCCAACACCGCCCCATAAAGCGAACGCCCGCTCCGCACAAATTCTTCCAAAGCATTGGCAATGCGAATTTCTCCGTCCTTGCTCGGCTTGACAGTGTTCAAAATCTTAAAAATCTCCGGGGTTAAAATATAGCGCCCCACCACCACTAAATTAGACGGAGCCTCTTTAACCGCAGGCTTTTCTATAAATTCACGAATTTCCCAAACTGATTTATTGATCTTTTTGCCACCAATCACCCCAAAGCGTGAAACCTCCTCGCGCGGCACTTGTTTAAGCGCAATGACCGGATCTTCATAACGATTGTAGACCTCTATCAACTCCTTAAGCGCCGGCTTCTTGCCCATGACAATATCATCGCCAAACAACACCGCTACTGGATCATGCCCCTCAATAAAAGGAGCGGCTGATAGAATCGCGTGCCCATCCCCCGCTGGCTTGGCTTGGCGCACAAAAGCAAACTTAGCCAACTTCCCAATCCGCGAGATCACCTCTAGTTCTTTAAATTTTTTCCTTTGTTCCAGCCGATACTCCAACTCAAAGTTGCGATCAAAATGATCCTCAATGGCCCTCTTCCCCACCGAAGTCACAAAAATAATCTCCTCAATGCCAGCCGCGACCGCTTCCTCCACAATATATTGAATAATGGGTTTATCAACAACCGCAAGCATTTCTTTAGGCTGGGCTTTTGCCGCGGGCAAAAAACGCGTGCCCAGCCCGGCTACCGGAATAATCGCTTTACGGATTTTCTGCATAGTGGCCTATTATACCACAACTCGCCTGTGTTATACTATACGTAACCTAAAATAGGCACGCTCAAGACGGGCGGAGGACAAGCCCCCGCGCTGCAATTATTTTAATAGGAACTAGGTTATGATCAGCTATCTCCATGGTCAAGTTAAATTAAAAAATAAAGATAATCTTGTAGTTGTAATTGATAACATCGGCTACGAGGTGTTTGTCCCCGCCCCAGCGCTCGAAAAAATCAACCTTGAAGAGGAACAAGAATTTTTTACCCACGAATACCTGCGCGAAAATGCACGCGAGCTCTATGGATTTTTAAGTCACAACGAGCTCTTATTATTTAGAGAGCTTATTAAAGTCTCGGGCGTCGGCCCGCGCATGGCTTTAAATGTTTTATCCCTGGGCGCCGATCGCGTCCGCGAGGCAATTTCCAAAGGTGATGCCGGACTGCTTGCCTCTATATCCGGCGTAGGCAAAAAAACCTCGCAAAAAATCGTACTGGAACTTAAAGGCATTCTCTCCGAGTCGCTAGATATAAACTCGCAATCCACAGAAGAAGCTATTGATGTATTAAAAAGGCTGGGATATTCGCAACGTGAGGCCAGTGCAGCGCTTCAACACCTAAGCGCCGCCGAAACAACCGAAGAAAAAATCAAGGCCGCCCTGAAGATCCTTGGCAAACGTTAATTTCCCCTCCTCCCCGAGGAGGGGCGAGGGGTGGTAGGGGTATTTCACAACAAGCACTATGCTAGAGATAAAACCGGTTGACAACCCCAAACAATGGAATGATTTCCTGCTTTCCCAGCCAACGCAGACTGGGATTTTTTTGCAATCCTGGCAGTGGCTTGATTTTCAAGAAAAGCTCGGCCGTAAAGTCTGGCGTGTCGGAGTTATGTTCAAAAAAACACAGCATAGTACTCCAGTGCTAGTTAGTGTGTGCGGAATTATTAAACACGAATTGCCTTTTGGTAAATGCTACTTATATTCACCAAGAGGACCAATCATCAATGAAAAATTGAAAATGCAAAATGAAAAATGGTCAGAGGAGCTGATTAAAAAAATCAATAGCGTTGCGCAACGAGAACGCGCTATCTTCTGGCGACTCGAGCCGTTATTCAACCAACAAATTCTACATTCTACATTCTACATTCTACATTCAATCCGCCCCATCCAGCCCAAACAGACACTCGTTATTGGTCTAACACAAACCGAGGACGAGCTCATGTCTGCCATGCACGAAAAAACGCGGTATAATATACGACTGGCTACAAGGAAGGGCATAGAAGTACGGGAAGGACGATTTGAAGAGTTTTGGCAATTGATGCAGGAAACCGCAAAACGCGACAAATTTAGCGCACATCCGCGCAGGTATTATGAAAAAATGCTCGAGGCATTACATAACTCCTCCCCACCTGCCTGTGCAGGCAGGCCTCCCCTTCATAACCCCTCTCAATCCCCCCTTAACTTAGGGGGGGAAGTAAAGGAAGGTTACCGGGAAAGAGACGATCGCAATCCCCCTCTTAAGGTAAGAGGGGGCGCCGGGGGAGTTATGAGCGCGCGCCTTCACATCGCCTACCACGGCATTACGCCAATCGCCGCAGCAATTGTCGCCTACTTTGGCGATACCGCTACATATCTTCACGGAGCCTCCTCCTACAAGCATCGCGCCCTAATGAGTTCTTATGTCCTGCATTGGCACGTCATGCAGGACGCAAAAAAGTCTGGCTATCGCTTTTATGACTTCTGGGGTATTGCTGAAAAAAAATGGCCGGGCATTACCCGGTTTAAACTCGGCTTCGGCGGCACATCGGTAAACTACTCCGGCACTTTTGATTTGCCCCTAAGCCGACCATGGTATATACTCTACCGAGCCGGACGCAAAATCCAACGCATAATATAGAGCATCTGCCCTTGTAGTTCAACGGACAGAACATGGGCCTCCGAAGCCCAGGATCCGCGTTCGATTCGCGGCAAGGGCACCACGCAATCATATGGAAAAACGCGAATATCAACCGCCAGTGGTAGTAGAAGAATATACTGTATCCCCAGAATTAACAGGTCGCGGAGTATTTTATGATGTGCACGAGACGCTTAAACAAAACGGCGAACTCAGTGAATTCGTCGTTAAAGAATTTCATCTAGATCTCCTTTTTTCGCGCCAAGCGGCAGCAGATTTATTTTCCAAACAAGAAGAGGAGCACGACTTAGTCAAAAAATATTTTCCCGAGGACATGGTTCCACGGACTATTTTTATAGTCGCGCGCGATTTAGAACCGCAATACGAATTTGCAAAACTTGATGCTTCGCAAATTTATCCTTATAGCAAATTCTGGCAAATCCAATTAAACAGACGCCTCGCGGGCCGATACGGCCTCGACGAACGCTTCAAAAATAGAGAGGGCAATCTGGTTAATAGGGCATTCAGATTTATTGGCCAACAAATAAAAAAATTAAGGGACAGGGAGTTCACCGCCGCCCTCGTACAAGAGAGAATCAATGGTATATCTTTTGCGCAGTTGATAGCCAGACCGGATTGGAAGAGTGAGCCAAATTTTGAGACCCTGCGGCAAAACGTGGCGCGGCTAATCCGCGGTTTAAGGGACATGCACGAAGCAGATCCCCGCGCCGCCTATACCTGGCACAGTTTAGCCAGCGACAATATCATGATCGAAACTGATGATGACGGGCATATAACCGGCCGCGTGGTGATTATAGATACAAACTTTATCCAAAGACCTGACCAGACTTATAAAAAAACGGTAGTAAATAAATTAGAGCGGCAAATCCTGCGCCCATTAGAAAAAACTTTTGACCTTGAAGCAGTAAAACCCCACGAGTAAACCCTACGGCCTTTGGCGCATGAAGCACGGAGTTGGTATGCAAAGTCAGCTGTGCTACATTCCTTTTGCCCCTTCTAGCTCTGAATTACGAAACTCGCACCCCGTCATCCTGAACGCAGTGAAGGATCTCGGGCGAATGCCCGCAATTCGCACATTCGTGCGAGATTCTTCGGTCGCTGCGCTCCCTCAGAATGACCATTTTTGAGGGGTTTCGTAATTCAGAGCTTCTAGGAGGAAATCCATGCACGCGCGCGGAATCGTTTTTTGTGGTTTCCATCATCGTTAGCGTCACGATACTGATTGCCGTGATATTCTGCCCGCCGACGTTCCGCTAAAACCAACCAAAATACCAAAAACGCGCAGAATCCTACGATCGTAGGATTCTGCGCGTGAAATTACACTCGTCTAAAAACTTCATCTAAAAAACAACGCGCCCGAAGACGCGTAGAAAAGAACCTAACTGACTGCTCTAGTCAGCATCCCGACCATTGCAATTTGAATCCACACCATCCTCGAGGATCTGGCCGAGGTAAAGCCGGTCAGCTATCGTGCAGTCAGGCCACGCGCGCCGATACCGAAGCGTCACAATATGACGATAACGCCCAAGCTGATCTATTGCCAGTGTTCCTCCAAACAAAGCGCTGGACACGGCGTCGCGGCCTCTTACATTTACCCCATTGACCCAGATACTCAAAAGCTCTTCGCAACTGGCAGCGCCAGCCATAGTCAATGAACGGAGAAAATAGGGCCTGTCTTCTGCATCAAAGGCCAAGGCTAAATCTGGACGATAAGTATTAGACCAGTTGCCAATACTTGCTCCCCATACCCCGCCTCTGCGATTTATGTTTCCAAGCCAATAGTGACGACGACTCCGGTCGCCATTGTACAGATAGTACAACTGGAGATCATTTGTTCTGTCACCATGAAAATATAACTCAACGCAGGGATACCTATAATAATCACTATCAGTCCAGGTGCAGCCGATAGGCGATTCGGAAAACGTCAGACGCAATGCTTCTCTGTCGACAAAAGCGCCGCTCTCGTTATTCCAGTAACGAAAGTTGACATAACTGCCAGGGCCGCCGCTGTAATCCCGAGCAATGATATGCACAACGCGGTCAGGAGTAACCGCAAGCGCAAGATAGGTGGGATCATCATAATAGGTTGGTTCACTGCGAGGAACCGCGAATTGTTCCCACAAAGTCTCCCAGCGCCCCTCTCTCTTTTGCACGCATCGTTGGACAAACTGATAATCACCGCTAGACGGATTAGCAAGATAACAAAGATAAAGAATACCGTCGCGCTCTGCCACGGACAGGGATACGCTCCGCCAGTAATATCCGATTGGATCAACCACCTCTTCGCTACAGCTAGTAGTGGTGCAGAATATGTGCCGACCTCGACCGCAGAAAAGATGTGCTACATCCGTCGAGTCAACCAAAAGATTACCACAGGCCTCATCAGAGTTATAAAGCGTAGACCATGCGGCGGCTATCCTAGACTCCCGCACCTTCAAAAGATACCGCCCCTCAACCGAACGATAAAAAACATAAACCCTGTTCGCAGAATCAACAGCGATTTTGCCAAGCAAGCCATAAGTGTAATACGGTGTTTCCGGCAACACACCGTCCAGCGCTTCTTCAATCACGCCAAGGCTTTCGCTTCGACCTGGATAAATATTGGTATTGCTATCATTGCAATCGTCCCCGCCGCTACAAAGGGCTAAGTGGCCATCGCCATCTTGATCTACACCCTCATCAGTCGCGCCATCGCAGTCGTTATCAATGCCGTCACACACCTCGGGTCCCAAAGGCACAAAACCAAGGCATTCTCCCCAGGTTCCTGCGCGACAAGTCCGAGCACCCCAACGACATACACCGCCCGGCGGGGCTGTGCCGCAAGTCTGTGTAATTTCATCCACCACCCCATCGCAATCATCATCCAGCCCATTGCAAATCTCGGCCGTGGATATGCCAGGATCCGCATTGCATACCGTAGCGCGATGATCCGCGGTGCAGACCATTATGCCAGTATTAACACAAATCCCTATACCCACCGTGCAAGTATTACCCAATGAAGCCGCGCCAATTGCGCGAAAGTCTTCATCAATAAGTTCGGTACAGCGGGGGCCGACACAAACGCAGCTGCGCGTGGGACTGCCGCAACGGCAATCCGATCCTTCGCAATCGCAGTCATTATTGAGATTATCGCAGACTTCAGCAGTGGGAACGCCCGGATCAATGCTGCAGACTGTGGCACGGTGATCTGCGGTGCAGACCATGGTGCCCGTACGCAGGCAAGCGCCCAGACCTACATTACAGGCATTACCGAGCGAAGCCGCGCCTATTGAACGCCAGTTTTCATCAATCCCGAGAGCGCAGTTATTATCTACGCTGTCGCAAACCTCTGCCGCACCGGGATTGATTGCGGCATTGGTATCGTCGCAGTCGCCCGGACGTAGAGTGCCTGCGCAACCGGCTGCGCTACCGCAGTAGCCATCATTATCCCTATCCGCTAGCCGTGGATCCCATGGTCGCGGTGGACAAGTCACCCAGAGAGGATTGGCGCCACAGGCAGGGTTGATGGTTGTTAGACACCGAGTATTATCGCGGCCTGTGCCATAGGGATCAACCCGCCGGCCGCTAGGATCACGGACTTCGAAATGGAGGTGAGGGGCAGTGGACCAACCGCTATTATCAGTTAAACCAATAACCTGGCCGCGCTCAACCTCATCTCTCGCACGTACCAGCAAAGAGCCAGCTTGCAAGTGTGCGTAGATCGTCCTGTAGCCATTGGGATGGAGAACCTCAACGAGATTTCCATAGATTCTGCGTTGCTGACTACGAGGTACGTGATAAGTATTTTCGTGTCCATCTACTACCCTGACGATTCTGCCACCTTCCGCAACAAACACCGTGAACGACGTTCTAGCGCGCATATCAATTCCGCCGTGGCATGATCCATCTAAATTAGAATAGCCACAAAAATCGCAAACAACTGTCACCTCCTGAAGCGGACTATACAAGAAAGGATCCGCAAAAGCAGGGGTTGATGCTACAGTGATGAATAGCACCAACGTTACTTTTTGCATCACTGCACCTCCATGTACTGCAAAATAGAAGTAAAGTTTGTGGAAGCAACGGTAGTCTCATCTGCCACCACTGAAACCACTCTATCATCAAACCCGCGCAAATAGACTACATCATTTTGTTCCAACAAATCCGAGAAGTAACGGTATCTCTCCCACGTAGCCCCGCCAATTACCACTGCGGGAAGACTTTCCAAGCCAGTATAGGCTACCCGAGCGCTATCTATCATCTCTCGCTTAACTGTAACACCCACTGCAAACACCGGCTCTAGCGTAAGCTCAACTGGTATTGGATTAGAATCAAAGAAAACCGTGAGTTCACCACTCGTAATATTTGCCTCTCGGCTATACCACCCTGGTGGATAAGCAATCGAAACGCCCCATTGGGGACTCCTATAAACCCTCCACCCCTCCGGAATCTCCGGCCCGTTATCTTGAGCTGGCTCGCTCGCATCAAAGACAGGCTGGCCTGAATCCTGCGGCGGCGCACTCGCTTCTTCTCGCTTACATCCCGCGCCAAGAAGCAGAAGCACTGCCAAAACCAACAAACCCAGAAACATCACTCGTCTATTTTTAAGGTGCATGGAGTCCTCCTTGGCCGTTTTGGCCTCTCCGTCTTGATTGTAACACATAGGTGTGGAAATATAAAATTTTATAAAAATAATCACTTACACTAATCACCACTAAGTTTGTTCTGCAATTCCGCAAGGCGGTCTTTGGCTTGCTGACTATCCGTATTTTGCTTCACGACTTTTTGCATCTCCTCTATCGCTCTCTCAATCGCCCCCGACTCTTCGTAAATCTGCGACAGATACCAGCGCGCGTTGGAAAAATTCGACGCAAGATTAACCGCGCCCTCTAACTCTCTCTGCGCCGCTTCCTTTCGATCGCGACTTAGCAAGAACAGCCCAATCTCATATTTAAGGGCAGGATCGTTGGGCTGAATTTTCTCCGCGCGCCGATATTCCGCAAGCGCCTCTTCGGTTTTATCTCTTTGTCCCAAAAGTCTAGCCAGCTCCAAATGGGCAAAAATATAGTCTGGACGAATTTCCGCAGCCCGGCGCAAAGACTGCTCTGCGCCAGCCTGATTTTCAAAGCTCAAGGATTGGGCAATACCAATATTAACCAAAAGCGAGGGATCATTGGGGTTCAAATCCCGAGCCTTATTAAATGCGTCTAAAGCGGCTTGGGCGGCACCGCTTACAAAAGGCGCAATATCCAGATAAAATGAGCCGAGCGCTGACCAATTCAGCGCCACGCCAGGCGCAAGCATAGTCGCCCGTTTGGCTGATTGAATAATCCCGTCTGTCATGCGCCTAACTTCTTCTGCCAATTCCTTTTGATCTTGATCAGGCTTTGCCGCGGCAGCAAGATTCGTACGCAAAACCAGTCTCTGGATATCCGCCGACATCCGCGAGTAAGTGTCGTTCCAAGAATCAAAATGCTCCGCGCGCTCCATAAGAGCGTAAGCATTATCCAAAGATATATTAGCTTGCCCTGCGGCAGAAGTAGCAAAAAATTCCGCGGGAACTCTGCGACCCTGCACAAACAAAATAAAAAATACAAAAAGCAAGATAGCTGTCCCGGCCAGTGATATTCCTAAATTGCGCTGCCCTCCCGCTGTTCCTAATCTCAATTTCTGAAACACACTCCAAGGATAACGCTTCAACTCAACTAGCATCAATCCTAAAAGCGTGCTCAACAAAAATACGAGTGACAAGGACATGGGCGCGAGAAAGACACCTATCAATAATGCCGCGGCAGCGCTGAAAATCCCCGCCCCAAAAATTCTATCCCTCGCCGCCTCTTCACGACTTTTAATCAGGCGTGAGCCATAATTAAACAACACAAAAAGCACAGTCAGCAAAAGCAAGCCTCCTCCCACCCAGCCTAAATTGCCGAGTATGGTGAGCGCTCCCGAAGAGCCCCATTCAAATACAACATTCCAAAAAGGCGTTTGCAAAATCGGGGCTGAACGATACTTGAGATATTCTGCGCCAAAAGTGGCTGGCCCGCTACCCAAAATCGGATGAACTTTCAGCGTCTGTCGCACAATGGACCAGGTTTCTTGATGCGAAGGCCCAACCTCCAAAGGCGTGCTAAAAAAATCTGTTTTTAAGGGCAAGATGGCTTGAGCCAAAGCTAAAACCAAAAATAACGAGATCGGGAGCAAACGCCGCCCCATATTTTTGCGAGCCGTTAGCAAAAGTAATACCAAACCTACCGCCAAAACAATCCACGCTACGGTAAAATCAATTCCAATCAATAAAATCAAAAGTGGCAGAATCAAAAAGAAACTGGAAAAAGACTGACGTAAAGTCGCACTTTGCAAAAACAAACCCGAGCCCAGTACAACTCCGATCGCGGCGATTATCCCAACCGTGGTAGTGGTGCCCGCCGGATTCCAACCTGCGCTATTAATCCAGAGATACAGCTGCTGGCCGGCCAGCGCTAAAATCGTGACCACGCTCAAAAGTGCGGCGCTTAAAATCAGCGCAAAGTACACCGAACGGCTATTATCTTTTCGCACCATGGCAAAAACTATAAGAGTCCATAAACCGAGGAGAACAAATGAGATAAACGCCAGGGATTCTTGTCCGCCATAACCGAAAAACGCGCTATAACGCAGATCGCTTTTTAGCGCAGAAACCAAAATTGCCGCAAGAGACAAAATGCCTAGCGGCACAAAAATATTACGAGGCAATAGATTTAACGTGCCGCGCCGTGCCGCAACTCCAAAAACACAAATCAAACCTATACCTACCAAAACAGAAAGCAGCATTTGCTTAAAAAATTCGTGCGTTTCCAATGCCCACGGCATTGCAAAAAGCGGAAAAACAATAACTGCGACTGATAGAAAAATACTCTGCCAGCTCCAGTGTTTTCCCCTCGACGCTGGCTGCGAGTCAATTTGCTCCGTCAAAGGCCTGACCACTGTTTGAGAAGCTGGCACAGTCTCCGCCGGAGCCTGTTTAAGCTCATAGTACCAAGACTCCGCTGGTTTTGGCTCAACCCCAGCTTTTGCAATTTTTTTAAACTTCGACGCAGGCTTGCGCGGCTTTACTGTGCGTGTCGCGTGAGCCGCGCTAACTTTGTTTTTTGTCGGCATACATTTAATTCTTAATCTTAATTCTGATTTTTCTCCTCCCCCTTAAGGGAAGGGTATCGGATGTCCTGTGAGCGAACACGGCGGACGAGCGCGAGTAGGCGCTAAGCAACGTCACTACGGTTGCGGAGCGCCGTTAAGCGAGCGCGAGAGGATCTGCCGCGCGCAGCGAATCAGGATACCCGATACCCTTCCTGATCACTGCACTATCCCCTTTCCCTTTCCCAACGGATCGCTTTCAATGCTGGAATAAACTCCCAATGCGTCTGTAGAAAAGGTAATTTGCACAATACTATCCAGAGCCTCGGCTCGCGTTACGCTCAAAAGCGGTAATAAACTGCCGCGCTTGTCCTCTCCCGGTCGCACGTTAACTTTAAATGCCGCGCTCTGTGTTCGGGTGGTAACTGGCATGCGCGGCACGCTCCAGCGCACCTCCCGGGTATCAGCCGCAAAAATAATTCGGCCGGCATCAGCCCGAGTTTGATTTAGCCATTCCACGCCCGGCGGCAATGTCGCTGTAACTACTATATTAGAAAGATCATGCACAGAATTGGTTAAAGTAAAACGCAACTCATACCGCGTTTCCTCTCCAACTCGCGGAGGCAAGGGTCCCGACCCAACTGCCACTCCATCTGCCCCAAAATAACGCCCTTCAGCCGCAACCGTAAGATCGCTCACTACAAATATTTTAACTTTATTGCTCTGCAAAACCGCCTCCCCCATCATCACCTTAGCCTCTGCTTCAATCGTAGGCTGCGCCGTGGGCAACGCGGAAGGCGCGACTCGTATTGAAAAATCTTGTTCCGCGGCCTTGCCCGCCTCAATAGAAACTTTTCCTTCTTTAGGAAGACGGATCGTATTGGCTTCCGAAGATATCGCGGCTACCTCTCCCAACGCCCCTCGCCAGTCTAGTAAACTGGACCGCACAACAAGTTCCGCAAAAATATCCGGCTTTGGCTCATTAGCAATATTGGTAAGTTTTAACTTAAAATTCAACATCTCTCCAAGCCGCACAAAACGCAAATCTGGATTATTATTTGCGATGAGCTCAATCAAAAGATTTCCACCTTTTATATTAACCGGCGCAACAGCTTCTAAAAGCGGCAAGGTCTCATTCTCTTCGGAAACCTCAAAACGCACCTTTAACTCATTCGTCCCCGAGGCCGTGCTTAAAAACGCTCCGCGTATGTCAAGCGTCCCGCGCTCGCCAGCTCCCAAAGAATCGATTTTCCAAAATCCCTCCCGCGGCTCCGTGCCGGAAGCAAGACTAAACGTCGCCGGGAATTGTGGCGTTACACGAATATTTTGCAAAATCGCGTCACTCCTATTCTCGTAATTAAGGGCAAAAGTCGCCTCTTGCCCTGGCGACAATTCACTCGGACCGTTTATACTGGCCTGCAAACTTGAGTCTTTAATTTCAATCTCCTGATTAGCCACGGTTTGAAACTCCGCGTTAAAATTCGCGGGCTTGTAAGCCATGACCGCCTGCAACGCCAGCCTATCTCCGGGAATGCCATAAGGAACGAGCTTAAGTTTAATACTTCCGCCCGTACGCACTCCCAATGTCCCCAAGTTCCATTGGAAACGCCCTTTCTCATCCGAAGCCGGCTCGGTTTCTTGAATCGTGAGCCCCTGCGGCGGACGCAAAGAAACCGTGACTGTTCCTAATGGATTTTTATCCTGATTTCTATATCTCAAATCAACTTCTAACGGAGCGCCGCTCATCGCGACCCGCGGAGCCTCAAAAGCGAGCTCCGCCTCAACATTGCTTTGACTTTGCGAACCGAAAATTAAAAACCCGGCCCACGAAGCGCCGGTCAGCAAAACTAAAATTCCAATAATACTCAAGAGTATGCGCGTCGTGCGGCGATGATATTCGTGTTCCAGCTTACTCATATCCGGCAATCTGCCTCTATCTTCATAAAGAGAGCGCAGGTCGCGATCAAGCGATCTGCCGCGATAAAATAAATGTTTCCGCATCATAGCAAGAGGTCTACACCCTACATTTTATACAATACACCCAAAGCCGCAATAGTCCTATTCAAGCGGCCATTGAAATTCCAGCCGTCTGCTCTCCAAAGCCCCTCTTGATTTCCAGTCAGCACTCTCACCTCGTCACCCAAAATCAGCGTGCTCGTAAGCAGAGCGTCTTTGCCAGCCTGATTATCAACTGTAAGCGAGTAAGGTATTGCCCGCCCCCTCAACGCAAGGGGTACCTCATAGACTAGCGATGCCTCGCGTATGTCTCCCGGATCAACCATGATGAAATTTCCAAAAACCGTCTTATCGTCCTCGCCCCAAATTCTTGTTCCGCTTGCACTATCAATTATTTGCGAACCCTCGGCTATCCGCACCTCCGGATCTTGTTCCAAATCTGTCTCCGGCGTCTCCAAAGCTGCAGGCGAGGGCAAAGTAAATCCCGAAGCTTGAACGAGCCGTGCGCCTTTAGGCACATAAACCCGCATATAGCTCCAGTTGCGCCCTCCTGTAAATCGGTTGCCCTTCTGACCCAAATGCGTCCGGCGGATGCGCACTGTCTCATAAGCTTTATCCCCTCTGCCAATGCGCACCTCATGATTAATCTCCTCCTTAATGACCCCGTCGGTTTTTCCGCCTCCCACATTGGAAGTGATCACTGCCAAATAGTCACCGCTTGTTTTCTTAAGTTCGCCTGACCAGCCTAATCGCCGAATTGCCGCTTGTGCTTCTTCTGATCTGCTCCACAACTGTATATCCTTCGCCGCTAAACTTTTAAGCATAAGCGCAGCAAACTCTTTGGGCTGCTTGGAAAAATTTGCGGAAATTGCATTAAACATCGTCGGCAAAAGACTGCTGATAACTTTTTTGGGAGACTTGCGATCCAAAGCTCTATTGCGGGCAATTGTCTCTTGTAAAACATCAATAAAATTATCCACGCTCACTTGGCCATCCGTTGTAATAAGCGGACCCGTAAGTTTCAGGATCTCGGTTCCGACATTGGCCGTAATGCCCACTACCGCATCAACTGTTGGTCCTCCGGAAGCCTCATACAATTCAACCATCTTGGCTGCGGAAACCGAAAAATCCGGCCACCAGTTGGCATCCTGAAACTCAAAACGAGGATTTATAAGACGCAGCGGTTCAGGAGACGCGCGGTAAAAAGGCACTTGTCCCTGCACCGCATAACTCCCGCCGCTTGGCGCCTCCATCTTTTCAAGCTGTCCACTCTTTAGAGTTAAGAGAGCGAAAGATCCGGCAAATCCGCCGGTCGCACGCAACTCGCGGGGATTTTGAAAAACAAGAAGAACATGGCGAAGGCCATCGCTTCCCAACAAATCATCGGCAACAGCCAGAGCATCGCGCAACGTAAATAATTTATCAGCCAAAAACGAAAACCTTCCTTGCTCTGCAAATGGCCTGATTTTGCTGATCAAAACCTCAACCTCGCTTTTAATAACACGCAAAAGATTGCCTGCCGGGTAAGCGCCATTTTGAATATTAATTATCTGGTTCACCGCCTCCTGCGCCCCCAAGGCTCCTGTTTGCGCAAACGCCAGCATATCTCCGGCAGAACGCAAACGGTAAGATATCAAACGCAACGGCCCTAAACTGGCGATCACTTTATTCAAGGCCTTAATATCGCCTGTCGCCCCGGCCAGCTCTTGTCTTGCAAGTTCAAGGTCGCCTTGCGCAAAAGCGTTGCTAATACCTTGGGCATGGGCAACCCCCGAAATCCAATGACGCGCAACATTGCGCTTTGTTTCATCTATAGTCCGGTAAATCAGCAAAGCCTGCAAAGGAATGGTGAGAACAGCCAACAAAACTAAGAATAACAAGAACGGCGAAAGTTTTGCCTGGACCCTGCGGCCGAGAGCCCCATACAAAACGGCTCGCAGTTGAGATGACTTGTCTGACAATAAGACTCTCCACTTCTTACGAAAACCAGTTTCCTCACGCGATCGGTCAGACGCCGCTTTTTCTGCGCCATGGTCTTCAAGCCGATTCTGAATTTGAGTACCCCACGCCGCCGCCCGTCTAAAAAACGACAATGTCGCTCTTTCTAAAGACTTGCGTTCCTCATCCCAAAGATTTACCATGTTATTTGTGCGCGACTTAAATACATCCGGCATCCTCTTTAACTTCCTATCCAATACCGCGACCCGTTCTTCAAAAGATGGTTTAACGGCGAGCTTGGCGCTCCTCCTGGTGTCGCGCTGCACAGGAAGCGCGTTTTGGTTAGGTACTACAGAACGCAAATCCAAAACATGCGGAGAGCTGTCTCCTCCGTGATTTTTTATTTCCAACGGCACTGGCAGTTTTACTGGTTGCTTCTTGCGAGGCATGTTATCCCATTTTACACCTTTTTGATCACATCGTACAACTCCAAGGTTACTCGCGCAGCGTTGTGCCAAGAGTATTGAGATAAAATCTGCTTAGCCTTGATTAAAATTTCCTCCCGAACTGACTGATTTAGAAGCGCGTCTTTTATTGTAACCATAATGCTATTTTCATCGCGAGGGTTAAAAAATATCACTGCACCATCCGATATTTCCCGGTGCACTGGGATATCTGACACTGCAACTGGACAACCAAAACTTAAAGCTTCAAGCGGCGACAAACTAAAACCCTCCTCCAGCGAAGGTTGAACCAATAGCGCCGCATGACTATATAACGAAGCCAGCTCCTCATCGCTAGCTTCGCCATAAAACACAATGCTTTCCTTGATTTTAGATTCTAATTGTTGCCAGAAAAAATCTTTCCGGCCCACAAGCACAAGCTTATACTCGTTGAGTAACTCGCCGGGCAACCTCTGCCAAGCCTGCAAAAGACGCATTAAATTTTTGTGCGGATACGCCGCCCCAACATAAAGAACAAATTTGTCGCCAATGTCATTGCTAGCGACCATGGGGAGCGTGGCAATCTCTTTCTCCATGTGTGGCAAGGTGTGAGATTCCTCGCCTCGCTCGGAATGACGTAATGGTGTTATCGTGGGCGCTTCATAAATAACCTGCACCTTATTGCGCAAATGCGGATATAAATCAAGCAATTGTTCTTTTACAAAATTTGAAGGCACAATTATTGCCTTGGCCTTTTGCACCGCCCGGCCAAATACAAATTTAAAACCGGCGAATTTCAGATTATAAAGCCAGCGTCCATGCGTTGTCGTTTGTTTCAAACGTGACGATGAAAAAAGAATAAGATCGTGCACCGTCAAAATAAAAGGAGACGCAAATCTAACCGGCACATTCCAATGCGGAAAATGCATTACATCAAATTTTGCGCGCGGAAACATAACCTGTTCTCTCCACCCATACCACGGCGCATCCCAAAGCTTCTTTTTAAAATTCGCATTCTGCGGTTTATACTCTTCAAAATTCTCTCGACGCAAAAAAACCGAGTATTGATTACGATCATCAACTTGCTCCAGAGCTCCGATCAATTTTACAAGATAGCGGCCAATCCCCCGCTGTCGCGTTCCATAAAACCGCGCATCAATGCCAATATGCATAATGTTATAGCTTCTTAAACACTTGCAGAACTTCCTGCGCGCATTTTTGCCAACTAAACTGCTCCAGTCGTTTTTTCCCCGCCTCTATATACTTTTTCCGCAACGCCGTATCATTCAACATGATACGCATCCCCTCTTTTATCTCCACAATATTCCACGGATTAACTAGAAACGCAGCGCCTCCGCACACCTCCGGCATTGAAGACGCCGAAGAAACAATCGCGGGCACGCTGTGCGCATATGCCTCGAGCGGTGGAAAACCAAACCCTTCATAAAAAGAAGGGTAGACAAACAGCGCCGCTCTTAAATAAAGATAGTGCTTTTCTTCCTCGCTCGGATTTTCCAAAAGAAAAATTTTATCTCTCAATTTGCTTTTGGCAATTTGCTTTTTGAGGCGCAAAGTTGCGCTCCCTCTCGCTCCGGCTAAAACAAGATTGGGCAACGACCCTTTATTGCCAACATCTGTCGCATATAATTCGTAAGCCTCAACCAAGCTCTCCAGATTTTTACGCGCATCCAACGCGCCGAAATACAAAATATAGTTACTGCCAATCATACGCAGAGAAGCGGACACTGCGCCATCATCGCCGTAGGCATTGTCACCAGGATCAATCGTAAGCCCGGGATAAACCACTGTCATTTTGGACGCGGAAACTTGATAGGTCTCATTAAGATCATCTCGGGTGTGTTCTGAAATCGCAATAATATGATCAGCCCGATAAAGCAAAGCGCGCGGATTAATAAGCCTGTGCCACAAACGCGTCTTGTAGCTAAAGCACTCGGGAAAATGCTCAAACGAAAGATCGTGCACAACCGTCACAAGTTTAGTATCCAAAGACAGTGCCGCAAAATTCAAATTCGGCATAAAAAATAAATCACATCTCTTCTCGTCAAAAATCAATTTATCTATCTTGGGACGTCTTAAAAATCTCAACGATAAATTGAGAAATCGGTTTGGCCATTGAAAATGATGAACCGCGACATTTCCGTACTCCTTAAACTCTGGGGCATTAAGCCTCCGCCGCGCGTTATAAAAAATATGGTATTCATTTTCCTTATCAAGACTAAAAATAGCGCGCAGAAGATTAAAAGTATACAAACCCACCCCGCCACAAAATTTGTCCTGCAACGGACGACCATCAATCACGATCACCATCCCATTAGAAGCAGGTCGCGGTCTGGCCATCTCACTATTGTCTATCGCTTGTGTGCTCAACTTTTCATAAACCATAGGTTTCTCCTATCTCGCGACCGCGGCTTCTAACGGGATTAAAACAATTTTGCCCGTCTTGCTCCTCCGCTAAACTCTGTATATGCGCTCTCTACATACTCTTTCATGCGCCGCTTAAATACCGCCAAATCAAACTGCTCCGCCCAGGCACGAATTACTTTAGTGTCATATTGCTCGGGCTTAAACTGCAAGAGCTTATCTAAAAGCGTCTCCCAGGTCTGCTCATAAAAAAAAGTTCCGGTCTTTCCTTCAACTACTGACTCCAGCGCGCCCCCGCGGCTATAAGCAATAACCGGCCGACCCGAAGCCATGGCCTCCAGAGGCAGCAATCCAAAATCCTCCAATTGAGGATGGACAAAAGCAATGCACTCCGCAAGCAAGCGCACTTTTTCCTCATCAGGGACGTGCCCCATAAACTGCACATTTTTCTTGGCCATCTTTCTTAAACGATCCTCATAAGGCCCCCTGCCAAAAATAATAAGCGGCAAACCCAGCCGGTTAAAAGTTTGGATAACCAAATCAAAACGTTTGTACGCCACCAAGCGCCCGCCCGCTAAAAAATAATTGCCAATCTTGTCGGCTGTATAAAATTTCGTGCAATCTACTGGCGGATAAATTACATCCGCCTCCCGCTCATAATACTTTTTAATCCGCGCCGCAACTGTTTGCGAGTTGGCGATAAATTTATCTACGCGTAAGGCGCTCGTGCGATCCCACATCCGCAAACTTGTCAGCACAAAAGGCAAAATGAATTTTATAAAACGATTGGTGCGCAAATCTTTAAGATAGCTATGCGTATCGGTCCAAAGATAACGCGTGGGGGTATGGCAATAACAAACATGCAAAGTGTCCGGCCGCGTCACAATGCCCTTGCCAAAAGCCGAAGTTGAAGACACAACCACATCAAACTCCCCAAGATCGTGATGCTCGGTCGCGCCCGGCATCAATGGCAAGGTCCAACGGTAATAGCGGAGCACCCCGGGCAGCTTCTGCAAAATAGAGGTGCGAACATCGCGCCCGCGAAAATTCTGCCAGCGTTTTTTATCATAGAAAAGCAAATAAAGCGGCGCCTCCGGCCAAATCTCGGCAAAGGCCCGCAAAACCCGCTCCGCTCCCCCATCTTGAATTAAATAATCATGCACTAGCGCCAATTTCATAGCGACTTCCAAATCTTAACACGCGCAAAATAAAAAAACAATCCACACAGTCTTGACAACAAAGTACCACTTATTGACGATCGTCAATAAATGGTTAACTCTTTCCTCCTTTCATAGTTCATTCAGTAATTTTTCAGTATCCTCGCCCCCTTTGTCCATAAAAATACGCCGCGAAAATGGTGCTGATCGGCACCGCCAATATTAGCGCAGAACTGCCCACGAGCGTACGTACAATCTCCTCTCCAATAAAATTGCTGTTAAAAATCAGCCATGCCGGCTGGGCTTTTTGAGTCGTCGCGAGCAAGAGCAAAGGAAATGAAGCTCCGACATACGCCAGCACTAGAGTATTTACCAGCGAAGCAATATGCTCGCGCCCTACAGATAAACCTTTTTGAAACAGCTTTTGAAAAGACAGCGCGGTGTTCGCTGTATGAATTTCCTCTACTGTAGCAACTTGCGTCGTGGTCACATCATCCAATACGCCCAGCACGCCGATAATTATTCCTCCGAGTAGCAATCCGCGCAAATTCAAATTAACACTGCCAAACTGTAAATAAAACGCTTCCTCGGTTCCAATGCCATGCAGGCGTGTTAAAAAAACAAAAGCCAGATCAAGGATAGCAGCCAAGCCCAAAGCCGCAAGAGTGCTTAGGAGGGCAATGCTCGTGCGCCGGTTAAACCCATGCGACAAATACAGCGAGATCACCAAAATCACTAAAGAGCCGACGAGTGATATCAAAAATGGATCACCGCCGGCTAGGATACGCGGTATAATAAATAAAAAGATGATTGCTACGCTGAAAAGCATTCCCAAAAGCGAAGTTACTCCTCGCTTGCGGCCAAAAAATACTGCCAGCGCCACAAAGAAAACAATTACCCATACCATCCGCGGCGTGCGATATTTATCCGTAATGTAGTAGAAATCCGGTTTCAAAGAAGAAGTCGGCTTAGCCAAAATAACCGTCTCCCCCACTCTTACTCTTTGATACTCCTCAATAGCAAAAGGCCCGCCATGATCAACAACAACAGTCTTGCCCTGCTCATCGCCATTCAATATCTCCAAGCGCACCTCTTGATAATCCATGGGGACGCCGTCAATCGGCTTTTTCCCTTCGCTTAAAATCGCCAAGACTTTTGCGCGATAAAAATTTACGCCTTGCTCCAGTGCAATTCCACTGGGCGCAGGCGGCAAATCTTCTATAGCCATACCTGGCTCTTCAGACGCATGGGCCAAGACCGGCAACAGGCCAACAATAAAAAATGCCGAAACAAAAAATGCGACCGCTAAAAATTTCCGAAAATGTCTTGTCATACCTTGAAAATAATTTTAAACATAGACTACCAACTCCCACCGCCACCGCCTCCGGATCCGCCTCCGGAAGAGCCGCCGGAAAAACCGCTGCGTGAAGTAGAAGCAGAAGCGCCGAAAGCTTTATTAAATGAATTATTGAACATCATCAAATTGCGGGAAAGCATGGTGCTATTAAATCCGACTGCAACGCGCCCCTCATACCATTCGGGTAAAACTTGATAGATACTCTCAAATTTCTGCGCCCATTTATCTTCAACGCCAAGAACCATCGCGTACGGCAAAAATTTTTCAAATGTCTCTGGTCGCAATTCTGGAGCGTTCAATAACGCTAACTTATCTTTTTCGGTTAATTGCAAAAATTCCCTAAATCCCAAAATTTTAGCTAGGGTATCGCTTCCTTTCCGCGTTAATTTAGTTTTATAAAAAAATTTAAAATAAACTATAGTAGAAGTCCAGAGAATCACGCTCACTAAACCTGTAAACGACGCTAATACGCCCATCATCAAAACAATAAAGGAAATAAGTCCAAAAATTAAATGCTTTTTATTGAGAACCCTTTGATAGAAATATCCATCATCTTTGAGTTTGCTTTCCAAAGTCTCTCCTATTTTTTTGCTTGGAAAATTTCTTGAGGCTCGTTTCAACTCGCTTACTCTCACCGCATCTTTTTTATTAAACAAAAAATCAAATACGATTTTATCAATTGATAAAGTCAAATCCGCCCCGTCTTTGATTTTTATCAATTCAAAATCTTCTCTATCCGGCCAGAATTTAATTCGTTCGCCAACATCGCGAATTTTAAGATATCCGCGCACAGCTAAATCAATAATCACTGATGATAAATCCGTGAAATCCATTTTTCTATCAAGAATTGTGCCTATTTCAATTGGTGCAAGGCCATCCGGCGGATTATACTCAACCGTAACGGGTTTGCCCTTTAATTCTTTAGGTATAACCGGTTTGGGTTTTCTTCTGAAATTGAAAAAACGACCAAACACACTTGAAAATATACTAACAAATATAGCCAGTACAAAGATTATTACTGATATTTTTTTCCATAAATTATAGCGTGACCACTCTGTCCCATACTCATCTTGCGGCAGGACATACGCATTATTTATATAACCGCGCGGTATGCCGCCCACAATTGTTAAACCTTCACTCGGACCCAAGGCTCGGGTTGTCGAAAAATTTATGACACCGTTATTGCTCGCGAAGGTACAATTTTTTTCTGTACTGCCTCGCCGACCGGTAAAACAATCCATCTTCATGTCGGTGATTGATAGGTCTGGCAAAGTTATCGCGGCTGAAGCATTTTTAATTTCCACCGACCACGCATCACCAGTGACATTCCAATAAAGTTCATCGTGATCTTCAAAGGTGCGTATTGCGTTATGAATTTTATAGTTGATAACGTAAATTTTCCTGCCAAACAAAGAGAGTCTCGGATTGCCAATCTTGATATGAAGGACATCGTTGTCTACAAAAACGGAGTACTGCCATGCTTCGCCGCGTTCATTCGCGACACTTAACACTTTAACATTCAGTCGCGGCCCATTTGGCGCTGTAAGCGGTATGTCGCGGAATATACCGTGTCTTTCATTAGTGTCAAAATTGTAAGTTATAGCTTCGGTAACAAGAATACTCCCATCTTTCTCAACCGCGACCTTAACATCAAAATTATCTATTGCCTCGGTACCAGCATAAGCAGCGCTGGCAAAACCAAAAAGCACGAAGGCTAGCCCAACAGTAAAAAATTTCAAAATATGCGGCAATCTCATGTTAAATCTTATAAAGAAACTTTGACTGCGCCTCGCTCCTTCTCTTCTGCTCCAAAAAATTCGGATTGCTTAAATCCAAAAATTCCAGCCACAAGACTGGCGGGAAAAACTTGGATAGCATTATTTAGTTCCCTAACCGCCGCGTTGTAATATCGGCGGGCGGATTGGATATCATTTTCCAAAAACGACAGTTGATCTTGCAGTTTTTGAAAGTTTTCAGAAGCTCTTAGCTGGGGATAATTTTCCGCAACAGCAAAAAGACTTTTAAGAGCATCTGTTAGCATATTTTCGGCTTGCACCCTGCCTCCAACACTGCCGCCTTGCGTCTTAATAGCGCTTGCTCTTGCCTTAGTAACACCCTCTAGCACGCCTGCCTCATAATCTTTATAACCCTTGACGGCTTCCACGAGATTAGGGATTAGATCATGTCTTCTCTTAAGCTGCACATCAATATCCGACCAGGCATTTTTTGCACGATTTCTTTTTATGATCAGTGAATTAAAAACTGCAACGACCCAAACAAACAAGACTGCTCCTATCCCAATCAATATCCATAAAGTAGGCACCGACATAATAGCTATAAGTTCTTAAAAATTTAACTTGGAGTGTCTTTACGACTTCACTCGAACCTATTTTATCAAAAATTCGTGATGAACGAAAGCCCTCCAAGTATTTGGGCAGTGTGGCGGGGCTTCAATTCGGACTCGGTTTTGCGAAAACTATTTTCTGGGGATATGGATTTTCGCAAAACCGAGACTAATTTGATTTTGGATTTTGTCCGCGCGGAGGAGGGGTCTGGGGAGGAATCCGCGCGGGCTTCTTTCGGATTTTTTTGGCGACTTTCAAATCAAAATGAGACCGTCAATAATTTCTCGTGGCACAATCTCATCATATTCAAATATAACTTGTCCGTCTTTTTCTTTCTTAAATGAAATGTGAATATTTTGAGTTTTATCATTGACGGTTTCAATTTTTACGTCAAATCCCTCTGCAAAATCAAATCCTTGATTACCAAGTGCAGAAACAAAAGTATCTCTCTCAACTTTTCCTTTTGTCTGTTCAATTATTTTCGCCAAAAATGATTCTCCTATACCTTGATGAGTGCCGAAAAAACGTTTGAGTGTGTCCTCATAATCTTTGCTTTCGTCTTGTGTCAATTTGTCCCAACGAGGAGCAATAGTAAGATATTTTTTTATTATCTCTGCAACTCGCCCCGCCATACCACTGTAGGTTTCTGTGTCGGCGTTCTTAAACGATTCGGCAAAAGAATCACTGTGTTCAACTAAAAATTTCAAATACTCCCTATTCTTAACTGCTTCAAGCACTTTCTTTCCAAAATCAGTTGAAAAATCAATATTAAAATCTAATCGTTTATCAATACCAATTTTGCTTCCCACTTTCAGTTCTTTATCCAACTTTTCTTTCAACTCTTCAATACTTTCATCCCCCGTTATTTCTTCTAGTTTGCCTCCCATGACTAACCCTGCGGTTTGCTGGGTTCTTTTTCTAGAACTACCGAACGCGACCGATTGCGAAATATCTTTGTCTTCAGATTTTTCAACCGATTGTTTTCTTCCAGTTTCAGTGAGTTCTATTTCCTCGTCTGTCTTATTTTTGTCTGATTCTTTTTCCGCATGACGAAAAATCCGCAGATCAATAGTTGAGGTTATCTGCTCTCTAACTTCTTTGGTTTCAGAAGAAAATTGTTCCATTGTCATATTATTTGCTTTTCTCTAACACTCTCACTAAACCATTATTAGCATCAACCTCAACCAAATCACCCGTCTTAAACATTCGAGTAGCAATTTTTGTTCCAATCACGCATGGTATTCCTAGCTCACGAGATACGATTGCGGCATGACAGGTAATCCCGCCTTCATCCGTGACAACACCAGAGGCTTTTTTCATAAGCGGAACATATTCGGGGCGTGTCATTCCAGTAACCAATATTTCTCCGTCCTGAAATCCATAATCAGAATTCACATTGAGGACAATTCTGACTTTGCCGCGAACATTGCCCTTTGAACCAATTTGTCCTTTTAATATTTCGTCATTACCGCCAGTTGAGTGTGAAGAAACAAAATAAGTATTAACTTCCTCTACGGCTTGGTCAATTGGGAATTCCAACATCTTTACGTTATCAGAAGATGGGATGAGCAGTTGAAAACCATTTTTCCTATCCCCAAGGTTTTTGGCGGATTTCTCTAAATACTCTAGCCCCATATTCAATTCTTTCATGGTGTAGAATGGTATCAAATCAAAAGGCAACCCGACTTCGGAGAACATTTTTTCAGCAATTCTGTAAATAATCGTTAAGCCCTTTGCGAAAAAGTTTTTTCTCCTGTCTCGTGTTTTCATTATTAATTGCAAATAGTCAGCAACTTCTTTTTCATTCCGTGTAAGAGTAGAAAGCCATTTTTCATGCTTCTCAATACTTATTTGAAGTTTTTTCTTTTCGGCAATTAGTGTGTCCGAAACAGAAGCACTATTATTTATGAAACTGGAAAAATTATCTTGAAGCGTTTTTTCAATTACACCAAGACTTTTTGCCGAAAAATAGTCGGTTAGAAAATACTGGCACTGTTCTGATATTTCTAGCAACTTCTTTTTCTTTTTCAAAAGATTCAAAAAATGTTCAAGTTGGGCTTTGTCGAAAGACTCAAAAGCCGGTTCGGTTCCATGTGGCCATATTGCTTCCAATTCCTGCCTTGTGATTTTATATTGGATACTTTCTAAAATGTCCCAACAAAAATCTTTATCCAAATAAATAGTGAAAATTACCGCTGCATTAGCATCCCAAATTAAGTCCCTAATCTCATCAATCAGTGGAATAAGCTCGTCCCACGAGCTATTGTTTATTTTTTCGTAGGAATATTTTTCGTACAACTCATTTATTTTGTCTATATTCTTGTAAAAAAGTTTTAACCTCTTATCAAATTTCTTAGGTGAGGTAATAAATTCTTTCAGTGCATATTCAGAAGCAAGTTTTATATCTGTTTCTGATAGCCAAACCTGCGAGAACTCACTTCTCATTAAAATCAATAGGTCGAGCTTAACTTTGTTGTCATACCACTTTCCATAATATTTTTGGATGTTGTATTCTGATCCCTGAATAAAAGCGGAGTAATTATTTAATGGCGGATATAACTTTTTGCCCCCTATCAATCGGAGAAAATCTGATGAAAGATTATTCTGATTATTATGTAGAGTTGTAATTGGTCTCGACTGAACAATATAAAATTTTCCATTTTCAAAAGCCCATTCAATATCACATGGGAATCCATAATGATTTTCAATGTGCAAGATTGTTTCCGAAAGCTCTAAAATTTCTTCATCAGATAACACTTGCTTTTCTCCTTTATCTTTTAATATATCTCGCCATTCATTACCACCTTTTCTAGCTCGATAAAGTCCGCGAGATTGCGTTTGAATATTTTTATCAATAATCTGTCTCGGTTGTTTTTCAACAACATAACTATCTGGCGTAATTTGTCCCGACACAATTGCTTCACCAAGACCAAAACCTGCTTCGATAATGACCTGATTTCTATCCTGTGTTACAGGATGAACAGAAAAAGCAATGCCTGACTTTTCACTTTCAATCATCTTTTGCACAACAACAGCTACAGATATTTTTTGCTTGTGTAAATCCTTTTCAAATCGATAGAAAATGGCGCGTGGCGTGAATAGTGAAGCCCAACACTTTTTCACATTTTCAAGTAAATTTTCTTCGTTAGTATTGAGGTAGCTTTCAAGCTGTCCTGCCCACGCCGCACTCGCCGAGTCTTCAGCGGTAGCCGAAGATCGCACAGCGACATATTGTGAATCAAGGTTTTTGAAAAATTTTTGGACTTCATCTTCAATATCTTTTGGCATTACAGCGCCAAGAATTAACGCTTCGATTTTCTCCGAAGCATGCTCAACTGTGTGCATTTCTTTGTGATTGACTGAATCAAGAATTGCCTCTATTTCTACGTTCAAATCCGTTTCTTCCAAAAATTTTTCAAAGGCACTCGAGAGAATTACAAAACCAAATGGTACTGGAATACCCGCTTTTGTCATTTCACCAAGCGAAGCACCCTTGCCTCCGGCAAAAGATACGTCACTTTTATCTATCTTTTTGAAATCTCGTAGGAGTTCCATAATTATTTACATCTTATCAGTTTTTCTTGGTTTTTGAAAGTCGCCAAAAAAATCCGAAAGAAGCCCGCGCGGATTCCTCCCCAGACCCCTCGTATGTCATAATCACATCACGAGAGCTCTTTCAAAAATCATTGTCCACGGTTACGCTGGAAGGTGACGGTGGGGTAGACGTTCAAACCCCTGCCAATTGAGGCGTTGCGGAAGATTGTCTCCCACCCGACCTTTCCGCGAGAAGCATGCACGAATAGAGTATTGTCAAGTGTGACTCTCATATACGAGGCTTGCCCTTCTCGCACCGTTATTCATTTTTAATCGTGGATCATGTATGCCCGAGTATCCGCAACTTAGCCGACTGTTTGTCGGCATGGATGTGCACAAAGACAATCACGCGGCGGTCGCCGTCAATTGTTTCGGCACGACCTTGCTCGAGCAAGAGATTGGCAACGAGGTGAAGGATTTTGAAATCCTCCTCGCTCGCGTCCAAACGCTTGCACGGGAAAGGCAATTGGTGCCGCTCTTCGGCCTGGAAAACACGGCCGGCAGCGGCGATTTTCTCGCTCGCTTCCTCTTTGCCCGCGGTTGCGAGGTCAAAACCATCAATCCGGTCTTGGTGAAACGGGAGGGCGAATACGAAACACATCCGGAGAAAAGTGATCTCGCGGATGCGCTCGGGGTCGCAAAAGTCTTGATCCAGAGGATTGACAGCGTCCCAGAATACAGGATAACAGAAACGACCGAGATGGCAAGAGATATTCACGCGCTGGTGAAAGATCGGGAAACCATCGTCCTCGAGAAAACACGGCTCAAAAATCAGCTCCATGAGCTCCTGCACCACGCCTACGGCAGTCAGTACAAAACCGTGTTCCGCGACATCTTCTCCAAGAAAGCATTGTCCTTTTGGCAAAAATTTCCGAGCGCTCAATCGGTGAAACGGACGAAGCGAAACATGATAAAACCGGACTGGATCGTGAACGCGGACGCGGTCGCGTTGCCCATCGTGAGCGCCACCGGAACAAACCAGATAACACGCAAAGCAACTCGTCTCCTCGCCATGCGGGATGAACTTTCTGAAATTGAGAAAGAACTCATTGACCTTGTTGCCAAGACCGGACAACACCTCGATACCTTGCCAGGATGCGGCCCAATTCTCTCGGCGGCCGTCCTTTCCGAAGTAAAGGACATCGAGAGATTCAAGACGCCCGCCGCACTCGCCAAGTACGCTGGCCTTGCTCCTCGGAGACTGGAATCAGGCAAACAGAAACGGCATGTGAAAAGTCGAAGCGGCAACCGGCGGCTGAATCGCGCCATCTACCAAATCGCACTCACGCAAATTTCCAATCAAGGCATTCCGAAGGCCAAAGCGTATTTCCAGAAAAAAGTGTCGGAAGGGAAATCCAAGAAACACGCCTTGACCTGCCTGAAGCGACAAATCATTGACATTGTCTGGTCGATGCTCAAAGAAAAAAGAGCGTATTATCCGTAACCGTCCGGTGGAGCTGTGGACAAGAAAAGTTGACATAGAGTATCTTCCGCGCGGGAAATCAGCCGAGGTTTTGCGAAATCCTTTTCCCCAGAAAATAGTTTTCGCAAAACCGAGTCCGCATTGAAGCCCCGCCACACTGCCCGAATACTTGGAGGGCAG
>LCOG01000004.1 GCA_001001705.1 Parcubacteria group bacterium GW2011_GWA2_47_26 | reverse complement strand
GGTCTTGTGCCATAGTATTGAGCTTAGTAATTAGCTCAATATTCTAGCAGGTATGACATTTCTACTTAACGCTACTATGACATTACTACTTATTTATGATAGACGAGATATTAGATTTATTTTCATACCAGGCGCGGATAATCTCCTTTGCTGCCGCAACAGCAGTTCGCGAACCTTCTTCGCCTTCTTCAATCAAGACCGTAACTGCGATCTGCGGATTGTTAAACGGCGCCCAACCCATAAACCAAGCGTGCGGAGATTTGGAATTAGACCATTGCGCCGTGCCTGTTTTTCCGGCAGAATCAATCGGGAGAGCCAGTAAAGAGCGCGCACTGCCATATAGCACAGCCTCACGCATGCCGCGGCGCACAGTTTGAATATGTTGTGGGCTAATACCCGGCCCCGTTTCTGTCATTCTGAGGCCGCAGGCCAAAGAATCCCGTGATCCTTCGCGTTGCGAGGGATGACATAAAGAGAGGGACAAGTGGGGTTTTGTCCATTTGCCGTTTGAAGCAAAATAAGCCGTCATCCGCGCAATTTGCAGGGGCGTAACCAAAAAATCGCCTTGCCCAATAGAAAGATGGTATGTATCGCCAATATACCATGGCTCATTCTTAATCCGTTCTTTCCATTCTGTATTAGGCACAAAACCGTCAGCCTCGCCCGCAAGTTCAATGCCAACCGATTTTCCAAATCCAAATTTGCGAAGATATTCTGCAAGCCGATTAATGCCCAAACCTTTTTGAGTCGCCCAGCCGCCGCCGATTGCATAGAAAAAAGTATTAACTGACTCGGCAATAGCGCGAGTAACACTAACAGGGCCATGCCCGCCGCTTTTCCAGTCTGGAAAAAACCATTCGCCGATTCGGATTCCGCCGACTGACAAGATTGTCGTTAAAGGAGTTATAATTCCCTCCTGCAGCGCCGCCGCCGCAATCGCGGGTTTTATAATTGAACCCGAGGGATAAGTGCCGGCGGTTGCGCGAGGAAATAGAGGCTGATTAGGATTTGTGTTTAATTCATTAAGTACAGGCCCGATATCCTTGCCGAGAGTAAAAATATTATTATCAAAAGATGGCAAAGAAACCAAAGCCAAAATTTCCCCGCTTTGCGGATTTAATACAATAGCGGCTCCGCGAGTTTTTTTAAAATTATTGAGGGTTTGCTGGAGCGACTCCGTTGTTTTTATCTGCAAAGGCGCATCTATAGAAAGAGTTAGTGTGGATCCCTGACTTGCTTCTTCAGAAAATTTTGTGCTGCGTCTGCGTCCGCTTGCATCAACCTCGGTATATTGTTTTCCATCTTTGCCATGCAGGATATTTTCAAATGTTTTTTCCAACCCGGATTTTCCAACAATATCATTTAAGCTATACCCATTTTCTAAATAATATTTTTTTTCTTGCTCATCAATCTTGCCAAGATAGCCAAGAAGATGCGCAAATGACGCGCCGAAAGGATAAAAACGCGTTGCGATCGTCTCAATTGCAAGCCCGGGAAGATCTTGCGAAGCTAAAATCACAGGAAAAGCCTCTTCGGGCGTTAAGCCGTCTTTAATAAGACGCGGTGCGGAATCAGGCTCTTTGGAATCCAAAAGCAGAGTTAGCTCGTCAAGGCTCAAACTCAAAATTGCCGCGATTTTTTCCACCTCTGACATCTTAAGCGCCGCGTCTGTCGGCAGATCAGACGGCGTTAGTAAAACTTGAAAATGCGGTATGTTTTTAGTCAAATCAATACCGTTGCGGTCTACTATAGCGCCTCGCGGAGCGCGCAATCTTAAAATGCGCAGCCGGTTTGCCTCTGCGGCAGCTTGAAATTCGGATCCATTAATGATTTGGAGTTGTGCGCTGCGCCCTAAAAAAAATAATAGGATAAAAATAAATCCGCCCGCAAAATACCAGAATCGTTTGCGCTGTAATGATGGTTTTAGATATTCAATTTCATTGCTGCGTGCCGGTACGACGTCCTCAACCCAGCGGCTATTTATTGTATCGTGAATAATACGCTCATCAATCTTGCTATCGCGTACGATAAAAGGATTCCTCATATCCGTCTAAATTTTTCCGCTAGTAAGGGTATTACTGAAACAACTCTAAGCTTGTTGAATTTTTTTTGAGAAACATTGGGAAGTGTGTCGGTAATAATAACTTTGTCTATCGGCGTTTGTTTGAGACGCTCAAGAGCCGGCCCGGAAAGGACACCATGCGTGACCGCAACAATAATTTTCTTTGCGCCATGTTGCTTAAGCTGGTTTGCCGCTTCCGCAATAGTTCCCGCTGTATCAATCATGTCATCAACAAGCACGGCAATTTTACCTGCAACATCTCCGTGCAATGCGCCAAGTTGCGCAACATTATGTTGTGGCCGAATTTTTTCAAACCATGCGACTCGCGCGCGCAATAACCGCCCCATTCGTTTTGCCAGTGGAATTGCGCCATGGTCTGGGGCTACGATCGTCAAAGCCGAGCTTTGATCGTTAAAAAGCTCGGCTTTGATCGTACGCGCTAACAATTCCTGCGCTCTTACATGTACAAGCGGCATTGTAAAAAATTTCTCCACCCGTGGACTATGTAGATCAATCGCAACCACACGACGAACCCCTGCACAATGTAAAAGATTTGCCATCAATTTTGCTGATAGCGCCTCGCCGCTCTCAACCAAATGATCCGCCCTTCCGTAGCCAAAATACGGAATGATCGCGGTAATATGCAGCGCCTTTGCCGTTTTTAGCGCATCCACTAAGAGCAACATTTCTATTAAATTGTCCGCCGGCGGCGCGGTCGTACCCACAACATACACTTTTTTTTGTGCCACAGACTCCCCTACTCGTACATAGATCTCGCCATCGGAAAATTTTTTAAACTCAACGCGACCAACTTTAAGATGCGCTTGCTTGGCAAGCTTTCCGGCAAAATCATGATATGCAGTGGCAATTGAAAAAATAAACATGCGATCAATCTTACTCCCTTTAAGATAATGGGAGGCTAGGAGGGATTATGAGACTGCGTTTTCTGCAAAAGCTCGATCACCTCTTCATCTGATATTTGCGAAAATTCTTCATACTGTGCGCCGACAGCGAAGTACACATCCGGTATTTCTAGCGCAATAACTTCATCTACTTCGCGCCGCAATTCACGCATAGAATCATTCGCGCCATTAGGCACTGCCACAACAATCTTGACTGGTTTACGTGCTTTCACGGAAGCTACGGCCGCCCGCATTGTATACCCGGTAGCAACCCCATCATCTACAAGAATAACAGTTTTGCCAGCAACTTGTGGTGATGGACCGGGACGGTATATGGTGAGTCGCCTTTGCGCTTCCCTCTTTTCTTTTTTCATTTTTTGTTTTAGCCATTCTTTATCTACCTGCCCAACTTCCTCCTCGTTAAAAATAGCCTCACCCGTCTCCGTAATCGCCCCAATAGCATACTCCGGATTTCCCGGCGCGCCAATTTTTCGCGGCACCACAATATCAAGCGGCAACCCCAAAGCTTTAGCAACCTCATATCCAATAACTACCCCGCCTCGCGGCAACCCCAAAACAATAGTATCCCGTGCGTTTTTATATGCGCCAAGCGCTTCCGCTAACTTCTTCCCCGCATCCTGACGATTTTTGAACATAAACTAACGACCCCGTTAATTTAAAATCCAAATTGCGTAATTCAAGTACATGGCAAAACTGACCCATAGAATATAGGGTAGAAAAAGGTAGGCGGCCGGGCGTGAAATTTTAAAAAATACAATAATGGTCCAAAGAATCGTGAGCCAGAGCAAAATAATATTAACAAAAGCCCACAAAGGACTATGCAGACCAAAAAAGATAATTGACCAAAGGGCATTCAAAATCAGCTGAACGCCGAATATGAAAAGTGCAATTTTTACATCCTTGCGATTCAGCCCATATCGCCAGACCAAAAACACGGCAATACCCATGAGCAAATACAGCGTTGTCCATACCGGACCAAATACCCAAGCCGGAGGATTTAGCACCGGCTTTACAAGACTAGCGTACCAATTCTGGATCGCAGAAACCGTAAACACCGATCCGATGATACCGGCAAGCTCTGATACAGTTATAGCAAAGATTAGTTTTAGAAAATTATTAATCCGCATATCTTATAGTTAGTACGAATAATTTCCACTACCATACACTCTCCCAGTCGTGCGACTGGGAGAGTGACGTTCTAATGCCACGCCGTCTTAGTTACAGTCTTTTTTATTCCACTTTAGCTGCTACTTCTCCCGCCACAAAACCCGTTGTCCAACATAGCTGAAGGCTATAACCGCCCGAGGGGCGATCGATGTTAAGGGCGTCACCGATCAAATAGAGATTAGGCACAAGGCGCGATTGCATGGTTTTAAAATTCACCTCTTTGAGTGCTGCGCCCCCCGAGGAAATAACTGCTTTATCCGCCCCAAGCAGTTCTTGAACATGAAGCGGGATCCTCTTCATCAGCGATACTAATTTTATTCTATCCTCACGGCGCACGCTATGATTGGGCGTCTCGCCATCTACATTAGCAAGTTTTAGCACTGCAAAGACGAGTGCGGCAGGAATAAGCTTGTCCAAAGTATTTTTCAACTTCTTGTTGCTCTTACCAACGAGTAATGTTTGAAGCTGCTCCTCGAGCTCTTTATGGTCAAATTTTGGAAATACATCAAGCGCGATCGCAACTTCGCCGTATTGCAAGAGCTCCCGGATCGCTTTACTCATATTCAAGACCGTGGGGCCACTGATCCCAAAATGCGTGAAAAGTAATATACCATTGTAAGTTTCTTGCTTCTGTCCATTTTGAAATGCGGTAAGCTTAATATCCTTAAGCGTTGATCCACTTAATTTCTTTGCCCAAGCATCGGTAAGCGCGATGGGGACGAGCGCAAAATCGTTATCAATAATAGTATGGCCAATTTTTTTAAGCCATGCAAATCCTTCACCAGTTGAGCCAGTTTCTGGATGCGAAACTCCTCCAGTAGCAACAATGCACGACTTCGCGATTATTTCTGTTTTGCCCGCCTTGTTGGCAAGTGCACCCTTAATCCGAATAGCAATATATTCAGTTTCGGCATCAATAGATAAACCGGCAACTGCGGTATTGGTTTGTATACGCACGCCGCCATCTTTCATATAATGTGTCAGTGCGTTCAAAACCGACTGTGCTTTATTTGAGACAGGAAAAACCCTCCCCTCTTCCTCCTCAACAGTCGGCACCCCGCGCCGATGAAAAAAATTAAGTGTATCTTCTACGCTAAACTGCGAAAAAGCAGAAAAAAGAAATCGGGCATTGCCTTTATACTGACTAAGCATCGTACGAATATCAGGTTTATTATTAGTTAAATTACAGCGGCCACCGCCGGTAATGAGAAGTTTTTTGCCAAGCGTTGGATTCTTTTCAAGAAGTAAAACCTTGCGGCCAAGTTCCGCCGCCCTGCCTGCCGCCATCATGCCCGATGGTCCGCCGCCAATAACAACAACATCCCATAGAATATCTGTTTTAACATCGGTTTTCATTATTTTAGAATTTCGTCAGTTAGCTCGGTTACGCCGATTTTCTTTTCTACGGAATAAAAGATAATTTTGCGGTCTCCAAATGTGGCTTTAATTTTTTGAATCTTCGCTTCATGCTCCGATTTTTTTATTTTGTCTATTTTATTGACGACCACAACGATATTATTTTCTTGCTCTTCCAAACTGCGAACCATTTCCAAGTCGGCCGAACTCGGGCCTACATTTGCGTCTATAATGAGTACTACTTTTTTCAGCTTATAAGCTGATCTAAATAGATACCATTGCATCATTTTTTGGATCCGCTCCCGTTCTTTTTGCGGAATCTTGACAAACCCGTACCCCGGCAGGTCAACTAAATATACAGATTTGTTTATCAAAAATATATTTATCTCTTGAGTACGTCCGGGAAAAGAACTGGTTCTGGCCAATTTTTTCTGGTTGGCTAAAGAATTAATAACGCTAGACTTTCCTACATTTGAACGGCCGACAAAAACAATCTGCGGAGTGCCATCCTCCAAAATCTCATCAGTGCCCACCACGCCTTTTACAAATGTCGCGGATTTTATATTCATAAAATTTACTTCCCGTATTCTACACTCTCCCAGTCGTGCGAGTGAGAGAGTGTAGTTTTAGGAGAGTGTATGGTAAGCGTTAAAATTATGCAATCTGCGCGGACGAAGTTTCCACAATTATTTACTATTTATCGCCTTCACATAATTGCAGTGATCACAATTCGAATTGGCTTTAGGAATTTTATCGCCATTTAAACATTCATGAGCTTCTACTATAGTTTTCTCTACCCAAGAATCATCACCATTATATGGAATTAAGGTGATATCAAATTCAAGCTTAGCGTCAAAGGCCTTGCGATCCGTTTGACCGTTGCAGTAAACAAAGTATCCGGTGTTATAAACTTTGTAGCCGTTTTTCCGCAGTAGCCATTGATAAACTTCCATTTGCCTTTTATATCCTTCATGCCAATCTTTATCAAGCTCTGTTATTTCTTCGGCCTTTGCGGTGGACTTATAATCCACGACAATATATTCGCCTTTGGAATTTTGCCAAAGGTCATCAATCGCGCCGAATATAAGTAGGTTGGTCGGCTTATACAAATATTGAATACCAGTAAAATTATGTCGCCACTTATCCAAATCTTCATGCGGTACCGGCCGCGCATCCACGCCATACTTCTCAATCAAAGGATGCTTTGTGCCATTCACACGATGAATATCAAACTCGAGCTTTAAAAGATGGTCAACGGCGGAGTTCAACGCAAACGGAAAGCCCGGCGGCCGGCCGACGCCAAGCTTGCGATCGTAATAAAAACAGCGTGGGCAATTTAAAAACAAATCAATTTTTGATCGCGATAGCTTAAACGGCTCGACCGATGCCGGATCATATAAACCTTTGACTCTTTGTGGCGTGTAGTATTCGGACATATATTAATCAACACTTGCACCATATTCCCCTATCCTACTGTTTCGTGCACAAAACATCAAACCTTTTAAGAAAGAGTATAGCTAGCGACGGGGATGGCGGGGATGAAAACGCTGATGCGGATTGCGCGGACGACGGGGATGGTAGGGACGCCCGCTTCCACCACCCCTAACCCCTCCTCGAAAAGGAGGGGAAATTGAGTGTAATCGGCGTTCAGACGACGGAAAAAATTCGGGAATATTGAGTTTCGGAAGTTCAGGAAGTTTGGAGATCGGCAAACGTTTTCTAATCAAATTCTCTATCGCGCGAACCTCGCGTTGTTCCCCCGGCATCGCAAAGGTGATGGCATGGCCAACCGCGCCGGCGCGCGCGGTGCGCCCGATTCTATGTACGTAATCATCCGAGGTAGCCGGCAGATCGAAATTAAGCACTAGTTCAATACCTACTACGTCAATCCCCCGCGAGGCAATATCCGTTGCCACAAGTACGCGGTATTTCCCTGATTTGAATCCTTGCAGTGCGTCTTTTCGCTGGCTAAGCGTTCGGTTGGAATGGATTTCCGCGGCGCTAAATCCAAGCGCTCGGATCTGTCTCACAATTTTTTTTGCGACATGTTTTGTGCGGGTAAAAATAAGAGCTGAACCGTGATATGTCTCCAGCATTTTTTTAAGAAGGCCGAGCTTCTGATCTCTGGGCACAATAAAAAGCTCTTGAGTAACCCGCTCAACGGTCGTTCCGGACGGCGCGATTTCAACACGCACGGGCAGTTTCATGTGTGTCACCGCAATCTCCATGATTTCAGGCGGCATAGTTGCTGAAAACAGCATAGTTTGCCGCTTTGAAGCGTCTGGCAATGCTTGAAAAATCTTTTTTACCTGCGGCGCAAATCCCATATCAAGCATGCGATCCGCTTCATCAAATACCACAATTGAAACGTTGTTGAGACGTATATTTTTTTGATTAAGATGATCAATGAGACGCCCGGGGGTTGCGATAATGATATGCGGGTTGGCAGAAAGCGAGTGCAATTGCGGTCCCATAGGCGCACCCCCGATCAGCACCGCGGTTCTCAATCTGATGCGCTTTCCTATGGTGCGAAGCACCTCTTCAACCTGAAGCACAAGCTCGCGGGTAGGCAATACAATAAGCGCCTTGCCTTTTATTTGGGCCAAGCGTTGAATGACCGGAATACCAAATGCAAGAGTCTTTCCGGTGCCGGTTTGCGCAATTCCTACAATATCTTTACCTTCAATCCCGATGGGGATAGCCTGCGCCTGAATTGGAGTGGGTGTTTTAAAATTTAGCTGGCTCAATATCTGCAAAAGCGCGGGTGCAATGCCGAGACCGTAAAATTCATTGTGATGATGATGCTGTTCATTCATAAGACTATGGACTATGGGACTGTTAAAAATTATTAAATTTTATTATCCTCCTTTAATTACCGCAATCGGCTTAAGACGAGCGACTTTTTTGGCTAATCCGACCTTATCAACTATATCAACAACGCTCTCCACATCTTTATACGCTTCCGGCGCTTCTTCCGCAAGGCCGGGATCTGATTCGCAACGCACTACAATACCTCGCGCTTCAAGCGCCTGCCGCAATTCAGATCCGCGAACAGTACGTTTGGCTTGCGCTCGGGACATGCGCCGGCCAGCGCCATGACAAGAAGTTCCAAACGCGGCTTCCATGCCAGTTTGCGTGCCAACGAGCACATAAGAGGCCGTGCCCATTGTTCCGGGAATGAACACCGGTTGACCTACAGCACGATACACTTCCGGAATTTCCGGCCGGCCAGATCCAAATGCGCGCGTGGCGCCTTTGCGATGGACAATAACCTCGACCTCTTTGCCGTCAATTTGGTGCGTTTCTCGTTTTCCAATATTATGCGCTACGTCATAGATCGTACGTAATCTATCTATGCGGCCAAGCACGCTATTCCATGCTTCACGCACATTATGCGCGATTAAATGACGATTTGCCCAGGCAAAATTAGCGCTTGCAGCCATGGCTGAAAAATACTTTTGTCCTTCAGGCGAATCAAATGGTGCACAAGCCAGTTCGCGGTCAGGAAGCACAATCCCCCATCGCGCAAGCTGCGGAAGCATTAAACGCACATAATCCGTACAGGTTTGGTGTCCAAGTCCGCGCGATCCGCAATGGATCATTACAGCGATCGCACCTTTTGATAAACTAAAAGCTGCCGCTACATCGGGGAGCAAAACTTCATCCACGACTTGCATCTCAAGAAAATGATTGCCAGAACCAAGGGTGCCGAGTTGATCTCTGCCGCGTGATTTTGCGCGGCTCGAAACATGTTCCGGATCCGCGCCAGCCATGGAGCCCCCTTCTTCGCAGTGTATAAGATCATCTTGTGCGCCGTATCCCAATTCTACCATGCGTGCGGCGCCTCTTGCGAGCACATGATTTAATTCTTGTTCGCTGAATTTTAATTTTCCTCCGCGTCCCACGCCGGAGGGAACCGCATGGAACATTGCGGCCGCGAGATTTTCGAGATGAGGCTTGATTTCATTAAGCCCAAAATCAGAAACCAGGAGACGCACTCCACAATTGATATCGTAGCCAATGCCGCCCGGCGAGATTACGCCGCCTTCGTGAGTAGCCGTTGCCGCCACCCCGCCGATCGGAAATCCGTAGCCTTCATGAATATCGGGCATAGCGATCGCCGCCTTTTGAATGCCGGGCAAGGTGGCGACATTAATGATCTGCCACATCGAACGATCGCGGAAAATTTCCTCAAGCATTTGGCTGGAAGCATAAATACGCGCCGGCGCGCGCATATCCGCCCGAAACGATTTCGGAATCTCCCACACATAATTGTTTACCTTTTTGAGTGTTTCGCGCGTGATGTTATTCATAAGACCTCTTGCATAATAATTATTCGTCAACGAAATTGTGAGATTTCGAGCGAAAATCGTGAAGCGCGAGGAAACGTATACACAGTATACGATGACTGACGCTGCACGATTTGCAGCCGAAAGATCGCAATTGCAGTAGGACATATTGTTTTGCAAGAGGTCTATACATCAAACACAATCTCTGTCTCCCATCTCTCCCCTATTTTTTTTATATCAATCCCGTGATGCGTAACCGCCTTAATTTCAATGGCAAACCGTGTTATTGATTTTCCAATGAGCGTGCCGCGCAGTTCTGTGTTTGTGAATTCCGTAATTTCAATATCAGTATATGCCTCATCATTGATATCAGAAAGGCTCAATGCTTCGGAAAGAAAATCAATAAGCAGGGCATTCTGATCAGTGGAAACAACAGCAATCTCATGCTGAACACCGGCGCCCGCTTTCCATGTCGGCGCAATGCTCTCAAACATTCCGCGCAATGCATTTTGAAAAAGCTCGGCTCTGGAATTGCCATACACTTTTATTCTCAAATCAGCTGTATGTGGCAAGATTTCGAAGTCGGGCATATAAATTTATGATGCCAAAAGCGTACCGCGTACCCTAGGAAACAATCTTTGCACAATTAAAAATAAAATGGCGAAGACAAGTGTCGTCCAAAGCAAGCGCAGAACCATAAAAATTCCATAACTAAAATCTAGAGCTGGCGTAAAACCGCGGAAAATCAAATTAACCAAGCGAGAAAACAAGAAAGTGCTAATTTCATAAATCAAACTAGCAAGCACAGCACCAGCTATTATTCCTAAAAATGTCCGATGGCTCAAATAATTTTTAATTAAAAAATGCGCACAAAAAACAGTAAAGAGTAGAGTGGCCATAGAAACAAACGACGGAAATGGCGAAATGGTTTCAAGAACAACTCCGGCTATAAGCGTCCAAACATATGCTTGCCGCGCGCCAGTTGTAATCAAAACAAACAATGCGCTAATAAGCAGAAAATTTATCATTGACCTACTGCTTACTGTAAGCGCCAAAAGCAATAAACTGCCCAGTAATATAAGAAACGCTGTTTTTGCTGATTTAATCAATCGCATGGTATAAAATAATATTGACTAAAGTTGTATTCTGCAAAGAGGTAGGTATTTTTAAATACGCAGTCTGAAACAGATCATTCGGTTTGGATTCAATCCGCTCTATTTTTCCAATAACAAAACCGCGAGGAATCGTCTGTTCTAACCCTGAAGTAATAACTATCATATTATTGATAAGAGTAATGTCTTTCGATATAAGAGACATCTTGAGGCTGACATTTAATTCCCCCTCAACAATCCCGTCTGTTGCTGTGTTTTCCGTAAACATGGCGGCAGTTTTCAGGCCCGAAGTCGTAAGCGGAACGGCAATGCTTACAGATTTTTGAACTCGTATTATTTTGCCAATTAAAATACCATCACTGACCACTGGCTGATCAACTGCAACGCCGTCACTCCCTCCGCGATTTAGAATAAAAAAATCTCCCCCGGCTTCTTTAACCCTGCCTATAACACGGGCTAAGGCAAACGGATACTGGATGCGTTCAATAAAATTAAGTTCTCGCCGTAACTGTACATTTTCGTTTTGGAGCTCCAGAAATCGCGCATTTTCTGCGGTAAGCTGCCGCGTCAGACCTTCCAATTCGTCAACTTTTAAAGCCAGCGTTTTTGCTTTGAAAGGCAGAGAAATTGTATGTGTCACCCAATCTTCCGCGGAAGATAATCCTGCTAAAATCGGTCTTATGACCGGGTTCACTAAATTAGTTGCGAAAATGCCAATTTTGAGTTTAGCAAGCAAAATAATCGCAACAAAACAAAGCGCAAACACGCCTAGAATTCCAAACACTTTTCGCATATATTTAGACACGTTGCTTTAAGACTAGACCTGTTGCTTAATAATTTTTGTAGCGAAATTTTCAGATTTTGAGCGAGGCGAAGCCAAAATATGAGAATTACAGCCAAAAGGTTATTAAGCAACGGGTCTAGTGGAGCAATTCGCGTGTGACAACACGATCGTCCCACGGTATTTTCTGGCCATGCTTTACGACCATGGCCTGCTCTGCACCTTTGCCCGTGATCAAAACAAGATCACCAGACTGGGCAAGCGATAGCGCTTTGGCAATCGCCTCTTTACGATCTAAAATTTTCAGTACCGCCTGATACCTGATACCTGATACCTGACGCATGGCCTCTTCCGCCCCCCGCGCTACATCATCAATAATCGTCTGCGGATCATCATTATAAGGATCTTCATTAGTTACTATAACATAATCTGCGTTGCGTGCGGCAATGCCTCCCAAAATCGGACGACGCGCTACATCACGACCGCCTCCGGTAGAACCTAAAACATGAATAATGCGTTGATGGGGCAACATGCCAACCACTTCATACAGCGCTTGCATAGACGCAGGTTCAGGCGCGTAATCAATAATAACAGTAAAAGGCTGCCCCTCGTCAATGCGCTCCAGACGTCCCGGAATGCCCTGCACTTTTTCAAGAGCACTTTTGCACATTTTTAAATCAATACCCAGCGCGTAAGCTGACGCGATTGCGGCAAGAGCATTATACACGTTAAACTTTCCCATCAATTTTAGCCTAAATTTTACATCATCTATTTCGAATTGTGAACCCGTAGCATCCACATACACATTTTGTGCGAGGCATCGAGAAAAGCTTAGCTTTGAGTGCAAAAAAGCTAAGCTTTGAGGAGATGCCGAATGCTCTATTCCATATATCACTTTCTCATCCGCTGGAAAACTTAAAAAATACTCTGCATGCGGATCATCGCCGTTGACCACGCTAACTTTCGGCACGCACTGCCCGCCAATTATTTTACATTTTACATTTTTAATTTTTAATTTTTTAAACAACTCCCCTTTGGCCTTTTTGTAGTTTTCAAATCCGCCATGAGATTCAATGTGTTCAGGGGTCAGATTCGTAAATACAGCCGCATCGTAATTAATGGCCCCGTGACGATGCTGGACAATACCTTCTGATGATGTCTCAATCACGGCATACTTACATCCTGCCTTAACCATATCGCGCAATAACTTTTGCAATTTAAAACGGCCAAGCATGGTCATTTTTTCGTCATTTAACCATTCCCTATCTCCGACTCTGAAATTTACTGTTGAGGTAAAGCCAACACGCGCTCCGCTCTCCTCTAATATTTTGGCGATTAAATTAACCGTGGTCGATTTGCCATTGGTGCCTGTTACCCCAATTACAATTATTCTATCTGAAGGACGGCCGTAAAAACTGGCAGCCAAATAGGCCAGCACAAGATGATAGAGCGACAATAATTTTTTTGGTATTAGTTTTTTTATTATCATACCCAGTGCTACAACACTGTATTAAACTTATCAATGTGATTCATTGGCATATACTTGTTTTGGACCGGCGCCACTTTAAATACATGCAGTTGTAGCACCGGGCATACCGCTATATCCGCACTTTTATAGATTGTACTATTCCTAAAAATAAAAAATTGGAGAGTATGGCTGAACCGCCATAAGATAAAAACGGCAAAGAAAGACCAACAATAGGCAACAATCCTAAATTCATGCCTACGTTCAAAGTAACTTGCACGGCGAGAATAATAAAAAAGCCAGCGATGCAAAAAAGGGCGAATCCGTCATTGGCGCGCCTTGCTAAAATTGTCAATCTCCAAATGATTAATCCGTAAGCCATAAGTATTAATGTCACCACTAAAAATCCGAACTGTTCAGCAAGAACAGCAAATACAAAGTCTGTCTGTGCCTCGGGCAAAAAACGCAACTGGCTTTGGGAGCCCTCACCAAGACCACGTCCTAAAATTCTGCCTGCGCCAACTGCAATAATGGACTGGCGAATATTGTATCCTTGCCCCAAAGGATCCTGCCTTGGATTTATAAGACTTACAAGGCGCGCCTTTTGATAATCTTTAAAAAAGAATGTCCAAGCCAGTACTCCCATTATAATAAAGACTGAAAAAAATCCAAGAATATATCTCCAAGGTATTAAGGTCAAAAATAGCAAGCCCGCTACTAGAGACAAAAGCACAAAGGCTGATCCCAAGTCCGGCTGTAATATAGTAAGTCCAGCGTAACCGATACCTAATAAAACTGCTCCTCCTAAAACTTTCAAATCAACAACATGCGCACGCACGGAAAGAAAGCGAGCCAAGGCAATCGTCAAGATAACTTTGGCGATTTCAACTGGCTGCAATGTTAAGTCGCTAAAAACAAACCATCCTCTCGTGCCTCGAATAGTTGTGCCAAAAATTAAAACCGCCGCTAAAAGAATAAGGCCGCCAACATAAAGCAAGCGGACCATTGAACGCAAAGCGCGATAATCAAAAATTGCCATTGCAAAGGCGGCTGCAAAACCCACACTAATAAAAATAAGCTGTTTTTTGAAATTCAAAAAATCCGGATTGCGCGCCAAATCAAGACTCCACAGGGCCATAAGGCTCAAACCGCAGAGGAACCCCACACTTAAAAAAAGAAGCCAATCAATCCTCCTAACAATATGGAGTGAATATGGCATAAGGATGCATTAGACCTGTTGCTTAATAATTTTTGTAGCGAAATTTTCAGATTTTGAGCGAGGCGAAGCCAAAGTTTTGAAGCATATACGGCGTATATATATGTTGAGAAACTTTGGCAAAGCCGCAGCCAAAATATGAGAATTACAGCCAAAAGGTTATTAAGCAACAGGTCTAGAATTGGCTACGGCTTCAAATATACCTCCGGATTTAGAATATCAATCTCGGGCACCACCTCCACGGAAGACACCGCGCCAACACGATCATACCAAGATACTTCAACCTCCCGCGTCTCACCGCTCCTAAAACGATCCAGCACAATACTCTGGATTGCGGTCAATTGCGATCCACGATAAAGCGCCACTAAAAATTTCGGCTCAAAAAATCCGTAGGCGCTTTTGTTGGTTATTGAAAAACGCGCCCGACTGATTGTCCCATGCGCTTCAAGAACCGCGGGGATGAAAGTCGGCCGCAGAACGGCAAAATTCAGACGCTCGCCTCTAAACGCCGCAAAATCATTAACCTCGTGCTTATTAATCCTACGCCACCTAACTTCTGCAACTTCAAAGATTGGGGCGCCCAGCTTATCCCGAAAAGTTTTGAAAAATAAGCGCTCCTCGCCCGGAAGCAAAAAACCATCGCGCGCGATTTCAATTGTTTCTCCCACTCCAACGCGATAACTGAATTGCGCGTACCAATCTATATTAGGATTCGTGAGCCTAGCGACTACATCAGTTGCCTCGCCAATCGCCAAACTATCCACACTGCTGACAATTATCGCCTGCGGCTGATGCGCAACAGTATAGGCGTACAGACTGCCGTCGGAGCGCGTTAAATCAATATCCATTCTTTTGCGCTCGGGCATATAATACAAATCTAGGCCGACTCTAAATATTACAAAGCCCCAGAAACCTGCATTGATCAAAACTAGCGCCAAAATCAGCGCTTTCCACAATAAAATCCTATGCCGTACAAACCAAATAGCAGCTTGCAGCTGTTTGTCTTCAATACTCTGATCGTTGGACATACCCGGTGCTACAACACTTTTTTAAAACTGTTAATTTGATAAATACGGGCTTACTTGTTGCCGACGCTATTTTAAGCTGTACAGTTGTAGCACTGGGTTGAATTGTACCATAGGGTGTAGTATAATAAAAGACCATAACTGACATAATACTCTATGCCCGCTGATAAAAAAAATAACCCCAAAAATAAAGAGGGCTATACCTCACAACAAATTACTGTGCTGGAAGGCCTTGATCCAGTGCGCAAGCGCCCCGGAATGTATATTGGCGGCACAGGAATAGATGGCCTGCATCATTTAATTTGGGAAGTTGTTGATAACTCTATTGATGAGGCGATGTCCGGTTACTGCAACCGCATAGATGTCTACCTCCTGCCCGATAACACAATCCGCATCGCCGATAATGGACGCGGCATTCCCGTAGATACACATAAACAATTCAAAGTATCCGCGCTGGAATTGGTTTTGACGAAATTGCACGCAGGCGGCAAATTCGGCACTGGCGGCTATAAAGTCTCCGGCGGTTTGCACGGCGTTGGCGTGTCGGTCGTGAACGCTCTTTCAGAATGGCTACGCGCCGAGGTTAAGCGCGATGGCCAGCTTTGGGTCCAAGAATACACGCGCGGAAAACCCAAAGCCAAAGTAAAGGCTAGCGGCAAGTCCAGTGGCACCGGCACAACTATTATTTTCAAACCGGACGCAGAAATTTTTCCTGAAATTAAATTTAATTTGGAAACCATCATAACGCACCTGCGCCAACAAGCTTATCTTACCAAAGGCGTTACAGTCTGCATATATGACCAGAGGACCCCGCACCAGAGCAAGCTCGGTACGGGGCAGGCAGAGAACGGGGAGCAGGAGACCGAAACAAAAACTACGTCCTACGTCCTACCTACTACGTACTGCTTCTACTTTGAAGGCGGCATTGCTTCGTATGTCCGCCATTTAAATCACAGCAAAGAAAAAAAACACGACACTATTTTTTACTTTGAAAAAGAAGTGGATAAAATCAATGTAGAGGTTGCCTTGCAATATACTGACGACTACAAGGAAACAGTCTTCACTTTTGCCAATAATATTTTCAACCCGGAAGGCGGAACGCATCTGGTTGGTTTCCGCGCGGCGCTTACCCGCGTGCTGAACAATTACGCCCGCGCAAAAAGTTATCTCAAAGAAAAAGACGAGAATCTAACTGGCGAAGATGTTCGCGAAGGGCTTACTGCTATTATTTCCGTAAAAGTGCCTGAACCGCAATTTGAAGGACAGACTAAATCAAAACTTGGCAATCCAGAGGTCAGAAGCGCGGTGGAAGAATTTTTTGCGTCGGCTTTTGCTTCCGCTTTAGAAGAACATCCTAAAGACGCCGAAGCGATCCTAACCAAATGTATTTTAGCGTCCCGCGCCAGAGCGGCGGCTAAAGCGGCCCGTGAAAGCGTACTGCGCAAAGGCGCGCTTGAAGGGCTGGCTCTGCCCGGCAAACTCGCAGACTGTTCCTCTAAAGATGCAATCAATTCCGAGCTTTATATTGTTGAGGGTGATTCCGCCGGCGGTTCAGCTAAACAAGGCCGCAATAGAGAGTATCAGGCAATTCTCCCTTTACGCGGCAAAATTCTGAATGTAGAACGGGCGCGTTTGGATAAAATGCTGGCGAACAATGAGTTGCGCTCACTGGTTGTCGCGATGGGAACAAACATTGGGGAACAGTTCAATTTGCAGGACTTGCGCTATGACCGCATTATTATTATGACTGATGCGGATGTTGACGGCGCTCACATCCGTACGCTTCTACTCACACTTTTCTATCGTTACTTTCCGGAGCTCATCCGCACTAATCATCTCTATATTGCCCAGCCGCCGCTCTACAGAATCGGTTGGGGCAAGGAAGCGCGCTACGCATATTCCGACGATGAAAAAGAAAAAATATTGCAATGGATTGAAACTGAAAAAGGCAAAAAAATAAAGGATACAAAAATGGCCAGAATAGTAAAAGAACCAAAAATAATAGAAAGCGTAGAAGGAGAAGAAGCCTCTGCCGCCCCTGGCCCATCTGACTCCTCTGCCACCATCACAGTCAATATCCAGCGCTACAAAGGTTTAGGAGAAATGAACCCTGACCAGCTTTGGGAAACAACCATGAACCCTGAAAAAAGAGTAATGAAACAGGTTGCTATAGAAGATGCGCAGCGTGCTGATCACGTTTTTGATATTTTGATGGGCGCGGAAGTTGAACCGCGCAAACGCTTTATCCAGACGCACGCGAAGGCGGTGAAAAATTTGGATATCTAAGAGTATAAAGCGCAATGCCAGCGGCTACAGAAACATTCAGGGATTCTTTAGTGCCCAGCATTGGGATGTGCACGATGGCGTCCGCTCGCTCGAGTACACCTCGCGCCACGCCATTCACTTCATTGCCAACGATAAGCGCCAATGGAAAACGTGGCCTCCATTTATGCAACAGCGTAACGGAAGCCTTGAGGATTCCACATGGCGGGCAAAAGCCCGCCGCTATATTATTCTCCAGAGCCACCACATACACCCCCTGCTCTTGTAATTCTTTTGCAAGTCTCCATGTTTGTCCCCTCTTTTCCCAGGGCACAGTCTCTTCAGCGCCTAGGGCCACCTTAGAAATCTCTTTGCGCGGCGGCACGCCGGTATAACCGCATAAGTATATTTTTTTTACGCAAAAAGCATCAGCGGTGCGAAAAATAGAGCCAACATTATAAAGACTCCGCACCCGGTCAATAATAAGGTAAATATCTGATGCCATATTATTACCCTATCATTGTATTCTATTGCTATGCAAACAAAAACAGCCTTTGATTAAAAGCTGTTTTTGAAACCGCCCGACAGGATGTCAGGCAAACACAAGGTGCAAACCGTACAACTCCGCATTCTAATAACGCAAGAGACGCCATAAATGCTTCTTCTCCCAAGCAACAGCTTGATGGTAGTGCGGAAACGCCTGCTCTTCATCCTGCGGCTCACGCGGATGAAACAGGTATCGTCCTCTCGTGACATTCTCCTTGACCCTCCAAGGAAAAAAATATCTCGGGCGGGAGACGAAGCGCGTTGCCGTGCTCGCCTCCCGCCCAGCGCAGATGTCTCTAAAGCCGAGTTATATGACTCTCGTTGTAGGCGTCTACTCGTCCTTGTCCTGCAACTCGTCCGGGAGAACCCAGACTGCTCCGTCTTCGACCTTGATGTTCATGAGAATCGAGCGACCGTCATCTTCCTCGCCATCCTTGGGCGGGAAGGACACCCTCACGCGGAGGTAATTGATCCCCTTCCCTTGTACCAGTCCAGGTTGTGGACGTAACCCTCGATCGGGCCCTCGTGCTCACGACCGCGCAGAACTGCCTTGACGGTCAGCTTGCCTTCCGCCAGGTAGCGGAGGACCTGCAGAGACATGGACACGCCGGGAACCAGTTCGGGTGCGGTGAGCAGCACGGCCGTGGTAGACATCGGTATCCTCCTTTAGAACCCCAGAGGACTGGAGAGCATATTATTCTTAACATTAACTATCTCCCCTGTCAACTTGACACAAAAATCGCCTTGTTGTAAAGTATTAATACCGCCTTGGGGGCGGTTTTTTAGAAAAAATTTAGCGCTAGAAATTATGAAATTGAAAATTACACAGTATTTTAAAGAATCTAAACAGGAAATGCAAAAAGTTGTTTGGCCTTCAAGAAAGGAAACCATTAACTATACTTTGGCTGTAGTCTTTATCAGTCTTGGGTTAGCGGCATTTTTTGCGATTGTAGATTATGCCCTAACAAACGGACTAGAGCAGATTATCGCAAAATAACCCCCATATGCCAAAACAAACTTTAGAACTTGGTCGGCGTTGGTACGCACTGCATACCTACTCCGGATATGAAGAAAACGTAGCTCACAATTTGCAGCAGCGTATTGAATCCATGGGCATGGAGGATAAAATCTTCAATATCCTCGTTCCCACGGAAAAGAAAATAAAAATCAAAAGCGGTAAACGAAAAGTAATAGAGGAAAAAATTTTTCCGGGCTATGTTTTGGTTGAAATGATTGTTACCGATGACTCTTGGTATGTTGTGCGCAATACCCCGAATGTTACGGGTTTCGTAGGTTCTGGCACAACGCCGACGCCATTTGCTGAAGAGGAAATCAAAACTTTGATGAAGCGCATGCAGATTGAAGAACCAAAGTATATTATTGATGTGAGCGTTGGAACTCCTGTACAAATTACTGACGGCCCATTCAAGGGTTTTGAAGGCAAGGTTTCCGCGGTTGACGAAGCTCGCGGCAAAATCAAAGTTATGGTTACGATGTTCGGCCGCGAAACACCAGTTGAACTAGACTTCTTACAAATTAAAAAAATATAATGCTGTGTACGAATCAACGAATGGCGTTGCGAATACTACGAATTTGAATTGACGGCATTCGTAATATTCGTACAAAATTCGTAATTCGTACACAAAAAGTATGGCCAAGAAAATAAAAACCGTTATAAAACTACAAATTCAAGCAGGTAAAGCTAATCCGGCGCCGCCTGTTGGTCCGGCCTTGGGCCAACATGGTTTGAACATTGCGGAGTTTTGCAGTAAGTTTAATGCCGCAACAGCAAAATTGGGCGATGATATTATTCCTATTGAAATTACGGTTTTTGAAGATCGCACCTATACTTTTGTTACCAAAACTCCTCCTGCCTCGGAACTACTGAAAAAGGCCGCAGGGATTACTAAAGGATCGGGTAAACCGCTCCAAGAAAAAATTGGGAAAATCACAAAAGCCCAGGTGCGGGAAATCGCCGAACGCAAAATGCCGGATTTGAACACTAAAGACATTGATGCGGCAATGCGTATCATCGAAGGAACCGCTCGGCAGATGGGATTGGAAGTGACACCGTAAAGGTGTCATCCTGAGCGAAGTGAAGGATCCCACACTTTTACGCACGGGATTCTTCATCGCTTCACTCTTCAGAATGACATATAATTAATAATCATCAATATGGCGCATGGTAAAAAATATCAGGAGGCTGCAAAACTTATAGATCTCGCAAAAACATACGCACCGGCGGAGGCATTTGAATTAGCGAAAAAAGTCTCCACGGTTAAATTTGACGCTTCGGTTGAGATACACTGCAAACTAGGCATTGATCCTAAAAAAAGCGAGCAGGCCATACGCGGCATGGTTACGCTCCCGCACAGCATCGGCAAAACTAAACGCATAGCCGCTTTTGTTGACTCCACAAACGAGAAAGTCGCCGAGGAGGCCGGGGCTGATATTATCGGTGGAGAAAATCTAATCAATAAAATCGCGATTTCGGGAAAAATTGATTTTGATGTGGCGGTTGCAACACCTTCAATCATGCCCAAATTGGCAAAAATTGCAAAAATATTGGGACCAAAAGGTCTTATGCCGAACCCGAAATCTGATACAGTAAGTTCGGACATAAAAAAAATCATAGCTGAACTGAAAAAGGGCAAGCTGACTTTCAAAAACGACGATACGGGCAATGTTCATCAGTCAATCGGCAAAGTCTCTCTGGAGACCGCTAAACTTCTGGAAAATTATCAGGCATTTATGGAAGCTTTGCGCCGCGCTAAACCTGCTAGCTCAAAAGGAGTATACATGCAATCATGCACGGTTACCCCGACCATGGGACCGGCAATTAGAGTATCCGTGTAACATGTAGCATATAACGCGAGGGCGTTGATTTGAAATCTCTTGTGCTACATGCTACAAGAATATGATCTTATCCGATCGCGATATTAAACGCGCTATCACCGATGGCAGGATTAAAGTTGATCCCCTACCGGATTTTTCAAATACTTTAGGGCCCTGTTCACTGGATTTTAGATTAGGCAATGAGTTGCGTATTTTTGAGTATACCAAACATCCGGTAATTGATCCGGCGCAAAAAGAGTTGTTTGATAAAATTTCCCGCCCTATAAATATTCCCGACGGCGAGAATTTTATAATACACCCCGGTGAACTGATTATTGCCTCAACCACGGAATGGCTTGAACTTTCTGATAGCTTAATCGGCAGATTAGAGGGACGATCATCGTTGGGACGAATCGGTGTAGTAGTGCACTCCACTGCAGCTCGGTTTGATCCAGGCTGGAGGGGTCGCCCAGTGTTAGAACTGGGTAACCTAGGCCGCATTCCCGTAGCGCTAAAGCCGGGTATGCGCATTTGCTCATTCACTTTTGAAGAGCTAAGCTCGCCCGCAGAAGTTGTTTATCATAAAAAACTCGGCGCAAAATACGTAAATCAAGATAAACCTGAAGCGAGTAGATTAGCCGACGAATTATAGGGATTAGGTTCTAGGGACTAGGGGTTAGTATGGTGAACTCATATAAAGACCTTACCGTATGGCAAAAGTCATATGACGTGGTCATAAAAGTGTACGGGCTAACGCGTTCTTTTCCTAAAGAAGAAGCGTACGGCCTCACATCACAGATTCGAAGAGCTGCAGTCGCAATCCCATCCAACATTGCAGAGGGACACACCAGGGGTCATCGGGGAGAATTTATCCAATTTTTAAATATCGCGTTTGCTTCGGGTGCAGAACTTGAAACACAACTTCTCCTTGCTAAAGATTTGCAATATCTACCCGAACCGAATTATTTTCAAGTTAATGTACTGCTTACAGAAGTTATGAAAATGCTCAACGGTCTTATCACTAAACTAAAAACTAGTCCCTAGCCTCTAACCCCTAGTCCCTATGAAGGTGCGTATTTTTCGCAAAGACCTCTCCATTCCCCTGCCCCAATATCAAACTGACGGATCAGTGGCTTTTGATTTGGCTGCTTCAGAAGACACAACTATTCCGCCCAAAGAGATCCGTCTAATTCCTACGGGTTTAGTAATTTGCACGCCGAAACATCACATGCTGCTCATTGCTGCACGCTCTTCCACTTCCATCAAACGCGGATTATTTCCAGCAAATGGTATAGGTATTATTGATCAGGATTTTTGCGGACCAGAAGATGAACTCAAACTTTTGATGTATAACTTTACTGACAAACCCGTCGAAATAAAAAAGGGCGATCGTCTCGCCCAAGGACTCTTCCTCCACATGGAACGCGTGGAATGGGAAGAAGCCAAAGAATTGCCTCCGAAATCCCGTGGAGGATTCGGGTCTACTGGCTAAAGAACTATCTTGCATCCGGCAAGGCACGGCGTCGAGGAAAGGAGCATCCGCCCCTTTCCTCGACTGGCTGTCCTATTTCAAAGAACTGTACTTGTTGCCTACCGCCTAGTCCAGTTTCCCGCGGCGATCTTCCTGCCAGCCTCTTCAGGACTCGAGGCCGTGACTTCGCCGACAACCGCGCCCGTATCGCGGTCACGCACCACGTAGGGTTCACTGGGCGAGGAGCAGAGTCCGAAGGTGAAGATATCGGCCAGAGACTCCGCAGCGTCACCCACCAGTCCACCATCCTTACGTTCGAGCGTGTAATTGGACATTGTGTCCTCCTTGCCCTTGGCGGGCAAATTGCGTTCCGCGGCCTGATGGCGCGCGGGAGAGTATATCTTTGGGTTATACTCTCACCCTTATCCTATACAACCCCCCAAAAGACAACTAGGGAAAAAGTTACGAAAAAAAAGAAAAATCAAAAAAGAGAACACTTCTAAATTCTGCCAAGCAAAATTAGAAGCATTCTCTTTTTTCTTCACTTCTTACTCCAGCCAATATATTTTTACCTCTCCCGCATCTAATCGCATCGTAAAATTCTTGGCAGGGCCGCCAGTGATTGTGAGCGGCAAATGCTTGCCAAGACGTTTTTTAACAATTTGCATGAGCGGCGATACAATTTTGCTTTGCATTTCATTGCGATCAATGTAGGAGGATGGCGGCAAGGCAGAGGCAGACACCTCTTTTCCAAAATGCGCATCGAGCGTCCGCAAAATTTTAATGGTTGTTTTAGTGCTATGCAGTTCTTTAGAAGAAAGCGCGCGACCCCTTACATAAATACGCGATTCTTTTGCGTCCACTAGCACATCAAACGAGCTACGCTTACGCGCAAATTCCTCTGTGGAAAGAAAAATTTTACGCTCTTGGCCATCTTGATCGCGGCTGCGCAATGCCTTGAGGCCAGAAGAAATAAATGAGGACATAATCCCCTTTTCTAAAAATTGTTCAACTTTTAAACCCTCTTTACTATTTCCATCTCGCCAAGAAGCGTAGTCTAATTCAAAAGGAATGCGCTGTTTTCGAAGCGCCGCGCCAAGGCCTTTTATTAATCCTTGCTGAACGCCCGGCTCGGACACAACCAAGACATCACCGCCAGAAGCAAACGGTTGGAGAATCACACGGCTGCCTCTTTCTTCGGCAAGCACCTGCGCTAGTCTTTCTGTCACGGCAAAATTTGCCGGCGCTCCCCGCAACATGCGCATCCAGTTGCAGTAATGCTGATACTCATCCAAAAATTTGGCGAGTATCAGCGGTTTATGTCCTTTGCGATACAATTCAGCCAGCCTGGTTGTGACTGCCAGCGTCAGAAAACTCGTAACCATTTTTATATTGTGCTGCTCATCGGGTACGGCCTGGGAAAAACGATAAAAGGGCAGGGATTGCGCGAGGGCATGCAAGCTAAAAAGGCGGTTAATTCCACGCGCGACTTCAATCACATTTTCCTCAATGTTGATGCGCACGAGTCGGGCCATGCCGCCAACGCTCGCTTGCCCTAAAAATATGAGGCTATAGTCAAGCGGGGCGACGGGAGTCAGGTCGCGCATTAATTCCCGAAAACTCCATCCGCTAAAATCAGAGGCAACTTTCAGCGTTAATTCATCGTGCGCCGCGCGCTCAAACAAACGCTCCAATTCCGGCGAAGTTTTTCCCCACGCAAAAACCTGCGGATCATCGCCCCAAGTTAGGCTCGTAAAAGGTCCGCCGCCACTATGTACAAAAGGGGGATCAGATGCAATTGGAAGCGCGATCGCAAACTTTAAAATTTCTCCAAAGCGAAGAGCTGGCGACTGCGACAAGGCGTGCGGTTTCAAATCAGCCCATTGCAAAACTTCATCGGCAGAAATTAACCGATATTGCAAAGCTAAAGCCGCAGCCAGAGCAGTAGAAAGCGCGTGGGAGTCGCCTACAGAACGACCGGCTGGTCCTTCGGTTATTACATGCAGGACAAAGCCTTGCGACTTTGCACCAAATACATTTTCAATATATTTTTTAACATTGCTAGCAATGTTTTCCTGCCAGCGTCTCGGAAATTCGTAGTCTACAAATTTGCGTTTTGCAGGAAAATAAACTTTCCGCAGACCAAAACGCAATCCTCCACCCTCTATTGGCTCAAGACCAAGATAAGTGCGCCAAGGCAATTTTTGGCGCACTTGCAAACCGCCCCAAGCTACAGCTCTTTCCCCGCACCAATTAAAAGCCCGCGCTACGGAAACTACAACGGGACAACGCTTAAAAAGTTCCTTATACAATTCTGGGGCCGATTGCTGCAAAGATCGCGTAAACATAAAACCAGTCGAATCAAAATATTAGCCGCTATATTCCGGCCCCTCCAAAATATCTCCTGACGGCAGGCTATACACTCGCTTTAATATTGGCGATTTATTGGGAGTAACATTGCCCTCCCACTGCGCCCGCCAACGCGTGCCGTCATTCCAAACTTTTATGGAAGCAGACGGAATTGGTTGGCCTCCTCGCATATCTTTGCGTGGTTCAGCATGAGGCGTAAATTTATATGTCCACCATTCTTTTCCGGGAGTAATGCCCAAATCCGGCAGCAAACTTACGAGCATTCTATGCGTCTCCTTTGCGGTCCGTCCTTGGGGAAACATTTCTTTTTCATGCGCCGAGAATATTTTTCTAAGTCCGTAAATCGCTCCTTCACCCAATTCAATTTTTGCCTCAAATGACAATTTTGCCGTCTCTTGCTTTTTTTCACGCGTAGCTTCTTGAGTCGCCGGAGCACGAGCGAGCGGCTCGGCCGCGGGTTTTTCTATGGTCTGTTTTTGGGTTATTGTTGGCCGAGAGGGGGCTTCTTCTTGTATTTTTTTCGCGCCAAAAATACCAGCCGTAATCAAAGAAACAGCCAAAGCCACGCGTTTTCCCCATTTTTTAAAAAACCCTTGCGGCTGAACTGGAGTTGTTGGCGTAGGCGGTTGTGCAAGGACAATTGGTAAAGGAAGTTTGGGAAGTGGCGCTTTCCTCACCGCTTCTAAAAGCGCGGCTTCCTTTAGTAATTCTGCCGATATTTTTACTCTGTCTCCGGCTGTTACGGCTGGCGCTTCCTTTGGCTCAACTTCTATTTCACCTGTTAGAACCTCTTGCTCTTGAATAATGCGCGCAATACGAGTCTCTAAATTCTCTTTTGAAATTTTCAATTCTTCCAAATGCTCTTTATACTTTTGCAAATCCTCGAGGTTACGATTAAAATTGGCTATTAGCCCTAATAATCTACTATGAAGAGTGTCTCTCCACTCAATAATGTCATTAATTTCCGGTTCCTCGCGCACAGTTAGCTTAATATCGTCCAGCATTATATCTAATTCATTTTTCAAATTTTGCGTGCCCATGGAAAAAAATTTGCGCTCATCATTGACAATCTCGGCGGCATTATTTTCCAGTTTGCCCAACTCGTCTGCCAAATTTTCCAAAACACTATCAGTGCCAATTAGCATATTGTCCTGGTCTACCTCGGAAACTTTTTCAAATTCATCTATTTCCGCACGAATTTTCTGCAATGATTCAGATATTTTATCGCGCCGCGCTAAAAAACCGTATTGAGAATCAGCCAGCCACTCCCGTCCGTTAAATAAATTATCAGAGCGAGTCCATAATTCATTTGCTTTTTTATCTAACTCGGCTAATTCGGGCACTTGAACAACCTCATGCTCGGGGATTTCTTCTACTGGAACTTGCTCTTTAGCTTCTGCTTGGGCTTGCCTTTGAACAGCTAGCGCAACCCCTTGTTTCACAGTTCGCGCGGCGCCTAAAGCTCTCCTACCTCTCTTCGCCAAATTTAATATTTGCGCAGCCATTGCTAGGGTTTCTGTTTCGACGCGGCTCAAAATCTGAAGGATTTGGCCTTGTTCATCTTTTGCAAGATCGCGAAAACGCTGTGCGCTATTTAAATTATTATCCAAAGCCTCCTTTAAATTTTCCAATTTACTCAATATGCTCTTGGTATTCGTTACTGCTTCATGGGTTCGAACTAGCTTATCGTATGCAATAAGGCGTTCTCTTTCTATAGGCAATGTCTTGGCGATCTCTAAAGTTTCATTTAAATCTGCCCTGGCAAGCTCGGTCTGATTGCTCAAATCAGTAACTGAAGATATTGCCGCGAGCCATCGCCGTATTAGTTCAGACTCGCCTTCTCCACCCCCCTCGCCACCGCCTTCGCCTCCGCCTTTAGACGGTTCTTGGTCTTCAATAATAACTTCTTCCACTTTTTCTCTATCCGCCCCTTCTGCATCCTGTCCAAATTGCTGGACAGCCATTTCCAGATTAAGCACCTGCCGCTTCAAATCCGAGAGTTTTTTCTCTAGTGCCCAAAATTCAGGCCTATGCCCAATTCTTTCTGGAGTATAACGTCCTTTGAGTTTAGAATATTTTTCAAAGGAAGCTTTAAGCGGCTCGCCTTCAAGCGCGTCTATGGTTTGTCTTATTTGTTTTTCCAGGGCTCTGCCTTGAGTCTCTCGCGCGCCCGCTAATCTTTCACTTTCCAACAAAGCTCCTACTTTTATGCTCATGGCCGCGGCACGCTCTTCTAAAGACGACAATAATTGCTCCGGCGGCTCCAACAACTCTTCCACTTCCCGCTCTTCTGCTTTAGGCCACGCCGAAGGCGGGCGTTCAAAAGGAAGGACTTTGCCCATCTTCTTCGCAGTCTTTTTCACCGGTTTCTCCTTTGGAATTGTACCAAGCGCTTCCCCAAGAGCCTCTTGCAATTCTGCGCTTTCTGCTCTTCTAGTCATAAAAAGGTAATAATATAATTAGCAACTATCTGTTATAAGATAGCATTTTTTGCAGATTTTTACAACTTCTCGGCTTTTTCAATGCGTAATTGACCGCCGGTCTCCAAAATTACTATATCACGACGGCCGATTTTTTGAGTTAGTAAAAGATTGGCTAAGGCATCGTTAACGCGTTCTTGAATAACGCGCCGCAAGGGCCGCGCTCCAAAAAGCGGATCAAATCCGGCATGCGCTAATTCTGCTACGGCTTCCTCCGCAGCTTTAAACATAATACCTTTGGCCTCTAGTTGTTTTCCGACTTTGGCGAGAATCAACTTGGCTATTTGGATAATTTCCGGCTCGGTCAAGGGTTTGTACACGATAACTGCGTCAAAACGATTGAGGAATTCTGGCCTGAAATACTGCTTTAATTCGCGTTCAACTAAATCTTTTTTAATTTCTTCCATGGCCTTGCTTTGTTTGATTGACTCCTGAATAAAGGGTGTGCCGGCATTGGAGGTGCCAATAATAATTGTATTTGTAAAATCAACCACACGGCCAGCACTGTCAGTGACACGCCCGTCATCCATAACTTGCAAAAATATATTTAAAATATCCGGATGAGCTTTTTCAATTTCATCAAGCAAAACCAGAGAGAACGGATTTTTGCGCACTGGTTCGGTTAGCAATCCCCCGCTTTCGCCCGGCGCGCCAATCAACCGGTAAATTGAGGTTTTATCTTGATACTCGGACATGTCTATCCTGATCATGTTTTCTTCGTTGCCAAAATATACCTCGGCCACAGTTTTAGCTGTTTCGGTTTTACCAACACCAGTTGGTCCCAAAAAGAGAAAATTAGCAATGGGACGTTTAACTTCACGCAACTCCGCGCGCGCCCGTCGCAAAGCCGCGGCAACCGCCCGCACCGCCTCGTCTTGGCCTATAATGCGTTCGTGCATGGTATCTTCCAGATGCAAAAGTTTTTGAGCTTCGGTCTCGGTAACAGCGGTCGCGGGTACTCCGGTTTTTTGCGAAACGATCTCGGCTACATCTTCACCACGCACTAAATTTTTGGCGCCTTGTTTATTGCGAACATGCTGGGCGGCTTCTTTAATAATATCAATGGCTTTTTCCGGCAAATAATGATCCTTCATGTAACGATCAGAAAGCACAACGGCTTTTTCCAGGGCGTTATAGGAAAAAAATACTTGAGTGCGGTATTCTATGGGTCCGACTTTGGATTCCAAAATCTGGATCGCGGTATTCACGTCAGGCTCGCTAACCTCAACTTTAATAAATGATTCTCCCAGTGCCGACCCCTCAATAAGCGCACGGTATTCTTCTGGGGTCGTGGTGGCAACAGCCAAAAAATACCCTTTGTTCATTTCGGTCGCTAGTACATCGCCAAGATCAAGTCCGCCTGCAGTGCGGCCGCTAATTGCCCCATGGATATTGGGAAGCGCCAACACCACATTGCCCGCCCGCCCAACATCATACAAAGATAAAAGCAGCCGCTCTTCAGCTTCTGAAGGAGTTGCGCCAGCAATCAGTTTCGGAATTGACAGGGAAACTAAACGACAATCTTTTAGCAAACCCGGCACATCATTTTCAACCATGCGTTGCGCAATACCGTCTAATATTGCTTCTTTACCTACGCCAAAATTGCCCACCAGCAAAACGCTTTTGCGTTCACCTTCAAGAATGCGTAAAACTTCTTCAAAAGTTTTTTCACGATCTACCACAAGCTCAAGATACCCGCGGCCAGCCAAAAGCGTTAGATCATCAGAAAAACGATCTAGGATACGGGTTTGCAAAGCAGTCATGGCTCTATTCATGGCGCCTTTGGGCCGGCGGGCGGCGGCCCCGCGGAAATACCGCCAGCGACGACGCATTTCATCATTTATCTCAAACCAGCGCACTGCATTTAATAATTTATCCTGATCAACGCCGAGGTCAAACAATATTGTTTGTAAACGCTCATTGGCTAGCACGGTTTCAATTAACACATGATAAGCCGCGACTTTCTCATTTTTAACTTGTTGCGCTCTGCAATACGCGCGGATAAGAATTTGCTTAGCGGCCTCGCTCCAGATCGGCTCTTCTTGAGGAGGCGCAAACAATGCTTCCTCTATAAGTGCACGGCCGACTCTTTCCTGCAAGCCTTTTGGGTCTAACTCTAAACGTGTTAAAAGTGAACCCACTGCCCCAGAACTTAGTAATCCGGCAAAAATATGCGGCGGGCTGATTTGGGCATGTTTTAATTTTGAAGCTAGAATATAAGCGTCTTTTAGTCGCCCGAGCGCATCAATTGTATAAGCATGCGAGATATCAAGACGCCGCAATTTTGGCAGTTTTAATAAATCGCGCCAGGTGTCTGGAACTACTTTAAGCGGCTGACGCAGAGACGGTTGGACGTTTTCTGTGTCCTCCTGTATTCTCAATACCCGAGTAAGCAAATATAAATTCGTTATAAGCGAGAAAGAAAAAATAATCTTGGCCAATGACGAGATCTGCCAAAATTGCGCGGTAAAAATATTTTCCAGAGTTGGCCAAGCTTGGGCTAATACAAAACCAATACCCGATAATCCAAAAATTGCTAAAAGCGCAGAAAATATGCTCCTTACTGCGCGTTCAACTTTAGCTTGCTGCAATTGGCTGCGATTAATACGCGATCTCCAATAAAATACTTGCGAGTCGCCTATGCCAGCAAAACCGGCGCCATGACAAGTACCGCACACTTTTCCGGGCATAACACCGGTACCGTTGCAAATTTCGCATTTGAGGAATTCCATAGAAAGTTTCTGTTGAGATAGTCACAAGATGTAGCGGAGACCTTTAGGTTCCCACGATTATGGAAGGCTAAAGCCTTCCGCTACACCATCAGCCTAATTTGTATAAAAACAAAATACGCCACACTTACCGGAATCAATACCCAAACTATAAGCCAGGCCACCAGCAAAACTCCCCAGACTATCAAAATAAATAAGCGCCCGATTATCTGGGCCAGACGCATGATAAAACTAATAATGCGGCCCTGGATATCGTATTGGCCGTACATGGGAGTCGCGATATTTTTGATCCAAATATCCAAAGCCAGCGCATCTTGGCGCGCCAAAAAACTTCCTAAAATGCCTGTAAGCTGTTTTTTAAGGCCGCCGGCATACCACCAAATTGGAAAATAAAAGAAATCCGCAACTACATTGAGCAGAACAGTGCGAAGAGTTTGTAACAACAGGCTCATATTGATAGTTATAGTATACCATACAAATGGTTGGATATAGTAGGGTGAAGGTACGAAAACCTGTATCCTGAACAGTCACCGGACGGTGGCGTGGTCGGGACATCCGGCATAGGGACGTGGTTGGAAAGACCCCTTTTGGGGCTCTTTTTTGTTATTTAAAACGCCACTCGTCTTCAATGTAATTTTTAATTAAGGCGCTCTTTTATTAACGCCATAAGGTCCGTTTCGCTATGATATACACCGTGTCGAGAAAAAACCAAGATGTTACAATGGCTCTCACCAATCATTTCAAAAATGACCCTGTACCCTTTTGACTTGCCGACATTTTCTTTAAGCGGCACAACTCGCCCTTTAAAAATTTTCCGTCCGCCAAACCCCGGGAAAGCGTCAATTGCCGGCGTTTCCCGTAATCCCTTCAAACAAAAAAGACGCTCCCATGCCTCAAGCGATTCTTGCGGCGCGGCCGAACGCCTTAACGCACGAAAATCTTTTTCAATAGCGTCGTGCCGAGAAACTTCCATACCGTACTAAAGCCGTTCCATCTCGGCATGCTTATTGCGGTAATACGAAAGATTATAATCAATAACTCCATCCGGCTTTGTGGCGATCCATGGTGCTTCACCATGACTCGCGTGCTTCATTTCCGTGCCGGTAAATTTCTCCCATTTATCCGCTATTTCTTCCAACATCAGCAATTCTTCTTTGGTAAAAACACTCAAATCAAAATCCTTTAATGCTTCAATATGCATTTGATCGTTCAGCCCGTCGGCCACTCTGCGCCTGGTGATTTTAATCTCATTGCCCGCCATTTTTTTAAGCATTTTTTCTCCCATGTGCGGCACTGGTCCGTATTCAAAACGGAGATACTCGTCACCGGTTACCGAGCGCCCGTATTTTTCAAAAAAATCAAAATCAAGATAATACAAAAGTTTCATCAACTTAAGCTTGCCGAGCGTGCCATTCTGAATCTTTTTGGCAAAGAAAAGCACGGCATTTCGGTATTTTTTCTCGTTGATTTTGGGAGTTTTGACCATATGTACTTATAGCGTACCATATTAAATATTCATCTGCAATATGCGGACTATTCACACTCTATCAGGGGGTTTATGGTAATAGGATGTTTGGCAGCGGTTGCGGTTTGGCATTCTGCGATTCCGCAGAATCGCAGAACACTTTGTGAGGGGGGTTATATTTTTGGGATATCCTTTTCAATAATCCGTCGTACAGCCGAAGGAAGCGCGGGATTAAGCGAATAGTACACACTGCCAACCTTGCCGATCCCTTGCAAAAAATTGGCGTGCGCCAGCAATACCAAATGTTGAGAGGCCAGTTTGACGGTAATATCAAGTTTGTCGCTGATGGCCTTGACCGACAATTCACCTTGCTGGCTTAGCAACTTCAAAATCCGGAGACGATTGCGATTACCGAGCAATTTAAAAGTATTTATCCAATTGTGCATAGTTTTATTTTTTAGTATACCATAATATCCGCCTACCCTCCACGCCTTCCACCCACTTTGCTCGTTCTGCGATTCCGCAGAATTGCAGAATAGATAGTGTGGGTTGGATGTGGGATGGTAGTTGCACCCCCCTCATTTATCACCCGATGACGAGGAATTTTTGTGAACAATCAATCTTTCCTGTTTTTATGATCTTTGCGATTTCTTAAAATCCCTTGGCGAATATTCGGTGACGCGCCCTTTATCATCTACGGAAAAAATGTATAGGCACAAATGTCTCGCGGCTTGCCACGGAATCCGGCGCAACGCCTTTTTCGCGCTGACTTCGGGTAAGCCAAGCCCATATTTGTACGCGTGCCTAGCGACAACTTTCATCCTCGTAATCACTTGTCCGAGTGCGAATAAAAAAATTGTGTCCGCGATGGCCCGTGCTGACTTTGCGTAGGATTTTCCTTTGCACTCAATATAAAATCTTCGCGCCTTGTTCTTATTCCGCGAATCTGTAACCACAATATCGCACCCACGCTCGTGCAAACCTTTTGTCTTGACATTATAATTCCAGCCCTTCTTATCAAGATGTTTCAAAATCGCCTTCTCCACAAATTTTTCGGAAATAATCTTTTTCATAATGCGCCACTGAATGCTCTATGCAAAAGCGACTCAAACAATTCTTCAATGCGTCCCGTGGCGCGGGTTTGATTTTCCATCTGCGCTTCAATCTCCGCCGCCGCCACAACAAATTTTTGCTGCAAGGCAAAATTATCCACAGAAAATACGAAAATTGCCCTTGACATGTACGACACCTTATGCGATGATTAACAGTGCGGCATGATCTGGATGTGACGGCGCGCGACGGAACTTCCGACACAAGAAAATCTTTTTGATTCAGGCCGATTCTTGGTTCAAGGATTATGACGACATTGCATTAATTTCTCACATATGTCAGAATTTAGCATCTTTGGCGGCATAGGCGATATAACTGGTGACATTCGCTACGCATGGAATCAAGTACCATCCGCACTAGGTCCTGTAGTTGATATCATCGGCACCGGCAACGGCTGGGCAAAGGAAACATATGGCCCGGTAGTTATTCGCGGCAACGGCAGACAAACCATGGCGCGTGTTTCCGGTCCAGGCGCCTGGAAAATTGTAGGCGAGGAGACAATCTCATAAAAAATTCCCTCGCAAACACAAAGAGTGCGCACTCTTTGTGTTTTGTTCTATAATTCCAACTCCTTCCAATTCCCAAAACTATCCTTTTTAAACTCCTTCCCGGGTTTATCAAAGTAGACCCATCGCCCGGTATAATTTCGTGGGTCGGTGTTAGAAACCATTCCGCCGAATAATTTCTTTCCCTTTTTATTCTGCTCGGCGATATATGCCTGCAAGCCATCCGACTTAGCGGTAAAATCACCCAAATGCGTCCCGTGAGGATCGAATAAGCCTATCCTTCCATCCTTCATCCTCACTATAAAGTCAACATAAAAGGGCTTCTGATCGCCATCTTCATATGGCACGGCAAAAAATGTTGCATCTCGGTCTCCGTTTTTAAACCACCATTCAACATGATTATTTCGTTTTTCAAAAAATTCTACGAGTTTTTCCTCTGCTCCCGAATCCCAACTCGTAAAAAATGGTTGCATGATTGACTTTCCAGCATTTCGTTCAATGTTTTTATCGCCATATTTTATCGCCTCCGGTATTTCCCACTTTTCAGTTAATTCAAGCTCTTTTCCCGATCAGTAACACGTTCAATATATCGCTTTTCGCTCTCGGCGATCGTATGTGCAATATGCTCGGCATTATTTTCGGACATTATAATTCGCACAAGCGGCTCCCATTCTTGCTCATAATCCATCTCTAGTTCGTGCTTAAAAATTTATAAATTGTGGTTTTGACTCTTCCTACAGTACGATCTTCTGGATAGAAATGTCGCAAACTCCGCCGAACGAAAAAATCAAAGTAGCGCTGTAAGTCTATATTCCCAACCGCATATTGCGTGGTTGCTTCCTTCACCATGCCCGCGCCTGCCAAATTAATATTCTCCGTATGCCAGTCAGAAATTAATGTCTGTGAAGTATGCTCCTCTTTTTTATTTATTTTTTTAGCCAACCCAAGGTCTTCCGCCGTCTTCAAAAAAATATCCGTAAACTCCGGAGATAAGCGTGTCTTTTCTCTATGGCGAACAGTATGATACGAGGTCAAGCTGATGGATTGGTACTGCTTCTTTCGTCTACTGGTATAAATCGTAATGTACTTGCGTGCAATGTCCTCTTGAATATCAATATCATTCAAGTTTGTACACACATAGGCATAGTTCAATGGATCATTTTCATAATAACCTTTATCCGGCTCGGGCATACGCATAATACGACCAACGGTCTGGATAGAAAACACTTGACTATGCCATTCACGAAACAACACTAAAATCTGCGCTCGCGGACAATCCCAGCCCAAGGCAGGCGTTTGTTTGAAAATCAAGACTTCCACGCTATTATCATTTCTCTCCACATCTTCTTTGTTAATATGCTCGCCGGAAAGCCATACGGCCAACTTATTATTTCCCTTTTCAGTAGTAATGCCGTGCTCATCCTTCAAAATTCGCTCTACTCGCTCGCGCAATCTATCCTCACTACTCCCCTTTCTATCAGGCAACTGGATTAACACCAAGGGGTTAATGTCCACACCATCTCGTTTATATGCCTTCATTAATTCGGCGCGTTTTTTCAGTGCCTATCCAAGAACCAATGCCTCGTTACCGCCAGCCAAATCAGTTTTTATTTTTCCATTTTCAAGGGTATTTTTAAAATTCTCATTAAGCACAACGCCCTTTTTAATAACTCCTTCCGCTTTTACATCTTCAATTTGCACATTCACCGATTCATCGCCGCTAAGGAGCGGTGTTGCCGAGACTTCAATCGTCAAATCCGCGCCAATATCATCGCGCAATCGTGTGGCCGCGGATTTTTCTTTCTCGTCCATTTGTCCGGCGCTGTAATGGCTCTCATCAATAATGAGCAATACCTTCCGACCCTCCCCGCGCGTTCGCTCTAAAATATGCGACAAGTTATTTTATTGCTCACTCTCACGAATATACACATTGTCCTTTTTGTTGATACTTTCCCAATTGAAAAACAAAATCTCATTCTCATCAATTTTCCGATCGCCTAAATCGTCAAAAAGCGAACATTGCACCAATCACAAGATAAAATAGACGATCAAATCGTTTACTAAATTCTTCACTTGGGTCTGGAATTTTAACCCGTGGTTCTTCTTTTGCCATAACTAATATATCCCCTTGATCACTAAAATATCGCCGTGAGTTTCTACCTCAAGATCACGTCCGATAAATTGTGAAAAATCAACACCGCCAAACGCGACACCGTGGGAAAATTTAACACCAGGCCCAAACTCAACCCCTCCCACTCTGATCCTTTGTTTTGGCTCAAGTGTATTATCGTCAAGATGTTGAGCAAAAATTGCATTAAAATTCAATCTAGCCATAATTTTTATCTTATTTAAATATCCTTCTATACACTCTCAAAATCGCCTCCGGTATTGGGGATAGTTTTACTTTGCCTTTTACATCCTCAAATTCATCATCAAATGTATCGTCGCCTAGTGAGAAAATATACACACTACATTTGCCGTCTAGTTTTTTCAGTTTTTGCTTAAACTTCGGTATCATTGCCTCGTCAAAAATGATTGCGCAGTGATGATCGTGATTTTTGAAAATCTTTAAATCTGTTTCTTCAACGACCGCTTCAAAAGTCCCTTCTTTAATGCATAGCATTTCTACTGCCTCTTTGGTCAGTTTTGTTTTGTTCGTATCATTTGGCTCCGCCGCAACAAAGCCAGTTTTGAAGTACTTCAAGTTGCCACCTAGGCCTTCCACCTTCTCACCGTTCGAATTTTTATATCCTTCAATAATTTTTTTAATTCTGGGATAGCAAATATCCTCAGCAATCTTATGACCGTTTCCGTTATTATTTTCGTTATTGGTACATAAAATGAACTTTCGGTTGCCACTATCTTTTTTATTAATCTTTAGTAAAGCATGCGCGGTTGTGCCGCTACCTGCCATAAAATCTAAAACAATCGAATTTTTATTCATTGTACTTTCCAGTAAATAGATTAACAGGTCCAATGGTTTAGGATTTAAAAATAATGCATCACCGAGAATTTCCTTTAGCATCTCCGTATTCCTTTGATTATCGAATAACCCCCAAGATGATTTAAGTGGGATATTTGCATTTTTAAATTCATTGTAGAATTCTTTTTTTCTTACTTGTCCGTTCTTATTTTTTGGGAAAATCAAATACTTCTCTTTTATCAGTCTAGTAAGTTCATCTTTACTAAAAGCCCAAGTGTCCGTAAAGGAATTACCGGTAAATGGGTCAATAATCGTAAACGCATGCGATTTATCCTTTACGGTGCTTTTTATATTAGTATTCCGCCATGGACCTCGTGGATCGTGGTCTGAATTACTAAAACCTTCTGCACTTCTTGGCTCACCAACAAATGAAAATTTATTAGACTTTTGGTAGACCAAAATGTACTCATGTACATTAACTATCATATTTTTTGGTGGCACTCCTTTTGCAGACGATTTCTTCTCCCACGAAATACAATCAACAAAATTTTGTTCTCCAAATAAATCAGTATTATCCATTAACAACTTCAATTGAGCAATTTCATTGTCATCAATCGAAATAAAAATCACTCCTGTATCTTTTAATAAATTCTTGGCTAATTTTAACCTCTTAACCATGAAGGAGATCCATTTACTGTGACGATAGGAATCTTCTTTTTCTACATAACTGTCATTATAAATAAAATCTTTGTTACCAGTGTTATACGGCGGGTCAATGTAGATAACATCAATCTTGCCTTTATGCGTATAATTCAAAACCGACAGCGCATGATAATTATCGCCCTCAATAAGTAAATTTACCGGCTTGGTTTTGTCGGTAATTATTTCTTTACTCTTAACTTCCTTAAGCACCGGCAATTTTTCCTTGCACATCTCCACCACATCCTCCGGTTTATCTTCCCAAACCAAACCATACTTCTTTTTCTTCCTCAACTCCTTCCTTAACCGTTCAACTTCCAATTTCATTTTCTCAAACTCTAATTTTTCATTGGTGATCTTCATATTTATTTTACGCTTTTTTTTCTTGTTCCGCTGCAACTTCCTCATCATTCGCTTTTTTTTCCAAATCTTTCATTTTACTATCATTCCATAAAAAAGGTGCAACAATAGCGGGCAATGCAATTGCTAATATCAAAATTAGAATTACGGCTATAATGGGAATTGAAAAACCGAGAAAAAAATAATCGATTATCTGCAATAAAATTCCGACAGAAAAAACCACAAAACCAACAAATGTCTTTCTGCTTTGTCTAAAAATAAAACGTATTAAATCCTCAGACAATCCTTCATTGTCTCCGTAACATATCTTGCGCAAATCTTTATACCGCATTAAAAAAACTGCCGCTGAAATATGAAAAGCCCCTACAAATGAAACCAGCAATCCTAATATTTGAGGATCATTTAATTTCGATGTCAAATTGTATAACATAGTATTGCCTCCGATGCCCTGTAAAATGAAACCTGCGCCCAAAACAATAAACCCAACTACGGTTTGCTTCCTCTGTCTTACATGCTTAACTTGAGTATACCACCCATATCCATGATCTTTAAGAATTAAATCATCATCAACGTGAGATCTAATTCTAAGTTTATAAATGATTAAAACGAGTGCCCCAATTAAATCCAGCAATAACCCAACTGTAATAATCCAAGTATGTATCATACCTGCTCTATCAAAATACTTTTGATTAAATCAGACCTTTGTCTTTGAAGCTAAAAAACGTATTTTGAGTAACGACGATATGATCCGCCACTTCAATTCCCATTATTTTTCCTGCTTCCACCAATCTTTTTGTAATCAATAAGTCATCGCTTGAAGGTTCAGTGTCTCCGGACGGGTGATTATGCGCGAAAATTACCGACGCGGCATTGGCGCTAATGGCTTCGGAAAATACCTCGCTGGGATGGACCAAACTGGCGTTAAGCGTGCCAACCGATACGTTGCCATCTTTGATTACGCGGTTACGGGAGTCAAGGCACATAATCATGAAGTGCTCTTTCTTCTTTGCGCCGATTTTTTTCCTTGCGTAATCGGCTACAATTTCCGGTAGCGTCAATGCCGCTCTTTTTGGGATTCGCGCTTTTGCGTACTGTTCTCCCACTGCTTGAAACAATTTTATACCGAATGCATTCGACGGACCGATTCCCTTTATTTTCTGCAGCTCATCCAGTGAAGCGTCCAGTACATTGCGCAACCCCTTAAATTCTTTAATCGCTACTTTAGCCATGCCTTTACAATCCTTCAGCGGGGTTCCCATGGTGAGCAGCAGCTCCGCGATTTCGTAGTCATGAAATCCGTCAAGTCCGGCCTGTAAAAATCTGTCACGCAAACGTTTCCTATGTCCCGCGCCTTTGTGTTTTGGTTTTTTTGCACTTTGACTTATGTCCTCCATATTCCCCTATCCTATCGCGTTGGGGAAAAAAAACAAGGCCCGGACTAAAGCGGGCGCGGAGCGTTCCACAGTGGCAAAAGCGGTTATGCTGCCATGAGATTTTTCCAAAGTACTCCCCGCCGCGATACGAGCGGCATTGATGGCAGGCCACCCTCACCCGACCCTCTCCCACGGGGAGAGGAGATTGATTCATACCCCCCACCTCTTGGTCTGCGATTCGCGCGAATCGCAGAATGGAAAATCACGCCCTTTTGGGCTTAATTGTTAATCTAGAACCGGCATGTGGATAAAACTATTGACAAACAAGCATTTGTCATGCTATAGTGTAATTGGTGCTTGGAGGGCCTTGGCCCTGTCACGGCTATCCAAGCTGTAACCAGGCACCACTAAAAAATGCCGCATTGCGGCGTTTTTTAGTTTAATCATGCTCTAGATCACCACTATGTAAAATCCGTCTACTGGTATTTGTATCAATTCCCCAAAACGGAATTACGCTCCAAAAATGCTTTTCTCCGCCCGAGGCCTGTTTCACAATAACCTTAACGCGTACTGAATCCAATACAGCTACAAACTCGTAATACATAACTTCTTTCATCACTTGTTTCCAGCGACTGTTTGTTTTCTGTTCTTCAAAACGCCTCACTGACCAAATACCCTGCACGGTTCTTGATAATTTCAAAACTTCGGGAGCATAACGGATAAGTTTCAGGCGGCTGTATTGATCTTTATGCGGCCGCGCCTGTTGGTCGGCCTTAAACTTCAAATGTCGCAATCCCTTTGCATTAAAAGCAATATCTTCTCCAAAATATGGGCAACGCACTTTGTCTATAGTGCCATAAAAAGCTTCGGCGGACGTCCGCACTTTTTCAAAATCCTGTTCGTCTGTGAAATTAAATTTACCCATAAGCATTCCCCTATCCTACCGCGTTGGGGAGAACAAAACAAGGCCCGGACTAAAGCGGGCGCGAAGCGTTCCACGGTGGCAAAAGCGGTTATGCTGCCATGGGATTTTCCCAAAATACTCCCCGCCGCCCTCACCTCTTGGTCTGCGATTCGCGCGAATCGCAGAATGCCCATCACCCAGCCCTCTCCCAGCCGCGGGAGAGGAGATTGGGCGGGGAGAGGGATGATTGTGGGATTGATTCATAACCCTCCCTCGCCCTCCCTTATTTTAAGGGAGGGGAAAACAAGAATCTCCCCACCCCCTCGTTCTCCAATTCGCGCGAATCGGAGAATGGAAAATCAAACCCTTTGTGTTTACTTTTGAGCCTAAAACCCGCATGGGGATAACCTACGCATTTAGTCATCTAAGAATGTAACTTTGGTCCCATCGGTTGGGACATATAATATCTAACTTTGCATTTCCCTAATTTTTTTGATTTTTTGGTCTATA
>LCOG01000003.1 GCA_001001705.1 Parcubacteria group bacterium GW2011_GWA2_47_26 | reverse complement strand
AACTCCTGGAAACCCAAATCACGGATGACTCTGGCAAGTATGCTTTCTTGGTGGGCCGGAGCAAATACTACATTACCCTGGAAAAACAAGGTTACCTCCATTACCGTTCTACTATCCTGGACCTTACCCCGCCTCGTGCTTCCCAGATTGTGAAGTTGGAGGTGGGGATGGGGAGGGTAGCCATCTAACTTGTCTAATTTCAAATTTTCACCCTGCGGAATACAGCGGCTTGACATGTTTTTTGGGGTGTTGTATAGTAGTGATGTTCAAAACTTAAAGCGTATGATCTAAAGTTTCGCTTTAAAATATTGAAAATCTAATAGGAAGAAAAGACAGAGGTGCCTTTACGGGTTTCTCTGTCTTTTCTTCACTCCAGTTTTGAAGAAAAGAAGGGGCACTAGGCCCCAGAAGCTCGTTGACAATTTAACGAGCAGAGAGTAGAAATTCTTTTTCTCTCTGCAGGTACATCTAGCCCTCTCAAGTTTTCGTAAGAAAATTTGGGCGGGCAAGCGGATTAACCGATCTATTACTTCAAAAAATCTTTTTGAGAGTTTTGCGCCTCAACGGCGCATCCGCCGAGGAGGCGGAGATCCTATCCAGCGGGTCTTGAACAAGATTCGTTTTGGTGGGATTATGATTCTCAATTCTTTGAGAGTTTGATCCTAGCTCAGGGTGAACGCTGGCGGCGTGCCTAAGGCATGCAAGTCGAACGAGTGTGCCCCGCAAGGGGCGCGCGAGTGGCAGACGGGAGAGTAACACATTGGCAACCTGCCTTGAAGACGGGCATAATTCGCCGAAAGGCGAACTAATTCCCGATGGACATGAGGGGGCGCAAGCCATTCTCATGTAAAGTCCAAAAGACGCTTCAAGAGGGGCCTATGGCCTATCAGCTTGTTGGTGGGGTAACGGCCTACCAAGGCTACGACGGGTAGCGGGTGTGAGAGCACGACCCGCCTCAGTGGAACTGAGACACTGTCCACACTCCTACGGGAGGCTGCAGTCAGGAATATTGGGCAATGGGCGAAAGCCTGACCCAGCGACGCCGCGTGCAGGAAGAAGCCCTTCGGGGTGTAAACTGCTTTTGCCGCCGAATAAGCCCGCCTAAATTTCGCTAAGCGAAAGAAATACAAGGCGAAAACATAACCTAAGAGAGTGCTGATAAATGAATAATCTAGTTTTGGCGAAACTTAGGCGGGCTGAATGTAGGCGGAGAATAAGGGGTTCCTAACTCTGTGCCAGCAGGAGCGGTAATACAGAGACCTCAAGCGTTACCCGGATTTACTGGGCTTAAAGCGTCCGCAGGTGTCCACCTAAGTTTTTCGTTAAATCTTCAGGCTCAACTTGAAGCTGCGAAAAAAACTGGGTGGATTGAGGCCGGGAGAGGCAAGTGGAACTACCGGTGTAGCGGTAAAATGCATTAATATCGGTAGGAACACCAAAGGCGAAGGCAGCTTGCTAGAACGGCTCTGACACTCATGGACGAAAGCGTGGGGAGCGAATAGGATTAGATACCCTAGTAGTCCACGCCCTAAACGATGGATGCTAGCTATTGGAAGTATCGACCCTTCCAGTGGCGTTTTCATAAGGGAAACCGTTAAGCATCCCGCCTGGGAAGTACGGCCGCAAGGCTAAAACTCAAAGGAATAGACGGGGACCCGCACAAGCGGTGGATCATGTGGTTTAATTCGACGATAAGCGAGGAACCTTACCAGGGCTTGACATGCTTCTGCAAGCGCACGGAAACGTGTGACCTTCGAGGGTGAAGCACAGGTGCTGCATGGTTGTCGTCAGCTCGTGCCGTGAGGCGTTCCATTAAGTTGGGTAACGAGCGCAACCCCTATTGTCTGTTACTGTGTCAGACGAGACTGCTCCGGTATACGGAGAGGAAGGCGGGGATGACGTCAAATCAGCATGGCCCTTACGTCCTGGGCTACACACGTGATACAATGGCCGGTACAATGGGACGCCAAGTCGCAAGATGGAGCCAATCCCATCAAAACCGGTCCCAGTTCGGATTGGGGGCTGCAACTCGCCCCCATGAAGCCGGAATCGCTAGTAAACGCGCATCAGCCACGGTGCGTTGAATACGTTCTCGGGTTAGCGCAAAGTGCGCAAGGCCCCTCTCGGCAGTAATGTCGAGATGCAAAGTGAGCTAATAACGGTGAACGCCATAACAGTCTGGTGAGACTTTGTGGTCAATACCGTGGGAAGTCCGACCAAAGTCGGACCCCGTAGAGACTTATATTGTAGGTGCCCCATAATGGGGAAAACAAACTACAATTATACGCTCACCTTCCTAAACGTGGTAGCTGCAGGCTTTAGCCTGCGCACTACGATGGAAGAAGATATAGTCCATCCCATTGGTAACAATGGAAAAAGATGCTTGTACTCACCGCCCGTCAAGCCAAGCGAGCGGGGAATTCCTGAAGCCGCCGGGGTAAGAGCCGGCGTCCAAGGAAGGCCTCGTGAGAGGGGCTAAGTCGTAACAAGGCATCCCTAGCGGAAGCTGGGGATGGATCACCTCCTTTCTAAGGAGATGTATTGGTCCGAATAACTTCGGATCATCAACATTTGAAGCATATACGGCGTATATGTTGAGAATGTTTCACAAAGTCGCAGCCAAAATTCTTATCTTGCAGTAGAAATGGTATTCGGCAACAGGCCCCAGACGATGTACTTGCAGAGAGAAACGGAATCAAAAAGGGACCGCCTCTAATTTTGCGCAGCAAAATTTAGAAGTGGTCCCTTTTTATGTTAGTGGTTTAATTACGGCGAATTCCGAGAAGTGGTTTGTAGCCGAAAATCAGGGAAATTAGCCAGAATGTTATTTGGGGACAAGTCTAATGCCTGCGGGTGGAATTGCACCACCGACCTAGGGCTTACTTGCCCGCCCAAATTTTTGGCTGGAGGTGGAATTGCACCACCGACCTAGGGCTTATGAGTCCCTCGCTCTAACTAACTGAGCTATCCAGCCAAAAATTTGGGCGGGTGAAAATCCCTCGCTCTAACTACATTGAGCTACACAGGCAAAATGCCTAGAGTGAGAACCCCGATGCCTATCAGGGTGCTACTGTTCAGGTTAAATTTATCCCGTACAAATGCCTGGGGTCAGGATCGAACTGACGACGCCAGGCTCTTCAGGCCTGCGCTCTACCACTGAGCTACCCAGGCCCAAGCATTTATACGGGACTATGCCATGCTATTATGATATTGCATAATTGCGTAAGCGCAAGTACGCAATAGTTTTATTATGGTGCATCCGCTGTGGGTCGAACCCCGCACTATAACGCTTCGCGTTAAATGCGGGGCAGGCCCAGAACTATCTTGCTGCGGCGTCTACCCCGTACCTTTTGCGCCCACCAGGGATTGAACCTGGAACCTTGGGCTTAAGAGGCCCCTGCTCTGCCAATTGAGCTATGGGCGCAAACGGTACGGGACCAGTTTAAGACTAAGCCTTGGGCGACCCAAGGCTTAGTCTTGGCCTCGCAAAACTGTTGGTAGCATACACTAGCATATTAAGCTGTGCAAGAGGCCCATTGACTAAATTTGCCAACCTAGTAGAATAGCGGTGGTACTTGTTTATAGGGGCAATGAAAACAGTTGGCATTCCTTGGTTTTGAGGCGTTAGACCATATTTTTATATAGTCTAGCGCCTCGGAACCCTTTAGAAAAGGGACTCAACCCGAGGAGGAGGATCGCCATGGACGACCAGGGCACGCCCCCCGCCGAGGAGACCCCCGTCGCCGAGACCGCCGCGCCCGAACCCGCGCCGCCCGCCGAGACCGCCGCGCCCGAACCCGCGCCCACGCCCGCCGGGTAGAAGACCCTCCACAAGCTCGTCTCCACACCGCCGGAAGCCGCTCTTTTTCGTTCCCGCCGAGGGGCTGCCACTGCGTGCCGGCCCCTCTTTTCTTTTTATGTGGATGTTATATGCGCGTATTTACTATTTGTTATCAATGCGCTAAAATATTTCAATTATGTATCTCAAACAAATCCAGCTCCAAGGTTTTAAATCTTTTGCTGATAAGACCACGCTCTTATTTTCTTCTCCCGATGCTTCTGGGCAACTTACACTCACCGCTATTGTTGGCCCAAATGGTTCTGGAAAGTCAAACATCGCCGATGCCGTACGTTGGGTTTTGGGCGAACAGAGCATCAAAGCGATCCGAGGAAAAAAATCCGAAGACATTATCTTTAGCGGATCAGCCCGAAGAGCGCGAGCCGGCCTGTCCGAGGTGCAATTAACCGTCAATAATGAAGACGGCCGGATTCCGCTTGATATTGCAGAAGTAACAATTACGCGCCGGCTTTATCGCGATGGCGAGTCCGAGTATCTTTTAAATGGGAAGACCACGCGTTTAATGGATATCCAAATGCTTTTGGCCAAAGCCGCGTTTGGCAAAGAAGGGTATAGCGTAATCGGACAAGGCCAGATTGATCAGATTTTAATTGCCTCGCCCGAGGAGCGCAAAGTTTTTTTTGATGAAGCAACAGGGGTCCGCCCCCTGCAATTAAAAAAAGAGCAAGCTTTGAAAAAGCTAGCCGCGACCGAGGAGAATCTATATCAGGCGCGTATGCTAGAAGAAGAAATTACGCCGCGTCTTAAATCGCTTACCCGTCAAGTGCGCCGCCTAGAGCAGCGCGGCGATATTGAACGGGACCTGCGCAGTTTACAAATCCAGTATTACGGTCGCCTATTGCAAAGCGGTGAAACTGAAGCAAAAACATGGCGCGATAAAATGGAACAAGCGCAATCAAAACTGGATTCAAAGACCGCCGAGCTTAAAACAATTGAATTAGAGATGCGCGTACTGGAAAAAAGCGAAACCAAGCCTGCAGAACTTTTAAAGATCCAGGATGAGTATTCGGCGCTTATCGCGCGCAAAGAAAAAATGCGCGAAAAAGAATTTGACCTCAAGCGCAAGCTCCTAGAGACTAAAAAAGAAGCTGTGTCCGTGCCAGTATATGAGATAGCGCAGATATTGGAAGGGGTGCGCACGGAACTCGACGTTTTGCTTCGTCATTCTGAGCGTAGCGAAGAATCTCGCATGAATACGCGCTCCGCATCCTTAGGAAATCCTTCGCTCGCTACGTTAACTCAGGATGACATAAAAAGTAATCTTCGCACACTCTATACTACTGTTTCCGATCTCCTCGCCCGCCTTAAAGGTGAAAAGGCTCCCGCAAGCGCTACGGCAATTACAAAAGAGTTGGACGCTATTGTGGCCAATCTTAACACAATTGATCAAGAGCTTGAAAAGCTGCGTCTGGAATTGCAAAGAGTTGGCCGGCTGGCTGAAGAAAAAAAGCAATCCTTTTTTGATATACAGAGAAAGTTGTCTGCCAAGCAGTCGGAAGTGCACGCGCTCGAAGCAGACTTGAACAACGCCAAAATCGAAATTGCCAAAATCGAAACGCGTTATGAAACCTTGAAAGCTGAAGCTCAACAGGAGATGGGGGAGAACTATCTGGCCGTTTTAAACGAATCCCGCCAAGGTCTGGATCATGAAGAATCGCGTTCCGCCGATCCCCAGACTATCTTGCCTGAAATTCAGCGCTTAAAACGCCAGCTTGAAGCAATTGGCGGAGTGGATGCCGAGGTCGTTAAGGAATATAAAGAAGTCAGCGAACGGTACGAATTTTTAGCCAGCCAAATAGGGGATTTAGAGAATTCTTTGAAATCATTGGTAACCTTGCTTGAAGAACTTGACCAAACAATAAAAATCCAGTTTGAAACAGCCTTTGATAAAATCAATGAAGAGTTTGGCAATTATTTCAAAATTCTTTTTGGCGGCGGACAGGCCAAGCTTTCAAAGATCATTGCCAAGGAGTCAGAGACGGCAAGCGAGAAAGGGGACGCTTCTAATTTTGTGCAACAAAATTTAGAAGCGTCCCCGCTAGCTGGATCCAGACAAGCAGAGCGGCCGTCGCTTCTAGACAAATTCACTAAAAATAATACCTACCGCGGCGTGGAAATTTCCGCGACTCCGCCCGGCAAAAAACTCAAATCAATCGCCATGCTTTCTGGCGGAGAGCGCGCCATGACCTCGATCGCGCTTTTGTCGGCGATTCTTGCGTTAAATCCGCCGCCGTTTGTAGTGCTTGATGAAGTTGACGCCGCTCTTGACGAATCTAACTCGGCGCGTTTCGCTTCAATACTTCAAGAGTTAAGCAACCGCACCCAATTTATTGTTATAACGCATAATCGTGCGACCATGCACGTCGCGCAAGTGCTTTACGGCGTTACCATGGCGGCCGAGGGCATTTCCAAAATCCTGTCGCTTAAATTAGAGGAGGCGATAAAAGCCCCGGCAATAGCCACTTGACGTATCTTTTCTGGGCTGGTATAGTTTAACCTTACGTTTTAATCTCACGAATTTTGTTTTGTATGGCCACAATCGCAGTAATTAGTACGGGAGGAAAACAGTACATTGTCAAAGATGGCAGTGTCTTGAAAGTAGAAAAATTGCCCGGTGCATCCGGAGATAAAATTAATTTTGATCAGGTATTATTGGTGGGTGATGAAGGCGGCGAAATAAAAATTGGCGCGCCATTTGTATCGGGAGCTAGTGTAGACGGAGCTATAATTGAACAAGGCCGCAGTAAAAAAGTTTCTGTCATAAAATTCAAGCGCAAGGTGCGTTATAAGAGAGAGCACGGCCACCGTCAAGAATATACAAAGATCAAGATCGAAAAGATTTCTAGATAACATTCGCGTTACAATAGAAAAAAGAGAACGCATCTAATTTTGCTTACAAAATTTAGAAGTGTTCTCTTTTTTTCTTTTTAAATATCGCGTCTGCCTTTCAAGGCGTTTATAAGCGTAACCTCGTCAGCATACTCAAGATCAGCGCCTTGAGGCAAACCGCGCGCCAACCGCGTTACTTTTGGCACGCGTGATTTAAGCAGCTTTGCCAAATACAGCGCGGTCGCCTCACCTTCAATATCTAGGTTCAGCGCCAGTATGATCTCTTGAAATTTTTGTTCCCCCTCAAGTCGCGTAAGCAACTCCTTGATTCTTAATTGCTCGGGCGTTACGCCGTCAATCGGATTCAAAACTCCGCCCAAGACGTGATATAGGCCGTTATATTCACGCGTTTCTTCAATAGCTTGAATGTCCTGGGGGCGCGCAACAATGCAAAGAAGAGTACGTTCGCGTTTTTGGTTACTGCAAATTTCGCAGGGGTCTTGCAGGGAAATATTAAAGCATTCTTTGCAGGTGCGGATGCTGTGTTTAAAATCTACAAGAGTATGGCCAAAAGCGCGCAGCTCGTCTTCGGATTTATTAAGCAATGCAAAAACAAAACGCGTGGCGGTGCGCGGACCTACGCCCGGCAAACCCCGAAAGTGCTGGATTAAGCGTGTTATTGGAGGAGGAAAATTCATCCCGTTAGAAGCAGGTCGCGGTCGTGCTACCCTGCTGATTAATATTTAGTATTATAATAGAGACCTTTTGCGTATATTTAGCTTTCCAGTATGTCGCGACCGCGGCTTCTAACGGGACTAGAACGGCTGACTCGTTTTTTGCAGATTGCGGAAGCTGACTTTTTGTTCGTCAAAATAAAGCTGTACTTGTCCGGTCGGGCCGTTTCTGTGTTTGGCAATGTGAATATCAGCGATACTGCGTTCTTCCGGGCTTAAGGATTGTATGCTTCTATCCATGGCTTTGCGATAGATAAAAAGCACCACGTCCGCATCTTGTTCAATACTGCCGCTTTCGCGCAGATCAGCAAGTTTGGGAATTGCGGGCGAGCGCGCCTCCACAGCGCGTGAAAGCTGGGAAAGCGCGAGCACAGGAATGTTAAGTTCTCGCGCAATGGATTTGAGCGCGCGCGTTATCTCCGCGATTTCTTGCACGCGGTTCTCAATTCTAGTGCGCGATTCCATGAGTTGCAAATAATCAACGATCAGCAACCCCATGCCTTTTTCCATTTGCAAGCGGCGGGATTTGGTGCGGATTTCCATGACTGATGAGGAAGCGGAATCATCAATATATAGCGCGGCTTCGGAAAGAGTGCCGAGCGCGTGTCCAATTCGCGGAAAATCATCTTGTTCCGGATGATCGGAAAGTCTTCCGGTGCGCATGCGCCAGAGGTCAACACCGGCTTCCGCGCAGATGAGGCGATCCACGAGTTGTTCTTTGGACATTTCCAAACTGAAGATGCCCACTGGAATTTTTTGTCGCGTGGCGGCATAGCGCGCAATATCCAAGGCAAGACTGGTTTTTCCAACTGATGGCCGCGCCGCCAAAATAACTAAATCTGATTTTTGCAATCCCGCTAGAATGTTATCAAGTTCAGCAAAGCCGGTTGAAAGCCCGCGCAATTTGCCTTTTTCTCGGTGCAGCTCGTCAATGCGATCAAAGGCCTCGGAAAGCACATCGTGAATTGGGATGAAGGATTGCTTAAGATATTTTTGGGATACCCCAAAGAGTTTCTGTTCAGCTTTGTCTAGAATATTGTCTACTTCTTCCGCTTCCTCAAATCCGAGACCCGTAATTTCCGCTGCCGCCGCAAGCAAGCGCCGCAAGGTCGCTTTTTTTTGTACAATGGTAGCGTAATGTGGAACATGGGCCGCAGTTGGGACGATGTTTGATAGTTCAATAAGATAAGTGCGTCCTCCGACAGTTTCAAGTTGGCGTTTTTCTTCCAGACGATTGCCTAAAGAGAGGAGATCAATTGGTTCGCGATTTTTGAACAAATCCAGCATGGCCTCAAAGATCATGCGATGGCTGTCTTTGTAAAAATCTTCCACTGTAACAATGTCCGCGATCTTTATAAGTGCGTCGCGGTCAATGAGCAGGGATCCTAAAAGAGACTGCTCGGCCTCAATATTTTGAGGAGGAACGCGTTCGGCAAGGGAAAGAGGTTTTGGCATATTCATTCCACCTTATCTTGTAGGGAAGAGGGCGTCAAGTGGTTTTCCTGTGTGTGGATTGTGGAATGTGATACACTAAAGGGGTATGCCAGGTGCTACAACTATAGAAAGTAAAGCGGCGCCGGCGCCAAGCAAGCATATTTAATAGATCAAGTTAAGGGTTTTAATGAAGTGTTGTAGCGCCGGGTATGCGGCAATTTTTACACGGTACAATCATTTTAATGGGCATGATTATTGGTGTTGGGCTTTTTGCCGTGCCTTATGTTTCAGCGCGGGCCGGATTTGGCATTGGACTTTTTTGGATTGTGCTTTTAGGCGCAGTTTCACTTCTGATTAATCTGTATTTTGGCGAAGTAGTAGCGGGAACGCCGGGCAAGCATCGTCTAGTTGGCTATGCGGATCGCTATCTCGGTCATTCGGCAAAAAAAATTGTTACCATTTCTCAAACCCTAAGTTTTTGGGGCGCGCAAGTAGCCTACATGTTGGTTGGAGGAACGTTTTTAAAAATACTCTTCCAAGGCGGCAATGGGAGCAGTAGCTTCTTTTATACAATTTTATTATTCGGCTTTGTGGCTACTATAACCTTTTTAGGCTTGCGTATTTTTGATCGGGTTGAATTTTGGATGACTTGGCTTCTGCTTGCGATTATAGCGGTGATTCTTGTTTTAGGCGTTCCCCATATTGAAGCCAGCAATTTGATTGGCGCTGGCACAGGTGCGGGATTATTTTTTCCTTATGGCATTATACTTTTTGCTTTAAGTGGCGCCGCGGCAATCCCGGAGATGTGGGATATGGTCAACAAAAAGGGAACGTTTCTCTTTTTTCGGAAAAAAGAGAAACGTTCCCTTTTTGTTATGCGTGGCAGCATTATTGTCGGGACTATCGTACCAGTAATAATTACCTTACTTTTTGCTCTAGTCGTCGTAGGTATTTCTGGCACGGCAACTACTGAAGAAGCTTTTGAAGGGTTAAGAAGCACGCTCGGTAGCAATATAATCTGGCTTGGCGCGCTCTTTGGCTTTTTTGCGGTAGTCACTTCTTATTTGGTTGTCGCGCTGTACCTTAAGGAAACTTTTGCCTATGATTTTAGAGTCAAGGCTATACCGGCCTGGATTTTCGCGGTCTGGGTTCCATTTTTTCTTTTCCTGGCCGGAGCGCGTAATTTTGTGCAAGTCATTGATATTGTAGGCAGTGTCTTTGGTGGGTTTGATGCAATTATGATTATTTTAGTCGCGTTGGCGTTTTTTAAACGGAAACATGTTCGCAGCCGTAATCTAAAAACCATTCTTGGCCTCGCGATGATTGCTCTGCTACTGGTCGGCGTCATTCAAAAATTAGCGGGCCTGCTTTAAAGGATTATTGCCGAATATGCTCCACGGATTTAAGGTTCAGCCTTATGCTTTACTGACAGGGATGACACATCATAGCTAATTCGTATTGCCATGGCAATACGAATTAGCTATGATGATTGTGGACTACCTGTGGCTAAAGTCCTGTCATAGCCTGCTGATGCGTGGCGCTGGTAATATATATGAACAAGAAAAAACCTTACAAACGAGAACTAACAAAGCTAATTCTTGAAACGTTGCGGGATTCTGTGCTTGTGATCACGCTCGCGGGCTTTGCCGGACCATTGGCGCCAAAACTACTTACACGGTTTGCAAAGTATAAGATGTGGTATATACGTCAGCAACTCAAAAGATTACAGCGCTTGAAACTGATTGCGCTAAGAGAGGATCATGAAGGGCGAATTATTGCAAAACTTGCGCCAAAAGGTAAGGCAGCACTGGAGAGAGGAGAGCTTTGGCAAATGAATCTCAAAAAGCCAGTTAAATGGGATGGCCTCTGGCGGGTAGTTGCGTTCGATGTGCCAACTGTTAAAAAAGTCTCCCGCGAGTTCCTTCGCCAACATTTAAAAGCACTAGGATTTTACCATATTCAGAAGAGTATCTTTGTGTGTCCATATCCGTGCGAGGAGGAATTGTGCCGTGTTTGTAAGTTTTATGAGATCGAGAAGCATGTCTCACTTTTACTTGCGACTTCCCTTGGCCTGCATGAAAAGGCGGTATGTTATCATTTTAAACTTCACCCCTAATTCAAATTGCCATGGCAATACGAATTAGCGCGTTTGCGCCTTCGATTGCGCCTTGGCAAGCTCTATAGTATTCCGTAGTAGCATCGCTACAGTCATCGGGCCCACTCCTCCGGGCACGGGTGTAATAAAGCCGGGTTTGTTTTGGGTAGTTTCAAAATCTACATCACCAACGAGCTTCCCATCCGGTAAACGATTAGTGCCGACATCAATAACAATTGCGCCGTCTTTAAGCATGTCGCCCTTAATGATCTGCGGCCGCCCTATTGCCACGACAAAAATATCCGCAGTTTTTAATTGTGCGATGATCTCGGGGGTAATCTCGCTAGGGCGTAAAATAATATGCACAAGTGCTCCGCGCCCCTCCAGTAAATATTCAATTGGCAATGCAAAAGTGGTACTGTTCATGAGCAATACCGCTTTTTTATTTGTAAGTGAGTTAGCAAAAGGACCCACTTCTAAATTTTGCTCCGTAAAATTAGAGGCGGCTCCTTTTACTCGCAATGTCTCGCCAATAAGCGCATCAACCCCCAAAGCCACTCCCGGAATGATGCGCGCCTCTCCCTCCAAAGTGGCGCGCAGATTAACTTGGTGAAATCCATCAACGTCTTTGTCTGGTTCCAGAGTGCTGATTATTTTATTTTTGTTATATGGCGGCGGTAGCGGCACCTGGACAAGAATGCCGTGAATGTCAGGACGCACATTGAGATTTCTAATTAGATTAATAATACACTGTTCGCATCCACACACATTGTCATTCTGAGCGTAGCGAAGAATCTCGTTATTCTGGTCAGCACGGGATTCCTCGGCTGCGCGCCTCGGAATGACACCTTTGTGCGTATCAGTCGTTGGCAACACATATTTTTCAAATTTAATGCCGACCTCTTGGCAGGCCTTTTGTTTCAACGACACATAGAGATACGAGGCCGGATCGTTGCCAACCAAAATAACACCAAGACCCGGGGTAATCCCGAGCCGTGTAATTTCTTCTTTTACTTCTTGGCGGATTTTGTCAGCAATTGCGCGGCCGTCAATGAGTTGCATAGGGAAGTAAAAAGGGTAAAAAGGAAGTAAAAAGAGAAACGTTCCCTTTTTACTACAATACGGTCAGTCCCGGATACAGCGGATGCTTTTCCGTAAGCTCGCGTACGGTGTCTCGCGCTTTGTTTTTTATTGTTTCATTAGTGGAATCCTTCAAAACCTCGCCAATTATTTTTCCAATAACACGCATGTCCTCTTCATTAAATCCGCGGGTAGTCAAAGCCGGAGTTCCCAAACGAATCCCCGAAGGGTCAAAAGGTTTGCGCGTGTCAAAAGGTATCATATTTTTATTAAGCGTGATGCCAACTTCATCAAGGACATTTTGCGCTTGCTTGCCTCCAATATTTAATGGTGTTAAATCCGCAAGGATAAGGTGGTTGTCTGTGCCGCCGGTTATCAAGGCAATGCCTTCATCAAGCAAGGCTTGAGCCAAAGCCTTAGCATTGCGCATAACTTGATGGCCATATTCTTTGAATTCCGGCGTAGCGGCTTCTTTTAAGGCAACAGCAATCGCGGCAGTCTGGTGGTTGTGCGGCCCGCCTTGTAGCCCCGGAAAGACCGCGCGATCAATCATAGTGGGCAAATATTTCCGTGAGCGCTCTGGCGGCGCTTTTAATGGTTCGCTTGATTCGCCATTGCAAAGAATAATGGCTCCGCGCGGTCCGCGCAGAGTTTTGTGCGTCGTCGTAGTTATGACATCAGCGTGTCCTACTGGTGAAGGATGGTCTTCGGAAATTACAAGTCCGGCAATATGCGAAATATCCGCAACAAGGTAGGCATCAACACTTTTTGCGATTTGCGCCAGTGTGGAAAAATCAAATTTACGCGGGTACGCCGTGGCGCCCACAAAGATCAATTTGGGTTTCTCCTCGGAAACTTGCTTAGCAAGCGCGTCATAATCAATATATCCATCGCGCCCGGTAACATACTGCACCGATGTATAATACACTCCGGAAAAATTAACATTCCAGCCGTGCGTCAAATGCCCGCCGTAAAAAAGGTGCAGGCCCATGATTTTATCGCCCGGGCTGACCAGTCCAAAGCACACCGCTTGATTAGCCGGCGAGCCGGAGTAGGATTGCACATTGGCGTGGCTTACGCCAAACAAAGCTTTAGCTCTGTCACGGGCGAGGTTTTCTATCTGATCAATATATTCATTGCCGCCATAGTAGCGCTTGCCAGGATAACCTTCAGAGTACTTATTGGTAAGCACGCTACCCATTGCTTCAAGTACCGCTTCCGAGGTAAAATTTTCTGACGGGATCATTTCCAAAACCTGGCGCTGGCGAATAAGTTCGCTTTCAATGGCGTTCGCGATTTCGGGGTCGAATTGAGAGAGATGGGACATAGAAGTGGAATTAGTGTCTGTTGAAATACTGTCATTCTGAGCCCCGCCTTGGCGGGGCGAAGAATCTCGTGCGTAAAAGTGCGGGATCCTTCGCTGACGCTCAGGATGACAAAATTTGCCATTTTGTGAATTATACACACTCCTCCTAATTTACACCAGCTTTATCTTTTGATACAATATGGTATATGGAGCAGGTTCGGAAAACGCGCTTGGGTATTACTATTGCGGTTATTGTTCTTTTTATATTAGGCGCGTCAACCTTGACTCTGGCTTTGTCAACATTCAAAACGCGCTTACAGGCTCCGTTCCGTTTGCCGCCTCCGCCTCCGCGCGCCAATTCGAGTTTTACAGTGGAAGATTTATTGACTAGCACCAAAGATACTGATCGCGACGGTCTGACGGACGCTCAAGAATTGCAAGTTTACAAAACCAGCCCCTTTTTAGAAGATTCTGATTCCGATGGTCTATCTGATAAATTCGAGATTGAGGCTGGGACTGATCCAAATTGTCCAACTGGCAAAGATTGCCGCCTTGCAATCTTGCCTTCCGCGCAAGAAGTGCAAAGACAGCAAATGGGTAGCAGTTTATATGATGCGACAATTATCTCGCGACTTCAGCAAACAGGCGTGCCGGGTATCAGTGATGCGAATTCCATCCGTACTTTTTTGCGCCGAGGCGGAGTTTCGGAAACAGTTCTGAATCAATTTAATGACGAAGCCCTAATAAGAATGTTCCAAGAGGCGCAACAGGCGCCGAGCGTTTCATCAAGCGAGCAAACGGTTGGGGATGGAAATTCAAGCGCCCTGCCGCAGAATCCCACCCCGCAGGAAATTCGCGATTTGCTAAAGTCAGCTGGAATGGACGAAGACATGTTGAAAAAATTTGATGATGCCACACTTTTGAGATTATATCGAGAGACTTTGATGGATGTAAATAAAAATCAAAATTAATGTATGAAGTATTGTCATTCTAGTGAGAAAATAGGGACGCCTCTAATTTTGCGTAGCAAAATTTAGAAGTGTCCCTATTTTCTCCTAACCAAAAGTGATCCAGTATGTATCACAGGTTTTTCCAGCGCGCTATTCTTAAAATCCTTCTCTTCTGCTTTGCTTTTGTTTTTGTGGTAAGTGCAATAGCAATTCCGCGTCCAGTTCGCGCACAACTCTTTACCGAGGAAGCCCCGGGTCCGCTCCTGACCGCAATTTTGCGAGAACCGATCCAACAAGGTTGGTGGCGTTCAATATGGTCTTCAGCGTTGGTGGGCATAATCAATGCGACCACTCTTTTCGCCCAACAAATGGCTTATGACATGGCGGTCGGACTTTCTACGGGGTGCAAAGGAGAGCAAGCCTGCGCTTTTGCCAAAAATCCCAAAGAGTATTTTACTGATGTGGCTTTTGATGCCGCTGGCGAGTTTATTGGCAATCTTGCCGGACCTTGGGAAAGCCTCGGTCTAGACCTGTGCAGCCCGCGTATACCGGATGTCGGGCTTTCCATTGCTTTGGGGCTTGCTGAACAATTTCAGCGTCCGGCACCGAGATGCGATTTTGCGCAAACTGTTCAAAACTGGCAGTCGGTCGTGGCAGAAGCCCGCGATCCGCAGGCCCTGTTGCGCCATCTTTCAGTTAATTTTGATCCGGGGCAGACTGATTTAGGTCAGGCCTTTAAAGCTAATGAGGCATTTCGCATCCAATACGAAGCTAAAAAGCTAGGCGAATTTACTAAACGTTTGGAAGGCGGCGGCATTTTACCAAAGGAGAGCATTATTGGTGGTGGAGTAAAAACACCGGCTCAAGTCATGCGTGAGAATTTTAATAAGCTTGCCAGAACTGGCGAAGCATCAACACAGCCACCATCAGCTTTAGCATTGGCCGGCGCCATTGGCGGCGGAGATGTTTGGCTGGCAGTGGGCACGACCGTGCTTTCTACTTTTGTAAATACTTTAGCGGCGCGCATGTTAAAAATGGCTATTCAGGGACTGTTCAGTCTTGGCGCCGGCGATGAGACGCGGCCGGATCTTATGGCGCCCTTTTCCGGTGGAGCGCGCGGAAGGCGGGGCGGCGCGGGTCTTTCTGCCGCGGCCTCGGCCTTGCTTGCTCCGCAAATTAGAACTTCAACTGGCGCGTATGATTTTCTAAGCGAGCTGGGAGCCTGCCCGCAAGATCGCAAAATGGCCACTCAATTTAACTGCGCCATAGATCAGCAATTCATGGTGGCCATTCAGCGCGCAAGCGCCGGTTCGCCCCTAACCGTTAAAGAAGCCGCTGGCCCAGCCCAAGGAGGTTATCTTGATCGCGCCAAACCTTTTGGTTATGTACAGCCGCGCGGCACTCCACCTCAAGAACCCGACTATACTGCTGGCTATTCTTATTCATCAATGAAAAAACTGCGGCTGTTGCGAATTATTCCGATTGGCTGGGAGTTGGCCGCCGAACGTATTCTGGCTGATGGCACTCCCGCCACGCTTGGCGATGTGCTTAATGGTTATAGGCAAGAAGGCGATACGCCCGGGTGCCAAGGGCCAGGCGCGGGAGGGGTTCCAACCGATCCCGGAGAATCGCGATTTTGCGGTTTAGTTGATGAAAATTGGGTTTTGAAAGCGCCAGTGGCAAGCTGTGGAGCCCGAGTCTGGGGCGCTTTGCTAGATGGTTCTGGAATTGGTCGGCAAGAAATTTGCGCGGATGTCCGCCATTGTGTTTCTCAAGATGAATTAGGCAATTGTCACGCTTGGGGCTATTGCACGCGGGAGAAAAATATCTGGCGTTTTGATGGTGATGCTTGCGACAGCCAGTATGCCTCTTGCGATACCTTTAGAAAGCAGACGGCCCCGCCGGGCGCGACTGTTGCGGCGGCCCAACAAGTCTCGCTTTTAGAAAATACTTTAAATTTTGGAATTTGCAATGCGGATAACGCCGGGTGCACTGGCTATTTAACAAGCCAGACGCCCTCGGGCGCTAGCGGAGCGCTAGCGTGGAGCGACTCTTCACCGCTGCGGCGGCTTTATCTGGACAAAGACGCTGGCGCTTGCACTGCCGCCGCCGACGGCTGTCGAGAATTTATCACTTCTGGTTCAGCGAACTTAATCCAAAATCCGGGATTTGAAAGGGATGAGGCGGCGCCAACTGGAGAGCCAGATAGCTGGACTCCCGCCCAAGGACATTGGATATCGGATGGAACACAGGCTTTTGAAGGAAGAGGAGCCTTGAAGCTAAATATGACAGCCGCTCGCCATACTCTACAGATACCAATTCAGGGCAGCACAACCTATACGCTATCAATGTATGCCAAAGGAGGAGACGCGTCTGCACCAGATGACCAGGCCCTGGCGATGCTCACAATTAAAGATGGAAGCGGAACTACCCTTACAGTAGTAGATGAAGCGTCTAGTTGCGTTTCGGATGGAGGAGGCAGTGGTTACACTGCGCTGGTTTTCGCCCCTTATTTTTTGGCGGGCAACAACGCCGCAACTTATGTACGACAATCCTGCACTTTAACTGTTCCAGCGCAAGCGCGCAGCGCCGAGTTGCAACTGAAGAAAAATACTGGCGCCGTTGCCGATGTGTATGTTGACGCGGTCCAACTTGAGTCCGGCACAACGGCCACCAATTACCGCGAGAGCTATGCCTCTGACGCGCAAAAAGCTTATTTCCGCGTGCCGCCGGCTTATCTTGGTTGTACGGGCGAGGTTACTGACCGCGCGGAATGCGCAACCTATAGCCGTCTTTGCCGCCGTGAAGAAGTTGGATGCGAGCGTTACACCCCGTTAGAGGCAGGACGCACTGGTGCGTCCGCGGGCTCTAACGGGGCAGTGCCGGGTATTGTTACAGCCGCGGATCGCTGTCCTTCCGAATGCCTTGGTTACAATACTTATATTAAACAGGCCTCAACTTTTGAGCCTAAACTCGCTGGCGAAAATCTCTACTTAATTATTCCGTCTCGCACGCGTGAATGCAGTGCGCAAGATAATGGTTGCGATGAATTTACTAATTTACAAACCGAGCAACGCGAATACTATTCAGAACTGCGCGCTTGTGAGCAGCCCGCGCCTGACTCGCAAACTTACTACACTTGGGAGGGTTCAGATACTGCGGGTTATCAATTAAAAACTTGGAGTTTGAAGCGTATCGCTGATGCCGCCGCTATTTCTGCTTCTACTGCCGTGAGCGGCTTATGTAGTGCGCCGTCAGCCGGTACTTTGCGCCGTTGTACCAATGGCTATCAAAGCGTTTGTTCATCGGGTGCGGATTGCGTGGTAAATACTATTACATCTACAGCGACCCCGGCGCGTCCACCCTGTACAAACTATCAAGTGGCTGTGACAGCGGCTGGGGGCATCAATGTAACTTGCACTGATATATCCATGTCTGGCACAAGCGCGGACACAGTTTCGCTTCTAACACCGCCAGCCGGAGGATTTCCGCTCGGAACACAAGCCTTTTGTACCAAGGCTGACAGCTTAAATCCGGATCGGTCGGATTGCCGCGCGTTTTATGATGCGGCCGGCAATATTTTCTATCGCTTGCTCTCGCGCACCATTCTTTCAACAAGTGAATGTCGAGCTTACCGCTGGACCGGTTTTCCAACTCTTCCGGAAGTTACCCGCACTCCTGCCGCCACCCGTGTGGAATTAGAACGTGAAGCCTGTACCCACGGTCATGGCTCCTGGAATATCGCGACTAATCAATGCATTTATCTTGGCGTGCCTTCGCAGTCGCGCTCTTGCAGCAGCCAAGTCTCCGGTTGTCGTGGATATAAAGGCAATACTGGATCAAACGTGGAAGTGGTACTGACTGAAAATTTTGAAGGCGGGGTTGCCAACTGGGACGCGCCTGGTGGCACAACTGTGAGTTCATCATCTGAAGCCCTGACTGTAAGCGGCCATTCTTTGCGCGTGCAAAACGCGGCGCCAAGAGTCGCCGGCGCTCCGCCCGGGCCCGGCTCTGGCGCGGCGTATAATTTGGCGGCGCCCAGTCGTTCTTCTCCCCAAATTCAAACTGGCCAGACTTTCTTGGTATCCTTTATAGCTAAAGGTACGCTTGGCGCGAATATTGAGTCAGTTTTTCGCAACAATAGCGGCACAAGCCCGCCAACCTGGTCTTTGGGTTCAGTCTCGCTTACGCCGGACTGGCGTCTGTTCCAATTGGGACCCGTCACCATTAGCGACTTAACGCCGAGCATCTGCACATTGAGCCCCGCTACGCCCGCAACCGCGCCAACCCGTTGTTCTGCTGGTTCTCCCGCGGCAGAAGTCTGCACAGTGCCTGTCGGCGCAACTTCCTGCACGTATCTTGATGACCCAGAATTATTCTTCCGCAATGCGGCGGTGAACACTGGCGGCAATATTAACTTTTATCTTGATGATATTAGTTTAAGGCGCGTATCCGACACCATCTACCTCGTAAAAAACTCATGGAGCATTCCGGATTCTTGCAATACCCTACCTGCCGAGCTCGGCGGCGGACGTTTGCGCGGAGCCATGGTTGGCTGTGCTAGCTATAACGATAGGGCTAATACTACCCATAATCTCAAATCCTTTAACGCGCTTTGCCGCAACGAAGCTGTGGGCTGTCAGGATTTGATTGATACTCAAGGTTCAGATAACCAGGCCGCGCAGCAATTTAATACTACAAACAGCGGCACCTGCCGCGGCAGTCCGGGCGAATGTCGTGTAGACACCAATGGCGATGGCGTTGTGAATAGCAGTGATACTGTCGTCTGTACTGTAGCCGCAGGCGAGACCTCCTGTAGTTATAGTCGGAATATTCAAATTGATGACTGGACTGTCCCGGCTGACGAACATCGCTATGTCGTAGTTGACCCAACCAAAGCCTGCCAAGCGGCGCAAAAAGGTTGCCGCGCCCTCGGGCGTTCCGATAGCTCGGGCGCCTATACCACAGCCTATCTTAAAGACGACCCCAATCTTTATTCTTCCACACTTTGCCAATTTGAAGCCGAAGGCTGTGCCACCTGGCAGCGCACCGATCAAAGTCTGGCTTACTTTAAAGATCCCGGAGCGCTCGGTTGCGAGTGGCGCACAAATGTAAACATCGGTGGCACGAGTTATTCTGGCTGGTTTAGAAAAAATAAACAGGCGGTGGTGGATGATGACAAAATTGATCGTCGCGAAGAATGCAGTGGTTATGGAACATGGAACAACGCGACTAAAACTTGTGTGGCTCCCGGCGGCGCCTCAATAACACGCGGCGCTACTCCGCCCGCTCCATTAGCTTCGGGAATTTGGGCTGACTGGCCGGCCTCGTGCACTCCCGGAACCTGCACTGGTGCAGCTTGCGCTAACTGCGCCCGACTTTGTAATAGCGGCGCGCAAGGAACTTGGCAAGAAGACGCCCCGACCGGTGTCGGGGCAACTAACGGAACCTGTGTGGCTGACACCCCTTGTTATGGCAGTGTGCAAGTTACGGGCACGGATGACTTGCCGCGCGTGGCCATAAATGTAACCGGAACCTATCTTATCGGCGGCACAACCTTTGGTATCCGCCGCAATGGCGACGCGCTTTATCAAAATCGTTCTGGAGATTGCCCGCAGGATCAAGCCACCTGCACCGAATTTATTGATCCGACTGACCGAACCCAAAGCTCTCGCGGCCAAGCTTATTACTTTAAGGAAAATGCGCGGCTGGACGAAGCGCGGCGGGCTTGCAACGGCCAAGTTTCACGCAAAGAAGGCTGTGTCTTGTTTGATAAAACCGAGAATGTGCAGAAATTATGGGGAACGGAACAGACTTATTATGAAAGCGACAATCTGCGCAATAATCCCGGCGGCCGAGTCGCGGCGCAATTCGATAATCGGCAGATGTGTCGGGGAAGCAGTACCGCAATTAATAATGGCAAGGTTTGCGTGGCAACGGTAAATGACGCGTCCACCCAAGTCTTGACTACCGCATGTACAACAAGCGGCGGCCGCTGTCAATCTGTAAATGACACGAATATCGTTTTGCGCGTTTTGCGCGACCGCGAATGCGCCGAATGGTTCCAATGCGCCTCGGCCCAGTGGGTTTGGGATCCAACCGTGAGCAGTGGCGGAGGATTTAGAGCCGTTTGCGCTCTTGTGGCGCGGTGCGATGAGTTGAATCCAACCAGAGCGCTTCCTAGCGGATCAATTGTGCAGTGCGGAAGTTGGAGTCCCAATCCTGTGCTAACCCAAGCCCCTAATGTCAGTCAGGCGACTTGCGAGGTGATCAACGGCGCGTGGTTATCTCGGCCCACTACCGCGGGGCAATTAGAATATTATTGCGATCTAGCCACGGGGTCCGCTAGTGATAAAAATGCTTGTGAGCAATTGGGTGGCGTTTGGCAAGGTCAAGGTGCGTCGCCATCTGAAACTAACGGACTTTGTATGCTGGGCAGGCTGACTGATCGTACCTACCTTCTTCGCGACCGCCGTTTTCAAGGGCATGAATATACCGGCTATTCTGTCCCGAACATTTACGCCATTGATCAGTTAAGAGAGGTTAATATTCGCTCGGGCGGCTCCAACGTCTTTCGTCTTGCCCATCCCACTGGTCAACCGTGCAGTGCCACGGTCTCTTGTCCAACAGATCAGACTTGTACCAGCGCCGGTTGCGCTGTTAATCCAAACGGTAGTGGTGAACCGAGCGCTCCTGCCGCGCTGCCAAACATCATGGCCCAAGATCAACTGCAATGCCGCGGTTATCCCGAGACTAGCTCGCCCTTTCCCAATACCGCCGAGGTGCGCGGGGAGGTGCGTAGCGAAGCATCAGCCTTTAATAATGCTTCGCGTTGCAGTCAGCCGCCAAGTGGTACGCCATCGGTTAATCAACCCCTAGCTTGCGAATGCAGTTACATTAAAGCCGAATATGGCGGACAGCCAGTTTATCGCCGGCAGATGGCTACGGACCTTCCTCCAAGAATTTGCGTGGGAGGGTCCGCAACTGGGTCGGGGAGCGTGGCTGGCAAGACCTGCGTCCCCGATGCCGATACACCCACTGCATTACAAGTGAGAGAGAGTGAATGCACAACCGGCGGCGGCGCTTGCCAAGGTCTTGGTCGCACCAGCACGGCCGTGGGTTGGCAAGGTTATTGTCTTGAACGCGACTCCTCGCGCAATATCAACGCGGCCCCAGATCAAAATCCCTGTTTAACCTGGTGGCCCGTAGATCGCCTTTCCGGTGCGCCAGATGTTTATAATCAGTTTGATTCGGCCGGATACATACCGGCAAATGATCGGCAATTCTATTGCATCTTCGCAAGCGGAGCAGAAAACCAGCGAGTTGTATTTGATGAGCGCTTCAGTGTCGCGGATAGTTACATAAATGTTCTTACTAAAAGGCCATCAGGAGCGGATATTTATCAGCACGATATTCAAGGCATATTAGTGGAGATTAGTGACATGAACGCGGTTTGTTCAGATCCGATTTTTTGCCCCCAAGGGGAGATAATAGATACAGCGAGAGTTGCGCCTAGAAATCCAGCAACTATTTATGGACCAATGGGGGCATTTACCGAGAAACCATCCTGGACCAGGACCACTGGAGAAGATTGGATATTGGGAGTGCGAAACTATCGCTGGGCTTATGATTTTGAAGACGAGAATGATCCGTCAGGTGTAGACAATAATCATAGTTGGTGGTGGTGGGGAGCTGATGATGGGAACGGGTTAAATATGGCTTTGTTTGCAAGACTTATCAATACAGATACTAGCAGTGGCGGCAGTCCGTTGTTTGTTTCAAGTTTAAATAACGTGCAGGGCATTCATGAGGGTGATACAGGCATGGGTTTAATAGCCACTTGGAATTCTTTCGGAGGGATGACAGTAGAGAACTTTGATGATGCAACAACTTCTAATGACTCCGATCAAGCTACCACGATATTCAAATTCAATTCTACAACCAAAAAGTTAGAGTATATTCGTTTTGGTTTTTATAATGATGGTAATCACGAGACAGAGCTTTTAAGGGTCCGGGTTTTAATTAACACCTATCCTCACTGCACTGAAGTTACCCAAATTGATCAGTTGCCCGCCTCACCGGGCAGTGCGCCGCAGACAAATAGATTTTGGGCAGGTAGTCGTCCCATAATACACAGCAGAGCCAGGGCGCCTCTTTGCAATCTAGCCTCGCCACGTATATACCCTGGAACAACATCCCCGACTTTTTGTGTACCAAAACCAGCAGTTGGAGGGAATTGTGCCCTCAACCCACCGTCACAAAGAGGGATTCGAGTGCTCGGCTATGATAATAATTTACGTCAGGATGATATTCGTGGCTGTTGGGCGTGTCCGTCTATGGATGACAATGTAGAGGGGGGGGATTGTTTGCCCCCGGAGCGTATTGATTACAGTTATTCACTTGAACCCCAACCCTGGGGCGCTTCCACTTCCACTGAAGCGCCAACCTCTGTCCCCCCCGATCATCCGTGGTTTTTAAATCATAACTTATTAGAGTCCGCGCCACCAGTAGGCCCTTTAGACGCTGTGCCTTTTGCCGGCTGGCCTTATGGTTGCGAAACAGCAGAAACTGCCTGCAGTGTTCATGCGAGAGCCTTGCCAAATGTTCCTCTGGGAGGTGGCGGTGAGAATCCTGTTGTGCCCCTGAACGCGTTTGAGAGCACAAGTGATCCAAATACTCCGGATGCGGCGCGCAACTCTTTTAGTCAATTATTCGCTCGCCGGTACCAGAGTTATCAGTGGATGAGGCCAACTGACACTAGTTATACTCTCCGTGGTGTCAGTGACTTGGCCGCTGCTTACTGGGATAATCGTACTAGTGGTACGGCACCGGCTGTTAATTCGGTTGGGGCTGGGTTTAACGGTTTGGAGGAATTGAGTCAGGGGTTCACTGTTAATGATAAATATGCCCCTGAAGATGTTGTTCAAGGAGCTGATGGATTCATGGCAGTAACAATGAAGTTTTTTGCCTGGGCCAATTCTAATCAGATGCCCATACGCAGTATTGCTATTAATTGGGGTGATGGTCTATCCTCTCTTACGGGTCAGGGTTTGTATCGCAACGCGCGGGGCAGAACTGGAAGTGGGGCCGGCACTTCAGGGTGCAATAATTCAGACTTTGGTACACTCCTCGCTACGCAAAATGACCCAAAGTCTTGTTTTGAAGGATATTACAAATACGATTACATTTACACCTGCGATCGGTTAAGCCCATCTTGGCGTGCAGGCTCTGCCTGTCCTGTTGCTGATTTCCGCGATCGTTACGCTGGCTGTTGTGTGTTCAAACCCGCAGTGCAGGTTAGAGATAACTGGGATATTTGTGTTGGTGTATGCCCGGGCGAGCCACAAGCTGTTGGATGCCGCGATGATGAGTGTTATGCTGAATATGACCCTGACGGTGCTGTTAATACTGATCAGCCTTGGATTCCGTTCCAAGGCGTAATTGCCGTGGCCCCGAGGGTTAGGGAATAGGATAAAAGAGATCGTTTTGAAAAAGGGGACCGCCTCTAATTTTGCTTTGCAAAATTTAGAAGTGGTCCCTTTTTTCACTCCTTAAAAAAACAGCCGGCCTGCAAACGCAGAACCGGCTTCTTGTGCTCCTCCTTCTTACGGGCAAGTGCCTTCCTGACACCTAGGCCCTCGCGGATACCAGCCTCCCCACCAGCAGTTCGTGACGATGTCTTCACTATACTCTTCTATTCGGCCGTCCGGACAGTAGATTCTCCAGCCGTACTGATGAGAAACCGCGATTCGGTATTCTCTACCGTCGTCGCGCCTGAAAGTAAAGTCAAAGTAGGGAGGGTTGTTAAAGATGAAACTGGCACAGATTCTGCCTTCCGGACTGTAGAAGTCGATGGTGTCGCTACTGCTTCTTCTTACCCGTGATCCACTGTCCCAACACGCCTCGCTATACAGCACTCCGCCGTCGGGTCTCCGGGAGGTAACGTGTATGGTGCAAGCTCCTTCAGCCCTGAAACAGTCAAAGAACCAGGCCATGCAGCTGCCGGCGTACCAATTGTCACAGGCGCCGTGCGTATTGTCGCCACCGGCGTCGGCGAGGTTGTCGCCCATTACCTGATCACCGACCCCCCCATCACCCACCGGGGGATTGGTCGTATCCCCCCCGCCACAGGCGGCAAGGCCGACGACCGCACACAGACTACCGACCACCGTCAGATGTCTCGTCAGATGTCTCAAAGAGCGTTGCATGAGCTTCCTCCTCTCCCGAAAGCCTTCGGGGGTTCTGTTTTCTCCTACCTTGAGCCTAGCAAAATATCCCGATCTTGTCAAGGCGGCTTAAAGCGTGTACACTAAACTCATGGTATGACCATAAAGTACAAAAATCACCAAATCAATGAAATTACAAAAAAGATTGTGGAGAAGTTTGATCCTGAAAAGATCATACTTTTTGGTTCTTATGCCTGGGGCAAACCCGGGCCGGATAGCGATGTGGACTTATTGATTGTTAAAGATACAAAAATACCCCCGATAAAAAGGATGACAACCTTGCGCGATCTGCTTTGGGGTAGTGACATGGCGATGGACTTATTAGTATATACGCCAACAGAAGTTCAGAATATGATCAGACAAGATCGCAATCTTTTTATTGAAGATATCGTTAAAAACGGAAAGATTTTGTATGCCAAAAACTAAGTATGTGATGCAATGGCTTGAACGCGCCAATGACGATTTGGATTCCGCTGATGTATTGGCGCGCGAAGGCGGTTCATTATCAATTATCTGTTTTCTTGCCCAGCAAGCGGCAGAAAAATGTCTCAAAGCTTTCCTTGCTTTTTCCGAGCAGCATGTTCGCAAAATTCACGATCTTGAAGAGCTGGTTTTACTCTGTGCCGGTTACTGCGTGTTCAAACCTGCGGTGCAAGTAACCGATAATCAGGTTATAACTCGACTGGTCCAAGTGATCCGCGCCCTTGGATTTCTTTCCAAGAGTGAGTGTTCAATCCCACGAACATAATGTTCAACCCCACAAACATACGTATAATGTTCAACCCCACAAACATAATTGACAGATAAAAGCAGGTCATGGTAGACTGCTCCAAACACTATGACAACAATTATTCCTGAATTACTTGATTTGCTAAAAGCTGGGGTTCATTTTGGGCATAAAACTTCGCGCTGGCATCCCAAAATGAAGCCTTTTATTTTTGGCGAGCGCGGAGGAGTGCATATTGTTAATCTTGAGCAAACGCAAGCGAAGCTCAAAGAGGCCATGGATTTTGTAAAAAATCTAGGCAAAGAGGGCAAGGTGCTTTTATTTGTCGGGACCAAAAAGCAAGCCGCGGCTATTGTTCAAAAGTGCGCGATGGAGTGCGGCATGCCTTATGTTGAGCATCGCTGGCTGGGCGGAACTATTACGAATTGGATGGAGATTTTTAAGCTGATTAAAAAATATGTGGATCTTAAGGGTCAGCAAGAAAAGGGCGGACTGCAAAAATATACGAAAAAGGAACAGTCTGAATTTTCCAAAGATATTGAACGGATGTCGCAGTTGGTTGGCGGCATATCAACACTGACTAAAATTCCGGACGCGATTTATATTATTGATATTAAGCGAGAAGATATAGTAGTGCGCGAGGCGAGTCAAAAGAGCGTGCCGGTTGTGGCATTATGTGATACTAATGTGAATGCGGAGTTGGTTCAATATCCTATTCCGGGCAATGACGACGCGCTTAAATCTATTGAATTAGTTACTCAACTTATGACCCAGGCGTATAAGGAAGGGGCAGGAGAGAGGAATGCAATCAAAGTGGCAGAGGAGCCAAAGGTGTCCGAGGCGGCCGTGTAAAGTAGTAAAGATTATGATTGATTCAAAATTAGTCATGCAACTGCGCGCTCAAACTGGCGCAGGGGTTCTTGAGGCAAAGCATGCCCTTGAAGAATCGGGCGGCGATATTGAAAAAGCTGTAGAGGTTTTGCGCAAAAGCGGGGCTATCAAAGCAGCCAAAAAATCCGAGCGAGCCACTAATGAGGGGCTTGTTCATGCGTATATTCATGGCGGCGGAAAAGTGGGAGTGCTTTTGGAGCTTTTGTGCGAAACAGATTTTGTTGCGCGCAATCCTGAATTTGAAAATTTAGCACATGATTTGGCCATGCAAATTGCCGCGGCTAATCCTTTATATGTTAAATCCGAGGATATTCCGCAAGAAGTGGTGGAGAAAGAAAAGTCAATTTACAGCGAAGAGGTGGCCGAGAAGCCGGCGAATATAGTAGACAAGATTGTAGAGGGAAAGTTAGAAAAGTGGTATTCGGAGGTTTGTTTGATGAATCAGCCTTTTATCAAAGATGAGGATACGACCATTGGCGAGTTAATTCAGAGTAAGATTGCCAAACTGGGTGAAAATATCCAAGTCCGCAGATTTGTACGGTATAGTTTGCAAGATGGTGGCACCTCGGTGTGCTGAACTAATAATATCCACATAAAAAAGTGGGGATTCTGTCCCCACTTTTTGTATTTTGAGAATTTTGGTATACTGGGAGTGGCGATTAACTAATTATTCATTGAAAAATATGGCAAAAAAGATTCGCGTGGCGATCAATGGTTTTGGCCGAATTGGCCGGACAACTTTTAAAGCCGGATGGGGGAGGCCGGGAGTGGAGTTTGTGGTTATTAATGATTTAACCAAGCCGGAGATTCTCGCTCATCTTTTGAAATACGATTCGGTGTTCCGGACTTGGGAGCGCGAGGTTGGGTTTGATGAGACGCATATAATTGTTGATGGCGTGAAAATTCCGATTGTGGCGGAAAAAGAGCCGCTGAAGCTACCTTGGAAGCAGTACAATGTGGATGTGGTTATTGAATCAACTGGGCGTTTTACAAATATGGAATCTGCGCGAGAGCATTTGAAGGCTGGCGCAAAGCGCGTGGTGATTTCCGCGCCGGCCAAAGAAGTGCCTACGTATTTAATGGGTGTAAATCACGAGGCTTGTCCCAAAAATGCAGAAGTCATCAATAACGCTTCTTGTACAACAAACTCTATTGCGCCAGTCGTGGCGATTATGAATGAGACTTTTGGAGTGCGCAAAGCCATGATGACAACAGTGCACTCCGTGACTGCCGAGCAAAACTTGGTTGACGGTCTTCCGCCGGCCTTGCATCCGGATTTGCGTAGGGCGCGTTCGGCCATGATCAACATTGTGCCTACCTCTACTGGCGCGGCTAAGGCAACGACTGAAGCAGTGCCAGAGCTTAAAGGACTTTTTGATGGTATTGCAGTGCGCGTGCCTTCAATTGATGTTTCGCTTTCAGATTTCACCTTGCTTTTGAAGCGCAAGACCACGGTAGAAGAAATTAATACGACATTTAAAAAAGCGGCCAAGAGCGCACGTTGGAAAGGCGTGCTGGGGGTAACGGATAAGCCGCTAGTTTCCAGTGATTTTGTTGGTTCGTCCTATTCTTCGGTAGTGGATTTAGAAATGACGCGTGTCGTTGATGGCGACCTAGTCAAAGTCATGGCTTGGTATGACAACGAATGGGGCTACTCGGTACACCTTATGGATATGGTGCAACATATTGGAAATATGATTAGCAAGAGGTGATGGATATATAAAGCGAAGCCCGGCCTGCCACAATCGAAGTTGTGGCACCGGGCGAGTATAATAGTTAGGGAGTATGACGCAAAACAATATAGTGATTCTTGGGGCGGGGTTTGGTGGGTTGCGCGTGGCTTTAGATTTGCAGAAAAAACTGCCAAGTCCGGAGTGGCAGATTTATTTAGTGGATCGCAACGATTGTCATCTTTATATACCTTTGCTCTATGAGGTGGCCACGGGATATTTTGGTAACAATAAACCTACAGAAGAAATCCTGGCCCAGGGCTGTTGCCTTAACATTTCTCAATTGCTTGGCAAGCGGGTGCAATTTTTGCAAGACGAGGTCGTAAGGATTGATTGCAAGAAGAAATCAATTAGCTTGCGTGACGGAAAAACTTTGCAGTTTTCATATTTAGTTTTAGCTCTTGGTTCGGCGCCGGATTATTTTGGAGTCCCCGGACTGGAGGCAAATGCCTGCACCTTTGGCGGACTGGCGGATGCCCTGAAGCTGCGTCGGCGCATTTCTGATTTTATTGAACGCAAGCGTAAAGGAGAGCTATCAAAAATTAATATTATAATTGGTGGAGGGGGCGCCACCGGGGTAGAGTTTGCTGCGGAATTAGTACAGTCGTTTTTGTGCCTAAAAAATTATGGAGTATTAAGGGCAGGCGATTGGCAGATTACGTTGGTTGAAGCTTTGCCGCGCTTGCTCTCTGTTTTATCGCTCAAGGCTTCGGCGCTGGCACTGGCACGCTTAGAAAAACAAGGCGTTAAAATAATGTTGGACACCTGTATCAAGAGCGCGGCTCCCGGCGAGATTATTCTTGCTCCTAGACCGCTTAAATCCGGAGAGAAAGAGAACGATTTGGTATGTGAGTTTTTGCCGGAGCATGAAAAAAAGATGAAAGCGGATTTGATTGTGTGGGCTGGTGGAATAAAATCCAATGGACTTTTGGCGCAGTGCGGACTCACGACTGATCGCAAGGGTCGAGTTGAGGTAAATGCGCAGATGCGGGTTAAAGATATGGAAGACGTATTTGCGTTGGGGGATAATGCATTATTGATTAACCCGCAAAATAATCAAGCGGTGCCGATGCTTGCTCAAGCCGCAATTGCGGAAGCTAAAATTGCCGCAAAAAATATTGCGAGTTTGATTCAGGGCATGGCGCTTATCAATTATTCATTTCCTGAATTTCCAACAGCAAATCCTATTGGCGGAAAACGCGCTATTATTGTTTTTAAAAATTTGATTTTTGATGGATTTGTGGGATGGGTAGTGCGGCAGGCCGCGGATTTGCGTTACTTTTTATCCATCATGCCGTTATTTGCGGCGCTGAATTTTTTTTTTAGGGGAGTGAGGGTGTATACTAAAAATGACTAAGGGGAGTGTGGCCGTGCGTGGGAAGTCTGCGCAAAAGACGCAAACTATGAAGTCGGTGAATGAATTAAAAAATATTCGCGGGAAGCGAGTGCTGGTGCGCGTGGATTTTAATGTTCCGGTCGTACATGGTGAGATTGAGGATGATACGAGGATTAGGACGACTGTGTTGACGATTGAGTGGCTAGCACAAAAAGGGGCGAAGGTGATTTTGATGTCGCATTTTGGAAGACCGATTCTCTCTCGTCATCCTGAGCGTAGCGAAGGATCTCGTTCAAGAAGAGAATTACGGGATTCTTCGGCATCTGGCCTCAGAATGACAATTTTTCGCTTGGGTGAGTTGTTAAAAAAGAAAGTGCAGATGGCAGATAAATGGGATTGGGTAGAAATTGGGCAGATGATCAAAGCGATGAAGGGTGGCCAAGTGTTGATGCTGCCGAATTTGCGCTTGCAGACTGGTGAAGAAAAGAATAGCAAACCGTTTGCTCAAGGGTTAGCTGGGTTGGCGGATTTTTATGTCAATGAGGCATTCTCGGTATGTCATCGCAAGCATGCTTCAGTTGTAGGTGTACCGAAATTTTTACCAAGCTATGCCGGATTTACGCTTATAAAAGAGGTAGATACACTCGGGAGCATTCTCAAGGCGCCAAAGAAGCCATTTATTGTGTTGATGGGTGGAGCTAAGATAACGGATAAGATTGCTATGATGCAGATAATGACGAGAAAAGCCGAGGCAGTGCTCGTTGGCGGCATTTTGGCTTTACATTTTTTTAAGGCTATGGGCTATGGAGTGGGCGGTTCGCGGATCGAGGCGGAAGGAGTGCGGCTGGCGAAAAAGTTGGTGGGGAATAGAAAAATTGTGCTTCCGCTGGATGTAGTGGTGGGGAAAGAGGATGGGGAAGGGGCGCGAGTGGTGGAAATGCAACATGTAGGGCCGGGGCTTGTCCTCCCGCCAGGGCGGGACGTGGCATCCACCGCACGGCAACAGAGTTCGGTGCGGGGCAGGCAAGGCCCGGCCCTACAGATTTGCTCTAAGCCATACGCCATTTTGGACATTGGGCCGAAGACGATTTTAGAATTTGCGCATTATATCAAGAGTGCGGCGACGTTACTCTGGAATGGCCCAATGGGATTTTATGAAGTAAAACGTTTTTCGCATGGGACATCGGCTTTGGGGCGGCTTTTTGCGGCGCGTTCAAGGGGTAAGGCTTTTGGAGTGGCTGGAGGGGGGGAGACAATTGACGCGCTGAAGCAGACTGGCATGATGCAGGATGTGGATTTTGTTTCTACGGGAGGCGGGGCGATACTCCAGTTCATGAGCGGAAAACCGCTGCCGGGAATTACAGCACTCACATATGCCAAAGGTTTTGGGAATTGATGCTTCACGCGCGATAAAGAAAGAGAAAACAGGAGTAGAGTGGTACTCTTATTTTTTATTACGAGCCATGGAAAAATGTACGCCGGAGGGGTGGAAAGTTAGATTGTATACGCCGCAAATGGAGAATGAAGAATGGAGAATGAAGAATGGGAATTGGGAGTGGAAAGTACTTAAATGGATTGGACGGGGTTGGACGCAGGGACGGTTGTCTTTAGAGATGATGTTTAACAAGCCGGACGTTCTTTTCGTCCCTGCTTATACAATTCCATTTGTTCATCCTAAAAATACGGTGGTAACTATTCACGATGTGATTTTTTTGTTGCAGCCGGATCTTTATGATGCCGCAGATCTAAAACGACAGCGACGAAGTTTGAACATGGCGTTAAAAGGCGCAAGGCAGATAATTGTGCCCTCAAAAGCAACGCGAGATGATTTAGTACACGTGGGAGTTAAAGAAGAAAGAATTGCAGTGATCCCGCATGGAGTGGAAAAAGGGGACAGACCCCTTTTTGATTCAAAAAGGGGTCTGTCCCCTTTTTCTGGGTTCATTTTATTCATCAGCCGCCTGGAGAAAAAGAAAAATGTGCTTGGGTTGATTCGGGCATTTAGGAGATTGATTGATAACGCCCCCCAACCCCCTCTTACCTTAAGAGGGGGAGATTCGCTGCAGGCGAATGGAGGAGTTACATCCGATTTGAAGCTTATTCTTGCCGGCCAACTTGGCTATGGTGGAGATGAAATATTACACGCCATCAATACTTTAAAACTTCAAGATCATGTGCTACACTTAGGCTGGACTTCGCGGGAGCAATATTTTGAGTTGCTTAAAAATGCGGCGCTGCTGATGTTGCCGTCATTTGGAGAAGGTTTTGGTTTGCCGGTTTTGGAAGCCATGGCCGCGGGCGTGCCGGTCGTATGTTCAGCTATTCCGGCGCTACACGAGGTTGGCGGCGAGGCAGCCTATTATGTTGATTCTCAAAACAGCGAGGATATTGCGCGAGGCATGGCGGAAGTATTGCATAATACAAAATTACGACAAGAAATGATTAGTAAAGGCAAGGAACGCGCTCGCGAATTTAGCTGGGACAAGGCGGCGAGGGAGACGTGGAACACAATAACGAGTTTATGCATCCCGTTAGAAGCCGCGGTCGCGATAGTTGCTGGACATGATATTTATGCGAAAGATCAATTTATCAAATATAAATAATAATAAGCAGGACGGGATGACCGCGACCTGCTTCTAACGGGATGCGATTTGATTGGCCGATTATTGGGCACGAGAACATCAAGGGTTGTTTTTCCAAAGCTCTAGGGAGCGGAAAATTGCACCATGCTTATTTATTTCAGGGTCCGGAGCATGTTGGCAAATTTACCTTTGCAAAAATTTTGTCCAAAACTATTTTATGCGAGGGCGCAACAAGTATTCCTTGCGGGTTTTGCCGCGCTTGCACTACTTTTGAGCATAATGCGCATCCGGATTTTCATTTGCTTGATATTGGCGAAGACCCCCACATATCTGTTGAAAAGGCGCGCGAATTGATTTCTGTGTTGTCAACGCGGCCGTTGCTCGGATCGCTCCGAATTGGTATGATAGAAGAGGCGGCTTTGTTGACGACTGAAGCCGCTAATTCCCTACTGAAAACATTGGAAGAGCCGGGCATTCATGTGGTGTTGTTTTTAGTGACGCATGGCGAGCTTTTGCCTACGATTACTTCGCGGTGCCAGAGAATTAGGTTTGGCTTTGTAGGTTCTCGCGAGATCATAAAGCACTTAGGTAAGCATCCGCATAGTATGGAAATCGCCAGTCTTGCGGCAGGGAGGCCAGGATTGGCTATACGTTTGGCAGAGCGTGCGCAGTATGAAGAATATGAGTCAAGGTCCGCGGCGGCGCTTCAAGTATTGTCTGGAGATGATGGTGAAAAATTGATATGGGCGGCAGAGAATCTTGGTTCTATATCAAAGATGAACGAACGCCGGGATCAAGCGCGTAGTTTGATGGAAATTTTTGAATCCGTATTGCGCGATGCAATGCTAGGTTTATATAAAATAGAGCCAGTGCATCGATTTATGGGAGACAAGATCGCAGAGTGCGCAGGGAAGATGACGCCGTTTCAGATTGTACGCAGTTTGCGACGTGTGCAAGAGGCAAAACATTTGATTAGGGCTAATGTTGATCCGCGGCTTGCAATAGAGTATATGCTGGTTGGTGAGTGAAGTGTCATCCTGAGCGTAGCGAAGGATCCCGCACGTATGCGCGAACGCACATTCGTGCGAGATTCTTCGGTCGCTTTGTTCCTTCAGAATGACAGTTGAGGGGTATTGTAATTAGATATTAAAAGTTAATCTCAAAACTTATGTCGCGATTCTATAAAATTGGTATTTTCTTTAGTGCGGTGGCGCTTTTAGGTCAGGGGTGCATCAGTTTTCAGCGCGGCGCAGGGCGAGGTGTAGACGGCGGAGTATTCAAATCGCAAAATAGCGGCGAGGAGTGGCAGCAAAAAGTGGCGATTCCTACTGCCGCTGGTATTCGGAATTTTTCCGGCGTTAACATCAATACTTTTGCTATAGATCCGCAGGATCACATGGCTATTTATACGGGAACCAAGGAAAATGGAATGTTTTATTCATTTGACGGCGGAGATTCGTGGCGTCAGCCAAAAGATATAACTGCGGGTTTTGTCGCGGCTATTGCGATTGATCCGGCGGATAAGTGCACGATTTACGCGGCGACTGGCAATCGCATTTTAAAGTCCACGGATTGCAATCGCACCTTTGCTGAAATTTATCGCGAACCGTCCCCGCAGACTTTTATCACGGCGCTTACTATTAATCCGTTTAATCCGTTGTTTCTTTATGCGGGCACAGCGACGGGCACTCTTTTGAGGACGAGGGATGCAGGAAGGACTTGGGCGTTGGAATACAATTTTCAGGGCCGGATTCTTGACATAGTTGCTGATCCGCGGAATTCCTCAACGCGGCTGTTGACGATTTCTGGGCGCGGGCTTTGGAAAACTGAAAATGACGGCGCGAATTACAAAGATATATCCGAAGGATTACGTAAGCACGAGGGAGCGCAGGACGCGCGGCATCTTATAGCGGATCGCGCCACGGCCAACGCATTTTTATTGGCATCGCGATCTAAACTCTTGCGCTCAACTGACGGCGGTTTAACATGGGCACTTTTGCCAATTATCAGTCCATCCACTGTGGAAATATTTGCCCTAGCGGTTAACCCGCGCTCATCCGCGCAAATTTATTATGGGACGGCTACGACTTTCTACAAAACAGCGGATGGAGGCAAGAACTGGTCAACTAAAAAATTGCCTAGCACTAGAGCGACGAGTGCATTGCTTGTGGATTTTGATACTCCCCAGATAATTTACTTAGGTGCAGCTACGATAAAGCAGTAGAATCTAGAATCTAGAATCTAGAATTAAGGATTAAGAATTAAGCATTGATATTTGTATGTTAAATCTGGAATCATCAAAACCGGATTTTGAGAAAATAGTCAGCTATTTAAGATCTGAATTAGGCGCTTTGCGAGGCACGCGAGCTACCCCGGCTTTGGTTGAGGGCGTTCAGGTAGATGTTTATGGCGGCAGACAGCCGCTTAAAGCGTTGTCGTCAATTTCTGTTTTGGACCCAAAAACTTTAGTGGTTGAGCCTTGGGATAAGTCCGTTATTAAGGAGATCGAACGAGCGATCCATCTAGCGAATGTCGGCGTAAATCCCGTTAATGAAGGACAGCTTTTGCGTATAGTTTTGCCGCCGTTGACCGAGGAGAGCCGGAAGGAGTTAGTGAAGATTGTGCGCAATAAGACTGAAGAGGTGCGCGATCGCGTGCGCACGTTGCGCGAGAAGCTTCGGCAAATGGTTTTGGAGAGCGAAAAGAAAAAAGAAATTGGCGAAGATGAGAAATTCAGGCAGTTGGAAAAATTGGATAAAAGGGTCGGGGAGTATAATGAGCAAATTAAAAAAATAGGGGAGGGTAAAGAGAAAGAAATAATGACGGTATGAACGAGAATATAATGGAAAAGATAGTGTCGCTTTGTAAGAGGCGTGGGTTTATATTCCCCGGCTCCGAGATCTATGGAGGATTGGCTGGAACTTATGATTATGGTCCAGTTGGTTCGCATTTGAAGCAAAACGTACGGGATCAGTGGCGGTATACGATGACGCACATGCACGATAACATTGTTGAAGTTGACGCCAGTATTTTGATGGAGCGTAAGGTGTGGGATGCCTCGGGACATACTTCGGCGGGATTTACTGACCCGTTGCAGGAATGCAAGAAATGCCATAAGCGATGGCGTGCAGATCATCTTACCGAGGAGGGTAAAACAAAATGTCCGGAATGCGGCGGAGCGCTTACGGAAACAAAACGCTTTAATTTGCTAGTCAAGACGCATCTTGGTCCGGTGGAAGATGACTCTACATTAACATATCTTCGCGGTGAAACAACGCAAGGCATTTATGTGAATTTCGCTTCGGTGGTGGAAACAATGCGTATGAGAATTCCCTTTGGGATTGCACAAGTAGGAAAAGCCTTTCGCAATGAGATTACCCCCGGTCATTTTACCTATCGTATGCGCGAATTTGAGCAGATGGAGATGCAATTTTTTGTGCATCACAGCGAGGCTGATAAGTGGTTCGTTTATTGGAGACAAGAGCGTATGAAATGGTATGTGGATTTGGGTATAAATCCCGATCATCTTCGTTTCCGACCGCATGAAAAAAGTGAACTTGCCCATTATGCAAAAGCAGCAGAAGATATTGAGTATCTGTTTCCTTTTGGCTGGCATGAAATAGAAGGGATTCATAATCGCGGCGATTGGGATTTATCACGACATTCACAATTTAGCGGTCAAGATTTATCTTATCAGGATGAGAAGACTGGGGAAAAATTTATTCCCTATATTATAGAAACGTCTGCCGGTGCTGATCGTGCGACGCTGGCGTTTATTATTGATGCGTATGAGGAGGTAGAGGGGGGACGCACAACTACTACCAAATCAGTAAAAGAAATTGAGACAGTGTTGCGTTTTGACCGCCGTCTTGCACCGATTAAAGTAGCCGTACTGCCGCTTTCAAAGAAAGATGCGCTTATTGCGCTGGCTCAAGATGTCGCGCAGATGTTACGCAAAAACTGGATTATTCAATATGATGAGGCCGGCTCTATTGGCCGCCGCTATCGCCGCCAAGACGAAATCGGCACTCCATATTGCGTGACAGTGGATTTTGAAAGTTTGGAAGATAAAAAGGTGACGGTGAGGGATAGAGATACTATGAAGCAGGAGCGAGTGGTGGTAGCAGAATTAAAGCAGTATTTACAAGAGAAGTTTAGTCTCTAACATATGGGAAGTTTTATAGAATTTAATGATACTCTCCAAATTACTAAAGAACAGGGGTTTCCGGTGAGAGTGTTGAATTTAAACAGGCACAAAAAGAATCCGATAAAATTGAATGATGTCAAAGATAAGATATTTGAATTTCACGATAAACCAGGCGCGAGGATTTATCACCCGCCGTCAACAAGATGTTTTTTAGTGCATAATATAAATGGGAAATGGTTGTATTGGGGGAAAATAGTGGTATTGGAGCAAACTATAAAACAGGGAAGTAGTGGTAATCAGACTACCTCCGGCAAGTATAAAATCATTCAAATTTACGACCCTGATTATCAAGAGCAGATTACTAAGAATGAATCGCCAAAGATGGTTAGTTATTTTTAAATGGGTGATCTACTCGCGCGGTTGGGTGAGAAGAGAAGAAGAAAAACGGTAAATAACTAACTCGTCCTGCACTTGACTCGATCGCGCCAATCGCGGGACGAGTTGGAAACGTTTAAAAGTTAGGATGGTAATAATTTTTGCGTAAATAGCTATGGGCTCGAAATTGACCAAAGTACAGATTACGCTTCTTGAGCTTCTCGCGGCCTACAGGGATATTGATGATGCACTGGCGTCTTATCGGCCACTATATCCGAGTTTAAAGTATGAGCCCACTTATTTTATCGAGAAAGGGCGCCGGCGAGCAAAGAAAGAACAAGCACAGCTTCGTAAACACATTGATTATCTTAAGAGCAGGCATTATATTGAAACGAAGAAGGAGGGAGAGGAGCGATTGGTTCGTCTGACTACGAAAGCCAAGTACGAAATATTGCGGCTGCAATTTGCATTGCATATGCAAGCACAAAGAAAACGAGCATGGGATCGGAAGTGGCGGCTGATTCTGTTTGATGTGCCGGAGATTCAAAAAAAGTATCGCGATTTTTTACGAAAGCTCATGCGCGTCAACGGCTTTCGTATGTGGCAGCTTTCGGTGTGGGTTTCGCCATATAATCCGGAACCACATCTTTCAAACTTATTTCAGTATTTGGGGATTGAAAAATACTATGAGCTGATTGAAGCGGATTGTAAAAAATGCAGCCCGCGACTTTTGCGTAAGTTTGCAGAAGTGAATAGGATGTAAATGGATGGCGTCGAAATATGCTTTCCAACTCGTCTTGCATTTAGCGCGATCGCGCTAAATGCAAGACGAGTTAGCCATGCAGGGTGGGGCGGAGGGCGTTGAGGATAAAGGCCGCTAAGATAATTGTTGTTTTAGATAAGGAGATGTGGTATATTAGGAACACTCTTAAATTACTCCATTTCGTACGGGGCTGATAAAATGCGTTATATTTTTGCGTTAGCTGCTTCGTTTTTGGCGGTGTTTTTGTTGACTCGCGTAGTGCGGGCGCTGGCTTTAAAGTGGCGTATTGTTGATTGGCCCGGGGAAGCCAGAAAGATTCATAAAAATCCCACCGCGCTTTTAGGGGGGCTTGCAATTTTTGCCGGACTTTTTTTAGTGTTGTGGTATATGGCGCTCACTACCCCTTATATTCTGGACACCTCTATAAAAATTAAAAATCTTTGGGGGATTTTTGCGGGTGGGCTAGTGCTTATCGCGGGCGGCTGGCTTGACGATAAATATGATTTAAAGCCGTCGCGGCAAATTTTGTTTGCCATTGCCGCCGCGCTTATAGTCGTTGCGAGCGGTATCGGGATTCGTCAAATTACCAATCCATTTGGCGGAACTATATCATTAGTATCTTGGGAAAGGGTTTTATTTTGGTGGCAGGGGATCGGCTACCGCTTGACTCTGCCGGCTGATTTTTTTACCTTGGTGTGGCTTATGGTTATTATGTACACGACCAAATTGCTGGACGGGCTCGATGGTTTGGCCTCGGGTATTACTGCGATTGGAGCGATGATGATTTTTTTTCTTGCCACAACCACGAAATTTTTTCAGCCCGAGGTTGGGATGCTGGCTATTCTTACGGCAGGGGCGTTTATGGGATTTTTGGTATGGAACTGGCACCCGGCCAAAATTTTTTTAGGCACAGGAGGGAGTACTTTGGCGGGGTTTATGCTTGGCACGCTGGCCATTGTCTCCGGAGGCAAGATTGCGACCGCGCTTTTGGTATTAGGCATTCCCATACTTGATACGTTGTGGGTAATTGGGCGACGCATGTTTTGGGAAAGAAAATCGCCAACGCTTCCGGATAGAAAGCATTTGCATTTTCGTTTGCTGGATGCTGGTTTTTCACATCGCGGCGCTGTGCTTTCATTATGGTTAGTCTCGGCTTTGTTTGGAATTACTACGCTGTTTTTGCAGAGTAGATATAAATTGATTGCGTTGGGAATGTTGTTGGTAGTGATGGTCGGGTTGGGTATATGGGCAGTGTTTAGACGCAGGGCGGAAGTTATAAAATAGACCTGTCCCCAAATAACATTCTGGCTAATTCTCCTGATTTTCGGCTACAAACCGTTTCTCGGAATTCGCCGTAATCATCTATTACGCCTCATTCCTGCGAAACAGTTTTCGCTCAAAAATCAGGACAATTATCTCAAAAGCTTATTTGGGGACAGGTCTAATTTTGACAGGTTGAAATTGGTGTTGCTTACTATGGGGTTAGTTTGTTATACTAGTAATGTTAATAATCCATAATTTATAGGAGGCCTATGTCAAAACAAAAAAAGCCCATTGTAGTTCCACCCCTTTCTACTATTTATCGCAAAATCGCCATAAGTTTTGTGGTTTTGACTGTGCTTTTGGTAGGGATTATTGTATTTTTTTCAATGTCCAAAGCCACAGTTGTTATAACGCCTAAAAAGGAAATCCGGAGCGCGGAGTTTTTGGTGACAGTGATAGAAGGTATAACAGTGGCAGGTGACGGTAGTGGCACTATCTCCGGCAAGTATGAAGAAAAGATTATGGAAGAGGAAGGGCAATTTGAATCCACTCAACTTGAAACCAGGGAGGGGAGAGCCACTGGCCGCGTTACTCTAATGAATACTAGCGGAGTGGCCCAGCCGCTTGTAGCTACGACGCGCTTATTGTCGCCGAGCAATGTGCTTTTTAGGATGAAGAGCGGGGCGACTGTGCCGGCTAATGGCAGTGTTGAGGTGGAGGTTTATGCTGATCAGCCGGGATCGCAAGGTGATATTGGACCAACGCGATTTACTATTCCCGGCCTTAATGCCGCAAAGCAAAAATTAATTTATGGTGAAAGCAAGGAAGCTATGCAAGGCAGTTCCGGACAAATGCGGGTAGTCGGCGCGGCGGATTTAGAAAGGGCAAAGGCGGAAGTTGCTGAAAAAGCAGTGAAGAAGGCGCAAGACGACGCAAGGCAATCGGCAAACGCGGCGGGTTTTCAAGGCTTAATGGCGAGCCATGAGATTTTAGAGGCTACAGCTAACGCGCGAGCAGGCGAGGCAAAACAGACTTTTACAATAAAAGTTAAGGTGCGCGCTAAACTTCTAGCTTATGACAAAATGCAGTTGGAAATTCTTGCATTAAATAAGGTTAAAGAAGCTATTCCGGTTGATCGAGAGCTCGTTGTGTTTAATGGGGAGGCTATGATTTTGAGATTGAAAAATGTTGATACGCAGCGGGGAGAAGTTCAATTACAGGTCTACGCTGATGGCGAGGTGCGCATAACGCCGTCCAGCCCGATTTTGGATCCGGCAAAAATCGCGGGGATGATGCCGGAGGAGGCCGAGCGTTATTTGCAGAGCTTTGACGCAATAGAGCGCGTTGAGATAAGATTATTTCCGTCTTGGCAAAAACGGATACCCACGATTCCGGATAGGGTGAAGATAGTGATGAAACGTTAGAAACCCTTGCCCTACCCGCCCGAAAACACGCTATTTTGTTTGCGATTTTTTATTATGGGAGAGACAAAATTACCTATTGAAACTATTCGTCATTCCACCGCCCATGTTATGGCGGCGGCGGTTTTGGAATTGTTTCCGGGCACTAAACTAGGGGTTGGACCAGTTATTGAAAATGGATTTTTTTATGATTTTGATCCGCCGCGGCCGTTTAAGCCGGATGATTTGCCGCGCATTGAAAAACGGATGCGTGAGATTATGAAACGCAAGGAAAAGTTTGTGCGCAAGGAAATGTCGCTTGAAGAGGCGATTGCGTATTTTAAGGAGCACAAGCAAGAATTTAAAGTAGCTCTTTTGGAAGACTTAAAAAAGCATGGCACGACTAAAGTTCGGCCAGAGGAAACCGCGGATGTTCCGGCATCGGGCAAGGTGGAAGATGTTACTATTTATGAAACTGGAAAATTTGTGGACCTTTGCCGAGGGCCGCATGTTGATAACGCGGGGCAGATTGGCGCTTTTAAGCTTACAAGTATTGCGGGAGCTTATTGGCGCGGCAGCGAGAAAAATAAGCAATTGCAGAGAATTTACAGTTTGGCTTTTTTGACAGAGGAAGAATTAAAGCAGTATGTTGCCATGATGGCTGAAGCGGAGAAGCGGGATCATCGCAAGCTTGGCAAAGCCCTGGATTTATTTGTGATGGCTGAAGAAGTCGGACCCGGACTCCCGCTTTGGACTGAACGTGGCGCAACAATACGCCGCGAACTTGAACGGTTTATCGTTGATGAAGAGCTAAAGCGCGGTTATCGCCATGTCATAACTCCCGATCTTGCCCGCGTGAAGCTTTATGAGATTTCCGGACACTATCCTTATTACAAAGATACGATGTATCCGGTTATGCAAGTTGATGAGGATAAACTAGTTCTGCGCCCAATGACTTGCCCGCATCATTTTATGTTGTATAAGGACAAGATGCGGAGTTATCGCGAACTGCCAATACGTTTTGCCGAGCTCGCTAAACTCTATCGCTATGAAAAATCCGGAGAACTAACGGGACTGATGCGGGTACGGAGTTTTTGTTTGGCGGATTCGCATATTTTTTGCCGTACGGATCAAGCAGAAGATGAAATTAAACGGGTGATTAACCTCATTGATTATGCGGTAGGTATATTAGGTTTTAAAAAAGGCACGGACTATTCTTATCGGTTGTCGCTGGGAGATCGGTTGAATAAAGAAAAATATTATGATGCTCCAAAAGCATGGGATGAAGCGGAGGCGGTTCTGCGCAGTGTGTTAAAAGATCTGCATGCTCCATTTGTGGAAGCTAAAGGCGAGGCGGCATTTTATGGACCCAAGATTGACATACAGATGAAAAATATCATGGCTAAAGAAGAGACTGTTTTTACTGTTCAGTATGATTTTTGTCTGCCAGCGAGATTTAATCTGGAATATATTAATGAAAAAGGCGAAAAGGAGCAACCTGTTGTTGTGCATCGTTCTTCAATTGGCGCGCTGGAGCGCACCATCGCATTTATGATTGAAAAATACGCCGGCGCGTTTCCGGTTTGGCTTGCGCCTGTACAGGCCTATGTCGCGCCGGTGGGCAAAGCGCACTGCGCAACTTCGCGCAAGCTAGGCAAGATGTTGAGCAATCAGGGCATCCGGGTTGAGGTTGATGAAGCGCGCGAGACCGTGCCTTATAAAGTGCGCAAAGCGGAGAAGCAAAAAATACCCTATATCTTAGTTATAGGCGATCGCGAAAAAAATCTCCAAAAATTAACAGTGCGCATTCGCGGCCAGGAAACCCGCCCAACTTTTGCCAGGGGCAAAAGTTCAGTCGGACAAGCAGCAGTCATGAAACAGATGAGTGTGAGCGCGTTTATAAAAAAAATTAAAAAAGAGATAGAGGGGAGAAAAGTAGCGCCTTAAGTTTAGTAGGCGATTTCGCAGATCTCGATTTTTGTGCAGGCGTGGTCTGGAGTCTCAATTTGCAAAGTCGTGTGATGGACGCCTAAATGGTCCAAAGTTTTTGCGGCTTTGGCTACAATTTCCTGCGCCTCGCGTAAATTCGGTTTGCCATCTATTATAAGGTGTCCCGTAAAATAAACTACATCGGAACAAAGGGTCCAAAGATGAACGTCATGGGTGGAGACAACTCCAGGCAAACCGCAGACGGCTTTTGAAATTTTTTCGCGATTGAGATTCGGCGGCGCGCCCTCCAAAAAAATAATTGCGACATTTTTGATAAGACGAATTGCGCCGATTAGCAGGAAAGCGACGACAACAAAGCTAGCTAGTGCGTCAAACTGGTTTAGGCCCGTAAGTGCGATGACAACTCCGCTTACGACAACAACGACTGATGAGGCAGTATCGCCTAAAGCGTGCAGAAACGCGCTTTTTATGTTGATATTGCGGGATTGCCTCAAACGAATTACAGTCCAGATGTTGGGCAGGATGCCGATTAAACCGATAATTGAGACGAGTTCAGCTTTAACTTCATGCGGCATATTTAGACGTTGCCACGCCGCGACTCCAATGGATGCGGCCATAATAAGCAGAAGCAAACCGTTTATAAGCGCGCCAAAAACCTCGGCGCGGTGGTAGCCAAAAGTGTGTTTGGCAGTAGCAGGGCGGCGCGCAATGCGCAGGGCAATGAGGGTTATGGTTAAGGCTAAAAAATCGGAAAATAGGTGGCTGGCGTCGGATAAAAGAGCAAGGCTGCCGGTGTAAATGCCGCCCGCTACTTCCAAAATCAAAGTGGCTAGGCTTAAAATGATAGCGGTGGCGAGGGTCTTACTCATTGAATGTGTTGTGTGAGACATAGAAAGGATAGAGTGGCAAAACACGGCTATGTGTTATTCTGAAGGAGCAAAGCGACTGAAGAATCTCGCACGAATGTGCGGGGATCTGGCATTCGCCAGAGATCCTTCGCTTCGCTCAGGATGACGAAGACGAGATACTATGCTCAAAGTATATCATAAAGTCGCGGATATTATGAAACTTGACTTATCTAAACTGATTGTCATAGTCGGTCCGACGGGATCGGGGAAAAGTAATCTGGCTATTGATTTGACAAAAAAGTTTAATGGGGAAATCATCAGCGCGGATTCGCGGCAGATTTATAAAGGTATGGATATCGGGACCGGGAAGGTGATGAATACAAGTGGAGCGCCTCATCATCTGCTTGATATTGTGGAGCCGTGGGAAGAATACAATGTGGCTGATTTTAAGTGCGATGCGCTGGCAATTATTCAAGATATTTTAAGGAGGGGGAAGCTTCCGATTTTAGTAGGCGGAACAAATTTATGGGTTCAGGCAGTTGTGGACAATTTAGATATTCCAAATGTGCCACCGAATAAAAAATTAAGAGAGGAGTTTGAACGCGCGTTGCAAGAATCAAGAATCCCCGCACTAGAACAAGTTCAGTACGGGGCAGGCAAGAATCCCCGCACTAGAACAAGTTCAGTACGGGGCAGGCAAGAATCGCGGGTTTTAGAAAAGTGGTACAAGCGGCTTTTAAAACTTGATCTGGATGCGGAGCAGTTTGTGCCAAAAGATAATCCACGGCGGATTATTCGGGCGCTGGAGGTGTGCCTAGCCACAGGCAAGCCGTTTTCTAAATTGCGAAAAAAAGGCCAGCCGCTTTTTGAGGTGCTAAAAATCGGTGTTGATGTGCCGAGGGCAAAACTTTATCCGGCAATTGATGCGCGGGTAGAAAAGATGTTGCGAGCAGGATTATTTGATGAAGTTAAAAGGGTATACCATAAGACATACAAACATCTGCGAAGAACTCTACATGATAAAAAAACTAGCATACTAGCTAGTATGCTAGTAATGACAGGATGTGTGTGGAAACTGCCTGCTTTTACCGGTATAGGTTATCGGGAATGGAAGCCGTATTTTGAATTGCCGCGCAATGTTTCGGGCACGCAGAAAGTGGCTGTGCTAAAAGAGGTTGCCCAGCGTATTAAATACAATACACATGCTTATGTGCGGAGACAGATGGCGTGGATGAGGAGAGATGGAAGTGTGCGCTGGGTAAAAAATAGCAGAGAGGCCACGGCTCTTGTTAAAATTTTTATCAAAAGACCGCTACATTCAAAAGACCGCTACTTGACGAATAACCACATAGTTGAGCTCATTGCAAAACTCCCAAATCATTCTCTGCTGTCATTCCAGCGGAAGCGGGAATCCACGATTTATTGGTATTGCTGGATCCCCGCGTTCGCGGGGATGACGAAAATTGAGTTTTGCAACGGTCTCTAGCCAAGCCTTGACAGTTTGTGTATACTATGTTTATATGAAGAAAGAGGAGTCTAAAAAAACCATGCAAACCGCACAACGCAAAACTGATGATCCGCGGGCTGGCGCGTTTGTTGAGATCATTGAGCGGACTCCTAAAGGGGGAGAACGCAGGGTTGTCCGCTGTACGCTGGGGCAAGACGGAGTTGTGCGATGCGTGGGAGAGCCGCGTATTGCGGAGCAATTGAACAGTCACGGCGTTACGTTTCTGGATCCAGTATCCGGCGCCGCGCCGCGTACTTTTACGTGTGAAGATGGGGAGCGGTTTCTCAAGGCGCTTTCGATGGCTTACCGAACTGCCTATCTTTACGCTACAAACATTCAAGGGGGATAGTTGAAACATTCTCAACATATACGCCGTATATGCTTCAAATGTTTCACTTCGTCTCGCTCAAAATTCTTACCTTTCGCTACGAAAGCGTATTTAGCAACAGTCCCTCTAAGAGAAAGTCACGCGGTAATAGTAGTGCATTCAGGGCAGGACACGCTTGAGGCAACGACCACTTCGGAGCGTAGAACTCGCGTCGAAGCCGTCGTTCATGGCCCTCAAGTGAGTCCTGAAGAGGAGGAGCGTGCGGCACGCGTGAAAGAGGAGCTGCGCGAGCGACTAGTGCAACGCGAAGTGCATCAGGCCGCAAAACTTGAGGGTAAGTTGACCGAGGTTCTCTATAGAATGGCTGTCCAGAAGAGTGGACCAGAGGCAGGGCGCAAAATTCTTGAGCGGCTTGAGCTAAAACGCGAATTGCGAGATGCAGAACTTCAGGGAGAACCGCGAGTGTTTAAGCATCGCAGGGATGCCGATTTGCGAACAGAGGAGCCTGTATGGGTTAGCAATGAGGTGGCGGAAATTTCTCTCAAAAGCAAAGAAGGTTTGCACAAAGCAATTTGGAAATCAGAAGAGGGAGAACCATTAATGATTGATAAGGAAGGAAAAATCCATGGAGTGTACGGAATGGATCCGCAGACTCAATATCGCCATGAGTGGCTCGCGGGGTTTATATCCGAAGCGCTAAGCCGAGGAGAAGAAGAACCTATGGTGCCAGCCACAGTTATTCGTTTAGTTGATGGGCGCATAGGATCTGCGCAGGATTTTGTGGACGGGGTTATAGCGGCCACAGCACAAGAGGCCTATGGGTTTAGCTGGATGGATGCCGATGGAAAACAGTTGCAGCTTCTTTCCGCGATGGACTATATATTAGAGAATCTAGACGGAAAGAATAATAATTTTATGATTACCGCGGATGGAAAGGTACGCGCGATTGATCAGGCGCTTACCTTGACGCCCGCGCCGCTTCACGAGTCTGAACAACTTATTCGTTCGTTCCCCTTGCGCTTGCAGCGGAAACAACCTATTGATCAAGAGGTTCAAGCTCGTTTGAAGGTTCTTTTTGAGCCGCAGATTAGCGCACTTCTTAAGGAGGTATTTAATTTTGCGTTGAGATGGCATTCAAATGAGTTATTTGATCGTTTTCAAAAACGGGTGCAAGAGTTGCTGGAAAAAAGGGAATTTCCTGATTATGCATTTTTGATCAAAGACGATGAAAAAATTTTTAATGAAGGTCTAGGTTGGGCCAAGACTCAACAGCTGATATCAATTCGTGGAGAATAATAGACTTGTCCCTGAATAACATTCTGGCTAATTTCCCCGATTTTCGGCTGCAAACCGCTTCTCGGAATTCGCCGTAATTAAGCCATTACGCCTCATTCCTGCGAAACGGTTTTCGCTTGAAAACATAAAAAATTATCGCAAAAGCTTATTCAGGGACAAGTCTAATGATTGCGCGGGGTTGACCCCGAACGAAATCTGGTACAAAGCAAGAACGCCAATCGCAAAGCAATAGCATATCATGTTTATCTGGGCGGCAGTATTTATGCGTCTCCTTTCGTACGGGGCGTTGACAGCTAAGTGGGCGATTTGCTAAGGTAAGGACATAACGCGGGTAGGAGGAACCCACCCGCGTTTATAATTGTTCCTAATACAAACTCAAAATCCAGAAAAGTACGCCCATCATGGGCGGAAGAAGAGGTGAACCGTGGCTGTGAATAACAGAGAGAGACACCCGAAAGAGCTTCTCCAGCTCTTTCTCACGGAGATGTGGGAGCGGTTCTCGTTCTACCTCATGCTGGGGCTCTTGCCCCTCTTCATGATGGGACTGTTGCCGAATCCCCAAATTGATCAAACAATAATGCGATTATCATACACATCGCCTCTGTGAGGCGTTGATCGTATCATTCTTTCATCAA
>LCOG01000002.1 GCA_001001705.1 Parcubacteria group bacterium GW2011_GWA2_47_26 | reverse complement strand
GAAGCAGGAATTGAAGCGGAGGTATGAATCGTTGAATCCCGCGCTCCTTAAACGTGAAATTGATCGCACATTGAATCTTCTGTACAAGGCATATCAAGCCAAACAAACGTCAGCACAAAAGGTCGAACCAAAGCTTAAACCATTGAAAAAATTAATGCCCGCTACGGTGTCTTTTTTGATGACCCAACCGAGGGGCGCTACGGTGTCATCCTAATATGAGTTGACACGGCACGTATCCACAACGGAAAATTGCACTGTCTTTTAGTTTTACCGCGAGGCGAGGATGCTGCGTTTGTAGGACTCCAGGTTTTCAAGCGCAACGCCGGTGCCTTTTGCTACGCATAGCGCGGGTTCTTCCGCGACCATAGCCGGAACGCCGGTTGCTTCGGAAAATAATTCGGCTAAATTGCGCAGTTGGGATGTTCCGCCGGAGACGACCATGCCTTTTTCCATGACATCCGCGGAAAGTTCGGGCGGAGTTTCGTGCAAAACTTCTTTAATGGTTGTAACCATTTGCTCCAGCGCGTTGCCAATGGCTTCAGTAACATCGTGCGAGGTAACCGTAATCCTCTTGGGCAAACCTTGAATCATATCCCTACCTGTGACTTCCATGGAAAGCTGATCATTTAAATAAAGCGCGGAACCGATTTGTATTTTTATATCCTCGGCCGTGCGCTCACCTACCGCAACATTGTACCTTCGCCGCACATGTTCAGCAATGGCCGCATCCAAACGATTGCCGCCCACGCGCACCGAGGCCGACGAGACAATTCCACCCAAGGAAAGCACCGCGGCTTCCATGGTTCCGCCGCCAATTTCAATAATCATATAACCAGAAGGACTGCCAATTGGAATATCCGCCCCAATCGCGGCGACAATCGGCTCTTTAATAATGTAGGCGGCTTTGGCGCCAGCCGCAATTGTTGCGTCAATAACGGCACGGCGTTCGGTTGAAGTTATGCCGCCGGGAACCGCGACCATGACTTCGGGGCGAAATAGTTTAACGCCACCCAAAGCTTTGTTGATGAAATAACGGAGCATGGCCTCGGTTGTTTTGTAATCCGCAATGACTCCGTCTTTCATTGGCCGAGAAGCGACAATCGTATCGGGGGTGCGTCCCAACATTTCTTTGGCGTCCCTTCCTACAGCTAAAATTTTCTTGTCCAGGGTAGAGATGGCTACAACCGAGGGCTCATTGATAATAATCCCCTTTTTTGGAACATAAACACGCACATTTGTCGTGCCTAGATCAATGCCGATTTTTTTGATAAACATAGCAGATTAGGCAGAGTAAGCAGATTAGGCAGAGTAAGCAGATTAGGCAATCAACAATTGCTTACTCTGCTTAGTACTTAATCTGCTTAGAGCTGAATTCTAAACTCTTGATCCTTCCGCAAACTGGTCTGCCAATTCAACCGTGAGCCATCACGACTAACGTTAAGGCCAGTCGGACTCCAGGACTGGGGTATCTTATCAGTATCAACTACCGTTGTCAAAGTGTGTCCGAGCGTCCCGGGCTGTTTTTGAACTTGCAAGGAATAAGCGCCCGCATTAATTATCTCGGCCACACTATCGGGCAAGCGGTATTTAAATCTCAACCGTTTAACTTCGCCAACTTGTACCGCCAGAAATGCGCCGAAGACGGTTTTATCGTATTCCTGTCCTATTTTTACTTGACCGGACTCTCGCGAGCCTTCTTCTTTCATGGCGCCCGAGGATTCCAAAAGCACACTGCCCTGCGGCACATAAACGCGGGTGTATGTTCGATAACCTTTGGTCTTCCAAGCCGGCCCGGCTTTTGGATAACTATAAACTATTTCCGCGTTTCCAATAAACGCGTCATTTTCTTTACTAACATTGTAGAAAATCGCGCGCTCAATGTAAGGATCGGTTTTCAGGGCAAACATGTTGGCGTCAAAAATCGCCAAATAGTCTCCGCCTGCCGCGCTTATACTGCCGGCCCAATTTTCTTCCTCAATAATTCCATGGGCTACAGGGTCATTAGCATAAAGCAAAATGTGTTTTTCGTCCAAGGCCATGCGCAAGATATGCAGGACTTGCGGCCACTTTGAGCATGGGAGAGCAAAAATCTTAGCAATCAAAGCGCGGGTAAGCTCGGCAATTATAGCTTTGCGTTGCGGCCGCGGGATAGCGCGCTCCTGAAAACCAATCTCCACTTCAAATTCCAGGGCCTCGGTTAAATTTTGAGCGGTAAAGGTTTGGCCTTCTACAGTAATAGGTCCTGTTAATTCAAATAACGGCTTAATAGCCGAGGGCATGACGGCAATGACACCGTCAAGTTCGGATGACGAAGGACGGAGGACGGAGGACGGAGGGTTCCTAACATACATCGCCTCATCTTTATAAAATTGCAAAATTGTTTTTGCTGATTCGCGAAAATCCGGCGCCCAATTGGCATCGCGCAAATAAAAACGCGGCTGCTGCAAATATTGCTGCAATTCCGGCGGGGACGGCGGACGTTTTGCTCCCGGCGCAAAACGATCTAGGTTGTAAACATCATCAGTAAAAAAATTGGCAATATGCCCTGCTTCAAGAGTGAGCAGGCCATAGGTTCCGATAAAACCGCCTGTTGGCCGAAGCTCGTCGCTATTTTCAAGCACAAAAAGATAAGTTTTTGGACTGGCATAACCGAGAAAGAGCGGCGCGAAATGGACAAGCGCAGCGCTGTCTTCTAAAACCGTTTGCACTGTATTCAGGTTGCCGCGCAGTAAATCCAAATTTTCGCGGACTACTGGCAAAACCCCGGGCCGCAGCGCAGAATCAATGAGATATCGGGAAAGTTCAATCTCGGCTTTAATGCCAGTCATCTGCGGCGCGCTTTCAAACATATTTTTCAAAATTCGCTGGCGCTCCGCAATTGGAATCTCGCCGATCTGCACATTTTCCAAGCGAGCCAATGGCCCTAAAATATCTGCCCCGAGAGCCGCGGCCTTGGAAAGAGCGCCCGAGGCTATTGAGGCGGCGCGCAGGCCAGCATCCACGGCTTTCCATTGCGCACCAACCCATGGAACAAATTTGAGAAAACGCACGCGCTGTATCTTAAACGCGGCTTCATCAAAATATTTTTTTGACTCATTTAAAAAGTTTTGTGCAGCGCGGGGATCGCGTTCTGTAAGCAAGGCATCTTTGGCAGACAGAGCGGCATTCTTTGCGGCGAGAACATTTATTCGCGCGCTATTTAGCGAACTGTAAGAAAAAACCGCTAACACGGACAGAGTTAAAACCGTAAATACGATAACGGCGTAGAATAATTTTCGCCGAGATGAACGTACTTTTGTCATATTTTTGCCACTACATCCAATGTCCTGCTGGATAGTTTTTGTCTATATTTTTCCGTAACGTTAAATCCTAAATACTTTCCGAGCATTAGCCGAGTTTGGGCGTCAAAGGCTGGGATTGAACCAAATATAATTAACGTGAGCGGAAGAAGCAGCCATTGCAGTATCACGAGCAGTCGGCGATAAGAAGAAGTTGTCGAGGGCAGAGGCGGTAAAAGTTTGGAAGTCAATATTGCCGAGACTAAGATTCCAACCATAGCGGCGCGCATTAGCCATTGGAGCATCAGAGGCGTGAGCTGAAAAAAAACCGAGACACCAAGAAAACTATCTCCGGCGATAAAAGGCAGGCGTCCTAGAATAAAAATTAAGATAGGCGCAGTAGCCCAAGAATACATCCCCTCGCCAAGATTCCAGATAAATTTGATTTTTTTGCGCAAAGGAATTGCCCGGCGTTGAAAAAAATGCCAAACCATGTACGGAAAATGTTCAATGCCCCAAGCCCAGCGCCTTTGCTGTTTATAAAGGGCAACCAGGCTCTGCAGATAATTTGCGCCCGTAACCGTATCCATGGAAACCGGCAGATAAAGCGGGGTAACCCGATAGTCGCCATTGTAATGAAGAAAGCATTGTAAAAATATCCGGGAGTCTTCAGTTACAATATCCTTTTGCCAAAAACCAACCTCCGTGAGCGCAGTCCAAGGCATGCTGTGCGAGGAAAAAGTAAAGAGCCGCTCGGGACGCGGTAATTCAGTCATGAGCCAAAAAGTAGTGCCCAAAGAAGCGATTTGGATTAAAGCCGGGGCTTCCCAGATATTATTATTATACAAGGCAATGGGCTGATAAGAAGAATGCAAGGGATCAGGCACGGTCAGATATTTATAACTCAAGTAGGCAAAATATTGCGGGTGAGTAATTGTATCAATGTCAAAAGCGGAAACGATAATATCCGGATAGGGAATTTTCAAGCCGTCAATAAACTCACGCACGCGATGACCGGCAAAATTAAGATTTGAGCCTTTGCCCGGAATCTCATCCGGCAAATTTTCCGGATGCAGGATGGTTAAAAAATGGCCAAAAGAGTTCTGAAATTCGGTTTGCAATATTTCGGCATCGCGCAAAAATCGCTCTCCGCCGCCGCGCTCTTCTCCGGAGAGCACAATAATAAAACGTTTTGCCTCGTATCTGGATTTAGAAAGCGAGGCAAGCGTCGCTCTTAAAATTTCGATATCTTCTTTAGAAGTGGGCAGAAAAATTAAATGCCAAATCCGCGTCCAATCTGGTTTCTCCCGCTTTAACTTATCAAGCCAATCAACACGGGAATCCACTTTTAACCTGCGCCAGGAAATCATCAAATAAAAAACAAAGTAAACTACGCGAAACAGCCAATAAACGTCGAAGATTAAAATAAAGTATAAGGCCCAAATTGGTTTAACAATTGAAAAAATAATCGCGCCGATCAAAGTCGTCCAGATTAGCGCTCCGGGTATTATTTCTAATAAACGATATAATTTAGTGCGTGGTGTCATGTTTGGGTTTGGTAATATTGGGCTCACGCTGATAAGTCGGTCGGAGTTGCGCCTGCCCGTTGACTTTTATTTTGAGCGCCCAAGCTATGGTATTAACCACGGCGACTGCCTCGCGAGTTCCACTAAAAGACGTTTCTTCCATGTCTACACTCAAACCTTGTAAGTCGCGGAGGCGGCGGAGCATTTTAGCAATACCCCATAGCAATGGCTTCTCATCCAAGTTGAACTCTATTTTTTTTACGCCACTTTTAAGCAAGGCGCGTTTATTTTTAATCACAATTTGTAAGGTAGTGGTGGACATAATTAGTAGTCATCCTGAACGCAGTGAAGGATCTCTCGCGTATGCGAGATTCCGCACATTCGTCCCGTTTAGAGATAGGACGCGGACTGCGTCCGCGATCTCTAACGGGATTCGTGCGAAATTCTTCGTCGTCCCGCGCCTGCGGGACTCCTCAGAATGACGGCACTTCAACACAATCAGCCAATGCGCGACGAGACGGGCAGTTTATCTACAAGAACAATTTTTTTTGACTCCAGCAGCGTATAAAGAAAGCGATCGGTCATTTCCTTGCGCTCCAAAAATTCTTTCAAGGTCAAAATCGTATAATTAATGGTGCGCCCGAATTCTTCTTCAAAATCTTCTATTGATTTCGCGCATTTCTTTTTACTAACGCGGCCTATTAAAAGCAGATCAGTTGGCAATCCTTGAAGATCGGCAAAAAATCCAGTCAAGGCTAAGTAATTAACCGCGCCCGCCGCAGACAGTTGCCTCGCAAGTTCTTCTTGGAGCAAAAGCTGTCCTTTGATTAACAGTAATCGTAGCTCGTTAAAAATTACACACTCGGGATTAACTTCATAATATTTGCGCTGTAAATTATTTGCGCTGTTTTTGTAAGTAATGCCGCCGTTTGCATTTTTATCAATGTAAATCCGCACCAGTCCAACCTTGGACAGATTCGCAAGTTCGCGCCGTACTGAATGAATATGCGACCGTGTCAGCCGCGTTATCTCACGGACATAGAAACGATCATCGGGATGCTCTAAAAAAAGCTTGAGCAGTCTCACACGGACCCTTGAGCCAAAAATTTGTTCGAGTGACGCGCGCTTGCGCATAGGCTTATCTTTACAATATCTTCATCTATAGTATACTAAAAATACAGTCGCGTCAATCCCGTTAGAAGTTTAAGCACGACATTCGTATACGAAAAACAGTAGGCGAAGCCGACTGACGTCTAGCGGGTACTTAAAAGAAAATTATTCTTAAACTTCTAACGGGATGAACCAAAGATTAACTATCCACATTGAGACCACAATACACCATCGCGCCTTCTCGGCGTGGACGTCGGTAGTGCGCCGCGGAAAATTCTCAACGGAGACTCAATTCTTTGGACTTTTCGGTTTCAACGACGCCGAGCTGGAGGCACTATCCTCACAAGATCGCGAAGCGGCCAACGATCTCTTTGACTACGCTTTGCGTCTGGCAACGGCTTTTGAGTATATTCCAGTAGATCGTACACAAGCCGAACAATTTTTTGAAAAAAAACTTGCCATTTTTGAAAATAAAATTAAAGAACGAGCCCACGACCTGCCGCGCATCCATGCCAGTCTTGGCATCGTTTCGGGAACACAATTGTTTTTCACGAGCTCCGGCGAGATAGCCGTACTCCACGTCAGCGGCAATGCAATCAGCAATTTTGGAGAAATGGGGGCAAGCGGGCCGCTTCATTTCAGCAATTTTCATAATGGAGTTTTGGCGCCGCATGCTTATCTGCTTGTGGTTTCCAAACATCTGTCTCCCCTTTTAAAATCCAACGACTTAAAAGAGATCGCGCGTTCACGCAGTTCCGAAAATAAACTCGCCTCTATTAGGCGAAGCATTGAAACGCGGAATGTACAGCCGCCAATTTTCCGGGCTGTTTTATTGGAGGCAAAACCGCAAGTTCTGCGCCCAACTGAATCAACGGGGTCATCTATCGCTACTCTGCTTAAAACCGAAGCTCGCACTGAAGAAATGCTCTCGCCGCCGCTTTTAAAACCATTTCTACAATCAATACAAGCCTCTGTACATCAAACCCAGAAAACCTTGACAGTTTTTTTTGATCACTTTAATAATAAATTCGGGAATAAATTAAAGACTATTAAAAACACAATAGCCATTCCAATTAAAGAGACGCGTAAAGCCATAGCTACAACGGCTCCACCTATTCCAACGACACCCTTAAAACATAGAACAATATCTTCGTATTTTATCCGCCTTGCCAAATACCCGCAAAAGGCGGCGCAGATTATACAAAGGACACGTGTTTCAATTGCCAACACAAGTTTTCGCCAGAAAATTTTGGCGCGGTTTGCGCGCGCTACAGACATGAAACTGCTCAAACAGAAACTGCTCTTTCTTTTCAGAACAAAAGTAAACTATCTAGCCAATAAATTCAACGGCCTTTCGCTTAAAAGCAAAATAATCTTCATTGCCCTTCTTACCCTAATTTTCGTTTTTAGCGAGAGCGTGCTTTTTGCCAACCGCAGAGGGATAATAAGATCGGCAGAAAATCAACTGCAAACCGAGATTACGGGCATACAAACCCTAATAGATACGGCGAGCGCATCACTAATTTACAATAACGAGGAACAAGCGCGCTTGCAAATTGAAGAAGCAAAAGCGCGCTTGCAAAATTTATCCGCGTTTAAAAGACAAGTAACGGCAAATATTCCTTTGCGTTATTTAAAATCAGCGGCAGACGAAAACGAAACCAGCATGTTGGTTGCTGCCTTGCAGGGCGTAGAAGAACGGCTGCGCCACATTATCGTTATAGAAAATCCAACAACAGTACTTGATCTTCGCGAGCTACTGCCAGAGGCCAAAGGGATTTTTTTGAAAGATAATGCGCTTTTTGCTTATAGCACAAATGCGTTAGTCTGGTCGCAAAATAATGTAACACAAAAATTTACACCAGAAAATATAACCGCATTGAACGTAATGCTTGCTCATCCCCAGCGTAACGCACTCCTATTAATTAACAGTGACAGAGCTTATATTTATAATTACGCAGAGAATAAGCTAGGTGAACCTAGAACACTACGCAGTGGAGCGCGCGATGCGACCATATACAATCGTCGGCTTTATACATTGCACCCGAGTGAGAATCAGATTTATAAGTACGAGCCCATGGCGCAGGGTTTTAACTCCGGCGCGGCCTGGATAAAAGATAGAACCGCAATTAACACTGCTTTGGCGCTGACGGTGGACGGCACAGCCTATGTTCTTGATGAATCAGGCAATGTAACAGAATTTCGCAAAGGTCTAAAAACAAATTTTGCGCTTAAAAATATTGACCCGGTGCTTACGCAAGCCACGAAACTGTGGACTAACGAAGCCTCACAATATCTTTACATATTAAACCAGAGCGGAAATCGACTCGTTGTTTTTAACAAAGATAATGGCACACTAAAAGCGCAATATACAAGCCAAACTTTCACTAACCTCAAAGACTTTGCGATAAACGAAGGGCAGAAAATCGCGTACATACTAAGAGGCGCTGACGTTATATCTTTCACAATGCCCCACCTGAAAAAATAGTGGAAAAAGAGAACGCCGAAAAAGAGAACGCCTCTAATTTTGCTTTGCAAAATTTAGAAGTGTTCTCTTTTTCGGTCCCGCAGGCTATCCCGAAATTGACACGATCGTGTCAATTTCGGAACGAGAGTTTTAGAGCTTGCTTCGTCTTGTCTTAATGGGACTGTTGCCGAATATAATTTTTTCCATTGTCATTCTGAATGAAGTGAAGAATCCCGTTATTTTTTAGATGCTCGGGATCCTTCGCTGCGCTCAGGATGACATTCGGCAACGGTCCCTTATTCTTCCAACACAAAAGCAGTCCCGCGGTTGCGGGACTGCTTTTGTGTAATTTTACCACCTCTAATTAATAGCTAAGCGTATTGCCTGTCACAAGCGGTGTGCCAACTACGCCTGGTTCAAAAGGAGAACCTGCCCCAGACAGTGGACCCGTCGTGCCTGCATTCACCCAAGTTACTCTCATTAAGTCAAAGCGCACCAGATCATCCCTAACCGCACTCGCTCCTATGGTATCAACTTTCAAAATCAAGGTCCTAGTAGTGCCGGCTGATATCAAAAGGAAACCGGGGCCACTAAATTCTATTTCTGCATCTGTAGTATTCCAATTTGCACCATCCCAGCGTAGTACTCTAGGAACTGTCAGTAAATCTCCGAGCGCGGTAGATAAATCCGTTTGATCATATAATCTCCAACTGCGCATTAGTGGCCCGGTTTCAGGCCATCTTGACCCCGCATTATCAGTGCCAGCGCCATCAAAATGCATATCTATAAGAGCGGCATCAACCGGTGACTCATTCGTAACATTAAATCGCAACACCTCATTCACTCCGACTCCTGCGCCAGAGGGCGATGTCGGCGCAAGGGTAAATGATAAACGGGATGCAACGGGTGCCACAGGCGCAGGTGGAGACCAAGCCAGTTTTAAAATGTTATTATCTTCGTTGCTTTCCCTGATGACATTGTCATAGTCTACGGTAGCACGAAAAGCAACCATTCCGACAGGATAGTCCACTATAGACTCGGGGCCAGAATAACCGGCAGGAAAAAGGTCAATCGCTGCCACCCATTCTGATCCAGCCGCAATACTGGGCGGAAGATCAACTGTGGTTACAGAAGATCCAATTATCATGCCATCCGCGTCAACCGCTTCTAGCTTTAATCTTGAAGCACTAGGTCCAGACGGAGCACTGCTGATAGGTCCTGAACCAATATTCTGCACACGGACAGTTGTTCTCTTCGTAGTTAAGTCCGGGCTGATACTTGTCACGGTAAGATCTAGCAAGCGTACCAAAAACATGGGTTTGTTTATAATCCTAGGTATCGCAAAAGCCGCGGCTACGGCTCCGCCTACAATAAGCAGGGCTACGGCGACTTTTGTTCCGACTCCGACTTTGGTTTTGGTTTGAGTTGTTACGGGTGGCATATTTTGTGTCTCCATAAAATTATGGCAAATATATATTATGTGTTACCGCGTTACAGTGGGCTGTGACAGTTGTCCATTGAATTTTCGCTTAACAACAAAATAATAAATCAACGCGCCGACTACGCCTGTTAACACCATCAAGATAATCCACATCGCTCTATTCTCAATAGGGTGAGAGGCGGCATGCACTATCATCAAAAGCCAAAAAATTGTCGCCGCTATCCCAACAACAAATATCACGGCAAGTAAACCTATGCCCCAGCCTATCATTCCTTTTGCTGATTCAGCCAATTCTTCACAAGGGACTTCTTGTCCATTGAGAACACATCTTGACTGGGCAAGAACCAGTTGATTTGTAATCGTTACCAGATTAAGACCTAATAATGCAAATACTGCCGATTTTGTGATCCTTTTTAACATATAGTGGGTTAAAAATCATTTAGTTAAATATTCACTAGTGTTAAGTATTATTGATATTGCTTATTGCTAGACCTACTTTCATCACAATACAAAACAGTGTTTGCATCCAGTTTACCCCCCCCCCCCACGATTTTGCGCAATATCTCATGTGGATAACTGAAACCTCTCTCCTATTTCAACCACTATCACTGTGGCACACATTCCAGCTCGCTCAAATCAGAACAGGAGACATTATAACACGTTTGCAAAACACGAGATTGACCATCGGCGATGGTAAGCACGCGGTCTTGATACGCGTAATATTTTTTAATATCCTGCGGCACACATTCTATATCACCGTATTCACCAGCGCCACGTATTGGAAGTGCACGATATGCCACAGAGTCGGATGCCCAACTTAGAATTTCGGTAAAGGGACGCGTACCATAAAATTCATCAGTAATCGTTTGACTTACAAGAGACCGTATTGACCCTGTCACAAGGTCAATAAGTACTATAGCTGTCGTTCGACATGGTTCAGCGGGGTTGGCCACATCATCGGTAGGATGACAGTCATTGGTCAGGACAAGTGCGCGTCTAAAAGACCCGCTTGTATCAAGACAAACCCTTGCACCGCCATCAGCATTACGCCAACCCGCGCGATCAAGAAGAGGATTTAATATAATTTTGACCTGTTGGGGCGCTTGTCCTTTTGGGTAGCAGAAAAAATCATATTGCTGCTGTTTTGCCGCTGATGACGGCGTTGTCTCAAGAAGTTGTTTAGATTGTTCTATTTGTTCTATTTGAAAATTTTCAGGTTGTCTTGATTGTTGAATACGGCCCTGCCACAAAAATATTGCCCCACCCGCGACAATAGCCGTAATAGCAATGGCAATAATTATTTTAGATGTCTGCGACAACATAGGTTTTGGATATTTAGTCGACAACTCAAGGCTTAATCTGCCCTTTTGTTTTCTATAAATTATTGCTTACTGCGGCCATTTTTTGAATTCCAAGATGCACTTCTAATACTGCAACCCGTTCTTTCAATTGTTCTACCTCCATAACTAGTGCATCTGTATCTTCCTTAAGCGTCTTTTCAATTTTCTCCAGCCGTTTTTTAATCTCTTCAAGCTCAAACTGAAATTCTGCCAAACGCGCTAAAATCTCGTCTTTGGCCCTGTACAAATCCTCCTTCGTGGCAAAGGCTTTCAAATCTTCTTTGGTCGCAAAGGCCTTCAGATCCTCCTTGGTGGCAAAAGATTTAAGATCATCTTTCGTGGCGAAGGCTTTAAGATCTTCTTTGGTCGCTACTGTTTCTTTTAGAAACTCCATGATTTCATTGTTGGTGACTTCGTTATCTAGCATACCCTTATTTTTTAAGTGCTAATGTCATTCCTCTAGTCTCCCCCCCCCCCCACGATTTTGCGCAATATCTCATGTGGATAACTTCTACTTTAACTTCCTCACCGGCAGACCGGTTGACATAGTGATAATTTCCCGAATTTGCTCGGGTTCAACCGCTGGCAATATGCCATTTTTATCATCATCCCACATTTTTTGCAGATGCACAATTTCCAACTTTTTATTGGAAGAAGTCTTGAGCGTTTCAATGCGTCTAGGTATCTCGATGGTTTCCAAACGCACTTTTGCGGATGCTTCGTCAATTAAATCAATGGCCTTATCCGGCAAAAAGCGTTTTTTGATATATTCGTGCGAAAGCTCGGCCGCGGTTTTAACGGCTTCATCAGTAATGCGCACATGATGATGATCTTCATATACTTTTTTCACGCCCTTTAAAATTTCAATGGTCATTTTTACTGAAGGCTCGCCAACAAAAACCGGCTGAAACCGGCGTTCTAAAGCTGAATCAGGCTTGATATACTGGTTATATTCCTCCATGGTGCAAGCGCCAATAGCTTGAAGATCTCCGCGAGCCAACGCGGGTTTTAAAATATCGGTCGGGTCTAGTGCGCCCTCTGACCCCTTGGCCTGAACAAGCAGATGAATCTCATCAATAAACAAAATAACGCTCCGGCCAGCACGCTGAATTTCCTCCACGATTTTTTTCAAACGCTGTTCAAATTCGCCGCGGTATTTTGTTCCCGCAATTAAAGCTGAAACATTAAGGCCCAGGACGCGCTTGTCAAGTAAAGAAGAAGGCACTTCGCTGGCAATGATGCTTTGCGCCAACCCATCAACAATAGCGGTCTTTCCTACGCCTGCTTCGCCTAAAAGAATCGGATTATTCTTTTCCTTGCGTGATAAAATTTGGATTATCCGCGCATGCTCATTAATCCGATCTATAACGGGTTTGAGCTTTCCTTCTTTGGCGAGCAGTGTAAAATCCGTGGTGTAACTATTCAAAATCGGCGTTCCTGCGCCGAATACGCCCTTAAGCTTGCTTTTCTGCGTCCAAAAAAGAAGCAGAATAATACCTGCAATTACTAAATACGGGGCGAGCGATTCTAGAGTCATACTAGTTATACAGTATACCCTACATAGATTCATTATTCAACACACACACATCAAAAACTCGCCGGTGTATCCGGCGAGTTTTAGTTTTAGCTATATTGGCCTTTACTTCAAGGTCGCTTTGGCACCGGCTTCTTCTAGCTTCTTTTTCATGGTTTCGGCTTCAGCCTTGCCAACCCCTTCCTTTACCATCTTCGGCGCGGCATCAACCAAGTCCTTGGCATCTTTAAGGCCAAGCTGGGTTAGTTCGCGCAAGACTTTAATCACGCCGATCTTATTGGCGCCCGACTCCGTAAGCTCCACATTGAAGACGGTTTGCTCTTCAGCGGGGGGGGCGGCGGCTGGAGCGCCGGCGGCCACAGCCATTACCGGAGCTGCGGCAGAAACTCCGAATTTATCTTCTAGAACTTTTACTAATTCCGAGAGATCAAGAACGGAAAGCTTCTCAATCTGCTCTACGAGTCCCTTAAATTTTTCAGGGACCTCAATATTTTTTTGTTCATCAGACATACTTTTGATTAGTGAATTAGCAGATTAGGCAGAGTAAGCAATTGCTTAATCTGCTTATTGCTTATTCTGCAGATTTAAATTCCTTTATTGCCTTAAGCACTTGGACTAATCCGCGCAGATTGCCAGCCAGTACATTGACAAAACCGGATATTGGAGATTTGATTGAGCCAACTAGCTTAGCTAGGAGTTCAGTGCGACCCGGCAAACTGGCCAAGGCTTTGATAGCCGACGCATCAACAAATCGGCCCTCTGAAAATCCGCCCAATATCTTCACTGCATCAAAATCTTTTGCCGATTGCGCGGCAAATTTTGCGGCCTCAATCTCGTCTTTGTAGGCAATGAAAATACCTATATTGCCTTGAAGCATTTTAGTGTCCACTGCTCCGCCAAGCGCGGAATTTTGCAAAGCCAGTTTTAAGAGGCTTTTTTTCACAACCTCATAATCTACGACTTCTTGCCAAGACCTCACGCGAATTTTCTGGGCATCCTTAACTTTAAGACCTTGAAAGTCAACAACCACCGCGCCCTTCATTTTTTCCAACTTATCCGTCAACTCTGCAACGGTTTGCTCTTTTTGTGCTCGTGTTTTAGCCATAATACTTCAGTGAATACACCCGCCTATCGGTTCATCGCGCATGCTCGGCGGGTTGTAACTTTCCGGGAAAGTTACAAAAAAACTGCGACCTTTAGGCCACAGACAAATGATACACACAACATGTAGCCTGTAACATGAAACACAAGATTGCAATTGACTATGCTCTCGGGTTTCATGCTATATGTTACAAGTTGCATGGATTACGCCTGCACAGGGCTTAATATGCCTGTGGTCTGTGGCAGTATGTTACTTTAACATTACTATCATTTTTCTGTCAAGTGTTCTTCGTGCTCTTCTCTAGCTTCATCTCTGGTCTCTTCACTTTTGCGTTTTCTAGTCTTACGCCCATTAAAACGACCGCGCTCACCAAGAAATTGTAAGATATATTTAAAACCATCGGCTAAAACCACGAAAATTGAGAGGGACTTTTCAATTTTATCTTTAACCAGATGGGCTACCTCTTCAATGCGGCTAATTTTTTCACGCACATCGCGAACCATACCGCGCGCATCCCGCATAATCGCGATAAAATAGTACAGAAGCCAGCAGACAAAAATTGTAAACCAGAGCACGCAAAAAGCCAGTACTAAATAAAATATATCTTTTGTTTCGGTGATCATATTAGTGCATTAATTTTTTAAAATACATTTGTTAAATATTACTCGCGCACTTTTGCGTCAAATTTTTCCTTTAAAATTTTCGTGAGCTTGTCATGCACACGTTCTGCTTCTTCCGCAGTCAGGGTGCGTTCATAACTGGCATAGGTTATGTGAAAAGCTAAACTTCTGGAATCCGCAGGTACGCCTTTGCCTTCGTATTGGTCAAAAAGCTCAACTTCATAAATCAGTGGATCAAGCTTTACTATAGTCTCCAAGATACTTGCATATTGTACAGATTTAGACACAATAAACGCAACATCGCGTTTGACTGGCGGATATGCTAGAGGAGATTTATAGACACGCCCTTTGCCAATCAAGGGAAAAAGCGCTTTAATTTCCCAGTCTAGAAAAGCCACACGGCGCGTGATGCCAAAGGCCTTAAGCAGTGTCGGGTGCGCCTCGCCCAACGGGCCCAGAAAATCTTCGCCTGCTTTACACCATATAACCCGCGCCGGATGGAACCATTTATACAGCGCGGAGCTTTTTGGGGCTGGCACAAAGCTCAATTTTGGCAAGCCTAGAGTTACGGCCAAATATTCGGCTAAACCTTTTATAATATAAAAATTTTCTCCGTCGTGTTCTTCCTTGCCCGCTCCCGCCACGATAAGTTTTTGACGTTCTTCAGGCAGTTGACACGCAGTGTCATCCTGAGGAGCAATGCGACGAAGGATCCCGTTCTGTAAAGCACGGGATTCCTCGCGGAGTAAAACCCCGCACCGAGCTTCGCTCTGGTGCGCGGGCTCGGAATGACCGCTATGACGGGGATGGTATTCATTTGATAATTCAAAAAACTTAAGCACATCAGCCATCGTCTGATTTTTCTCAATCGCGCGCAATATAGAAATGCCAAGCCATGGCCGCATGTGCGTAAGCTCCGAAGTGAGCGGATTAGCAATTGCTGCGGCGTCCTCACCTGCGTCAAGGCCAGCTTTGATTATATCGTCAGATGAGACAAATGAGTAAGTATATAACTCGGTAAAGCCTGCGCCGCGCAGTATATCTTTGACTGTTTGCTCATGGGCAAAATCCGGATTGGGCGCCTCGTCTGGCAAAGTGCCTGCTGGCAAAACACTTGGCAGATTATGATACCCATACATCCGCGCTACTTCTTCAGAGATATCAGCCACTCCATCAGCCTCAACTGTGCGCCAGTAAGGAAACGCAACTGACCATTTTTTAGCTGAACCGCTAACCTTAAATCCTAAAGCAGTAAGATATTTTTTCATTTGCGCTCTTGGAATATCAATGCCGATGTTTTGCGCCACATCTTGCGGAGACACAGCTACAACTAGCTTGTCATTCCGAGCCCACGCACCAGAACGGAGTTCGGTGCGGGGTTGCACTCCGCGAGGAATCCCGTTCTTACTTCCACGGGATCCTTCACTGCATTCAGGATGACGGCGTAGAGATTTCTTGTCAACCACACCCATGACTTCACCACCCACCACCTCTTTGGTTAGTTCAATCAACCTCGCCGCGGCATATTCTGATAACTTCACTGGCAAACCTTTATTAAACCGCGCGGAAGAATCACTGGTAAGCGCCAATTGATGCTCACCCTTGCGCACCGTAATCGGATCAAAATTCGCAATCTCATACACAATGCGCGTTGTATCTGCATGTACGCCTGTTTCCTCTCCTCCCATAATTCCTGCAATCGCCACTGGTCGCTTTGCATCAGCAATCACCAAAATATTTTCGTCAAGACCATACGTATTTCCATCCAATGCTAAAATCTTTTCTCCTTTCCTAGCCATGCGGACTACAATGGAACAGCTCTCCGTGACCAGGCCACGTGTTGCGCCTACGGCAGTGGCATGGTCACTTCCGTCGCTCAATTTCCCCGCATCAAACGCATGACACGGCTGGCCATATTCTAAAAGAACATAGTTTGTAATATCCACCAAATTATTTATCGGCCTAATTCCGCTTGCAATTAATTTTCTCTGCAGCCACCAAGGCGAAGGCGCTACTTTAATGCCTTCCATCATGACGGCGATATAGCGCGGGCAAAGTTTGGAAGTCTCTATGCGCACCTCCAACTGCTTAATCTGCTTAATCTGCTTAATCTGCTTAATCTGCTTAATCTGCGGCAACTTCAACGGCACGCCAAAAATCGCCCCTACCTCTCTTGCCAAGCCCACTATCCCCATTGCATCAGGACGATTGGTAGTTACTTCAACCTCAAAAATCGTGTCATCTAACCCAAGCGCTTTGGCAAGCGGCACGCCAACTTGCGCACCGGTCGCGGTTAAATCCAAAATTTCCCTCTCCTTATGCGGGAACATTTCAAATAAACCAATTTCATTAGCCGCGCAAATCATGCCTTCGCTTCGGACTCCGCGAATCTCTGTGGGCTTGAGTTCAATCAACTCCCCTTCCCCGTGCCAACGCACCTTTGCGCCCGACAATGCCAAAGCCACGAGCTGTCCCTCGCGGATATTCGTACCGCCACAAACAATTTTCTGTGAACTGTCGATTGTCGACTGTGGACTGACTTGCACATGCGCAACTTTCAACTTATCCGCATTGGGATGTTGTTCGATTTTTTTAATTTTTCCAACCACAATACGCTCATTAAGTCCTTCTCCCGTTCTCTGCCAGCGTTCAACAGAAAAAGAATGCAGGGACAATTTGGCCGCCACCTCTTCCGGGTCAGCCTTAAGTCCGGGCAAATATTCTTTTAACCATTTGTAGGAAACCGATAAGTTCATAATTCTTTATTGTCATTCCCGCGAAAGCGGAAATCCACGGATCCCCGATCGCGGTCGGGGATGACACTTTGTGTCAGAATTGTTCTAAAAAACTCAAGTCATTGCTATACAAAACCCGAATGTCATCTATCCTCAATCCCGCTTTCATCATATAAGTGCGCTCCACACCCCAGCCAAACGCAAAACCGCGCCACTCTTTAGGATCAAGCCCGCCAGCTTTTAACACATTGGGATGCACCATGCCAGCGCCGCCCAGCTCAAGCCAGCCGGATTTGCAAAGTCTACACCGCTCTTGTAACTCCCCCACGCCCCCTCTTAATCTAAGAGGGGGTTCCGATTGCTCTTCTCCCCTTAGGTTAAGGGGAGGTTGGGAGGGGTTAAAAACAAATCCGGTTCCACCGCACACGCCGCACGATACATCCACCTCAAATGACGGTTCTGTGAAACGAAAATGAAATGGCCGCAAACGGATTTTGCGATCCGGACCAAAAAACGCGCACGCAAAGTAATCAAGAGTACCCTTTAAGTTAGCCACGGACACCGCGCGATCTACAAGCAAACCTTCAAATTGATGAAACATGGGCACGTGCGATATATCGGACTGGCGGCGATAGCATTTCGCAATATTGGTCATGCGAATTGGCGGCTTTCTCCTCTCCATTTCACGCACTTGGCCATTAGATGTATGCGGAGTCAAGACCATACGCCCCAAGCGCGGATGTTCCCATGGCATGAAAAACGTCTCCCACTCATCGCGCGCGGGATGCCCTTTGGGCATATTTAAACTTTCAAACGCATAATAATCCCAGTCAATTTCAGGATAGCGCACGCGGTTAAAACCAATTTGCGCAAAAATACGGCTGATCTCTTCTATGGCTTGACTTGTAATATGCAGATGCCCGAGCGACGGCCGCGCACCCGGAAGCGTCACATCCAATTTTTCGGCCTTGACAAGCGTGCCTAATTTCTCATGCTCTAGGGTTTTGCCACGTGCCAATAGCACTTTTTCAATCTCCCGCTTGAGCACATTCAACTCTTGCCCGCGTATTTTGCGCTCCTCCTCGTTTAATTTAGGCAGGGTTGTAAAAAGTTTGGTCACTTCTCCTTTGCGGCCAAGATAGTGAATGCGCAATGCCTCCAGCCGCTCAACACTATCTATTTTCGCAATGTCGCGCAGAGCTTTATCTTTTAATTTAGATAGCTCCATAAAACTGGCGATGGATTTCCTTTAATCTTTTTTGTCATCCTGAACGGAGCGTAGCGTAGTGAAGGATCCCGTTCATTTTCCACGGGATTCTTCGCTTCGCTCAGAATGACAACGGAAAAACCTGCTATGGGTTCATGGTTATTCTATTGTACCATGTTCTTAAAAAATTCAGTAATTCGTCCGCCGTAGCGGCCGAGATCGCGATAGGTCACAAAAATAATCAGGAGCAGAAGCAAAACAAAACTGATCTGCTGAATCATCATTTCCACTTTTACCGCGACAGGACGACGCCTTAGCTTTTCAATCAGAATAAACAGGATGCGGCCGCCATCCAGCGCGGGAATCGGCAGAACATTAAGAATGGCCAAGTTAATGGACAGGATCGCAATAAATTGCAATAAAAATACAAAACCCATGCGTGCGGCCTGACCAGTGAGTACGGCAATACCAACCGGACCAGCCAGTTCAGCCGTAACTGGCCGACCAAGCAGAGCATCGCGGACAATATCGGCAAAAGCTACGACAATCGTTTTCGCTAAAATCCCCACGGTTTCAAAAGCTTTGGGCAATGCCACCCATAAAGGATAGCGGACTATTGCGGCATCAACGATAGCCACGCCTATTCCGGCCTTGCCAGTTTGCTCTAAAATTTTAGGGGTCACTTGAATTTCTCGCCGCACTTTATCAGATTCAACAACAAGCGTTACCGACTCTCCGACTAACTCCTTTGTAACATTGCGAAAGTCCTCGGAGTTCTGAAGCTCACGCAAAGCGGCTGTCTCTGACGCTACACCGACTGCCAAAATACGATCGCCAACATTAAGACCGGATTGCGCCGCGGGACTATCTGGCAAGACTCCCATGACTTCAATATGCTGATCAGAGATTTGCGCGTACTTTGACGGTTGATCCGAGATAGCTTGGGGAAAGCCTAGTCTATAACCCGCGGCAATGAGCACCACTGCCAAAAGCGCGTTCATCAATACTCCGGCCGCGGCAATCATAATTCTGACTCCGGCGCCGCGGCTGGCAAAACTATCCTGATCCAGTCGCTCATTTCCAGACTCTCCCTTGATTCTCACAAAACCGCCGAAAGGAAACAGGTTGATAGAATAAAGCGTTCCGCCCGCGTGCGGGTCAACCCCGTTAGAGGTCCGATGCCCGAGGGCATCGGCAGACGCCTCTGGCGTCTTACCTCTAACGGGGTGGCCCCAAACAACCTCCCAATTCGTCATTCTGAACGCAGTGAAGAATCCCGTTCTTTTATGTGCGGTATCCTTCGTCGTCCCGCAGGCGCGGGACTCCCTCAGGATGACATTTTTTTTACGGATTCCAATAAGCCGCGGAGGAAAACCTATGCCAAACTCATCAACACGCAATCGGGCCTTTTTTGCCACAAAAAAATGTCCAAATTCGTGGACAAAAACAAGGACAGATAGAACGGCGAGAAAGATAAATAGAGTAATCATACGAAATTACGAAAACTGCGCTACGAAAGATACGAAAATTTTTCGTATCTTTCGTAATATTTCGTACTTTCGTATGGACTACACTCTCTTAGCAATCTTAAGCATTATCTCTTGCCCTAGCCATTTTTCCGCAAGCTCACGGAATTTGGGCGTAATTTGACTCACGTAGAACTCGTGTTTTGGCACTTTCATAACTCCCCCTGCCCCTCTTAACTTAAGAGAGGAACCAACTAGACTCCTCCCCTTAAGATAAGGGGAGGTGGGAGGGGTTATGAACGCAACAACTTCCTTTGCCACTGTCTGCGCGGAATCTACCAGTTGTACATTACTACCCATAATACGCGAGATAACGGATTTTAGAAAGGGATAATGCGTACAGCCAAGAATCAGGGTATCAATACGCGCGTCTTTCAATGGTTTTAAATACCGGTAAGCTACATTTTGTGTTGCCGGATGATCAAGGTGACCAGCTTCAACCAGTGGAACAAATAAAGGACAGGCTCGCGTATAAATAGAACACCAGCGTTGATATGCGCCGCTTTGAATTGTAGTGCGCGTACCGATAACGCCAACCCTACCAGTTCGTGTAAGTCTCAAAGCCTCTCGCACTGCGGGGGTTATAACTTCAAGAATTGGAACATCTGAAAATTTCTTGCGCAGAATCTCCCCGGCCACGGCTGAAGCGGTATTACAACCTATAACAATCGTCTTAGCTTTTTTCTTGAGCAAAAATTGCGTATTTTCCAGGGCGTACTTGGCAACCTCCTGCGGGCTTTTACCGCCATAAGGCGCACGGGCAGTATCGCCAAAATAAACGATCTTCTGCACGGGTAAAACCCGCATGATCTCTTTTGCTACTGTAAGCCCACCCAGCCCTGAATCAAAAATGCCAATGGTCATATTCTCACAAATCACTGAACTAATTAAAACTAATCAGAGCTAATGCGCTATTCGTTCATCATTCGCCAACATTCGCTTAGTGATTGGAGACTTATTCGTTCTCAAATGGGCCGACTTCCGGGTGCTTTTGCAATCGCGCGCGAAATAATTCCTTGATTTCCCGCATCCGCTCTTTGGTCTTAGCCTCAAACACGAGTACCAACTCGGGTAGGTTGGAAGAATAGCGCACCAGCCCCCAGCCGTCTCCAAAATCTACTCTTGCGCCATCAATATCTATGACGCGCTCTGGCCCAAACTCCTGTTTTAATTCTTGCACGATGCGCGCTACCACTTGTTCCTTGATTTCATCGGCGCAATGCGCTTTAATTTCCGGCGAAGCCGCATAAGTGGAAACCTCGTCGTGTAGCTCCGCCACAGTCTTGGATTGTCCGCTTACATATTCCAAAAATTTCAAAGCGGCCATAAGCGCATCATCATAGCCATAATAACCGCGCCGCACAAAAATATGCCCACTGCGTTCCCCTCCGAGCGCCGCGTCAACTTCTTTGGCTTTGGCCTTGATAAACGAATGGCCTGTTTTCCACATGACTGGCACGCCGCCATGGGCTTTTATGTCATCAATCAAAGCTTGCGTGCTTTTGACATCAAAGACTATTTTAGCGCCTGGTTCTTTTTCCAAAGCCAGACGCGTGAGCAGAATAAAAGCTTTATCTGAAAAAAATGATTGGCCTAAATTATCAATCAAGCCTAGGCGGTCTCCATCGGCATCAAAGCCGATTCCTAAATCCGCTTTGGTTTCCAGCACTTTAGAAGAAAGCGCGCGTTGAAACTCCACTAAACTCGGATTAGGCTCATGATTAGGAAAGGTCGGATCAGACTCAATAAATTGTCCGATGACTTTGACACCTAGCTTTTCTAAGACTGGAACATTGATAGGGCCGGCTGTGCCGTTTCCGCAATTTACTACGACTGTCAGAGGGCGGTGCAAAGTGGCACGGCCGACCACATCTTCCTGATAGGCCTCGATCACGCCATCCACAGTTTCAATCGCGCCCTGACCAACTTGAAATTCTTCGCGCTCAATAATGCTATATAGCTCGCGAATCTCCTCTTCCACAAGAGTAGAGGTATAATCAAAACCCAGTTTTAACCCAAACCAGCCATTGGGATTATGCGAAGCTGTGCCCATACATACCCCCTTGATCTTTAAAAAGTATTGGGCCCAGTACGCCACTGGCACAGTGGCCAGGCCAATATTGCGTACGGACACACCAGTTGAAGCGAGACCGGCCATGGCTACTTCGGTCAACCCTTTGGAATAGGCTCGATTATCATAAGCGCAAACGCAAGTTTCTACTCCCCTTTTGCGCAACATGGTTCCAAAGCCTTTCGCGATAGCCTCCACGCTTTTTTCGTTAAATTCCGCATCGGAGACCCGGCCGCGGATATCGTATTTTCTAAACATTGTTGGCTCAAGACGCATATTAAAGTTGTGGTTGCGTTTATTAGGTATATTATTGTACAATATATGCATAAACTTAACAACTATCAAACATATGCCTACTTACGCTTGGATTATTATTGTCGCCGCGGCTCTCTTAATTCTTTGGCTTATTGCCACCTACAACGGGTTAATTGTCCGCCGCAACCGCGCGCAAGAGTCATGGTCCGATATTGATGTACAATTAAAGCGGCGGTACGACCTTATCCCCAATCTAGTTGAATCAGTCAAGGGCTATATGACCCATGAGCGGGAAACTTTGGAGAAAGTCACAGCCGCGCGCACCGCGGCAATGGGAGCCCGAACCATGGCCGAGCATGCCAAAGCGGAAAACATGCTTACGGAAACTCTTAAATCGCTATTCGCAGTCGCGGAAAACTATCCGGATCTAAAGGCCTCGCAGAACTTCCTACAACTCCAAGATGAGCTTTCTGACACGGAAAATAAAATCCAAGCGGCCCGACGTTTCTACAATCAAAATGTCATGGACTTAAACACCCGGATCCAGAGCTTCCCTTCTAATATAGTAGCAGGTATGTTTAGTTTTACAGCACGAGAATTTTTTGAGGTAGAAGAGGCTAGAATGAGAGAAGCGGTAAAGGTGAAATTCTAAATTGATCGCTAAGCGAATTCGCACTAATGATAAACGAATCATTCGAACAAAATTAGTTTGATTCGCTTAGTGATTCAAAACAGGTATGTACAATCAAATCACGGCCAATAAGCGCAGGACATGGGCGCTTATTATAATCTTTGTCGCCGTAGTGCTCGGCCTTGGGTATCTTTACGATTATCTATACGGTCATGGCTCGGGCGGGCTTGTATTTGCGGCTTTTATATCGTTTTTCATGGCGCTCATTTCATACTATAAGGGCGATAAGCTCGCACTTGCGGTTTCGGGAGCCAAGCAAATAAACAAAGAACAAAACGCGTATCTTTGGCGTATGATAGAAAATCTTTGCATTTCACAGGGAATGCCCATGCCGCACCTGCATATAATCCAAGACCCCGCGATAAACGCTTTTGCGACTGGCCGAGATCCCAAACATGCCTCAATCGCGGTTACCACCGGCGCAATTGAAAAACTGGAAAATGAGGAATTGGAAGGGGTACTTGCCCATGAGCTGTCACACATAAAAAATTATGACATTCGCATTATGACGATGGTGATTGTGCTTGTGGGAATCATCGCCCTGCTATCAAATTGGATGCTCCGTGCGCACCTCTTTGGCGGCCGCCGGGATGATCGGGATCGTGGTCTACACCCCATGCTACTAGTAGTCGGCATTGTTCTCATGATTTTAGCGCCGCTTATCGCGCAGCTTATACAATTTGCTGTTTCGCGCCGACGCGAATATCTGGCGGACGCGTCTGGTGCGCTTATGACGCGCTTTCCGGAAGGACTGGCGCGTGCGCTAGAAAAAATTGGCCGTGAAAACCGGCCGCTTGCCCGCGCCAATGAAGCTACGGCCCATCTTTATATTGCCAATCCTTTTGGTGGCACGCGCAAATGGCTGACTACTCTTTTTTCCACGCATCCGCCGATTGGAGATAGAATAAAGGTGTTGAGATCGATGGCATAGGTGAATCTTTCTCCCTCCCTTAAGTTAAGGGAGGGCTGGGGAGGGTTATGAGCGTCTCGTAACCCCCTTTCACTCCCCCTTAACCTAAGGGGGAGAACTAAATAAAAACTATGTTCTGGATTCTACAAGTTTCAGAGAATGACGAACAAGAATCGGTGGATGAGCAGGATCGGCAAGTTGAATTTGAAAAAGAAAGCCAGCAGATGAAAAAAAAACGAGCCAAGGCCCTGGAAGAGCAAGCTAAACGCGCGCATGAAAGGGAAACTGCCGAGACTCCCTCTGTCTCGGTCGGCATAATGAAAAAGGGCGAGCTATTGGCTAAAGGTTGCGGGACACTCTTGGGCGCTATTCCTTGGATCGGAATTGTCTTTCGTTTGCTTTTTGCTCTTGCTCGCATAATAATCAAAGTGATACGCGTTCCACTAGAGCTGGCCGCTCGTTTAGCAGCCAGACGAGAAGAAGTTGCCGCTTCCAGCGAAGCTAAAGCAATTCATAAAGAACTTGGCACAAAAAAACCACAAACAGAATCGGCTCATGGCGGAGAAGGCGTACGCCTCCCTATCTTGCAATCATTTCAAGGCGCTGACAAACCCAAAGAATTATTTGGACTTATAAAATTACCGCCGCAATTGTACCGCTTTTTATTGATTATGGGAATTGGTTTATTTGTCCTAGGAACTATTTTGGTTATCGCCGCTTCAATCGCTGTTTTGTGTGAATCCGACATTTCTGTAAGTGGAACGCTCAAATATATTACTCGTTATAAAATTGGCATAGACTGTAATTTCTAATTTCGTCTTAAATCGGTTAAAATATAATAGAGACGAATATGCAAGAACGCATTAAACGCATCATCCTCATCATAGGCTTTATAATTATCTCTACCGCGATTGGCTTTGGCATTTGGTGGTTCTTTTTTAGACCAATCATAGCGCCGCCGGCGGCACCGGAAGCAGTTCCGCCCGCTGTGCCGCCTACTGTAGGGCTTCCTCCGGCCTTGCCTGCTCCACCTCGTCCAACTGTTGTTACACCTGCCGCGACACTCCAGCCTTCACCCCTTGCCACAGGCGGACTAACGCAGACCACCGCGCTTACCACCTTTGCCACACTGACGCCGTCTATATCATCGGACGGCTCCTCGGTAAACTACTACAATCGTTCTGACGGCAAGTTCTACCGCATCCGACCTGATGGGACTTTGGAGCCGCTTTCGGATCGCGTGTTCTTTAATGTCTCCAATGTTACTTGGGCGCCGGACCGCAATCAGGCTGTGCTTGAATATCCTGACGGATCAAATATCGTATATAATTTTGAAACTGAACGGGCTACGACCCTTCCCAGCCACTGGCAACAATTTAATTTTTCTCCCCGCTCGGAGGCTTTGGCGTTTTTGTCTGTTGGTATTGATGAGGATTCCAGGTGGCTGGCTACCGCTAATAATGACGGCTCGGGTACCAGGCCGATTGAACCTTTGGGCAATAATGCTGATAAAGTGCAGGTAGCTTGGTCGCCTAATGACCAAATCATTGCCTTCTCGCGCACGGGTACGCCGCGCGGGCTTAATGAACAAGAAATACTCATGGTTGGAAAGCAAGGCGAAAATTTTCCCGCTTTGGTCGCCAATGGCATTGGTTTCCGCGGACGCTTTTCGCCCGACGGGGAGCGCCTACTCTACTCGGCTACCTCCGGAGATGAGGATTGGAAACCCTTGCTTTGGATTGCAGGGGCCACGCCGGACACTATTGGGCAAGGCAAAACCCCGCTCGGACTTAACACTTGGGTGGATAAATGCACTTTTGGATCCGATGAAATAATCTATTGCGCCGTACCGACTGAACTTCCCCGCGGAGCCGGCTTGTATCCGACTGCAGTCGGCAATACCCCGGACAATCTTTATCGCGTAAATCTTCGCACCGGCGAGCGCTCTTTAATCGCGATTCCTTCTGAAGATCACACCATCAATAATATTGTTGTATCTGACGACGAACGGATTCTCTATTTTACAGACAGCATTTCCGGGCAGTTGTATAGGGTTAATTTACGGTAGACTACCGACTACGGTCCAATCAACATGCGTACTCCTTCTTTCATCATTATCGTAATTGTCGCTCTACTTTTGGCGGGTTTTGTTGGTATTGTGGCGTATTATACATTTATACCGCCGGACGACCGTGACCAAGTCACAACGGAAAGTGACTTGGTCACAACGATCGCACTGCCTTCCCGCCCCATTATCCGCTCCACTGATCCGGTACGCGGAGATCCCGCGGGCCGTGACCAAGCCACAACGGAAAGTGACTTGGTCACAGCTATTGCAATTGTAGAGTTCGGGGATTTTTTCTGTCCTTCTTGCGCGGAAGTGGAGGCCACTTTGAAAAGCGTGCTTGAACAGTACAGCGGCCGCGTAAAATTAGTTTGGAAAGATCTGCCGAATACGCGTTTGCATCCTTTGGCGGAAAAAGCGGCGCAGGCCGCACGATGCGCCGAGGAGCAAGGAAAATTCTGGGAATATCATGATCTTTTGTTTGAACGGCAAACTGAATTAGCTGAAACCAGTTTTATCCCGCTAGCGCAGGAGCTTCGCTTAAACACAGCCACCTTTGAAGACTGCCTTAAAACCGAACGCACCAAAGATCTTGTCGCGCGCAACTTCAACGAGGCCATACTTTTGCGCGTTGACGCCACGCCGTATTTCTTCATTGGCGAGAGGAAATTTTCAGGAGCAATTGATCAAAATACTGTAAACCAATCTATACAGGAATTATTACGCTAAAATATGTTACGGTCGCAAAAACAATTGCTTTTAGTGCTCAGCATTATTTCATTGCTATTATTCATGTTACCGCTAACCTCGCAAGCAACACCTTGTACCCAAGATTCCGATTGCGCTAGTCTTGCCCCTCCCCATCTCTGCCAGTTCGCCGCAAGGCAATGCATGCAAACCGCATATTTTCATAGCGGGGGCGCATGTTTAAGTAATTCAGATTGTGGAAGAGGTGGAATATGTAATACGAGTTTACGCGTATGTCAAGGCGGCGAAGGAACAGCTGAAACTATAAACTGTAACGATCGACGATGCTCGGCGGGTCAGGCTTGGGTTTCGCCACGCAATGCATGCATGTCTTTTTCTGACATCATGGCGCCGAGAGGGCCGGGGCACAACGGGTTCATGCCCATTGGATGCCCTTGTAATAATAATAGTCAATGTGTATCTTCTTCTTCGCCAAACTTACAATGTCAAAGTGAGAGATGTGTTTTAACAGCAGCAAGTGAGGGGTGTGGTACAGATGCTGATTGCGCAAGTGGGTTTAGATGTCAGATCAGAGAAGAGGGGCATCGGGCCACACGCACATTTGTCTCTCAATGCGTTCCAACCTCCGAACTCCCCCCAGCTCAAATCGCTCTTCCCCGCTTGCAAATTCCGCTCGTTACACTGCAACCTTTTACCGTGCCATTTAGAACAACTGAAGGCGATAGAGAATTTCTGATCATTGATTTTCTCGCTCAATACCTGGCCGCAGTATATAAATTTTTGGTTTCCGTGGTGGGGGTAATCGCGGGAATAATGATTGTTTACGCCGGATTCAAATGGCTCACCGCCGGCGGCAGTCCGGATAAAATAAGCGACGCCAAACGCAAAATCGCGGATGCCTCGGTTGGACTTATACTGGTTTTGGGATCGTACATAATTTTGATGATTATAAATCCAGATTTGGTGGTTTTTCAGCCGTTGCGAGTAGAGCAAATAGAAAAGATAGAGCTTGAGCCCCCGGGAGCAGGTGAGGAAATTCGAGAAACTGGGACATGGACCACCGGGGCTACAAACTACAACATCACGGACCAATGTCTCCCAATAAAGACCGGCAGTCTACAACAAATCTCTTGGAATTGGGGCGATGACCGTGCCCAAGGGGCGAGATGCCACGCCGGGATTGACCTTTATACTCAAGGCGATGGCGAAGTAGTAGCGCTGGACAGCGGTGAGGTTGTTAACACTTATAATTTTTATCCATGCAGCGGGGGACAAAGCGTAGCTGTACTTGTATTTCATCCAAAACTCAACATCACGGTAGTATACGGAGAGATAAATAGCGGAACGGTTCCATCCAGTATAAGAGCGCGAGCCACTGTGACTAAAGGACAAACTCTTGGAAAAGCCACATTTTGTGATATGTTACACCTTGAAGCTTATCCAGGACGGGCACGAAGAAATTTTAGATGGAATCCCCCCCCGGGGCAGAGTACTATCGGCACTAACAAATGTGCGCGAGAATTTCTAATTACAAAACCACCGTCACTACTGGATCCCACAAATTTGATCAAAGGCCTGGAAAGCAGACCATGTCCATAAAGTATAGCTTGTAGATAAAAAACAACCCGCGTCCGAGGTGCTGCGGGAGGGGTTATGAAACTAATGTTAAATATATGACTCTCTTCATACTTCATAACTCCCCTTAATCCCCTCTTATCTTAAGAGGGGAAATAATTGTTGCTCTAAATTTTTGAATCCAAGTACGATTAAATTGTTGATAAGGCTTCTCACGAGTCACCGTGATCGGACCCCATCAAAAGGCTCCCCATGTGGGAGCTTTTTATGTATGCAAAAAAGAAAAGGCCCCGGCACGCGAGGTGTCGGGGCGGGTTTGCGGCTGCGAACTCCGCCAGCGGTTTAGGCGGAGGAGCCTACGGAAGGAGCAAAAAGTGAGGGGGTTGGCGGGCTACGGGACGAGGGTGTTGACCGCCGCGCGCGTGCGGTGGCGGATCGAGGCGTCGCCACCGAAACGGCGTTGACGCTCCGCCACGTGCTGCTGCCAGAGCTGGTAGCAGCCCGCGTGGAAGAGCTCGCTCCCCACGCGCTGGCACGACTCGCCGGGCGCGATCACGCCTCCATTGCGGAGGCAGAAGTCGTTGTTGCACGACTGGAACTTGCCATGGTGGCCGTTCCCACCGCTCTGACCGTTGCCGTTGTTCGTACTCATTTGTTGCAGATCCCCTCTTCGGTCCGAGGTTGCTTGTACTTCGTGACCCCCCGCGTAGTGGCGGATCGTGTCAGCTAATTCGCCCCGCTCCTCCATCAAAAGGTTGGCACAACACCCGGCTTGGGTGGGCAGCCCATGTGTTCACTGTGTTTACGCTAATTTATTACCGCGCTAGTGAGGGGGCTCATTTACTTAAAACCCCTGACCAACGCGGTAATTTTGACATACTACAATAGCAGGCCATCCTGCGTCAAGTGCACAAATTAAATTGTCATAAATTAAATCATCTAAAATTATACCCTAGTTCCCTATGACGTTTCCCTATGACGTTTCCTTAACGCTACTCGTCCCGTGTTTGGCTCGATCGAGCCAAACACGGGACGTTTTGGAAAGCATATTGTGGCACTCTCCGTATACCCAAGTGTACGGTTCGGTGTCATGATTAGATGATTTGACACGGGGCATATATACCGGCTGGGCAGAAAAAGGGACCACTTCTAAATTTTGCGCAGCAAAATTAGAGGCGTTCTCTTTTTTACTAGAGGCGTTCTCTTTTCCTTATTCTAAATGCGTCCGGCCTTCTTTATCAAGTATCGCCTGTTTGAGCTCGGAATAGTTCGTAAGTTCCGGATCGCGCGTTAAAATCACCTCCGCCGCTTCTTTGGCCTCTTTGGCAATTTCAACATCCGCGAAACTCGCGATTTTGAATTCCGGAAAACCGGATTGGGCAATGCCATAAGTATCGCCAGGACCGCGAAGCGTCAAATCGCGCTCGGCGAGTTCAAAACCATTGTCGCACTCTAAAAATGCCTTGATACGCGCAGAAAAAGGGACCACTTCTAAATTTTGCGCAGCAAAATTAGAGGCGGTCCCTTTTTCTTCCACCATCAACAAACAATACGATTTCGCCTCGCCCCGGCCAACGCGTCCGCGAAATTGATGAAGCTGGGCTAAGCCAAAACGCTGTGCTCCTTCAATAACCATGACTGTAGCATTAGGCACATCAATACCAACTTCAATAACCGGCGTGGCTACGAGAATATCAATCGTGTGTCCTCTGTCATTCTGAACCGCAGGCGAAGAATCCCGAGATCCTTCGCTACGCTCATGATGACAAGATGGGCCTACAAACGCTTCCATCACTTTTTCTCTTTCTTTTGACTTCATGCGCCCGTGTAAGAGTCCAATGCGCAGATCAGAAAAAATTTCGGTGCGCAAATGCTCAAATACTTCGGTCGCGGCTCTTACACCAAGCGTGTCGGAAGGATCAATAATCGGGCATGTCCAAAAGACTTGGTGGCCGGCGGCAACTTCAGTACGGATAAATTGATAGGCCTGTTCCCGCGAAAAAGGGACCACTTCTAAGTTTTGCTTTGCAAAATTAGAGGCGGTCCCTTTTTCGCCTCCTCCCCTTAACTTAAGGGGAGGGTGGGTGGGTTTATGAGGAGGGGGTTGGGAAGCGTTACTTACCAACACGGTTTCAATTCTCTGCCGCCCCTTGGGCATTTCATTAAGCACGGAGAGATCAAGATCGCCATAAAATACTAAAGCCAAACTACGCGGGATTGGCGTGGCGGTCAAAGTAAGCAGATGGGGCATTTTTCCATCCTCGCGCTTATCCTTGAGCGCTTGCCGTTGACGCACGCCAAAACGGTGCTGTTCATCAACAACCGCGAGCACCAAATCTTTGAACTTTACACTGTCTTGTATTAAAGCATGTGTTCCCACAACTACATTGCTGTCTATAATCCCCTTTTTACCTTTTTCACTGCTGGTGCGTAACTCTACTTGCACACCATGGGGTCCAAGTAATTTTGAAAATGTTTTGAAATGTTGACGCGCCAAAATTTCGGTCGGCGCCATAATGGCCACCTGACCTTTGTTTGTGACCAGGTCACTAGCCGCGGTGACATGGTCACAAACACCAACCGCATTCAATGCCGCAATCGCAACCACGACAGTCTTTCCCGATCCAACATCGCCCTCCAGCAAACGATTCATTGGGCGCGGCCGACTAATATCTTTGACAATTTCCCAGGCCGCTTTGCGTTGCGCCTCGGTTAACTCAAAAGGCAAGCCTTGTACAAATTGCTTTGTCGCCTTCTCATTAAATACCGCTTTCGGGGCGGGTAATTTTTTGAGTTCCTGTTTTACTTTAGCGGCAAAAATCTGCAAGCGCAGCAATTCATCAAATTTCAAACGCCGCCGGGCCGCTTCCATTTTTTGATTATCCGGCGGAAAATGCACAAAAGAAATAGCGCGTTTTAAATCCAATAATTTGTATCTTGTCCTCAAATCTTGAGACAGCCAATCAACTATGCTCGAAGCGAGCGGAAAAGCGCGACTCATTAAAAAACGCACTTGTTTTTGAGAAAGCTTTTCGGTCAAAGCGTAAACTGGCACAATGCGGCCCGTATGAATTGTCGCGTGCCCGCTTGCGCGCTCATAGCTTGGCGAGGACATATACGCGCCGGAGCCATCGTCTTTAACTTCGCCAACCAAATACAGCTCATCGCCGGTTTTAAACATTTTAATTAGCCAAGGCTGGCCAAACCAAAGTATTTTTAAACTGCCCGTCGCATCAGAGACAATGGCCTCGGTAAGGAGTTTCTTTCTATATTTGCTGCGGCGGCTTTGAATAAGCTCAATTTTTCCACGCACTACTGCCCTTTCGCCGATTTTTAAATCTTTAATCTCGGTGATATTGCGCAAATCGTCGTAGCGAACCGGAAAATAAAAAAGGAGATCCTGTATGGTGAGAACTCCTAGGTGTCGCAGTTGAGTCTCCACGGTGCGGCCAATATGCGATAGTGCACTTACTGGACTTGATAAGTTATAGCGGATCATGTAGAATACAATAAAGAATCCAGCGCCTTTTGCGCCCGTAGTTCAACGGATAGAATGCGAGCTTGCGGATCTCAACATATACGCCGTATATGCTTCAAATGTTTCACTTCGTCTCGCTCAAAATTCTTACCTTTCGTTACGAAAGCGTATTTAGCAACAGTCCCATTATAACTTCAGCACCCGCGCAACCCAATCAGACAAAGGTTCTTCGATCCGTTCAACGTCTTCCATCAAAAATTCCTGTAAAGTTTTGCGTACGCGATTGGGGTCAGTGTCTATAAGTGGCACAGGCAAACGCGGACGCAAGCCCCCAAAATCAAAGTAAAGCGTTTTTACTTCTGGCGGTTCGTAGACAATCCAGAAGTTTTTTATATCTTTCCATAGATAGAGCCTGGTTCCAAAAACTAATCCGCGCTCAAAAAGGCCGATACGATAGCGCATTGGCGGACGCAGGGCATGGGTTGCGGTAATTACCGCGAACATGATTACGATGAAAGCGAATAAAAAATTGCGAGTGGCCACTGCCCAGATAAGAAAAGCAACGGCCGCGATGGTCGCCATAAAATACCACAAAAGACCCTTGTGTCCTTGACTGTATTCATCCGCTTCCCAGGATAAAAGTTCTTTACCGTATTGTTTAGTTTCTGTCTCTGGCATAGTATTAAAGTATACCACAGCTTATTATTGACCACAATGTATTTTACTGGTAAAATGTGATTTATTGGAGAGGTGGCCGAGTGGTCCAAGGCAAGAGTTTGCTAAACTCTGCCCCCGTAAGGGGGCTCGTGGGTTCAAATCCCACCCTCTCCGTGGAAGGGTGCTCCGAATGGCTAAGGAACCGGTCTTGAAAACCGGCGCCCGCAAGGGCTTGTGGGTTCGAGTCCCACCCCTTCCGTTTTTTTGTTTTCAACCCTTCGCAATTACCAATCCAAATACTCCTCGCGCTCCGGCTTTTTGTAGCTCTTCGCCGCAAGCATTGAGTGTTGCTCCGCTTGTTGCCACATCATCTACAATAAACACATAGTGATCGGCGACGGTTGCTTGATCTAGGCATTTGAAAACTCCTTTAATATTTCTCGCCCGATCCGCCTCGTCAAGCTTAACCTGCGGTATTGTAAAACGTCTCCGCGTCAATGCGTTTACGCAAATGCCATTAGTCGCGCGAGCAAATGACTCGGCTACAATTTGCGCCTGATTAAATCCGCGATCCCGCAAACGACGCAGATGCAAGGGAACGGGTATAAACATGACCGCCCGCGGATCAAGATCAAAAAATCTAAACTTATGAGATAGATGCGGCACTAAACTATTGAGAAGCGCGACTAATACTGCCTTAACATATCCATATTTGGCTATATGAAGCGCCCGGTGCACTAAGGCATTGTCGTAATCTGTTAACCATGCCACGCTTTGAAGTGAAAAATTGCGTTGACAGGAAAAACAAGTTTTACCGCCGGCGGACGGTTTTTTGCAAACAAAACAGTCCTCCTTGGTTTCAATGGGAATTTTTGCCAAACAGTCCTGACATAACCACTCGCCTTCTTTTTTACATCCCAGGCATTCGATGGGGAAAAGGGTATCAATGGTAAAGTTTATGCACCTCTGAAACAGCATAAGCCGTACCATTTTATTGCCATTCCGCCACATCAACTTTCCATTGCTCCCCCACCATTACTAGTTTCAGTTCTACATCTTGATAATAGAGCCGCGAAGCGTTCGGGTCAGAGCCAGACTCGCGCCGTTGCGTCTTAATAACTAGTCCGGCGCGATCATCATTCAATAGAGACACCATGCTAGATAATACTCGCGTAGTAATGCCAAAATAAGCTGGTGTTTGCGTCCGCATTTTAGCCCGTTCACTTTGCACAAAATCTTGAGTTGATTGCTGAAGATTTTTAGTCATAAAAGGATATAAATCTTCAAGATTGTCATAATTGCTTTGGTTGGAATAACTGCCGTAGCGTTCAATAAAGGAGCGCGCAAAAGCTTCAAGCGAGGCCTGGGCCACTTCCGCGCCGACTTCGGCGGTCTGCGGCGCCGCGCCGAGAGGAGTTGCGGGCGACAGAGGCAAGGCAAGCCCGCCTTGAGTTTCTAGTGGTGGCGCGGGCACATTTGTTGTATTGCGCCGCAACATTTGCGGCCCTATCCAAATCAACCAGAAAAGTATAATCAAAATAATTATCACTATAACGCTTACGAGGATTATTTTAGTGCGGCGAGACATATGGGTTTTTGTAACTTATAACTTGTAACATATAACACAAGACCTTGAGCTACATGTTACAGGCTACATGTCATAGGCCCTTAGGCATCATTTGTTCCTCAAATTCTTTCTTAGCCGCCTCCAGCTCAAGCAGTTGGCGAGGGTCGGTCGTAACAAGCTGATCTTCGGCGTAGGAAGCCACGACTTTTATAGCGGCGTGTTTTGCGCCGGCAAAAAAGATGCCTTCTCCAACCGCACATTCCAAAAGTAAATATTTCTCCCCTTCAGTAAGCATAAAGGTCTGCTGGACTAGATCGATAGCGGCGGGCGATTGCTTCAAAAGCAACTGGAGGGCGGAGTTGGTTACAATCGCTTTACCGTAAGGATTAAGCAGGAAGTCGTTTACATCCTGCGTAATGGTTGTTACTCCAAGATAATATTTTCGCGCGCGTTTAACAAGCGCAAAAATGAATTTTGCCGAATCCTCATTTTGCATAAGCCACCAAGCCTCATCAATGGTCAAAATTCTTTTCTTGCGCTCCGAGCGCACCACATTCCAGATATAATTGACTAACGAGTAAATGGCAATCGGCCGCAACTCGTCCTCCAAATCGCGAACAGAGAAAACCACTAACTGGTTGCGCATATCAACATTGGTCGGGCTATTGATAAGACTGCCAAATGTTCCAGTCGTATATTTTTTCAGCCGCTCGGCCAAAGAAGCCCCGCCTTCCATGCCCTCCAGCACTTCTTGCAAATCAGACATAATTGGCGCCTCCACTTTAGAAAGATCAGAGGTGGCGGTAATGTCTTTTTTCGCATAAGTCTCAATAAGCGCGCGATCCATCAGGGCATCTTCTTCATGGGTAAATTGACCAAGCATTATTTTTAACAATCCTTTAATCGTGATAACCGCGGAACGGATTATATCTTCGGTCTTAACCTCTTCGCCAACCGGGCGCGAAAGATCAAAAGGATTTACTTTGGCCTCGCCCGCCAGGGAAATATTTATATAGGTGCCGCCAACCGCGTCGGATAAATGCTTGTATTCCATTTCCGGGTCAATCACAATTACGTCTGTGCCAAGCATTAAAGAGCGCAAAATTTCCAATTTCATGGTATAGCTTTTACCGGCGCCAGAGGTGGCAAAGACCACGAAATTGGCATTCTGCAGAGAAAAACGATCAAACAGGATGAGGCTATTGTTGTGACGGTTAATGCCGTAGAGAATGCCGTTATCCGAGGTTAAATCCGCGGAGATAAACGGAAACGAAGAGGCAATCGGGGAGGAATTCATGTTAAAGGCAATCATGAGTTCGTCATTGCCTAACGGAATTGTGGAATTAAAGCCTTGCTCCGCCTGGAAAAATACTTTTTTAGAATAAATCAATTTGCTGCCGAAGAGCGCTTCTATATCCTCGGTCAGCTTTTCCAGCTCGGCTTTGTCTTTTGCGTAAATTGTCGCATAAAGAGCGAACTGGAAAAACTTTTCTGTCCCTTGGGTCAAATCGTCGCGCAACTTTTCAATATCGCGCAAGGCGGTCTCGCGAATCGGATCGCGCGGAGCGCCTTTTTCCGAATCAGCAATAACTTGGGCCTCAAGCGTGCCGACTTTCTTCTTCAATTGCTTCAAAATAACATCGGACTTAACCGGATAGAAAAACATACCAATATCCAAAGTTACCGGCAAATTAACAATGGGCGTAAACCAACCCACTGCGATATAGCGAGGATAAGAAACGACAAAAATGGTGCGCACAAAAACATCGCCCAGCTTCACAAAAGAAGGCGTCAGCTGCATGGAAGCCGGCGCTATAATATCGCGCACTGAAACTACACCGCGCCGATATACGCGCTCTTCTTCAAGCACGATGCGCTCTTCGGCCGCTTTGGCTTTTTGCGCCGCCACAGTCACCTGGGGCGCCCCGATAGCTATCGGGGGTTTTTTCTTACCGAGTAAAGGCATAAATCATGTAAACTTATAACATGTAGCATGTAACCCAAGAGCGTACTCAATTTCAATCTTGTGTTATATGTTACAGGCTACATGCTACATAATCAGACCGCGTACGACTCTTCAGTCTTAATCTTAGCCAGATCCTGCAATTTTTCCACTTCAGCGATATCAGGATTATAAACCCTGTAGTACAACTCAATCAAAGCTTGGGTATCCAGCGCTTGTGATTTCAGCCCAATGGAAGACAGCCCGTTTTGCACATGTGAGACTCTTTGCAAAAGAGCTCCGCGATGAGCGCGAAAACGCTCTTCTCGAATGCGCACGGTAACTAGCGGACGCAAAAGCTCTGAAAACCTAGACCAAAACCCTTTGCGTTTATCGGATAATGGCGAGTATGGCACAACAAGAAAAAAACGTTTAGACATTATTTCGCCGAGTTCAACCAATTCTTTAATAAAAGAGCGGTAGTTTGTAATCTGCAGACGCAGAAGATCATTGGTCTGCTCATGCTCCGCGCGCTCCAGGCGATTTATATACTCATCAATATTAAGCTTGCGGGACTGAATCACGATCTGCAAAGGATGCTCTAGAGCATTGATAAATTGCACATAGGCGGAGATGGTGGCATTTTGTTCATCTTCGGACTTTAAACCGAAATTTACTGAAGCAACCGCGAGCACGGCCCGCAGGGTTCCATCTTTTAAAACCACTACATCTTCTTTTATTTCCGCAATATCAAGATACTGCTGGACTGCGGGCCCGGGTTTGGCTCCGGCTAATTTTTTTGATTGCATTTCGGGCATATTATTCCGGCGTATAAACACCGCCAGTGTCCACGACCAGCGCTATCTCGTTCAGCCGTGAAGTGGTCAACAATTCTTTGCGCGGCGGCGGCAGTGGATGCGGCGGCAGTGGAGCAGTTAATCTTTCTCTTAATTCCGCGTCAGTCAGTTCTTTGTTCCAAACTTTTAATTTTGGCCGGCGCGAAGTCTGAAAGACGTTAAGCAGAAAAAAATGAAAGGGTTGACCATTAATGCGCAAGAATGCAATTACTCCTCCGGCACCGAACAAAAGGATTGCCGAGATTACAAAAGGAATAAAGGCCAGTATTTTATAGAAGATAAAAATTGCCAGTCCCACGACAAGCATAATAATAAACTGCCGCGTGGTAATCGGGCCGATGATCTTATCCTCAACATCAATGAATTGGGGGACGACGAATTGTTGCATCCCGTTAGAAGCAGGTCCCGTTAGAAGTGCCCATAATACTGAACACTCCCCAGACTCCTGATTGATTACCCGTTAGAACAACACTTCTAACGGGACAGGTCGCGGTCGCCCGCCCTGCGAGGTTATTTATTAAAACCATTTGACCTTTCTGCATATGAATATTATCTACTCCACAAACCAACGACCGCGGCTTCTAACGGGATTGCATACCTTAAAACCTCAATTGTTTATTCAACTCCATTATAGCATGAAATTCGTCAGGTGTGAGTGTGTCTTTGTTTTGCACCTGTAAATCACCTATAACTTGCTCAATACTCTTGCGTTCCCGTAAGGATATTCCGCTAATGAATAAATACAGTCTGTGCAGTGGCGAACTTTGCCAAGCCTTGATTCCATTTCTGTATTTTGTAAATGATTCTTGCGCCAAAAAATCTACTTTGGCCTTGATTTTTGCAGTTGCCTCGCCAGGCGCGCCCAGCCGTCTAAAATCTTGGGGGCTTATGCTTTGCAGTTCCTCCACCGGTCCCAAGAGTTTCGGCGGGGTACGGACATCTGTGACTTTGCTGCTTCGCGGCAAAGTCACAGATGTTGCAAATGTTTCAGAAGTGACAGATGTTCTGGATTGCTCTATTATCCTTGGCTTTTGAGCTTTAATATTTGGGGCTGTTTGAGGTTTGAGGTTTGAGGTTTGAGGTTTGGGTACCTTAATCTTTGGCTCATTTGCCACCTCTGCCACTTTTGCAACCTCGCCTGTAAGGCGGGCGTATCTCTCCTCCATCTCCTGCTCTTCTTTTTTCTTGCAAACTTCTTCGCTATGAGCCGCTTCTTCGCGCTTCTTGCGCTTCCATTCTTCAATGCGCTTTGCCTCAAACTCTTGCCACTTTTTTTGAAATTCTTGAAAAACGCGCTCGGTAAACTCCGTGACCTTTTGCGCGTCTGCCTCGCGCAAACCTAAACCACCAATCTTCTGATCACGCAATATCAAGGCTTTGGTTTCTGCCGCGTCCCGCATATCCCGCAAACGTGCCGAGATCACGAACCGGAAACGTTTTTGCAAAATTTCGTCCCAAGCTGGCGCTTGAGCGCGAATTATTTCGGCGCTCTCACTTACCACCTGATCCACAAGCTCCTGCAATTCCTTATATAAAGGATGTCCTTCGTGTGTTACCGGCCCCAAAGCAGGCGCGACTAATTCGGGCAACTCCGGCGGAATATAGGCCGGAGCTGTGACTTGGTCACGTGTTGCGCCTGCGGCAGTGACCAAGTCACGAAGCGCGGGAGCAGAAACAGCCGGAAGGGGCGGAGTAGCTACGGCTGGCAAGAAAATTTCTTTTGCCACATGTGGCTCCTCTACCGCTTTGGTCACCTTTTCCAATTTTTTATGCCTCTCTTCTGTCACCCCTTTAGGCAACTCTTGTTTCACGCCTGCCGCCTGCTTATCTGGTCCCTGCGTACCTGCCCCATACGGCACCAACTCCTCCCCTTGCAGAAGATACCACTTCCCATCTGTGCCTTTAACTAAAATTTCATCTTGCATAGTGTTCACCTATCCACACCCCATCCTTGACAATTATACCCCATGTGTTATTATAAATTATAGATAATTCATCCGAAGGGCCCGCAAGGGCCTTTTTGTGATCCCGTCCTTTTTTTACAAGATTTGCAAGATCCGAATCTGATCTGGCTAATACTAGCATACTAGCTAGTATGCTAGTATTGTTTTACTTTCTCCAATTGCATTTCCTTTTCAAGCTCAAGTGACCGCAAACGACGCGGATTTGGGCTCCGTTGCTGATTATGAATCAGCTCTTCCACATAGCGAAACACTTCGCGCTTGCCTTTACCAGAAACCCTCAACACTTTGAGCGTCTCCAGCATCTTTGCACGCTGACGATTATTTGCGGCGCGGATAATGCCTTCCAGCAATCCCTGCAGCCAATAATAAAGCGGGAAACGTCGTGCCATTTCGCTTTTGCGTGCCGGAGGCTGCCACTCCGGAATCTTGACACTGTTCTTAGCGAGCCCACGGGACATCACCATCCGAAACCCATCACCGGCCTGTTGGAGCCAAAGGTTTACTCGGGCAATAGTAGTAGCACTAACTTTTAACTGCTCCATAATTTCCTCGTACTTCTTGTCCTGAAGCAAGAATTTTGCAATTTGCAAACGCTTAGCAATCATTTCAATTTCTTGGTCAGATAATAAATCGCCAAGCACTTTAGCGGCTTCATCCAATTTCTTGACCACAACTAACGCATGGCAAAGCTCGAGCAATACCTTTTGCCGCTGTTTATGGTCCAGTCTTTGTCGGGAACTAAATTTTGCCATAGGCTATAGTCTAAGCGCACATCTGATGACACGCTAGAAATATGGTCCTAGCATACTAGCGAGTATGCTAGTCTTTTTTTATTGCTCGGAATTAAAACGGAGCAGAAACGTAGGCGGGCCATCGGTACCTTTGATTAAAATTTCATCGGACATAATCAACGAGGCACCTTGAATGGAATTAAACTTCGCCCCAAACAAACCAGCCTTTTTCAAAATCGTAATAAGCAACCTTGAAGTATTTGTCGCGCTCTGCCGGAGACAAAGTGCCCAACATGCGCCCAACCAAAGCCGCGGCATGGTCCATAGAAAAACCCAAAAGTTTTTCCAAATAAATCCGCAAGAATATTTTGGCCACCGCTGGAGTAATCAGTCCGCTTTGCAAAAGCGAAGCGCTCCGCTCTGCTTCAGGCGCATCTTTAAGATGAGCTTGTAAAGTCGGCAAAATCTGTTTGAGAAATATATCCAAACCGCCGCCAATCGCGCCATATAAAGCCGCTAATCCGTTTTTTTGATCTTTAGAACTCTTGGCTGTAAAAATCTCCGCGATTGTTTGCTGGCTTTGAGCGGGATTAAGGCTTTTGGCCTGCTCCCGCGCTTCTTTTTCTAAATCAGTCGGCTGCGCGGCTTGTCTGGCCCATGCTTGCTTTAACGCCGTGAGCATTGCCGGCATAGTCTTGCTCATAATTTCATCGGTTTTGGGATCAATTTGCGTGACTTTGCCATCTTGCAAAATCATGATCCGCTCGTCAAAATCCGCCACTAATTCCTCCTCAAAACCCGCGCCCGTAGCCGAGGAAAGCCGCAAGTAATCAAACAACTCAATCAATCGCTTAAGCCGCGCTTGTTCTACTGGTTTTGCATGCTCAACCGGACGGCTGGCAATAAACTCTGTGCGCTTAAACGTGTCGGGAATTACGCCGCCAACAGTTTGCAAATAATATGACAGCCAATTACGCGGGGATCCCTCCTGACTTCCATCCAGCAACTCAATCTTTTCGGAAATTTTGCCGTCCGCGTTCATTAAAGAATCGCGTAACATCGCGCGGAACGCATCACGTTCTTCAACAATATCAATGCCTGAAAGCTTGCTTTTTATGACCGAGAGCAAATCATAATTTTCTTGCCCAAGATAATACGCAAGATGTTTTTCCAGCCCTTGCAAAACTTCACGATCCGGAAGCACAGGAATCGCGGCAAATAAGGCGTCCCGCTCCGCATCTTCGTACAGTGGGCGCACCTCCGCGTTTAGCTCCGGATTTTTTAATAATTCTTGAATCGCGCGCGCAAACTCAAACGCGCCGGCACGATCGCCAAATATAGCTAGGTTGCGCGCCGTCGTTTTTACTTGTTCTGCATATTCTTTTGAATTTATTCTTTGCATGTTGGGCATATAATTAATATGATCGTCTTTCGGATCGCCTTATCACGACCTTACCCTTAAAATTTCCGATACAATATTTTCGGTTGAAAGTCCAGGCGGGGCGACCGGTGCAGTTCTAATTCCCTCTACAATTTCGGGCCTAAGCGTGCCCGCGCTAGCCAATGTCTCCAATACTCCCAATTGCCCTTTCATAACTCTCATAATTTCCGCGGGGAATAATCCGCGCCGCAAAAGATCGGCCAAGACTCTTGGCGATTCGGAGTTGGTGCGCGCAAGCAATGCCGCGGCTACTCCGGACATGCGTTCCTTGCCATCTGAAGTAGTTTCGCTCAACGCTCCTGGTTTAATCGAAGAAAGAATAGACGAGATGCTCTTGCCCTCCATGCGCTTTGCAGAAATATTAGCCGCTTCATCGCCCGATTGTTCTTTCACTTCATTGGTAATTGGATCAACTCTATAGGCATTGCCATAATCCATATCCCCAGCTTTCCAGGCGTGTTCAGACATACGTACTGCTGTTTTATCAGCGTATGATTGATCAAGGCCTGCTTGCTTGCGCAAAACATTGTTTTTATATTCATGCAAACCCGCTACGCCGGTAGCGGTAATTCCAAAACGCTTCAGCATATCTCCAGTATCTCCGCGCTGGGCAATTGTTTTAGAAAGCAATGCGGCAGTAGCCTGGTCGCGTTTTGCAACTGCACGCTCAAGATCTCCTATCAGTTCATTAGTGGATCTGGTAAGATCTACGGTCTTTTGCGCTTCGCTTTCTTGTCGAAACTGCACATTTTCACGCGCCACATCATAGCGCACCTCTCCGCGCGCGTATTTTCCTTCTGATTTTGCAGCGCTTGCGTTGAGCCGAGCTGATTTTTGCCTGCTTGTGGCGCGGCTATTTTCTGCTGAAATATCTTCATATGTGCCTGTATCTGTCCGCCATCTTATTTCATCAGGTGCCGCCGCTGTAATCGCAGCGGTTAACTCCGCTTGTTCTACTAGCTCTGCAGGGGTGAGGGCGGTACCAGCCGTAGCCCTTGAAGAAAGTACCGCATACCGAGCTCTATTTTGTGCAAGCACATCTAAATTTGACTTATTGATTTCATATTGTGTTTTTTCAGTTGCCAAACCTTCATCAATGACCCCTGCTTGCTTCCGCTCTTTTTCTGCTTTGTCAGCATGCCGGAATTTATACAATGCGCTGCCTTGTAATCCTCGGGCCGTCCGCGCCATAATTCCTCTGGTCAAAAAACTCTTGACCAAAACATCAGGTGCTGCCAAAGCTCCATATATTCCGGCCAAAGGACGCCCTGCAATAGGTAATGCTCCCACATATTTTTGGGCCGCTCCGGCCAATCTATAACCCCTATCCTTTATGGCCTGTTCGTTTTTCTCGCGCCTTTCTTTCAAGGCTTCCTTAAATCTTCCCGGAATCTTGGCAAACTGAATACCGGTGAAACGTCCTTGCTGGCGATCAAGGAACCCGGCCGTCTGTTTGCCCCCATATTTCCAAGCGTACCGCGCTCCAAACCCTGATTTGGCGAATTTGGTGGCAAAACCTTTGGCCCGGCCGGCGACTCCGGAGATGGCCCCGCCCATTTGCTGGGACATTTGCACGCCGGCCAAAAGCATCATGATGCTGATGATAAAGGAGGCGAGGGCGGGAGCTGTGCCTGCGGAAGTACAGCCGGTTGGCGCGCTCTGGGCAGCATCTAATTGCACGGCGTTGGAAGTATTGATGATAGTATAGGCGTTTCCTCCGCCAGCCGTAACCAAAGACAACCACAGGAAAAACGCCAGCATTGGCCCAACCACGGCCTGATCAGTAAATTCCTTCCACCACTGCGCATAATATTTTTGCCCTTGCGGAAAAGTCCCGGTTAAAAAAGCAATTGGTGATAAAATAGTCAAAAGCCAGAGCATTATCACGCGTAAAATCAGCACGGCCAAAACAACAAATACCGTAATTACAGAGATGGTTACCAAAATTGCGGCTAATAAAAATCCGACTGTTTGCGTTTGAACATTCAAGGCGCCGCCCGCGGTAAGCTGAAGACACGAGGCGTCCGCTTTGAGCAGTTCTGTAATTCCAAACATTTGGGCGAAATTGCCGCCGGCCGAGGCAGAATAACCATTAACAAAAGTCAGCATGACTACTTGCGCCGCGTCAGTAAAAACTCCGACAATGGTGCGCGAGAAATTTACCAGTATGGCCAAAAGCAAAAGTTTTGGCAAAAGTTTTTTGTAATGGTACTGTTCTTGCCCTAAAATTGTGCCAAATGCCACGATTAAAAGCACAATAATAAAGAACATGTTGGCAATATCGCGCACAATTACCCAACCAGTCACGACCGGCAGAGAATTGACAAAATCGCTATAGCCAGAGACCCAAACTACTTGGCTAATCAAAGAGTTCAGCAGAGGCTGAACCAATCGCAAATAAGCTTGAGCTAAAGCTATAATAGTCTTTTCAACAAAGTCCGGCAGAGTTGGTTCGGCGGGAGTGGGGACGTCTATTCTTGGTTGTGCCAACACTGGTGCAACAATCAACGCCGCAAAAGCCACAACTAAAACAATGCCTAAAACCTTAGGCTGTTTCAGCTTGCGCCATGCCCTGCTCACAAACTTCATCAGGAGCTCCATATTTGTTTATCTACAGTATAGCACACCACTGCAAATATCCACAACAAAAAGAGCCTCTTGGCTCTCATAGTACCGCGATCGCAACTCGATCAAGGCTGGCCAGATCTTTTTTGATTGATAAACTGGCTCGCGAGAAAAATGATTTTATCAGAGTTGTAAATTCATTAACCTGATGCGGATCAATTTCAGCGAGCACGGCCACGTTAGCAAATTTTTTAATGCCGCGCCAGGATTTTAATTGCTCAAACAAATGCCGGTAGTATTCTAGTCCGTCTTTACCGCCATCCAGAGCTTGGCGCGGTTCATAATGCACGTCTTCCATGGCGCGCCGCCACTCGGCTGTAGGCAAATAGGGCAAGTTTGCCGTAATCAATAATCTTGATTGCGGTACCGTTTTTTCTAGATTGGATAAGATCGGTTTGAGCAAATAGCCTTTTCTAAAAACTATTTTATCAGCAAGACTATGGCGTTTGGCGTTGAGCTTGGCTATTTTAAGAGCTTGCGGTGAGATCTCTGTGGCAAAAAAATGCAAGGTCTTGTGGCGGCTTATTTGGTTTAATATTTTAGTTAAGGATACAATAATACAACCCGAACCAGTGCCAACATCAACAACACACAATGTCTTTGTGTTCCTAGCCTTAACCGCCTTTAGCGCTTCCTCCACGAGCATTTCGGTTTCCGGTCGAGGAATAAGCGTAGATTTGTCCACGATGAAATCCATGCCGTAAAATTCTTTATGACCCGTAATATAGGCGACGGGCTCGCGCTTAAAACGCCGCTTGATCAAAATTTTATATGTCGCCGCTTCTGCCGGTAGTAGAGTGGTCAAGGGGTGGATATAGAGCTCGGCGCGGGGAACACCGAGCACATGCGCTAAAATAACCTCCGCATCCAGCGCAGGAGAATCTACCCCGTTAGAGGCCGCCCCGCCAAAGGCGGTGCTACGGTCACCTTGAGGCGACCTGCCTCTAACGGGGTCCACCCCAGAGCCAGTGAGTTTTTTTATGCCCCACTTCAAAGCCTCCCCTATTGTCATAATTTTGGGACTGTTGCCGTGTTATTTCCCAAGCGTTTGCTCGCCGGGTTTCCATTCAATGCCGCAAAGCTCACCGGTTTGCAAAGCTTGCAATACGCGCAGAGTTTCGGAAACGCTGCGGCCAACAGAAAGATCGTGAACCAATTGATAGCGCAATACTCCTTCCGGATCAATAATAAATGTTCCACGCAAGGCAACTCCTTTATCTTCAAGAAGAATCCCGTAATTGCGGCTGATCTCATGGGTGTTATCGGAGAGCAAGGGATAATTAAGCTCGCCCAGCTCTTTTGTCCAAGCCAAGTGCGAGTATACGCTATCGGTTGAAGCGCCGATAACCTGGCCATTGAGTTTTACAAATTCATCGTGCCTTTTGGAGAACTCACGAATCTCGGTTGGGCAGATGAAAGTAAAATCCAGCGGATAGAAAAATAAAACTATCCACTTGCCTTTGTAGTCGCTTAAATTAATTGTTTTAAATTCTTTGCCCACTAGAGCTTCGGCAGTAAAGTCTGGGGCTTTTCTTCCGACTTGTAACATATTGTTGAAGTTATTGAGTTATTGATTATTTTTCTTCTCTATCCGTCATAATATTTTTCGCTATAAAATCTTATTAACTGCTCAAGCTCCGGGATTGACTCTGGCGAGCCCACGCCAACCTTGAGTTTATTTTGCACTTCCTCAAGGGTAGTCGCGCCTTCAAGCACAGCCTCTTCAATATCGCGGTCAGTTATATTCAATACCGTATCAATCACCTTTGCGCCCTCCACAACAATGCGCTGATGTTGGTGAGTTGTACGAAAATAATTGTTGATAGCTTTTCGAAAGGCCTTATCCGCCAACACAGAACAATGAATTTTGCGGCCGGGTAAACCGCCAAGACGCTCGGTTATATCTTGAGGAGTGATTTTAAGCGCTTCGTCAATTGTCCTGCCTCCATTTTCCATAACCATGGCGGAAAACATGGAAGTTGCCGCAATCGCACTGCCGCAGCCAAATGTCCGCCATTTCAACTTGTAGATGCGCTCGTCTGCTTTGTCAATTTTAAGCCACATGGTCATGACATCACCGCAGGCCGGACTCCCAACTACGCCCACGGCGTCATATTCGCCGTCTTTAGGATCTTTGAGCATTAGATTGCGCGGATTAAAAAAGTGATCGCGTGCAACATCGGAATAGACCCACTTTTGGCCAGTCGTGGGATGCACTACATCAGAGGTTTTGAGGTCGGATGGTGTGATAATCATAAACAGATTAGGCAGATTCAAGGAAAAAGGGACCACTTCTAAATTTTGCTCTGCAAAATTAGAGGCGGTCCTTTTTTCCTCTATTACTCTGCTGTTTTACGAAATGCGGCAGACCGTCCCCAACAAACGCGGTCTTAGCAGTTATACCGGTTGCATTCACATCTATGCGCACCGGCGATATTTTGCGCAGGGTGCTTACAATCTGCGACAGGACATCCAATACATAATCAATATCTGCTGCGCTAGTCGCGCGCCCCAAAGTAAACCGGATACTGCCGTGCGCGAATTCATAGGGCTTGCCTAGAGCCAAAATCACATGCGAGGGATCCAGAGCTTGGGAATCACAAGCGCTGCCGGTTGATACATATATACCATGCTCATCCAGATACAAAAGCATGGCTTCGCCTTCAATGTCTAAAATTGACACATCAACATTGTTCGGCAAACGTTTGGTGGCGTGTCCATTTAATACCACCTTTGGAATGCGATCCATAATGCCAGTAAGCAGTTGATCACGCAGTGCAATTAAGCGCTGCCCCTCTTTATCGCGTAGTTGCGTCGCAATTTTAAGCGCCGTGGCCAACCCCACAATACCAGCCACATTCTCTGTTCCAGAGCGCAATTTCATTTCTTGTCCGCCCCCATAAATTAGCGGTTGCAGTTTCAAGCCACGGCGCACAAAAAGAGCACCAGTGCCTTTGGGCCCATAAATCTTGCTTCCATTGATTGTCATTAAATCCACCCCGCTAGAGGCCACCCCGCTAGAGGCAGTGCTACGGTCACCTTGGGGCGACCTGCCTCTAACGGGGTCCACCCCGAGGCTCTTCACATCAATATCTAAATATCCCGCGGCCTGACAGGCATCAGTATGAAAAAATGGGGGGTCATTTGGCTTGCGTCCGAGTTCTTTTTTGCGCTCTTGCATTGCGCGCGTGAGTTCATGTATCGGCTCAATTGTGCCAATCTCGTTATTGGCGTACATGATGGAAATTAAAATCGTGTCCGGCCGAATAGCGGCTTTAAATTGCTCGGCTGTTACAAGCCCGTCATGATCTACTTTCAAATAAGTAACTTCAAAACCGTCGTTTTGAAGGGCTTTGCAGGAATTTAAAACAGCATGATGTTCAATGTTGGTGGTGATGATGTGGCCTTTTGTGACCAAGTCACGGGTTGCGCCTGCGGCAGTGACTTGGTCACGACGATACCCTCGTGCGACGCCGAAAATGGCCAGATTAGCAGACTCGGTGCCGCTACCGGTAAACATAATTTCGGCGGCGGTGCAATTTAAAGCCTGTGCTACTGTCTCGCGCGCATTATCCAAAGCTTCTCGAGCAATGCGCCCCGGCGCATAGATTGCCGAGGGGTTGCCATATTGTTCGCCCAGATATGGCAACATAGCCTCTTTAACTTGCGGATCAAGAGGTGTGGCCGCGGCATGATCAAGATATACTGTGCGTTTCTCGTTCATCCCGTTAGAAGCAGGTCGCGGTCTTCCCGATCTGCTGGTTAATGTTTGTTGTTATAATATAGACCTTTTGCATAATATTTAGCTCTCCAATGTATCGCGACCGCGGCTTCTAACGGGACGAATACCTTTAAAACTGCAATGGGATGGCAAAGATATTGCATTTGCCGCAGGGATAATCTTTATTAAAACTATATTCAACTTCTCGACCGTGTTTTTGCCGGGTAATTAAGCCGGCGGCGTACAGGGTCTGGAGGTGATGGGTAATTGTTGGCTGGCGCAAATCAAATAAGGCGCAAATAGAGCGCACATTCAAGGGTCGACGCTTAATGGCCTCCAATATCCGCGCCCGCGTCGGATCGCCCAGCACATTAAAGCAATTAACACACTGCTTCTTTTTCCGTAACATATAGATTTGCGTCTATATATCTATATTAACGGCGGCGGTAAAACTTGTCAAATACTATACTCCACCTTGAGTATGATTATCACTTTTCATGCGGCCGCATGAAAAGTGATAATTTTCTTTAACGTCAAAAACATCAAAGGAAAGCGAGGCGATGGTTTACTCTATTTTCTTGTCATTATATTTCAACGACGACTTCTTCGTCATCCAGCATGGTCTTAAACAAATGCGGGTTGAGTTCGCGGACAAATAAAGACGGCTGGTGCACGGCTGTGCCAAGCGAGCCCATACTGGTTACGGGATAGGTTAGAAAGAGCTGCTCTTTGGCGCGCGTCACTGCCACATAAAAAAGACGCCGTTCTTCTTCGAGCTCTGCGCGGCTACCGTGAGATTTGTAATGCGGAAATTGACCATCAATCAGACCCACCACAAAAACATTTTTCCACTCCAAGCCTTTAGCTTGATGAATCGTAGAGAGCACTAGATGCTCTTGATCTTCATTAAGAAAAGGGAGCGTCTCTAAATTTTGCTCGACAAAATTAGAAACGTTCCCTTTTCTTTCCCCGCGAAAGCCTTCTGAAAGGGTTGCATCAGCTAAAAATTGTTCTAGCTCTTGGTACTCTTTGGCAAAAAGCGCGAGTTGTCTTAAATCTTCAAGCCGCTCTCGCGCGTTTTCAAAAACTGCTTCGGCATAATTTTCGTAAAATGCTTCTAATAAATAATCAATCATTCTATAGACCTTATCTAAAGATTTTAATTTTTCAATACGGGCAAGAACTTTTTGTAACCCCTCCTCACTTCCCCGCGCTCTTTGGGTAGGAATATTCACTATATCACCACCTCTTAAGGTAAGAGAGGGTTGGGGGGAGTTATGAATCATGCGTTGCGCAAGCACCGCGGCAGTTTTTGCACCAATTCCCTCTTCCATTTTTAGCACACGCTGCCAAGCAATCTCGTCAGTTGGATTCGCTACCACTTTTAGATACGCCACCACGTCTTTGATATGCGCTTGTTCAAAAAAACGAATACCGCCCCGAACAACATAGGGCACCCCTCGCTTTTGAAGTTCTAGTTCAAGCTGCATGGCTTGATAGGCCGCACGGAAGAGTACAGCGCTTGCAAGGAGAGATTCGCCTTCGTCGTGAAACTCCAAAACCTTGCCCGCAATAAATCTAGCCTCTTGGGTAGCGTCAGCGCACCCAATAAGCTCCGGCCTAGTGCCCTCATAGTCTGTCATTCTGAGGCCAGAGGCCGAAGAATCCCGTGATTCTCGATTAGGCCGGGATCCTTCGCTTCGCTCAGGATGACAAGCACTTTTAAGTTCCTTTTCAAATTGCCGGCGATTGCAAGCGATGCATGCGTTCGCCAGATCAAGAATTGCTTGCGTAGAGCGATAATTCTGTTCAAGACGGAAAATTTTTGCGCCGGGAAATACCTCGGGAAAACGCATAATATTTTCAACGGTCGCGGCACGGAAGGCGTAGATTGATTGGGCATCATCGCCAACCACAAGAACGTTTTTACCACAAGCCCCACCGCCTTCACTTTGACGAGCAAGTTCTTCAACGATCATACCTTGCAAACGATTTGTATCCTGATATTCATCAATCAATATATAATCAAACTTACCGCCTAGACTCTCGCGCACCTCGGGCCTCTCACGCAAAAGGCATAGCCAGAAATAAAGCAAATCATCAAAACTTACAACATTACGTTCGCGCTTTTTTTGCTCGTAGGCGCTTGCGAGGCGTAAAATTTCCGGCGTTAGATGTGCATGTTTAGGTATCCATTCCTCAACAAGCTCTGGCAATGCGCGCGCGCTATTTACAGAAAAGCTAATTAAGTTATCTAATACTTCGGGTTTTAGAAAAGATTTATCATCTTTTTTAGTGGACAGGCCCTGCTCTGCCATAGTTGATTTTAGCAATTCCATGCTGTCATCCTGATCTAAAATAGTAAAACCGGACGCGAGTCCGATGCGCGATCCATAACGGCGCAAAATTGCATGGCCCACATGATGAAAAGTTCCGCCCCAAAGACCTTCGGGCGTGTGGCCAAGCAAAATTTCCACTCTTCTTAACATCTCGCGGCTGGCTTTATTGGTAAAAGTAACCAACAAAATCTTGCCCGGATCAATGCCTTGTTCCAATAAATAAGCAACGCGGTACACAATGGTCCGCGTCTTGCCTGTTCCAGCTCCGGCTAAAACTAAACAAGGACCGTTTCCGTCATTGACTACACGCAACTGCTCGGCGTTTAGTTCGCGTTGATAATTAATTGCCATGCACAATACTTCTGCGCTCAAGTTTTCTTAGTAGGCGACACCTTTTTATGTCGCCCAAACAAATACCATAAAACTACAATCGCAACCCCTATCAAAATAATTACGGCCACGGTATTGCTAGAGACTGATAAAAAACCGCCACTTGTTTGGGGCGGGACTGGCCCGGGACCGCCGCCTGGACCAGCAAGCCCCTCTACCACAGTTTCAAACTCCACCATTGCTTCAACTTTGGGAGAAAGAGAAGCATAGTTTTGATTTACAAGCTCAACCCAAAGCGTATGCAAGCCCGAAGTAACTTGCGCAAAAGTATGTTGTGCCTCTGGAACAATCACGGCATTGGAGCTGTCGCGCTCAAGCGGCGCATCAAGCCAAAAATACAAATAACCATCTTGCCCCAATATAAAATTATCCGGCATCCTTACATTCGCCGTGATACTATCGCCATAAACAACCTCGCCAGGAGCTGGAGAAATAATGGAGACGGTTGGAGATTGCGCGTATGTGGGCGTAATTAAAAAAAATAAACCAACATAAAGAAACAGTCTTTCTAACTGATGCATTGTAATAGTCATAGTATTCCGACAGAGCTCCGAGGGTGGGATTCGAACCCACGACCAAGGGATTAACAGTCCCCTGCGCTACCGCTGCGCCACCTCGGAGCTCTGTCGGAGAAATTATAATATCAATAGTCCCGCAATTTTTCAATAGTAGCCTGGGCGCGAATTTTGTCCAGGGCCTTTGCTTCAATCTGCCGAATGCGCTCGCGGGTAACGTCAAATTCTCGCCCCACTTCTTCAAGAGTATGAGTAATGCCATCTACAAGCCCAAAACGCATTTCCAGAATTTTTTGCTCGCGCGGGCTAAGATCCTTTATAGATTCCCGCACATATTCACGCAAAAGTTGCTGGGCCGCGGCACGATCGGGCGGAATACTGCGGATATCCTCGATGAAATCCATGAGCGTAGAATCCTCTTCATCTTCACCAACGGAAGTTTCTAGCGAGACCGTATCTTGGGCGATCTTGATAATATAATTGATTTTCTCAACCGACTCGCCCATTTCCGCGGCAATCTCTTCAGGCAATGGTTCACGTCCTAAATCTTGAATGAGCCGGCGCTCCACCGTTTGAAACCGATTAATGGTCTCAACCATGTGCACGGGAATACGGATAGTGCGCGACTGATCAGCAATGGCGCGGGTGATGGCCTGCCTAATCCACCATGTCGCGTAAGTGGAAAATTTGTACCCTTTGCGATATTCAAATTTTTTTACAGCGCGGAAAAGCCCGATATTGCCCTCTTGGATAAGATCCAAAAGCGAAAGACTCTTGCCCACGAATTTTTTGGCAATAGAAACCACGAGCCGCAAGTTTGCCTCAATCAAACGTTTCTCCGCTTCTTTGTCATTCCTTTCCTTGCGCTTAGCCAAAGCCACTTCTTCCTCCGGAGTTAAAAGAGGAATCTTACCAATCTCACGCAAATAAATTTGCACTGAATCCGCAGAGATTTCACCTATGCCTACACTTTTTACTTCTTCCTTTGCGGATTTAACTTTTTTAAGGGTTTCTTCATATTGCGGTCGAGCCCCTAAAATTGACTCGCGCGTTTCAACAACATTCAAACCAGCTTGTTCAATGCGGTCTAAAAATTTTTCGTAAAAATCCAAGTGCTCTTCCACTTCGGGAAAGGCGTACATCAATTCCGTTTCTGTAAAAAATCCGCGCATGCGCCCTTTTTGAAATAAAGCGTTCACTGCTTCTTCGGACGGAGGCGCAACTTTAGGACGGCGCACGATTTTTTTGCGTTTGATTTTTTTAACTTTGGTTTTGGCTTTGATTTTTTTCTTCGGCATGATCTTTGAATTTAATAATAGGCATCCCTATTCTTGCGCCGCAAGCGCCTCAAATTCGCGGGTAAGTTCAGCCACCTGCGCTTTATCATCCTCTTTCTCGGCTTGGCGCATTGCTTCGGTAAGCTCAAAACGGCGCTTGTGTAAATATTCGCGCCGAATTTCTTTAGTTAAAAAATTTTTTTCCCGCCTTAACTGGATGTCGTCCCAACCCGCAAACTCCTTGTCTTTATAAAGTTCAAGAATAGCGGCTGTGGATGAAAGTTCTGGTGCGTGATTTACGCACCAGTTATGCCAAAATTGGCTGAAATCAGCCCCCGCCGAAGCGGAGCCTTGTGAATTATAAGCAGTATAACATTGCACAAGTTGGGTGTAAAGGTCTTGATTGCCCGCGGGACAAAACATCTCCGGAAGCACAGCTTCAATGATGCTTTCCGCGTATTGCGGCACGGCCAGAAAAAGGGCAAGCAGTCGTTCCGAAAGTAGCTCGGCCCTCGGGCGCATATTAGTCTCTGCCGGCACCTCACGCGTAACTCCCTTTCTTAACTTAAGAGGAGGTTGAGGGGCGTTACCAACTCTTGCCATCTGCTCCCGCAATAACTTATCATCAACGCGCAAGGCCTCGGCAACTTTTTTCAACCAAAAATCTTGTTCTATCAAATCCGGCAATTTTTTAATTTCGGTCATTAGGAGATTGGCAAAATCGGATTTACCCTTTGCGGTTTTTATATCAAAATTGCGAGTTGCACGCTCCAAATAATAATCCATGACTTCGCGAGCCGCACCAACTGCAATGGCCCAAGCCTTTTTATTCTTACGAATACATTCATCGGGATCCTTGCCGCAATCTTTGGGAATTGTAATAATCTTGACCCTCATTCCTTCTTGCAGAGCAAGATCAATACCGCGTTTCGCGGCACTGACGCCAGCCGGATCAGCATCAAAGGCAATGGCAAGATTATTTGTATAGCGTTTGAGCAATCTAAGATGATCGATGGTCATGGCAGTGCCGGAGGCGGCCACCACATTAGACATGCCAAACTGATGGCAGGCAATCACGTCCATATTGCCCTCTACAATCACGGCGTAATTCAATTGGCGCATAGCTTGGCGCGCTAAATCCAACCCATAAAGCACGCGGCTTTTGTTGTAGAGCATGGTTTCGGGGGTATTAATATACTTGCCTTCAGCGCGTTTCTCGTCCAAAAGCCGACTTGTAAAGCCCACTGCATTGCCGTTGACATCACGGATGGGAAACATAATCCGATGACGAAAACGGTCGTAGTACGAGGAAAAATGGGACGTCTCTAAATTTTGCTTTGCAAAATTAGAAACGTCCCTATTTTTCTTCACAACAAGGCCGGCTGCAAATATGTCTTCAGGTTTAAATCGCGCACGCAAGGTGTTAGTAAGAGCATCCCAAGAATCCGGCGCATAACCTAAGGCAAACTGATTGATCACATTTTCGGATAAACCGCGCCTTTGCAAATAATTCAAAGCCGACTGTCCTGCCGGAGCATGCAACTGTTTTGAATAAAATTCTACTGCTAGCCGCAGAATTTCTAGTAGAGTATTTTTTTGACTTTCAAGCCGCTTGTCGTATTTGGGCAACTCCACCCCGGCCTTATCCGCTAAAATTTTTAGGGCTTCGGGAAAATCCAATCCTTCCATCTTCATTAAAAACTTAAAAATATCCCCGCCTTCATTACAACCAAAACAGTACCACATCTGCTTTGCCTTGGAGATCATGAATGATGGCGTTTTTTCAGTATGAAAAGGGCAAAGCGCCTTAAAATTGGCGCCTGCTCTTTTTAACTGCACATACGTCGAAATAAAATCAACAATATCCAGTCGTATTTTTATTTCATCAACTGATGAAAGCATAATATGTATCACTTCGACGTGTTCACCTTACTTTACCGCTTAAACAGAGTCAAGAATTCTTGTTCAGACAGAATTTTTACGCCTAATTTCTTGGCTTTGTCATATTTATCGCCCGGCTCGCTTCCAGCAACCACATAATCCGTATTTTTTGAAACCGAGCTTGCAACCTCGCCTCCTAAAGCGCGAATTTTTTCTTTGGCCTCCTCGCGAGTCATGGCTTCAAGACCACCAGTTAACACAAACGTCAGGCCTTGCAGCGTCAAGCGTCTAGGGGCTAACGTATAGGAAGATTGCACCTCTACACCCGCCGCTAGAAGATCATCCACTAATTTCTGATTGTGCTTATCAGTAAAATACTCAAATAGTGATTGCGCCACAACTTCACCAATATTAGGCACAGCTTGAAAATCTGCCAAAGCTGCCTCTCTAATCTTTCTTAATGTGCCAAACCGATTAGCCAGATCAAGCGCGGTTTCCTCGCCCACATGTTTAATCCCCAAAGCAAATATAAAACGAGGCAGATTGATTTTGCGCGCTTTGTTAATTGAATCAATTAGATTCTCCGCGGACTTTTCCCCAAAACGTTCTAAATCAACTAAGTCGCTTTTAGTAAGCCGGAAAATATCAGCGGGCGTGGAAATCAAACCGGCATCCATAAACTGTTTAACAATCTTGTAGCCAAGACCATCAATATCAAAAGTCTTTCTTGAAACAAAGTGCGCAATGCGTTCATGATGCTTGGCTGGACAATCCTTGTTTGAGCAAACAATGGCCACTTCTCCTTCGGGCCGCTCTACTTTGGCCCCGCAAGCAGGACAGCGGCTTGGCGGGCGTATAGTTTTTTCTTGGCCGGTGCGCAGTTTGGGCAGAACTTGTACAACTTTGGGAATGATATCTCCGGCTTTTTCTAAAATAACAGTATCGCCGATTTTCAAGCCCAACCGTTCTATCTCATCCATATTATGCAAGGTGGCATGCTTAACAGTGGTGCCGGCGACAAAAACGGGACCCATGACGGCCACAGGAGTAAGCACTCCGGTACGCCCGACTTGGAAGCGCACCTCGCGCACGCGCGTTGTGGCCTGCTCCGCCGGAAATTTAAAAGCAATGATGCCGCGCGGCGCTTTGCCAACCACCCCAAGACGCTCAAAAGTTTGATCATTATTGACAACCACGACAATTCCATCTGTCCAGTACGGCAGTTTCTCGCGCATTTTATAAACTTTTTCATGAAAATCTACGACCGCCTTTAGGTTGCGGCAGTACTCGCTTAAAGGGTTAATGGGCACGCCTAAAAGTTTCATCAGAGCGTGCGCTTGCTCATGGGTAGTAAGCCCGAGATCGCCCGAAAGCGCGTAGCCAAAAAAGGACAACTTGCGGCTGGCGGTTATATTGGAATCAAGCTGGCGAATAGAGCCGGCGGCGGCATTGCGCGGGTTGGCAAAAGGCGCCTCGTTTTTTTTCTTTTGCTCACGATTAAGCTCCTCAAAAGTTTTCTTGGACATGTAGGCCTCGCCGCGGATTTCAATGCGGCCTTGCTCGAGAGCGCGCAAAATCTTATGATGAACGACATGTGCGTCATCCTGAGCAAAGCGAAGAATCCCGTGTTTCACACGTGGCTCGGGATCCTTTGTCGTTTCACTCCTCAGGATAACATCACTTATCTCTTTCTCACTCGGCACTCGCAGTCGGAGCGGAATAGCCTCAATCGTCTTCAAATTCTGGGTTACATCTTCGCCGACCCGGCCATCGCCGCGTGTTGCCCCGACTTTTAGCAGGCCATTTTCATAAACTAAAGAAACCGCTAAACCATCCATTTTAATCTCGGTGTAAAAATCATAAATCCCCAAAGGATACAGGCGTTTATTGCGTGTGAGCCATGCCTCCAGTTCTACAGGAGAAAACACATCTTCCATAGAAAGCATGGGTGAGGCATGGGTGACTTTTTTAAATGCGGGCAAGGGTTTGCCGCCAATTCGCTGGGTCGGAGAGTCGGACGCGATAAGTTCCGGGAAGTGTTGTTCGAGTTTAAAAAGCTCATGCTTTAACGAATCCAGCGCGGCTTCAGAAATCTCAAGCTTATCGTGCACATGATACATGTACCGATGATAATTGATTTCCTCGCGGAGTTTTTTAATGCATTTTTTGGCTTCTTCTTTGGTCATAATAGATTTATGTGGCTAGGTCACAAATCATTACCCCATAATTTAGTCCACTCCTTTTTTAAGCTCACTTTCTGAAAAGAGTACAAAATCAAACAACCCGCCTAAAGGCGCACTGCGGGGAGCGACGATGTTAAAGGCTTGTTTTGAATCGCGATATTCGCCTATTGCATTAATAGTAACACGTGAGGATAGCTCAGAGGGGGTGATACGTAATTCTGCAATATCACAATAAAGTGCCTTGATGCGCAACTCCTCAACCGCTAAAGCACGCGGTCCGCCTCTGGATCTTAAAAATAAAGGCACTGCGACAGTTTCAGTGGCTCTCGCAGGAGCGGAATACGGCTGACGCCATGCATTGTAAGTAGTTGAAAAATCTTCTGGATCCCAGACCGTCTGTGCCACTTCTATCCAACTAGAACCACAGGCCACTGGATCAAGTGGTCGCCAAGCGATGTTTATTTGATGTGGGGCGCGGCTAGTATTAGGGATGGCAAAAGAGATGAAGTCATTCTGTCTAATGGTAAAGACTGGTAGCGTTTCTGTTGGTCTAACCACTACACTTGCTCTGATACCTCCAGCGGTATCAATAGAAATGGGAGACAAGATAGCCTCGGCAATGAGTGGATTATTGAAATAGTTTGTCTTTCTTAACAGAAATAATCCCAGCTCTCCTCCGCTTTCGGCCGCGGCTTGCGCCACAATGGCATTATCCACAAAACGAGTCTGCCGGATTTCCGCCACAATAATTCGCGCCAACGCCGAAGACGCCGCCGCGACTGACGCAGTAATGAGCAAAGCCAAAAGCAGAGAGTACCCGCCTCTCGCCCCGCCGCGCATGCCATTCGGTTCTTCGCCCCATAACACTCGGCGGGCAGGCCCGTCCATTTTACATTCTATATTCTTCATTATAAATTTCATACTCACCGTTTATACGCCCGACTTACCACTGTAGTTTGCAAATCGTATTGCGTGCGTCTTTCACTATCCATGAGCGACATAAAAACCGTAACGCGCGGCTGGGCATTACTCATAAAAGCACCGCGTCCGATGTCAAAACTATAAGGGTCTTGCGCTGGCGAGATATAAAACTGCAAAGAATTCACGCGCACACCTCTAGGTGTAATGCTTTCTGACCCACTATCGCGGGTCAGAATAATACATGGATCTGATCCTTCTGGACACCCATTCTGACCTGATTGACTGAATATTACTTGGCGACCTTCGGCGTCTTTTAACGCTAAAACAGTCTGGGGGTTGCTAAGAGCATCACCGCTACGTACATAATTGGTGTATCCATAATCAATCGTGCCTTCCTTAACCTCGCGCACGATGGCTTCAGAAACAAAACGCGCCGTACTGACAACTTTTTGCAGCTCCTCGGTTTTGCGCTGGGTGCGTTGATAGGAAAAAAAGATGTCCGTAGTGATCGTCACCACCGTAGAAAATATCGCCAAAGCCACAAGCATCTCCATTAAAGTGAATCCTTTTTTACCGCCAGTCATATAGCTTTTCTATAATTTCCACATTTTTTGTTTGTCCGCCTTCGTCCCATCGCACAGCAGAATTCACTGTTATACCCACTACAGTATCAGACCCCAGTTCAACACATGCGACACTCAAAGCGCCATCGTCACGGCACTTTATACTCGTTACATTAAGAAGGCGCCGAAATCGCGTAGGTTCTAAACCAGGACGACCACATGGCCCCGGCTGAACATACACTCCTCTGTGGTCTTCGACGCTGGATTTACAAATTTGCGCTTGCACATTGTCTATACCGGACGGGTCATAGTTGAGCTCGTAGCTCAAGGTCGATGGCTCAAACTGGAGCACGGCCGTGGTGTCGCTACCCCGCAGAATACCTGCCCAAGTATCACTCCCAGCAAGCCAATTCGTATCCCGAATTGCTCGCACGACCTCAACACCCTCGCGCGCCAAATTTACCGCAACAAGCCGGCTCGCGCTATCGCGCTGCGCGCGCAAATTAGAAATCACAAGAGTAATCGTAGCCATAAGCCCGGTCATAATAATGCCAAGCGCGACAATGGTTTCCAACAGTCCTTGTCCTTTTTTCATCCCGTGAGAAGCAGGTTGCGGTCTCTCCGCCCTGCCGGTTAGATTTATTTTGGTAAAATTGACCCTCTGCATAAATATTGTGCCAGATAATAACGCGACCGCGGCTTCTAACGGGATTACGGATTAACTTCTATTCTGCCGCTCACGCTTTTGATAATTACGGTACGTGTCGCACCAGTATCGGCATGCTGTAAGATGATGCGTGCCTCTACAATGTCACTGTTATTATTTATCCAGGTCCGCGGCCGTGGCGGTGCAAAGACGATCGTGAGCGGTAACGACGGATTAATTGATGCGATGCTAATTTTTGAAGGAAGTTGTAGTCTAATAGTCGGTACATTTTCGCCTTCATTATAACTTCTTTCGTCTGGATTTATGCTATTTGCAAAAAATATCGGGGGGGTACTAGCAGCCTGCAAAAATATTCCATAACCGCCGCGTGGCGTTTGATCACTGCAGGTTGTTCCACCACTACAAACTCCCACGGCTCCTTCGCATACTCTGTCCTGAACACCACCGCTTACGCATAATTTTATCGTCCGCCCGGCTTGGGCCATAATTTGCGCATTGCGAATAAACGAGGCGACTTCTTCTGCGGCAAGACGTAATTCAGTATTGCGATCGCCCACTCGATAATTAACAACCACCGCTGTTGTGATAACAGTAAAAATAAACATCGCTACTAAAACTTCTGCCAAAGTAAAACCACCCAAATTTTTGCACGGCAGAAATTTCAGTCGGGCAGGCCCGCGCCCATTATCCCCAATACCAATGCCAAATTTGTTCGCCATATAAAAAAGTTATTGCTGTGCCCAGAGTTAAAAATGTTCCTAAAGGCACAGTTTGGCCAAAACGCTTTTTACCTGTTGCAATCAATAGCAGTCCAACGACTCCGCCGATCATGTAGGATAGAACCAGTGCCTCAATAATCAGCGGCCAGCCCAACATTGCTCCCATTAAAGCGCCAATACGAATATCGCCAGCGCCAAGCCAGCGGCCTTTTGAAGCGTAGTATTGTAAAGCAAAAAATCCGGCGCCGACAGCGATGGCTAAGAGAACGTAGAGGTTTGTGCCATTCTGAGCGAAGCGAAGAATCCCGTCTATATCGGGAATCATGGGATCCTTCACTGCATTTAGGATGACCATGCTAAAAAACGCTATCACAATCGCAGGCAACACCATTCTATCCGGCACTAGGCCATAGCGGAGATCAAAAACGAAAAGGATGACAAGGACGGAAAGCAAGTACCAGGCTACCAGTTGTTGAATCAGGAATAGGAAATCATGAATTACGGCCTGATTCATAATTCTTTGTGCTAGATAAGCCAGCACAAACAGAACTGCCGTACTCAACTCCACCACCGGGTACTGCCAATCAATCCTTTGCTTACAGCCGCGACAACGGCGCAACTGTAAAATAAACGACAGAACTGGAATCAGTTCATACCAGGCTAAGGGTTTTTTACATTTTGGACAGTATGACCTGCCGCGCCAGACACTTCGTAACTCCCCCTCACCCCCTCTTATCCTAAGAGGGGGGGGTGATCGATCTCTCCCCCTTAAGATAAGGGGGAGTTGGAGGGGGTTATGCAGGGAAGGGTTAAGAGTTGTACTTCTATGCAAACGAAAAATATAGGCATTCAAAAAACTGCCCACGACAAGGCCAAGTATTATGACAAAAATTATATTCATAACAGTTGTTCTACATCTGTAGTGTACCACAAAAGGACCGCCCCTGTGTATGGGCGATCCTTTACTTTCACATATACATCTTATGACTCTGACTACGGACATCCTGCCGCGCCTGTATTTGCAGTCATACCTCCTGATGAGAGACAGTTTGTCGTTGTGGTAGATGACGTAATCACAAGTGGACCAGTGCTATCAGGATCCGCTTCTAGAGCAAATTCAACAGAATAAGTATTGGCATCTGGTCGCAAATAAACGTAGTTATCCCATGTCCCTGTGTTTCTAGGATCGTTCGGAACTGTTATCAGGGTAGAACCCCCTGTGCAGTTGCCGGCGGTTTTCCAACCACCTTCTGCCCCGGAAATATTATTCAAACAACAATTCTCAATGCTCGTGGCTATAAGACATGGATTGGTAGTGGCGGCTACTGGATACGCCTGCTGATCCGTGTAATAAATTTCCAAAGCACTCTCTACACTGCGCATATCCGAAAGTCTCTTGGAATCACGTGCTTTTGTTCTGGCGTTACCCAGTGAGATAACGGCTAAGGTTGATAAGATTCCGATAATGGCAATTACCACCAATAGCTCGATCAAAGTAAACCCTTTCTTGTATGTTTGTTTCTTCATTATCTCACCCCCTTTCTGATTGTTCTAGCAAAAATCGGCTTAAGCCATGAATTTTTGCCAGAACATAAAGACCTTTACGGACTACATGTTATATTTTCCGGTTTCGCAATACAATTGCCGCCCGATAAATCTCCAACCGCACCTTCCAATGTAAAACTAATCGTATATCCTGTCGCCGTTTTCAGATAACGATATGGCGGGTGGGTAGCCACTATTTCTTTAGGAACCCGCTGCATAATGATTAGGCCGTCGCAAGTACCGGACGCATGTAATCCGGCCACGGAATCATCAAGACATTGTGCCTGCCCCTCGCCCAAAACACATCCTATAGTAGTACATTCTGTAACCGACCCATCTGGATAACCCGCCTTTTGATTAGAATAAATCAGCAAAGCATTGCGCATCTGCTGGATATCCGAAGCCCGTTTTGTATCCCGCGCATGACGACGGGCTTTGGTCAAGGACACGGTTGCCACGGTGGAGAGAATTCCAATAATCGCGATAGCAATAAGGAGCTCCACTAAAGTAAACCCGCCTCTCGTCCCGCCGCACATACCGTTCGGCGCTTCGCCCCGTAACACTCGGTGGGCAGGCCCGCGCTTTGATAGTGTCATTCTGAACATAGTGAAGAATCTCATTCTTGTATGCTGGGGATCCTTCCCCCGCTTTGGCGGGGTCAGGCTGACACCTTCGGTGTCAGTTATCCACATAGCTTGAATATATTTAGTATAACATAATCTAGTGGACTTACGATAGACCCTTTGTGATGTGATTTGTGACCTAGCCACATAAAAATGTGACTAGGTCACAAATAGACTAAAACTGTCCGGACAAACGGTACATGGGCAAAATTATTGAAGCCACAATCATGCCGACCCCCACGCCAATTGCAATCATAAGCAGTGGTTCAATAACGGACACTAGATCAGTAACGGCATTATCAACTTCGCGCGTATAAAAATTCGTGAGCTTTTCCAAAATTCCGGAAAGCTGGCCAGTTTCCTCGCCAACCGAAAGCATTTGCGAGATCATGGCGGGCACTAAAGGATCGTCTTTAAATACGGTAATGATTGAATTGCCGTCTTCTACCTCGCGCACAGTTTGTCGCACGAGCCGTTCATAGTGCGCATTGCCAATAACCTTGCCCACGCCTTTCAAACTGGCAACAATGTCAACACCGCCGGCAAGCAGAGTATTCAAACTGCGTGAAAAACGCGCTAAATAAATGCGCTGAAACAGCGCACCGACAACGGGCAAGCGCAGTTTATTTTTATCCCAGCCCGCGCGGAATTCAGGATTGCGCAAACCGTAACGAAGACCAGCGACTAGAGCTATAAGACCAATAAGCATTAACCAGCCGTATTCTTTCACGGCCCTGGAAGCCCCAATTAAAAGCCGCGTAGTCAAAGGAAGCTCCACTCCAGCTTCCTGAAGCGTGGAGGTCAATTGCGGAATAATATAAACCAGCAGGATAATCCCGACCACAATCATGCCGAATATTATGAAGGCAGGATACATCATGGCCCCGCGAATTTTTGAATTGAGATCGTAGTCTTTTTCTTTTTGATCAGCAAGATAACCCAGAACTTCGTTCAAACGGCCGGCAGTCTCGCCCGCTTTTATCATGTTCACAAAAAATTCATCAAAAATCTTGGGGTGTTTAGCAAAGGCAAGCGACAGTCGCGCTCCTGCCTCAACCTCATCAGCAACTTGATGCAATATTTTATTTAAAACTGGGCTGGGCGTTTGACGCACAACTGTACGCAACGACTGCACGATTGGAACATTAGCCCCAATGAGCACGGACAACTGCCGCGCAAAAATAACAAGGTCGCGGGTTTTAACCCGCTCCCAAGTCGGAAGACTGAATTTGCGTTTTACCTCTCCAAGTAAAACAATCTCATAACCGCGATCTTTAAGCGCAGCCTCGGCTAGAATGAGGGTCGACGCCTCTACGCGGCCTTCAACCATCCTGCCTTGAGCATCTTTCGCGCGATAACGAAAAAGCGGCATACCCGTCTATTTCCCAGACCTTGCAGGATTAGCAGCTAGAACCTTCTTAACCTTCTCCACGGTTTCCTGGGGCATAAAATGTGCCTTAATTAAGTAATCTGAAGCCCCTAATTTCAATCCCTTATCAACGTCTTCTTTCTGGCCAAGATTAGTAAGCAGGATTACGGGTATATTTTTGGTTTTTGCATCGCCTTTAACCTTTTCCAAAACTTCAAAACCGTCCATTTTAGGCAGAAGAATATCCAGTAGAATTATATTGGGCAATTCTTTGGCGGCGACTTTAGCGCCCGCCTCGCCATCCGTGGCAAGGAGAACTTCAAAGCCCTCGGCCTCAAATTTATGAGCGTAAATTCCGGCGAGAAATGTATCGTCCTCAACCAAGAGAATTCTAGTTTTATTGTTGGGCATATTTTTGGATATTTAAATATTTAAATTTACATCAACAATCTATTCCGCACTGATGCGCAAAACTTCTTCCACTGTAGTCTGCCCGGCCAGGGCTTTCAAAAGCGCGTCTTGCCTCAAAGTAATCATCTCCTGGGCGGCTATCTCGGCGGCGACCTCTTCGCTATTATACCCTATCGCGATTAATTTTTGAAGCGCCGCTGTGCCTTGCAAAAGTTCGGCCACAGCAACCCGACCGCGATAACCACTATTGCCGCAACGGGGACAACCTTTGCCGCGGTAAAATATTAAAGAACCATCAGCGTTAAATTCGGGGGGACGGTAACGGCTGGGTATGCGCTGGAGCTCCAGGCGCATTTCATCTATAACTTTAAGCGGGATCTCGGCCGCAACTTTGCAATCCGGACAAACATGGCGCGCCAGGCGCTGGGCAATGACCAAATTCAGGGTTGCGGAAAGCAAAAATGGTTCAACCTTTAAATCAATAAGACGAGGCACCACGCTTTGCGCATCATTGGTGTGAATCGTAGAAAGGATCAAGTGGCCAGTGAGGGCGGCATGAATAGCCAGCTCGGCAGTTTCCGAATCGCGGATCTCGCCGACCATGATGATGTTGGGATCTTGCCGGAGAATGCTGCGTAAACCAGTGGCGAAGGTAAAGCCGACTTCGGGGCGTATTTGGGATTGATTTACGCCGGCAATAAAATATTCTATAGGATCTTCCAAAGTTACAATATTGGTTCCTTCAGTGTTCAGCATGTTTAAAACAGCATAAAGCGTGGTTGACTTTCCGGCGCCGGTCGGCCCGGAGATCAAAAATAAGCCGTGCGGCTTTTTAATATTGGCCGCTATAATTTCAATATGCTCTTGGCGAAAACCTAACTCCTGAAGGGTCGGCGGCGTTTCAGCAGTCAAAATGCGAATCGCTACTTTTTCTTGACCCTCTTGAAGCGGCATGGTGGAAATGCGAAAGTCAACGGCCTTGCCATTTATAATTTCCGTGATACGGCCATCTTGCGGCACTCGCGTTTCATCAAGTTTTAAACTAGCCAGGACCTTAACACGCGCCACAACAGCGGAATATAAAGAGCCCGGCAGTGTAAGCGAGGTTTTGAGCACTCCATCAATGCGATAGCGGACGCGCGCTTCGCGAGCGTGCGGTTCTATATGGATATCCGAGGCGCGGCCTTCAACCGCGTGGCGCAAAACTACAGAAACAATTCTTGAGACGGGCGCGCCCTTAATAACTTCCTCTGCCGGCGCGATCGCGCCGGCTTCGGGCGCAATCGGCGCCAGTTCTTTTTCCGCAACTTGTACCGCCTCCGCAACTTCTCGGCGCAAGAGTTCGTATTTTTGAAAAGCGGATTTGAAGCCATCCGAAGAAGCAACATGATAGCGTACGCGCAGATTTTCTTCGGAGGCTAAAACATCCATAGCTTGCTGGGCCTGAAAATTGCGCGGATCAACCAGAGCAACCTTAATTTCCCCGGCTTCGCGGCCAAATGCAATCATTTTATAATTGTCGGCCACGACTTTGGGAATGATATTCAAAACATGCGGATTAATCTCTTCTATAGTAAGATCAACATACGGCAAACCATAAAATTTCGCTTTTTTTTTGGCGAGTTCTTCAGGTAAAATAATTTTGCCGCGCACGAGCAAATCTTCAAAAGAGACGCGATCCTTGATGGAACGCGCCTCCAGTTCGGAAGCGGCGCTTTCCGTCAAAACTTGTTCGTTAACCAGCGCGCGCAAGAGTTCGTTGTTGATTTGAATTACCGCCGACGGCATAGGTTTGTCTAAGGTCTACCGAATACAGACTACACGCTGGCCCTTTAACTACTCTGATGGCGGAGAAAATGGATTAGAACGACCAACTGCGCCTTGCTCAAAAGGCGCAGAGCTTACACGCAAGTCATTAAAACGCGGGTCGCTAAATAATGCAAAATCAATCAAAGATGCGGGGGCAGAGGCCCTGTCCAAAGCATAAGCTTTAAGATTCAAGGTTATGCCCGCATTTTCTCCGGCAAAAGTCAGCGACGAAGCATCAAGGAGCGGGGCGGAAAGCAAAATTGCCTTAATCAATTCTTTTAGTTCAAAATAACTGCCGCCTTGCAGCTGTACCGCAATCTGAAGATTGCCGCCGCCCTGACCTCCTCCCGTGGGTGTCTGCGCAATGTCAATAGAGGTGGGCGTAAAATGCGCCCCTTGGGCCAAGGCTTCCACGGCCGCAAAAATGCTTGGCGAGGTTGCGCCTTCAGCAAAAAGCGCGTCTAGTTTTTGAAGATCGGCTTCCGCAATAAGAGCCAGGCCTTTTTTGTTTTGTTCATCAAATCGGGCACGCTGCTGTTTTATTTCAAGATCTTGCCGGAGAGATACCAAACGCACCTTTTGTGCGGCAACACTTGCGCGCATTGGCAAGATTAAGGCAAATGCGACAACCAAAATAGTAATTAAATTAACTAAAACTGTAAAAGAAACAAAATGCGCTTGAATGAAGTTTATAAAACGATTTGGCATAGGATTGGATGAAACTTGAATCTAGATTCCAGCCTACGGAGACCATTGTAAAGCCTCTGGAGTCAGGGTCAGGCTGGCGTTAAATTGCACGCCGGAGACAGCGCCGGCAATGCCCGGACTTGCGGAAGCGGACGTTAAGCGAACATCTTTGATTTGCGGCTGTACGCGCCAAGCCAAAATTTGTTTAGCCAGCGCTCTATAGCTTTGCGCAACTCCAGTGAGCATCAAGCTGCCTTTGTCATCCAGCGCGAGTGTTTTAAACACCACTTCATTTATCGCAGAATTTTCCACTAAAGTCAGGGCATTTTGAAAGGCTGGCCGTCCTTCCAAGCGTTTTTTAGCCTCGGAAACTTTAAGGGCGACATCTTGGATGCGCTGCGCTTCTGCGGCGGGAACATCTTGCAACCCACGATCGAGTTGGCTGACATCATAATTTACTCCGCCTACTTGCCGTTTAACATTTAACCAAGGCATTAGAGCTAAAATAACAAAAAGCAAAAAACTGGCTAGGGCTATAAAAATAGTGATAAAAATGGCGGTGCGCTTATGTTGGGACACAAGCTCTTCTTCCGTAACTTCGGGCAAGAAACTCACCTGCACTTCTTCTTTTTTAGTTTTCTTGGGGGGCATAGTATGAGACGTTAATTGATTACACATCCCGTTAGAGGTAGTCCCGCCTTGGCGGAACGCAAGCTCTAATGGGACAAATTCCTCAAAGCTAAACCAATCGCGACTGAAAATTTTGGCCCTAAATCTTGCAATAGCGGAACGAGATCCTGATGATATTGTACTCTTTCCCACGGATTTCCGCGAAAGGCGCGGATGTTGAATTTTGATTCAAAAAATTCAGTCAACCCCGGCAAGGTTGAACCGCCACCGGTAAAGATAATGCGCTCGGGCATGCGGGCGACGGTATTGCGCGTGCGATAAACGTTGACACTGTACTTGATTTCATTGATAAGCGGCGCAAAAATATCTTCAAAAACTGCGGGCAATTCTCCGGGCGTTGTGCCGGGCAATGGAGTGCTTGAAAGATCGCGCTTTATTTCCTCGGCGCGGTCAAGCGAAACCTGTAGTGACGCCGCAACGACTTCTGTACAGCGCTTGCCCCCAATTTCTAAGGAGCGTGTTAAAAACGGTATTCCCCGATCAATGATCAAAATATTGCTGCGCAAGGCGCCAATATCCAGTAAAATCGTCGGGGTTGGATCACTGCCCAAAAGCGCGCGGATGAGCGCAAAGCTTTCGGTCTCCAGTGAGGCCAAAGTCAAACCGGCCATCTTCGCAATCACCACATACTTTTCAATAATGCTCTTGGGCGCCGCGGTCAAAAGCACCTCCATGGTCTTTTCTTTGGCAGGCTCTTCTTGTCCTTCTGTTTTAGCCGCCGCTTTGCCGCCCTCTTCTTTGGATAGAATGCGCCAATCTAGCACAACTTCTTCCAGCGGCAGAGGTATTAATTTTTTGGCCTCCCACTGCACCGCGGCAGGCAATTCTTTTTTAGGAACCGCGCCAATGCTTAAAACCGCGGAAAACACGGCCGGGATAGGCAAAGCAGTTACAGCCTGCAAAGTAGTTGTCCGCGCGGCCTTGCAAATTTTCTGCAAAAGTCCGCCGGTTTCTTCAGCGTTGTCTAGATAATCAGTGCCTATTTCATCCGGCGCGCGATCGCTAAACCCATAGGTAATCAGATTGCCCTTGCCATCCATTGCACGCAACTCCACGACCTTAATTCCCCCCGCGCCTAAATCTATGCCCAGATAACTTTTTGTTTTTGACCTAAATAAGGCTGACATGTGGACATTATACCATAAAAACGATCTTATGGCACTGTTTGACGAATGCTCGGCAAGGCTTTAACTAGGTCAGCCATACCCGGGGGAGGATTAGCCACTGCCCGGCCGTCATAAGTAATTATTTCCGAACCAATGTCGCGACGAGCACAAGTGCGCTCTAGGTTAAATTTATTAGCTACCACCAAACCATCAATGCGCAACGGACGATGTGTATTGCCGGTTTTGAAAACTCCTGCAGTAAGGTAGGCACCCACCAAGTCCGTCACATTGGGTTCAACTATAATATCTCCAAGCACAATTACTCCAAAGGAGGGTAATTTGCTAATCGGCGCACTGCCAGATAAAGGTGTTGCATCATATCCTATATTACCTTGAATAGAAAGATCTCCCCGGACTATCAATAAACCAGAACCACTTCCTCTTCCGTTTAAGAACCGCGTGGTAATGGAAGAATCACCAATGGTTAAATCGACATTACTATAATAAACCTTGCCATCAAGTATTCCGTCCGCTGGCCCCATCCACGAACCTGATAAGCGTTCAACATCACCGTATCTTTCATTAATAAGTCCGTGAATATCAAGGCGTGCTAATAAATTAGAACCGGTGATGAGTGCGATGGACTCTTGTCCGGCAGGTGTTGGATAATACCGGAGCTGCATTGATGCCGATCCCGGTCGTTCGCAGTCTCTCGTGCTGATAAAACCCCGTATTATTTCCGATTCCGAAAAAACACAGAATGTCGCGCTGCTCGGCGTAGTTTCCGCACCTCGTAATGTCCTTGCATAAATATCGCCTTGTTTGGTTTGCAACCAAGGCCTCACTTCTGGATCTGTCGCCTGACACACTCCACACCTTGCTGAATCACTTAACGGGCAAGTACTAACTGGATTTATGCAACACGCCGTGTTGTCAATACTCCACTTCCCGTTCTGGCAACAGCAATCTTCAGCGCCGCCAGAACCAGTGCAAGGCTCCGGCGGGAGTGACGGTAATAATGGTCGCGGTAGAGAAGGTGGCGACGGCTCATCAGGAGAACCGCTGAATTGAACCCACCCTAAGCCTGTCCTATCTAAATTTTGATTCCAAGCCCAGCCTGATAAAGACATGACTGGACCGCTACCGGCAGTAACAATGATACCGCGCGCGGAATCATTAAAATCAATCCAGCCTGCATCGGCAGATATTAGGTTCATTACTCGCGCAAAGCCCTCCACTAATCGCAGAGCCGGAGGACTACTTAAATAAGTAGTAGCATAGCTACTTCTTGCAGAACCAGGCGGATCACCTGGGCAGTCCTTTCCAAAACAAATCCAACCAGCATTGGGCGACCAAGCAAAACCCCGCAGACAATTATACGGGTATATTCCGCAATCCGAACCACCCTCCAGCCGAACTCCATAATTCTGCCCGCCAGCGTCTGCACAACGGCTTTCCAAACTCCCACCACTCCAATAGTTTATACAATTCAAACTAATCCAGCCAAAGGTATCAGTCCAAGCAAAGCCATGTACGTTGCCATGCGCGTCGGGATCCGTTTGAGCTTGTACAGTCTCTGGCCCAGAAAACCAGAAAGCCCCGCCAAACTTTCCGTCAATAAAAGATAAAGTTAAGCGGGCAAGCCCAAAAATACCGAGAATAACCAAGGCCGAGTATAGTCTTTTGCGAGGCATCTTGCTCATACCTATATTGTACCAAAAAAATGTTCCGAAGGAAAATCGGAGCCCCGCCGCGGTGGGGGATGAACCCCCACCCTACAGCACTAGATATTATGTGACTAGGTCACAAATCGTGGTGGCCTAGTCACATAATCGTTACACGGCCTTATCAATAGCCTCATTTACTAGTTGATCCGCCTCTTTATTTTTTTCGCGCGGGATGTGTAAAAAGCGCACTTTTTTAAAATGAGTAGTCTCGTTCCAAACTTTGACAAAAAACGGGGCAAGGCCGGCATCGCGGACTTTATATTCGCGATTAAGTTGGCGCACAACAAGCTCGCTATCTAAAAAGCAATCCAAAAATTCCGCGCCGAGTTTATGGGCGCGCTCTATCGCCGCAAGTAAGGCTTTGTACTCGGCCTGGTTATTAGTAGTCTCTCCAATATATTTTCCCCACTTTTCCACTAATTCCAAATCCCCATCTGGTTTACCAGATTTTAATTTATAAATAACAACCCCAATCCCGGCTGGCCCGGGATTTCCCCGCGCACCGCCATCAGTATAGGTTACTAAATGCATATCACGTGTGCAATCTCAAGTCCACTATTTTTAACTCAATCTCCTGATTGCCATTCCATTCATTGACTCCAATTTCCACTACTGCATCTATCGTATCACGCACTGTTAGTTTCTCGCACCATGAACCAAAGCAAAAGCCGATCATCTTTCGCGGCAGGCGCGATTTGTCTATAACCACCAAGCGCAAATGTTTTCCATCTTTTCCAAGACGTTCTACGGACACTACTTCGAGATTATGAAGCAAAAATACCGGTTTGGGGTTGCCTTCCCCGCATGGCTCAAGATTTTTAAGTGCGGCGATAGTATCCCAATTAGCGTCAGCCAAGGTGAGATCGGCATCTATTGTAAGCGTAGGCCGTAAGTCAGCCTCGTGAAGTAAAGCGCGCGCTAACTCTTCTAACCTCGCCACAAGTTGAGCCCACTCGCTTTCTCCGGCCACACTAAAACCAGCGGCTTTGGGATGTCCGCCAAATTTCAAAAGAAACTGCTTTGACTCGGCCAGCGCCTCAATAACATTAAACTCATTAATACTGCGCGCTGAACCAACAATCACGCCCTCGCCGTTTCGGCATCCTATAATTACCGGTTTGCGGAATTGTTCCATAAGGCGGCCAGCCACGAGACCAATAACACCGGGGTGCCACTCCGCGTTATACGCGGTAAGCAAATATTTATTATCGCTACTCCCGATCTGTGCTCGAGCCTCTTGAAGAGCGTGGTCGGTAACTTTTTGGCGTTCGGCGTTGGTACGGTTTAAGTCGCTGGCTAGATTATTAGCCTCATCGGCGCTTCCCGCAGTCAGTAATTTAAAAGCAGTATTAGCATGATCCATGCGGCCTGCGGAATTGATACGCGGCGCAATTTTCCAAGAGATTGACCAGGTGTCCAGGCTGCCGGGTTTCAGACCTGCGGCGTCAATTAGTTTTTGCAAACCTAGCCGGCGGGTTTTATTCAAAACAATCAAGCCATATTTTACAAAAGTGCGATTCTCGCCAATGAGTTTGCCGACGTCGGCTACGGTAGAGATTGCCACGAGATCTAGAAGCCATTTTTCAAATCCGTCGTATTCGTCTCCCCCTCTTAAGGTAAATAACCCATCCTCACTCCGAACCACTACCTGCGGTGTGGCACGGGGCAGACCTCCCCTTAAGCTAAGGGGAGGAATTTTACGCAGCAACGCCTGCGCAAACTTAAAAGCCACCCCACCGCCAGTAAGATACGGGTAGGGATAGCCGCTATCTTTAAGAAGCGGATGCAGAATTGCCAGGGCCTCGGGTATATCCGGCGGGATGCGATGATGATCGGTTATAATAACTTCCAAACCAGATATATTTGCCTCGCGCACTTCGGCAGCATTGCTGATACCGCAGTCGCAGGTGACTATCACTTTTGCTCCCTGGCTGGCCATGTACTGAATTGCACCGCTATTCAAACCATAGCCCTCTTTTTCGCGATGCGGGATATAAATATCCGTAATGGCACCGAGCGTATCTAGCGTGGTTTTGAGAATTACTGCGCCCGGTACTCCATCCGCATCGTAGTCGCCGTAGACATAAATTTTTTCCTGCTTTTCTATTGCGGTAAAAATGCGCCCCACGGCTTTTGACATATCCCGAAATAAAAAAGGATCGTAAAGATCCCTTTCATAACTGGGGTTTAAAAATTTGGTAATTTCCTCTTTAGTGCGCAAACCTCTACTCCAAAGCAATTGACGCAGAAGCGCGGGTATTTCTGGAAATTGCGATTGCCATTGCGCTGGCGCAGCTTCGACTAACAGCCAATTTTTCTCCATAGCAATGATGGGCGCATTAAAATAAATACGGCACGACTGTAAATAAAATCATTGCAACAATCATAATGACGACGATAACAGCCCAGAGCCGCTGAAATAGTTTTCGTTTCAACATAAACAAAGGAATGTAATATACCATTAGCGCTTTAATACCGCAAGATAAGCTTCCGGAGGAATATCCACAGCGCCATGTCCACGCGCCATCATTTTTTTCTTGCCTTTTTTTTGTTTTTCCAACAGTTTCATTTTTCTTGTCACATCGCCGCCGTATAACTTGGCCGTAACATCTTTGCGCAAGGGCGCAATGCGCTCGGAAGCAATAATCTTGCCTCCGATCGCGGCTTGCAGTTTCACTTCAAACTGCTGGCGCGGGATGGCATTTTTTAGCGCTTCAACAATTTTGCGTCCCGACTCTTGAGAGGAGCCGCGATAGACCATGGTGGAAAGCGCCTCCACGCTCTCGTCTGCCACCAAAACATCTAGGCGCACGACATCGGCTTCACGATAACCACACAATTCATAATTCAAAGACGCATAGCCCGAGGAAGCGCTTTTTAACTTATCATAAAAATCTACAAGAATAGAGGCGAGAGGTAATTCGTAATGCAAAATAACCCGCGCACTGGCCTCGCTTTGCGCGCTTAACACCTTTTCGCCCAAAAGATACTCCGTATTGATGTAGACCCCGCGTTTTTCTTGCACCAACTGCATAACTCCCCCGATATATTTTTGCGGCACAACCACATCAATTTTCACCCACGGCTCTTCTATATTCCGGATATAGCTTTGATCGGGTAAGTCCTGTACGCCTTTTATAATTACAATCTCCTCATTTGTTTTTGTAACCTGATAAGCAACCGAGGGTACAGTTGTAATAACCGCGATGCCATACTCTCGACGCAGACGCTCTTCAACAATTTCCAAATGCAGCAAGCCCAAAAATCCACAACGAAAACCAAAACCTAACGCTCCAGATCGCTCGGGTTCAAAATAAAGCGCGGCGTCATTTAATTTTAGCTTTTGTATGGCCTCGCGCAGTCTTTGATATTCGTCGCCTTCTTTGGGAAAAATTCCCGCAAAGACCATGGGCTTTACTTCTTTGTAGCCGGGAAGAGACTCAACCCTGATTCCTGATTCCTGATTCCTGATTCCCGTCACTGTGTCCCCAACGCGGCAGCCGCTGATATTCTTGAGCCCAGTTACCACATACCCGATCTCACCAGTCTGCAAGGCACCGGATGGCGTGAACTTGGGCGTAAAATATCCAACCTCCAAGGCTTCGCCCGGCGCCCCGGTTGCCATAAAAGTAATTTTGTCTCCCTTCTTAATAGAGCCATCAAACACGCGCACATACGCCACGACTCCCCGATATTCGTCATAGACAGAATCAAAAACAAGGGCGCGGAGCAAAAAAGGGGACGTTTCTATTTTTCTTTCAGAAAAATCAGAAACGTCCCGCTTTTTTGCTGGCGCGGGTACGCGTTCCACAATCGCTTCCAAAAGTTCCGGCACCCCCCGCCCGGTTTTTCCAGAAACACATAAAATATCTTCTTCTTTGCAGCCTAAAAGATGTACTATTTCTGCTTTAGTTTTTTCAACTTCGGCATTGGGCAAATCTATTTTGTTGACCGCCGGGATAATAGTGAGATTTTGCTCAATGGCAAGGTATAAATTACCGATGGTTTGAGCTTGCACGCCTTGGGCAGCATCCACAAGGAGTACCGCGCCTTCCACAGCGGCGAGCGAACGGGAAACTTCATAAGTAAAGTCCACATGGCCGGGGGTGTCGATTAGGTTAAGTATGTAGGGGGTAGAACGTATAACGTAGTGCATGCGAACAGGGGCGAGTTTAATAGTAATCCCCCGCTCCCGTTCAATATCCATTTGATCAAGCATTTGCTCGCGCATCTGCCGCTTTTCAACTGTACCGGTAAATTCCAAAAGCCGGTCGGCCAAAGTCGACTTCCCGTGATCAATATGCGCGATAATACAAAAATTTCTAATGTGGGATGGTTCAGCCATAATGGGTTATGTGCCTTCAACATTAAACCCTTGCGCGGCGTTTTGTCGAGACTCTTTAGATTTGAATAATCGTCGCGTAAATGCAACCTTAACTGTACGGGCTTCGTCTGAACCGATGGCTAGTGCAACTAAAATAAAGGTGAGGATGCCCAACGCTCCGGAAATAAAACCTTGCGCAAAAATTCCCAAGCCGCTCCTCATATCCAAAAACGGCGCGAGTCCATACTTTGCGCCTTGAATAACCGTAGCCATGGCTAAAGCCGCCACGGAAATTTTTAGAAGCGCCACAACTATATGAGATTCATCAAGCGAACCTAGGCGGTGCCGCAACATAATCCAAAGAGCTACAAGATTGACTATCATAGCAAAGGAAAAAGCCAGCGCGAGTCCGGCCACGCCGAATGATTCGCGAAGGAAGAGCGCCAGTATTATATTTACCGCAACGCCAAGTCCGCCGGCTAAAAGCGGCGAGAGCGTATCTTTAAGAGCAAAAAGGGCGCGCACAACTAGCGTAATTAGCGCTTGGGCAAAAAGGCTCAAACTGAAAAACGCCAAGGTGTCGGCGGTCTCAATCGTGTCGGACCAGTCAAATTGCCCCCAGCCCAAAAGCACGCGCACAATTTGCGCCCGCAAAAGCAGAAGCGCAATAGCGAAAGGCACGGTCAAAAAAAGAATTAGACGGGCGGTTGAGGAAAAACTGCGCTGAAAGCTTACTTTGTCATTACGCGCGGCGAATTCAGAAAAAGCGGGAAATGCCGCGGTCGCGAGCGATACGGCAAAAAGTCCAAGGGGGATGCTCTGTATATCATTGGCAAGATTGAAGACTGACAGGCTTCCGGAAGGAAGTCGGGAGGCCATAAGCGTAATAGCAAACAAATTTATTTGTGAAACGGCAAGTCCCAATACGCGCGGCAGGGAAAGCCAGCCAATCTTGCGCACTGCGGCATTTTTAAGATCAAGAAAAGCTTGCCAGCGGAACCCGATTGCGCGCACAGTCGGGATTTGTACGGACATGTGCAAAAAAGCGCCCAACACGACGCCTACCCCAAGGCCAGAAACGCCCCACATAGGTGTAAACCATTTTGCGCCGATAATAATCCCGATGTTATACAAAAGCGGCGATAGTGCATAGATAACAAAACGCCGATAAGATTGCAGGATGCCCGAAAGTACGGCCGAGACACCTAAGAAAATGGGACCCAAGGCCATAATACGCGCGAGACGTATAGTGTTTTCCAGCTTTTCTCCACTAAATCCTGGGGCGATCAGAGCTTGGAGCCGGGGGGCAAATATTATAAAAAGCAGAGTAAGCAGAGTAAGCAGAGTAAGCAGAGCGTTTAGCGTTATTGAGGCGATGCGCCAGTGATCTTCCAGATGACGGATGACGGATGACGGATGACGGATTTTTTGTGAAGTTAATTCTGTCCTCTGTCTTCTGTCTTCTGTCTTCCGAGATTCCATCAGCTCAATAAACACCGGAATGAAGCCAGCAGAGAGCGCGCCCAAGACCACAAACTGAAAAATCGCATCCGGAATCCTGAACGCGGCATAATAGGCATCTAATGTATCCCCGGCTCCAAAAGTTCCGGCTAATATCCGATTACGGATAAGGCCAAGTACTTTAGATGCTAAAGATGCCCCGGCGAGGATCACCGCGGCACCTGTAATTGTTTCTATCCGAGCGTGAAGCCAGCTAACCATAAGGGGTTAGGGATCTCATTATGTGGCTAGGTCACAAAGCTTTGTGACCTAGCCACATAATCCCCAAATTATTATTCCCGTTGAGTTTTCTTGCGCAAAGCTAGAAAAGAGAATATACCTGCAAACAGTGCGGACAACCCCGCGGCGGTCCAAAGCTTGGGCAGTGTGCCGCGCGGAACACGCGGCTGATTTTGTTGCATGACCACCGGGACAGAGCGGGATTGGGCACCATCTTGTGCTTCGGCATTTTCAGAAGCAGGCTTGTCGCCGGCCGGTAGATTCCGTGTATTGACCGCGGCGCCTTGCGGTTGTGCAGCCGCGCTTTTATCCTTCCCAACACTTTTAGCAATATTTAAAGCGGATTGCGGTTTAGGTTTTATCTCGGCCACGCGCGCAGGAGCAATACTGGGCGCGGCTCCACTGATACTGCTACTACTGCCACGCCCAGCAGCGACAGATGAGCCACCAGAACTAGCGGATCCACCCGAAGACCCGCTCGCACGCGCAAGCGGCGAGATATCCGGAGAAAGCGGCCTTGTATCCCGAGCATCGCCGACACCATCGCCATCCGTATCGGGATTTTTTGTATTGGTGCCGCGGGCTAATTCATCAATATCGGAAAGGCCGTCATTGTCGTCGTCAGGGTCACAGGCATCCCCCATGCTATCGCCGTCATTGTTGGCTTGATCACGATTTGCCACATCCGGACAATTGTCTTGCTCGTCCGGCCGGCTATCCCCATCCCGATCCGCAAGCGGTGTAATCAAAGTGGTAACCGCTTCATCATTGGCAGGATTTTGGTCAGCGGGAGAAGTATCGCGTATCTTGGCCAAGATATTAAATGATCCTGACGGAACAATAAAATCAATAAAAACCTCATCCGCAAAACCAGTGGCGCGCACAGAAATTGGCTGGGATTCTCCGATAAGGGTCGGCCCTTGATAAAATGAAATTACCCCGACAGTGTCATGGCTTCCGAAATTGTGCGCTGTGGCGTAGATGCGCGCGCGCTGTCCGGAAACGAGTTGGGATGGCGCAGGCAAAATAGTCAGGTCTTCCGGCCGGATACCTAAATCATATTCAAAAGCGGCGGCCACAACCTTCTGGCTCGTGAGCATTGCCGCCACCAATACAACCGTCCACAATATTTTGGATTTTTTCATCATAGTGAAACATTCTCAACATATACGCTGTATATGCTTCAAATGTTTCACTTCGTCTCGCTCAAAATTCTTACCTTTCGTTACGAAAGCGTATTTAGCAACAGGCCCCTTAAAACATAGTGCCATGGCCGGGGATAACATAATCCGCCAGCTCTAAAACTTTTTTCCGGCTTTGTGCAAGTTTTGCCTTGTCGCTTGCATAGGGATCATCAACGGGAAAATTTTCTTTCCAAAAAACATCGCCGCAGATTGCTACAACGCCTTGATCTGTATTAACCAGCATGGTAATGCCGTCATAACTATGCCCCGGTGTTTTGATAATTTTGATATCTTTAGTCAATCGTTCAATACCTTCAGTGAGCTGGTCCTTATCCCATAAACCCCAATGATCCAGAGCCTTGGCCCTAGTGAACATGCCGATATTGCGATAATGATCCATGTGCGAGTGGGTAACGCAAACGACATTAACATCAGCCACAGTCAGATTTTCTTCGGCTAATTTTTCAATAAGCAACTGCTGATCCTTGAGCAGACCGGGATCCACAATCATCACAAGATTCTCATCTCGCACCATGGTGATATTGGGACGCAGACCACCCTCGGCGTTATCTTCCTCTAAATAGCCCGCCAGTAAAATTTTGACTTCAGCCATAATAGTGAAAATTACCGCCCGAGACGCACGACTGCCCGAGCAAAACGTTTTAATTCAAATACATTCAGAGCCATGCGCATTTTTCTAAATATTACCGGGTGAACTGTTTCCACAAAGGCGAGGGCGCGATGAAACTCCCGTCGCCAGCGCGGAAATGACTGCCAAGCCGCATGATAAAACGGAACTTCGGCGGCGGAGCGCATATTGTCCAGAATATCAGCGCATTTAATCAACTTCGCCTCTCGGCTGGCTTTGCTTAATTTTTTGAGATACCGTATTTTATTAGTTTCTTTTTGAAATTCATCTTCCTTGCGTCTTTGCGGACGAGTAAGCAATTCTACAAATCGGCTAACCCGCTTGCCAAATCGCTTCTCCACGGCTTTGGGCGAGACTCCACAATCTTCAATCACATCGTGCAGGAGGGCGCTCACAATAACGTCAGCGTCCCAAATCTGGGCATCCTCAAGCAAAATAATTGCCGCGCGGATGGGATGGATAATATAGGAGGTGCCTTCAATGCGTTTTTGCCCTTTATGCGCCTTGCGCGCAAATTCCAAAGCGGAAATGATTTTTTTCCGATCTTCGGGGGCAAAATTTTTTTTCACCAAGGCGAGCAATTGTTTTTTTTGAAAACGCAAATCGTTAAACTTGTCCATGTCTTTATATTAACACAAAATCGCCACATAGGCGATTTGATTACCGCTCACTCACTTTTTAAAACGATAAATAATTCCGCCAGTAAGTATAAAGCTCTTTGGTGGCCCGCAAATCTCCGACATTATAGTGCGCGATATCGATAAATTTCTTCTCCCTAAATAGGTGGCCGACATCGTCGCCAGTAATCCCTTCGGCCTTGGGACTTTTTATTCCAAAAGCCCGACTCCACAAATGCAGATTGCCTTTCCGTCGTGAAGCGCCGTAAAAACTCAACTGATCCAACAAGTCTACGTGCCGGGCAGAAAAATCCTGACTGCTAACATAACGGTTGGACATTAAATTTTTGCTGGGCCTGATTCCGTGGACTGCAGAGCGCACCATTAAAAATGGCACATCAAAACCCCGGCCATTAAAACTCACAAACTCTTGGTATTGCACTGCGCCTTTCCAAAAATGTTGGAGCATTTCTTTTTCGGCCATGGGCTTGAAAACGATTCCGTCCTCGGAAAATTCGGTAAGACCCGCGTCGGGCGCTTGGAAATAAACTACGCCTTGATCTTTTGCATAATCTAAAACCCCGATAGCAATAATCTCGCCGGTTAAAGGAGAAAATCCCAAACCATCTTTTAATTCCGCTAAAGCTTCGGTGTACTCTTCTTTGCCACCTGCTTCCTTTTTAATCCAATGCGTCAGCACTTCTTGAGTAGTTTGATCCAAACTATCAAACTCCTCGCCTAAAGTTTCAATGTCAAAGATCAAGGTGGACATACATTCAATAGGCAAGCCAAGTAGTGATTTATGTGTTAAAAACAATTATATAAAACAAGAGTCCCAACTAACTCATGCGGCCGAGATGATACGGTCGAGCGCAACCCAGAAAGATTCTCCAACCTCGTCCCCATACCTAAAGTACGTCACCTCAATTTGCCCTTCCTCCTCATCAATGAGATACATGTCGGGTTGCTCGTCTGTTGTATCGCTGTCAAGGCGGCGGACATGCAACAGGACTGGTTGACCCTCACGACGAAGCGCGGCCCAGTATTCATGATCCGATGCTTCTTTTGGTACTGCGCGCAAAACGTCTTGATTTTGTGTGATCGTTGCACGAATGCGTGCTTCTATTTCGGCTCGCTCACGTTCTGGGGTCATGGGTTCTCCTTCACCTGGGGGAGAGTACATAAATAATATCTACAGAGAGGGTCCGACCTCTTTACCCTTGATCGGCTTCAGACTGCTCTAAAGCGCATGCTTGCGGGGGCGGGATTTGAACCCGCGACCTCCGGGTTATGGGCCCGGCGAGCTTCCAGGCTGCTCTACCCCGCGAGTATGCGCTTTCTCAATGACCTGCTCTACCCCGCTGTGATTTGGAGCATATCATGCTCTAACGCATTTGTCTAGGAATGTCACACATTGCGCCGAAGCCGTAAGTAAGATATAGTATATTTGACTCTTTAAAATATAAAGTACCAAAGTATATATGAGAAAATTTAAGATTCTTTCATTTTTAATCGCGAGCACTATTTTCGGCACTATTTTTGTTGGTCTTATTTTTAAAGCAAAGGCGGCTGAACCTTGGGATGTCCATAATCAGCACCAGGGCGTACCCGCCTATTTTTATCCGGATTGGTGGAATGCTGACAATGATTGGTACCGCATGTGCGATACCATGAACCCAACCGTAGTCGGCAGTTTTGCTATTATGAATCCGGACAGCGGCCCGGGCACGTCGCAAAATCCGGACTATACAAATGTTATAGGGTACTGTCAAAGCCGCAGTCAGAATATAATCGGGTACGTATATACCTCGTATGGCGCAAGACCGCTAACGCAAGTTAAAGCCGATATCAATAAATATTACCAGTGGTATAACGTGGATGGAATATTTTTAGATGAAATGTCCAATGACCCGGCCACGCTGTCTTATTACCGAAATTTGTATGTTTATATCCACAACAAAGGCGGGGCATCGCGGAGCCTCGTGGTCGGCAATCCCGGCGCGGCCGCGGAAACAGGTTGGCAGCTAGATCGGCCTGTCGTAGATGTAGTGAATATTTTTGAAGGCTCACCAAGCGAGTATCTGTCCTGGACGCCTCCAGCTTGGGTCTTTAATTATCTCACTTCAGATTTCTCAAATTTAATTTATGATGCGGCGGACATTTCAACAATGCAGGCGGTTTCAGCCCACTCAAAAACCGTCAACGCCGGCTACATTTACATTACTCCCGATACTCTTCCCAATCCGTGGGATTTATTGCCTCCCGAACCTTATTGGAGCGCAGAGTTAACCGCGGCCATGCAGTAAATGTGTTCCACAATGTGCTCCGCAGTCATGCATAGATAAGAAAAAGACGGACACACCGAAGCGTGATCCGTCTCGCGTGCACCCTGCACAATGGCAGGGACGCTACTTTGCCGTCACCTTCTCCACGGAGATGACGGCCCTCTGAAGGCGTTCTACCTGCTGGAGATCCTTGAGCCATGCCAGCAGGCGTTGCACACGCAAAATCCGCTCGGCCTCCGCCAGTACTTCTCTCGACCTTCCGCCCTCAAAAGCCCCCACGATGCTCTCGGCCGACATCCTGAACACATTCAACTCTTCCAGGATTGTGGCGACCAACTGATCGCTACCCTGCTCCAGCGCAGTGTGTAGTGCCTTCCACTGCTCCCCAGGAAACTCGGCCATTACTTGCTCGATGAAAGGACGAGGCAGAAATGGCATGTGTATCCTCCAGTTTGGCCTCTACAACTTAATCACAATCTAAAGAAAACGTCAAGGGTAGTTGCGGAAAACCGCACAAATTTGCTGGAGGAGAGACTTGAACTCTCAATCCCTTGCGGGAACATGGTCCTAAGCCATGCGCGTATACCAATTCCGCCACTCCAGCAAATTTGTGCGGGCGACCGCATTATACTGCTCCAGTATACTAAATTTAGATTTTTATTCAAGGGTGCATATTCCCCCTACGTATGGTATAGTATAAAAGATTTATGGGGAGGATAGATTTTATTGTTTTGTTAATTTTAGGAGGAACCTTTTTATTTGTTGCAGCGCAGAAAACGCACGCTTCACATGGAGCGCATTTGCTTATCTCGGAGGTGCAAGTGGCCGGCGCCACTGCTGATAATGAATTTGTAGAACTTTACAATCCAACAGATTCCCCTGTTGATCTTGAAACTCTGCCACTTAAGCTACACATTCGGAATTCGAGCGGCACAGATCAAAACCGTGCTTTGACCTTCACCAATAAAACCGTTCCGGCCCATGGATACTTTTTAATTGGTCCGTCCTCCGGCTATGTCGGCAGTGCTGCACTTGATGCCACTTATGCTTCCTCGGGTTCTAAACTGGTTGCCAATGGCGGCGTATATATTAGTAAAAGCATTACCGCAGAAACAGACATAATAGACAAAATCGGGTGGGGTTCGCAACCTACTCCAGGATATGAAGGCTCATCTTTTGCAGACAGTCCTCCCGCAAATCAAAGCCTGGAACGGAAACCCGGCGGCACAAGCGGCAATGGCGAAGATACAAACACGAACGCGCAAGATTTCTTTTTGCAAAATACTCCCAATCCGCAAAACGCCTCCAGCCCGCCTGCACCAGCTATAGTAACACCCCCTACTCCAGCGCCTTCCTCGCCATCAAGCCCTTCTGCGCCGTCTACTGAAGCTACAACACCCGAGCCCGCTCCCGAAACTCCGGCAACACCTGCGCCCGCACCGACTCCATCAACGGAATCGCTCCCGCCTTCGTCGACTTCTTCAGCACCATCTTCGCCATCTAGCCCTTCTGCGCTCTCTACACCATCCACAGAAACTACAACCACCCAATCACAAACGCCAACCTACAATGCGGGCGATATCGTGATTAATGAACTTGTACCTGATCCTCTGGACAATACCGAGTGGATTGAATTGTACAATAAAACCAACACTTCTATAGATCTCCAAGGTTGGAAACTTTTAGATGGTACTGGCGGCACAATTAAATCGCTTACGGGCACATTGACGCCGAATAGTTTTCTGGCTTTTGATTTAGCGAGCGCGCGGCTAAACAACGCTGGCGATATCATCAATCTCAAATCTCCGACTGACACCATAATTGATAGCATGGCTTATGGAAATTGGAATGATGGCAACATCCAAGATAATGCGCCGGCGACCACGCGGTCAGGGCAATCTCTCGCCCGCAAAACTAATGGCGGCGATACCGGAAATGACCAAAATGATTTCGCTATTTCAGACAATCCAACCAAAGGAGCATCAAACATCATTGCCACAACCCAGACGGTTTATACCGGTGGCACACGGCCAGAAACCTATACCACTCCCCCGCCGCTTATGGTCATCAACGAATTTGTCTCGGACCCGGCGGAGGGAGAAGAATGGGTAGAACTTTTTAATGCCGGCCAAGTCTCGGTTGATCTGGCGGGCTGGACCATAGAAGAGGGCGGGGGCGGTAAAAGCATGCTGAACAGCACGCTTATGCCCGGACAATTCAAAGTTATAGAAAAAATAAATGGCAGTCTTAACAATGCCGGCGATACCTTGCTCCTTAAAAATGATCGGGACGCACTTGTAGATAAAGTGGCTTACGGAGCTTGGGAAGATGGCAACCGCGGCGACAACGCGCCGGCCGCTTCCGACCCAAATTCGGTAGCGCGCCGCCGCGATGGCGCGGATACTGGCGTTGACTCCGAAGATTTTACTGTAACATCCACTCCAACCAAAGGCGCGCCTAATAACGTACCAACCCAAGAAATGCAAAGTGAAAATGCGCGCGAGATTATTTTTAACGAAATCATGCCTGATCCGCGCGGAGCGGAAACTGCGGAGTGGATTGAACTGCATAATAAAGGCGGCGCCGCGGTTACGCTTGCCGGCTTCGCCATTCAAGATCGGTCCGGCGCACGCTACACTTTTGGCGCCAGCGCCAGTATAGAGGCGCGAGGATTTTTTATACTTGAACGAGAATCTTTTCAAATAGTACTCAATAATACTAACGAGACACTTTCTCTGTTTTTGCCCAACGGAGCACTGGCTGACCGCGTGCAATGGGAAAGCGCCCAAGAAGGCTTGGCTTTTGCCTTCAAAGAGAATGTTTGGAGCTGGACTACAACACCAACGCCGGGAGCGGCTAATCGGATCACCACCCCGTCACCGAGTTCGAGCACGAACCAACGGGCCGCAAATGTTGCGGCCGAAGATGACAGCGAAAATCGCACTGAAAATTCTGTTGCCCCGAACATTGAAAGCAACCTAGCGGGCAAACTAATTTTGAACGAGCTTTTGCCAAACCCAACTGGTTCAGACGATCGGGAATTTATTGAGCTATTTTGGAAGGGTGAGCAGCCGTTGAATCTTCAAAACTTCCTGATTAATGATAGCGGCAAGGCGAGCCGCCCAACGCGACTGCCCAACATTATCGTTCAACCAAAATCTTTTATTGGGCTCGCTCGAGCAGTAACCAAAATTTCTTTAAACAACAGCGGCGATAGCGTGGAATTACTAGAGCCGACCGGCACCACGCTTGATGAAATTGAATATGAGAGTTCAATGGAGGGCCGCTCTTACAGCCGCAACGAAAATGGCGCGTGGCTCTGGACCGCTCCTACGCCCGGCCAAGCCAACATTTTTGACCAAGACGCGCGCGCCGAAGCCGATGATGCTGGCGCAAATCGTACAAATACTGCCGTAATTGAAATACCGCTTGCGCAAATCCGCGAGGAAGAAACTGGCACACGCGTGCGAGTAAGCGGGGTTGTTTCGACACTCCCCGGAATGTTGGGGGCGCAAATTTTTTATTTGTCCGGCTCTGGAGTGCAAGTTTATATGTATAAAAAAGATTTTCCGGCATTGCAACTAGGCGACATGGTCCAAATTACCGGCGTGCTCGCGCAATCAAGCGGCGAGACCCGCATTAAAGTGCAATCACGCGACGATATTACAATAGAAAGGCATGGCCCGCCGCCCGAAGCACACACGGCAACATCCGCGGACATTAGCGAGGATATGGAGGGTAGTCTTGTGACCATTCAAGGTACGGTTATAGATATGACTAAAACCGGGCTTATTGTAGACGACGGGATCAGTGAGGCGTTTATTTATATCAAAGACACTACGGGCATTGACTTGCACAACATTGCACCCGGCACAAGAGTAGCCACAACTGGTATTGTAGGCCAGTCCAAAAATGATTACCGTATTATGCCGCGCTTTACCGAAGATCTTGAAATCTTGGGACAGGATGAAACTGCAATTGCGCCAAGTTCCGAAAACACTAACCCAGCCAAACACCCCTATGCCGAGACTGCCGCACTGGCCGGCGGAGGAGCGTTGATTCCTCTGGCGATCCGCCGACGCAAATTGTTTACTTCGGGCTTGCGCGCGATTGCCTTCCTTATTCGTCGCAACCGCAAACCACCTCTTGCATAAATCGAACTTCTGTAATATCCTATTATAGGAGATATTATGCGGCACGACAAGGCCCAAGCAATCACACTACGCAAAGCTGGTAAGGGATACAATGGGATATCTAAAATTCTTGGAATTCCTAAAAGCACACTGAGCGAATGGTTTTCAAACCGTGCTTGGTCGGAAGCAATGAAGACTAAAAATATTGAGAAAACCAAGCCGTTTTGGACGAATAATTTGAGTAAGACAGTGGCCGCGAGGAAAAAGCAATTTGAAACTAAAGTAACCCTGTATCGAGAATCAGCCAAAAAGGAATTTATTGGCCTAAAGGATCATCCACTTTTCGTAGCAGGCCTGATGCTATACTGGGGAGAGGGTGATAATACCTTTAATGGGACAGTACGCCTTTCTAATATAAATCCGGAGTTAATACAATTATTTGTAAACTTCCTAGAAAGGTCCTGTCGACTTCAAAAAGATAAGATTCGTGTTGCTCTAGTTTTATATCCTGATCTTGATGATTTGACCGTGTCAAGCAATCTAACTATGACACCGAAACACATCTCGGTTGGGTAATCAAAAATGACACCTTAGCGGGAATTAATTTTTTCCTTGGCTCAACCTT
>LCOG01000001.1 GCA_001001705.1 Parcubacteria group bacterium GW2011_GWA2_47_26 | reverse complement strand
ATGACGACGCTCACGCCTTTGCTCAATGGGTCCATTTCGGGCTCATTTCGCATTAGAATCTAATCTCATTTGGGGCTCATCTTGTATTGTACAAGACTGCCTGTTGCCCCGTTAGGGGGCATGTGTTATACTCACAAAAATTGTTTTTATGTTTGACGGAAAAACGATTCTTATTACCGGCGGCACGGGATCGTTGGGTAAAAAACTTACCGATTTAATCTTGACTTCTTATGCGCCAAAGAAGTTGATTATTTTTAGTCGCGACGAGGTAAAACAATTTCACATGGCGCAGAAGTGGTCGGTTGAGAAGTATCCCTGCATGCGCTATTTTTTAGGAGACGTGCGTGATAAAGAGCGCTTGATCCAAGCGTTTCAAGGAGTAGATTACGTGATCCATGCCGCCGCACTCAAACAAGTCCCGGCCGCAGAATATAATCCTGCCGAGTTTATTCGTACCAATATATTGGGCGCGATGAATGTAATAGACGCGGCTTTGTCTACAAGCGTACAGAGAGTAGTGGCGCTTTCTACTGACAAAGCCTGCAATCCGGTTAATTTATATGGGGCGACAAAGTTATGTTCCGATAAACTTTTTGTCTCCGCAAATTCCATTTATAGCAGTCAGAAGAAAATATTTTCAGTAGTACGTTATGGTAATGTGGCCGCTTCTCGCGGCTCGGTGATCCCATATTTCCGTGAGCAAGCACGCAAAGGTGTGATCCCAATTACGGATACGCGCATGACACGTTTTTTAATTACGCTCAATCAAGCGGCGCGTTTTGTATTGAACGTTTTGAGGTGCGCACACGGTGGAGAAATATTTGTCCCTAAAATTCCCTCCGTTCGAATTACTGATCTGGCGACCGCAATGGCGCCGGAGTGCCGCCAGGTAGTGATTGGTATTCGTCCCGGAGAAAAGATACATGAAGTAATGGTGGGCCGCGATGATAGTCGGAATGCGTTTGAGGTAGACAAGCACTATGTGCTTTTGCCCCAATACCTATTTCAGAAACGTCTTGAGCTTAATATGTACCCGAATGCATGCAGATGTGCCGATGATTTTGAGTACAATTCCGGCGCTAATCCGTGGTTTCTGAATACGGAAGAGATTCGTGCTTTGTTGCCACAGATTGGATCCGTACCACATCCTGTTAAAGTAGCGGCGTGGCACGAGGCGCCTGTCTTGTCTTATGAATAATACACAAGTTATTCCATACGCTCAACAATGGATTGATGAGGATGATGTAAGGGCGGTGGCAGAAGTTTTGCATTCGCCATATATTGCCAGAGGTCCCAAAGTTGAAGAATTTGAAAGGGAATTATTGAGGGTGGTGAGTGCTCCTTTTGCGATAGTGGTGAGTTCGGGGACCGCCGGTCTGCACATTGCTTGTCTTGCTGCGGGGATTGGACATGGCGACGAAGTCATTACTTCTCCCAATACATTTGTGGCTAGCGCTAACTGCATTGTATATTGTGGCGCAACGCCTGTTTTTGCCGATATTGATCCTCGGACGTACAACATTGATCCTCTAGAGGTAGAAAGAAAAATTACCGAGCGAACTCGGGCGGTTATCCCGGTACACTTTGCCGGTCAGAGTTGTGACATGGAGACAATTGTTGCCGTTGTACGCGCGGCTGAAAAGCGTTTTGGGCATAAGATATGGATCATTGAAGACGCTTGCCATGTGTTAGATTCAAAATATAAAGGAAGGCAGGTCGGGGCATGTGAGTATGGAGATATGGCCGTAATGAGTTTTCATCCGGTCAAGCATATCACGAGTGGCGAAGGAGGTGTGGTGTTTGCTCATGACAGTTCAATCGCAGAGAAACTCCGATTACTGCGCGGGCATGGCATTACTCGCGATCCAGCAAAATTTTCACAACAACCAGGACCTTGGTACCAGGAGCAGATTGATCTCGGATACAATTACTTTATTACTGATATTCAATGCGCGTTGGGAATTTCGCAACTAAAAAAATTATCGCGATTTTCAAAACGGCGAAAAGAGATTGTGGCGCAGTACAATACAGCGTTTCACAACCTGCCGCATTTTGAAATACCGTTTGAATCGCCGGATTGTGAAAGTACTTTTCATCTTTATATTCCGCAAATTGATTTTAGCGCGCTAGGAATTAGTCGCGCAAAATTTTTTGATGAGCTCAAAGGGCGCGGAGTTGGCGCGCAGGTGCATTACATCCCAGTGCATCTCCAGCCATATTATCAAAAGAAATTTGGGTATAAAAAAGGCGATTTCCCAAAAGCCGAAGCATACTACGAGAGATGCGTTTCGTTGCCGCTCTATCCTAAAATGGCAGATGATGATGTTAAGACAGTAATTCAAGCCGTCAAGGAAGTAATTCAACAGTATTCCTCCCCTTAAGATAAGGGGAGGTCAGGAGGGGTTATGAGCCATTCATAACTCCCCCAGCCCCTCTTATCTCCGACGCCCTGCAAGGTCGGAGTCCGACCGAAGCGTCGGACTTAAGAGGGGAGATTACATCGTATGATTAATATTACAAAAAGTTTTTTAATGCAGGAGCGCGCCAGGAAGCGGATTCCAGGCATTTCCCAGTTGCTTTCCAAGCGGCCGGATCGTTTTTCCGAAGGAGTTTGGCCCGGATATTATGAGCGCGCCAAAGGCGCAGAGGTTTGGGATTTAGATGGAAATCATTATATTGACATGAGTATTGGCGGAATTGGCGCCAATGTGCTTGGGTATGCGGATGATGATGTGGACAGTGCGGTGCGCGAGGCTATTGTCAAAGGATCGTCAAGTTCGCTTAATTGTCCGGAAGAAGTTGAACTAGCTGATCTTTTGTGTGAGTTGCATCCATGGGCGGAAAAGGTACGGTATGCGCGCGGTGGAGGCGAAGCCATGGCCGTGGCAGTGCGCATTGTGCGCGCCTACACTGATCGGGATAAAATAGCATTTTGCGGTTACCACGGCTGGCACGATTGGTATTTGGCTGCAAATCTCGGCACGGAGGACGCATTAGGTGAGCATTTACTTAAAGGTTTGGAATCACGGGGCGTACCCCGAGCGTTGCAAGGCACAGCCCTGCCATTCCGATATAATCATCTTGAAGAACTTGAGCAGATTGTGGTGAAGCATAAGGGAGAGCTTGCGGCAATTGTGATGGAGCCGATTCGCGATCATCAACCGCAACAGGAATTTCTTGAAGGAGTGCGGCGCGTGGCGGATGAACGGGGCATTCCTTTAGTGTTTGATGAAGTATCGTCTGGATTTCGAATGAATACCGGCGGCGCGCATTTGAAATTAGGAGTAAATCCAGACATGGCAGTATTTTCAAAAGCCATGGGCAATGGGTATCCGATCGCCGCGATAATTGGTAAGGGAGAAATTATGGATGCGGCGCAGACTTCATTTATCTCAAGCACTATGTGGACTGAACGCGTAGGTTCGACCGCGGCACTCGCCACGATTAAAAAGCATCGGGCAAAAAATGTGGGTGAGCACTTGATGAAGATTGGCCAAACTGTGCAGGAAGGGTGGCGTAAGGTGGCGGCCGCGCATAACGTGGAAGTTGAAGTAAGCGGCATGCCCCCGCTTTCTCACTTTTCATTCAAGCACGAACAAAAACTTTCGCTTAAAGCGTACTTCGTGCAACTTATGCTGGAGCAGGAATTTTTAGCTTCAACTTCTTTTTATTCAATGTACGCACACACGTCGGAACACGTGGCGCAGTATATTGCCGCGGCTGACCGCGCATTTGCCGAGCTTGCCGACGCCATCCGCGCTGGCGACATAGGAAAACGCCTCAAAGGCAAACCCGCTCAGGCGGGGTTTGGGAGGTTGACATAAGTATGTCATTACTTGTCTTGGGGACTGTACAGCTCGGCATGCCGTATGGGGTAGCAAATGTGAGCGGCAAGCCGGATCAAAAAGTCGCGACTGAAATTGTGCGTGCGGCGTGGGATGGAGGAATCCGCGAATTTGATACGGCGCAGGAATATGGAGAGAGTGAGCGCGTATTGGGGGTGGCGTTTCAGGAACTTGGGATTGCCAATGAAGTAAAAGTGGTAAGCAAATTACGCAAGGATATTAATCTAGATGATGCAGAGGCAGTGATAAACGCAGTGAGAGAGTCGGTGGAGCGATTGGGCATCCCTAAATTATATGGATTGCTGGTACATAAAGAAGAAATAGTGGATGGATGGAGCGCTCATAACCCCTCCCAACCTCCCCTTATCTTAAGGGGAGGGGTACCATTGGTTGAGCATGTTGGTGTTTCGGTATATTCACCGGAGCGAGCGTTGCAGGCGATTGAGACTGATGGAGTAAGCACGATACAAATCCCGGCGAATATCCTTGATCGACGATTTGAGCAAGCCGGTGTATTTAAACACGCGCGCGAGCGTGGGGTGGAAGTGTATGTGCGCAGCGTGTTTTTGCAAGGACTTTTACTCATGGATTCAAAAAATCTGCCGGCGCACATGAAATTTGCGCGGCCGGTAGTGGAACGGGTGGAGCAGCTTGCCCAAGAATTTAATATAACCAATCAGGTGCTCGCGCTCCAGTATGTGAAAACCGCGTTTCCGGATGCGCATGTTATTATTGGCGCGGAAACTCCGCAGCAAGTACGCGACAATGTGAGCGTATGGAACGCGCTACCACCGGCGGGAATTGTGGAGCGAGTGCGTGAGGCGTTTCAGAGTATTGATGAAAAAGTATTGGATCCTCGACAATGGCCACGCCTGTAATATGGACCAGAAAATCGAACAACTTCAAACATTGATGACTACCCCAAAACCGGAGAAAGCCGACGCGATCGTATGGTTACAGGGGAATATGTATGATCGCGGAGAAAAAGTTCTGGAGCTTTATCACGCCGGTTATGCTCCGTGGATTGTGGTGACCGGAAATAATACGAGAGCGGTCGAGGATGATAATGTAAAAATCCATGATATCGTGTCGTGGCTTGAAAAGCATGGAGTTGACAGAAGCGCGGTTTTGGTGGATGATCAATCTATCAATACGCTCGATCAAGCGACACATGTGGTGGCGAGCGCAAAAGCGCAAGGATGGCGAGCGATACTACTCGTCGGGTCAACGCATCATCAGCTTCGCGCGTTTTTGACGTTTCTTCATCAGTTGCGCGCACAGGCCTGGAATGGCCGGATTATCAATCAGCCCGCGCATATTGAATGGGATGCGCGGCCTGGCGGTCGGAGGAGGACAACGGGCGAAGCATTTCAAGATGAAATAAAAAAGCTGGAAAAATATAAAGATAGCGTGGCAACTGTCGAAGAAGGGTTACGATATTTCAATCTATGAAGATTACAATTCTTTCCGACAACCCTACAAGTTGGATTATTTCATATGCGGAGCAGCTAAAAAATACCCTCGTAGAGCGCGGGCATGAAGTTGTATTGTGGCATCAGGCCTCTGAAATATCGCCTGGCCAGTGTGCATTTTTTCTCGGTTGCGAAAAGATTATTTCGAAAGAAATTTTGGCGCGCAATGAACATAATTTAGTAATTCATGAAAGCGCCCTGCCGCAGGGAAAGGGGTGGTCACCTTTAACCTGGCAGATTCTTGAAGGTAAGAATGATATACCGATTACATTGTTTGAAGCCGCGGAAAAAGTTGATAGCGGTCGTATCTATCTTCAGGATACAATGCATTTCGAGGGGCACGAACTTATAGATGAGTTGCGTGATGCGCAAGGAAACAGAACCATAGAGCTTGCATTACGTTTTGTTGAGTCCTATCCGCCGAAAGAGGGGCGTGAGCAGGAAGGTGAGGAAACTTTTTATTCTCGCAGGACTTCAAAGGATAGCGAGCTTGATGTAAGGACAAGTATTGCAGAGCAATTCAATCTTCTGCGAGTGGTTGACAATGATCGGTACCCCGCTTTTTTTGAATATCGGGGGTACAAATATATTATTAAAATAGAAAAATTTTCAGAAGATAATACATGAATATATGATTCTCGCAGTGCTGCAAGCGCGCATGTCTTCTTCCCGGCTTCCGGGAAAGACGCTCAAACCCATTTTAGGCAAACCAATGTTAATGCTTGAATTGGAGCGCATCTTGCGCAGCGAAAAGATTAATAAATTGGTTGTGGCAACGAGTATCAATACTGAGGATGATCTGATCGCCGAGATTAGTCAAAAGATGAGCGTGGTATGCTTTCGAGGTAATCTTAACGATGTGCTGGATCGTTTTTATAAGGCGGCGCAGCCGTATGCTCCGGAGCATGTCGTGCGTCTTACCGGAGATTGTCCGCTTATTGATCCGGAGGTGATTGACGCGACGATCGATTTTTACCTTCAAGAAGGCTGCGAATATGCTTCAAATTGTCAGCCACCGTACACTTTTCCAGACGGACTCGATACGGAAGTATTCAGTTTTTCCGCTCTTGAGACGGCATGGAAGGAAGCGATACTGCCTTCGCAGCGTGAACACGTAACACCTTTTATTCGAAAATACCCGGAGCGGTTTAGAATCGGGCATTATATGAATAATGTATCATTGGGGCACTTGCGTTGGACAGTTGATGAGGCGAAAGATTTTGAATTCGTTACAAAAGTATATGAAGCGTTGTATCCCGTGAATTCGGCATTTACTACAGGAGATATTTTACAATTGTTGGAACGGAATCCGGCGCTTACTCGAATCAATAATGATATAGGCCGCAATGAGGGCACAAAAAAATCTTTGGGAGAGGATAAAATATTCTTAGCGCAGCGCGCGGCATAGCTATGATGACCATCGGAACAAAAAAAATCGGAGATACGCATCCCACCTATATTATCGCGGAAATCGGTATTAATTATAATGGTAAATTCGATCTGGCATTGAAAATGATCGAAGTAGCAAAGGCGGCCAAGGTGGACGCTGTAAAAGTGCAAATTATTGACGCGGATAAAAGCTACGCGCGCAGCAGTGCATCCTACGATATTTTCAAAAAAGTACAAATGAGTTTGGATGATTGGAGAAAAATAGCGGTATACGCCCGGGAGATAGGGATGGATATGTTCGCGACATTCACCCATCCGGATGATATTGCGATCGCGGAAGAGTTTCAATTCCCCGCCATTAAGATTTCTTCGAGCAATCTTACCAATTTCCTCCTTTTGAAGGCCGCCTCGCGTGCCGGAAAACCGCTTATTGTCTCGACAGGTCTTTCATATTTAAGTGAGGTTGACGAAGCGGTTCGTTATTTGGAAGCGCAAGGGCAAAAAGATATAGCGCTCCTTCACTGTACGTCATTATATCCTGCTCCCGCTGAAACGGTACATTTGCGCGCGATGAATACCCTGCAAGCGGCATTTCCTCGCTATCCCGTGGGATTGTCTGACCATACGATGGGCCTGCATTGTTCGGTTGCGGCAGTGGCGCTTGGTGCGCGTATTTTGGAAAAGCATTTCACGCTCGATCGTGCTATGGAAGGACCTGATCATCATTTCTCGGCCACCCCACAGGAGCTTGCGGAACTCGTTTGCGCAGTGCATGAGGTGGAGCGCGCGCTTGGTTCCGCAACCAAGCAGCCTGTCACGCAAGAGCTTCCTGAGCGAGAAAAACTCCAACGCAAACTCGTCGCGTTGAAGGATATTGGCAGCGGAGAACCATATACGTCGGAAAATATAGGTGCAAAGCGGGCTTCCGGAGGTGGACTTTCGCCAAAATATTTTGAAGTGTTCCTTGGAAAATGTGCCCGTAACAATATTAAAAAAGACGAAGCGATTAAGTTTGACATGATAGGATAAACGCAGTATGCTGGCTCACTACAAAGGGACGGCATTACTGAATCATAGATTTTGAATTGTATGGATTTTTCTCAAAAGATTACTGCGCGAGTACGCGCATTACATGAATCGGCAACGCTTTCGTTTGGAGATCGAGTACGCGCGCTCAAAAAAGCCGGGCGTGATATCATTGATCTCACCGCGGGTGAGCCGGATTTTGATGTTCCTGTTTCTTTTAGGCAAGGGGTAACCAATGCCATGGCGCAAGGGCACTCCAAATATCTCCCGGGCAGAGGGCTAAAAGAACTGCGCGACGATATCGCGGCAAAATTAGCGGCGGAAAATAATATCATGGTAGATCCGGAGTCGCAAGTCATTGTTACTCCCGGATCGAAGCAGGCGCTTTTTTATGCGTTCATGTCATTAATTGAGCACGGGGATGAAGTACTGATTCAGGATCCTTATTGGGTAAGTTATCGCGCGATGGTTGAACTTGCCGGAGGCGTTTTGAAAACAATTCCCACATTTGAGAAAGAACAGTTTAAGATCACCGCGCGCGCAATTAAAGACGCGATATCGGTTCGTACCAAAGTCCTTGTTCTTGTAAATCCCAATAATCCTACAGGTACTCTTCTTGATCGGGATGATCTTTAAGCGATCGCGTCAGTGGCGCAAACGCACAAGCTTATCGTCATTTGTGACGAAATTTACGAGAAGATTATTTTCGATGGCCAAGCATTTACCAGCTTTGCTTCGCTTCCCGGCATGGCGGAGCGTACCATAACCGTCAACGGATTTTCAAAAGTATTTGCCATGACCGGCTGGCGTCTAGGCTATGCCTGCGGCCCCGCCCACCTTATTGAACAAGATGGTTAAATTTCAGCAGCATACGGCGACCTGCGCGCCATCACTCATCTCAATACGCTGCACATGAAGCATTGCAGGGGCATATCAATGAAGTGCAAAAAATGGTACGGGAATATGATTGAGGACATGCTTTCAAAATTCGAGCGAGACGAAGCTGAAAAAACGCAAGAATAACAGAGTTATTTTGAGTATTTTTCAGCAAGTCGCAGCCGAATTTGGGAAGCAGGGGACAAAATGGATATTCGGCAACAGTCCCTTAATGGAGCACAATTTGGAATATCATCTGAATTGCTTGCGTCTGAACTTCTCCAAACGGCAGGTATCGCGACAGTCCCGGGTTCCGCGTTCGGTAGCGCGGGCGAAGGATATCTTCGTCTCTCATTCGCGGCACCTCAGCAGGTGCTTGCTGAAGCGGTGCGCCGATTGGATACATTTCAGTCAACTCATTTATAACAACACGATTATATGCCAAGAAGGATATTGCTTACTTGTTTTGGGAGTAAAATTTCGCGCGACTTTGTGATTGATTTCCAAAAGCGTAATGATGTGGAGCTGTTTGTGGCAGACGCAAACGCCCGGGCACCGATTTCATATTGCACCCCGCGTTTTCTCTCTTCACGCTCTGGCGACCACCCGGCATTTTGCGACGAGCTTTTAACGTATGCGCGAACACATAAGATTGAGATGATTATTCCCGGCGGCGATGAAGACGCGCTTGCGCTTATGGCAACGCGAGAGCGGTTTGAACAAGAGGGCATACTGGTTGCGGTGCAGGGAAAAGAATTTATCCCTGTATTCCAATCAAAAACTGCACAATACGAATACCTGCGCGGCAAAGGATTTTCTGTTCCGGTCCATGAACGTGTACGGACCGAAGAAGAGCTGGTCGAAGCGCTTACAAGATTGGGATACCCGGAATATCCGATTATTATGAAACCGAATTTTGGAAGAGGGGGGAGAGGCATTACGCTCATTTCCGAGAAGATAGTTAGAAATGAGGATAATCTACCGCTCAAAAACCAACAGAGCGCAAAAAAGAGCATTGATGGAAAGACGGAGTATATTCTCATGCGGTATATGGAAGGAATAGTCTACGATGTGGATGCGCTGCGTTATAAAGACGGAAATGTGTTTCTTGGTGTGCGGAAACGTTTATGTACCAATGTGACGAAATTATTTTCCGGGAATATGTTCGACCCTGACGAAGCAATTGGAGCATTTGCACGAAAAATCTATGACGCAATGCCTACCGAGTATCTTGTTGATTATGACGTCATGGTTGATAAAAAGGGCAGCATGGAGCTTCTTGAGGTGAATCCACGCCCAAGCGGGAGCACCATATCGTATTTGCCATTTGGTATCAATTTATACTATGTGCTTGCGAAATCCTTTCTTGACAATGAGCATATACAAATAGAGAAGAATGATTTTATCGGACACTCGGCGCACGCGTTTTATACCATGATAAGAGACTGATTCATATGGTAACGGTATTGATTACGGAGGGTATGCATGAGGAGGGAATAGGTCTTTTGCAGCGCGCGGGATTTTCTACGGTAACGCCCGGGGATACATTTCAAGTGAACGATGTCCAGATAATCGTTGTCAGGAGTGTATTCCAAATCAACAATGAAACACTCACGCAATACCCCTCCGTGAAAATTGTTGCCAAACTAGGTACCGGAATTGACAATATTGATCAAGCTCTTTGTGCTTCAAAGGGAATCGAAGTGCTGAGCGTTCCGGGTATGAACGCCATATCCACGGCCGAGTTTGCCGTTACGCAAATCTTGAACATCTTTAAAAATTCCTTTGAAATATATACACGGGTACAAAACAGAGATTTTCGGCGAAACCTTTATTATGGAAAAGAGATCTCCGGATATACCGCGGGAGTTATAGGATTTGGAAAAGTAGGGAAGGCAATCGCCGACCGCTTACGCCCGTTTGTAAAAGAATTGTACATCCGTGATAGGCACACGGAAGGCGATGTCATTGCGGATGGATTTCATTTTGTCGCTGATCAAAATACTCTTCTTGACCGTTGCGATATTGTCATTCTGGCCGTACCGTTAAAGAGCAATAAAAAAATGGTGAATCAAGTATTTCTTGAAAATATAAAAGAAAATTGTGTGTTGATCAATATTGCCCGAGGGGGCCTTATTGACGAACAGGCTTTGGTCGCGTTTTTAAAGTCTCATCCTGACGCGCGGTATTATTGCGATGTGACCGATCCCGAGCCTAATTATTTTTTACCTCCCGAGGAGCAGCCCTATCAGTCCAGTCTTTTCAATTTGCCCAATGTATTGTATACTCCCCATATTGCTAATCTTACGGATGAATGTCAACGCCGAATTGCGCTCACAATTGCAGATAATATCATAACCGTATGCAAGGAAAAAAAATCCTAGTAGTTGCCGCTCATCCCGATGATGAAGTATTGGGTTGCGGGGCTACTATCGCGAAATTGGTACAGGAAGGAGCGGAAGTAACTTGTTGCCTTTTAGGTGAAGGGCCTCTTTCTCGGTATACTGATCGGGAAGCGGGGCATAGTCAGGAAGATGTTTCAGGGGTAAAAGTATTTACCGAAAACGCCGCGCGTATCCTCGGTATCGCGCGCACTGTTACCTTCCAATTTCCCGATAATCAGTTTGATACGGTATCGCTTCTTGAAATAGTAAGGGCGGTGGAAAAAGTAAAAGAAGAAGTGAAGCCTACTGTGGTGTTTACTCATAGCCGCGCGGATTTAAATATAGATCACCGCGCAACCTATCAAGCGGTGCTTACGGCTTGTCGGCCTGTGGAAGGGGAGAGCGTGCGTGAGATATACTCTTGGGACAATCCTTCTTCCACGGAGTGGAATTATCCAAATGTGTTCCAGCCGAATATGTTTGTCAATGTTACTGAAACGTTGGAGAAAAAAATTGAAGCACTCAAGTGTTATACTACCGAGATACGCCCATTCCCGCATCCGCGTTCGCAAGAAGCACTGCTGGCGATTGCCACTCGTTGGGGCTCACTCGCAGGGATGCGCTGCGCGGAAGCCTTTGAAGTAATACGCCTTGTTGTTTTATAAGTATGTGTGGTATTGCGGGAATTTTTAATTTCAATGGGAGTTCGATTGAAAATGCGCAGGAGCGCATTTTCAAAATGACTAATATACTCACGCATAGAGGTCCGGATAGTCAGGATATCTATGTCTCCCCCGATGGTGTGTGCGCGTTGGGATATACACGCCTTGCCATTGTAGATCCTACCAATACGACCAAGCAGCCGCTCGAAACTCAAGATGGGAAAGCGGTATTAAGTTTTAATGGCGAGATTTATAATTACCTTGAGGTCCGGGATCATCTTACGCAAAAAGGCGTGCACTTCAGAACGCGGATGGATACAGAGGTACTTCTTGAAGGATTGTATCGTCAGGGAGAGCAATTTCTCGATGAGCTGGACGGTATGTGGGCATTTGCTTACTATGACGTTTCGCGTCGCCGACTTCTTCTTTCGCGCGATTTGATGGGTGAACGGCATCTCTTCTATAGAATAGACCATAAAAAAGGAGAAGTTATTTTTGCCTCTGAAATAGCCCCGCTCATTGCGGACGCCGACGAGCGGTTTGAGATAGATTTTGACGCGCTTTCTTGTTCCCTGAGATTTTATACCGCGCCTCCCGGAAAAACGCTCCTCAAAGGAATTGAGCGTCTGCTTCCCGGGCATGTGATGGTGGTCCGGGAAAAAGAAACACCTGAAATGCATCGATATAAAAAACTCCACCCGGAGAAATGGTTTGAGTTTTTTGGAAAAAATCCTTCGTTTGAAGAGGTGGTTGACCTCTATAAGGCATTATTTTTGAAAGTGTCCAAGAGGAGAATTCCTCTGGATGTGCCATTTATCGCAACATTAAGTGGAGGCATAGACAGCGCATTGGTGTGCCTTTTCGCCTCGGAATTCGGAGAAAAATCCATTCAGACGCTTTTTGGACAGAGTGACGAGCGGGCACCGGCAAGAGCCGGAGAACTGAGCGAAGACGAGGCAAGCCAATTCACCGCTCGTACCCTTGGAACGGAGCATCACATGTTCAAAATGGACAATGATGAGTGTATCCCCGTGCTTGAATACATCGGACGCAACGGCTTTGATGGAATTCTTGATCCGGGGGTGGCTTCGTTTGAAATGCTTGCTCGCAAAGTGCGTCAAATGGATAGAAAAGTGATCTTGATCTCGGATGGACCGGATGAACTTCTTGGGGGATATCCGAGTGATCAAAAAGCATGGGCATTCGATCGAATGGCTGTTGCACATCCGGCGCGATATAGATTTTTGAAGTTTCTCTCAAGTGTACGCGGAGGGGCGCGGATGATGCAAATAATGGGACGGGGAGATTTACTCATTCCTCGAGGATTGTCGCGCCAGCCATTTCAATTTAGTCCAATTCACTGTGCGATCGGTCCTGATCTTCTCTCGAGCCTCATACCTGCCCAATATGTTGAGCGAAACGATGCTCATTATGGCACACTTGATCCGGCGTACCAAGATCTTTTCGGGGCGCTTGATTATACGCAATTAAGAGCCTTGTCCTACGCAACAAAGACGCTTCCCGACATGTTTAATCTCCGCACCGATAAGGGATTTCTTCATGCGTCTGTCGAATGCAGGCTTCCGCATCAAGCGCCGGAAATGGTCGAATTTATGATTGCCATGCCTGCGCATCTTCGATTTGGTAAACAAGGAGATACTACCAAGTATCTGCTCCGAAAAATTGTAGAGCGGTATATAGGAAAAGAAATTGCATATCGTTCGAAATATGGATTTGGCGCGCGTCTTTGGCGCAGTGAAAAAGCGCAGCGTGTACTTAATGTTAAGGAATTATTACGGACCACGTCCCTTTTTGAGGAATTGCCGTTTAAATCAGGTGCGCGGGCATTGGTCCTTGCGCCTGAAAATCGAAAGCTGCTCTGGCCGTTCTATGTACTCGCCTCTACCTCAGCACAACTTAAACGGCCGATCGGATAGGATTCTTGTATGATCGTCAAGTGCGAAGAACTGGACATACTCAAACCATTAATTAAAAGAGCCGGGCAAGCGGTGCTCAAATATTATGGGCACGCGGGAGAAGTGCAGTATAAAGAGCAAAATGACTCACCGGTAACTCGAGCTGATCTTGCTTCTCAAGAGATTATTATTGGCGGGTTAGCGCAATTCGGATATCCCGTGCTTTCCGAAGAAAAAACAGATGACATGGCTCGACTGCAAAGTCGCAGAGTCTGGATTATTGATCCACTTGACGGAACCAAGGATTTCCTGCAAAATACGAGTGAGTTTAGTATCATGATTGGATTGGTAGAGGATGGCAGACCAATTCTGGGCACCGTGTATCAGCCGGCTTCTGATATTTTATATTATGCCAAACGTGGTACAGGCGCATATCGGGAACAAGGCGATGGGCTCCCGATGCGTTTGAAAGTTTCGGATGAGACGAAATTTCAAAGTGTCAGGCTGCTGGTAAGTCGACATCATTTGCTTCCCGCTGAGATTGAAGTGGCAAAACAACTTAGTATTACTAAGATATCGCCTTGCGGCAGTGCCGGAGTAAAGATCGGATGGATCGCTGCTGGTCAGGCCGAACTATACATCAATAGTAGTGATAAAACAGGTGAATGGGATACCTGTGCGGCAGAATGTATTATATGGGAAGCAGGTGGGAGGATGACTGATAGGGATGGGAACATGCTCCAGTACAATAAAGAAGTGCCGAAAAATTTAAATGGTTTTGTGGTATCGAATGGAGGGATCCATCAGTATGTAATTGACGAATTACAAAGTATATGATTCTCTTTTCGAGAAAGAACACTGCTCATGTCAAATTTTATAACACGTGTATCCGTGAAAATTGGTTATACCATGTACTGCCGCGGTTTAAGGTGAGAAATTTTCGTTATCATTATGGCGCATTAAGGCACGTATATGCGCAGATGTTCCCTTGGCAATTTGTCAAAGAAGGCCGGACCGTAATTCAGGTGAGTACGGCAAAAAGTTTGATCGGTGCGGGTGTATCCCACGCCTTGATGTTATCTGCTTTGGTAGGGCCCACAGGAAAGGTGTTTGTGATTGAACCGGATCCAAGCAACGTGACCGTGCTCAAGGCTTATTGTATTGTGCAAGGCATCAACAATGTCCATGTGATTCAGAAAGCGGTTTGGAAGGAGCGGGCAGATATGCAATTTACCGTTCGAGAGGATTTTTCCAGTTGGAATCGTTTGACCGATACGGTTAGTCCCAAAGATATGGAGAGACAAGGATTAAAATCTGTTACTTTTCCAGTCCAAGCAGACACGCTTGATAATATTATCCGCGACGAACACATAGATAATGTTTCGTTTGTTAACATGAGTATTAATGGAAGTGAGTACGAAGCGTTTCAAGGAATGGGAGATACCTTAGGAAAAGATGTGTTTCTGTCTTTTCCCATTCAAAACATGCGGACATTTCGCTCTCCGATCCTGAAAGAATTACAGGATAAAGGATTCACCATTTTAGTAAAACATGCACCTGTCGCAACACACCAAAAGCAATTTCTTGTCGCTGGTGCGATCAAAAATCCGTCATCAGCTATTTTGGAACAATTTAATGAAGAGGTTGAATTAACCGAAACCAAAAAAGATGGCCGGGATTTTATTTTAATCACGTCAAAGAACAAGAATAATGCCTATGATGGGTGGGTATTTCGAAAACAAATTCGTTGGATATGAAAAATAACATTGCGCAACAATTGACCTTTGCCGATCTAAAAAATTTTATTAAAGTTCATTATCTGAAAAATCGGACGATTGTCAGCCGAGACATTCCTTCAATTATTGATGACGTAGAAAAAGTAACCGGACTACCGGTTACTCGCCATCGTTATCGCAGTGGGGAAGAACATGGAACATGGGTAGTGCCGCCCCGTTGGGATATTAAAGAAGCCTGGCTCAAAGACACCACCGGCACTGTCATTGCCTCATATGTTGACCATCCGCTTTTTGTCGCTCCATATTCTAAATCAGTACGTCGGACTGTTTCTAGAGAGGAATTGCTTGCGCATACCATAACTCAGCCCAAACAGCCTGACGCGTTTCAATATAATTGGCGCTACGCAATGAATGCCACATTGCGTCTTAAGGATTGGGGAATTTCATTGCCACAACAGATTGTGGATGCTCTTTCGGACGGGCCGTTTGAGATCTGTATTGACGCGGAAACAGAAGATGGCGAGATGATTGTAGGGGATATTGTTTTGAAAGGTGAGGAGCCGGACACGTTTCTTTTTGTGGCTGATTATTGTCATCCGGGACAGGCAAACGATTCGTTTTCCGGATTGGCCATGTTTATGAAGATTATGCAGGCCCTCTCACGAGAGTCCAAGCGGCGCTATACCTATCGACTGCTCATTGTTCCGGAAACTATCGGTTCTGCGGTTTACATTGCCTCTGATCCGGAAAAGATCAAGCACGTCTTTGGATCATTGTTTTCAGACTCAGTGGGGTACGGGGAGAAGTGGTACTTAAAAGCCACGCGCACAGGCGAGAGCTATTTGGATACCGTTGCAGCAGAATGCGCTCGTGTATTCAATGACATTGGCACCAGCCCATTTTGGAGTTTGACCGGGAATGACGAATATATTTTTGATGCGGTACAAGTGGGGATTTCATCGCTCGCGCTCATGAAATATCCGTTTATACAATATCACACAAGCAATGACACACCTGATCGCATTCAAGAACAAGATATGACTCGGGCGCATGAGATTGTAATGCATATGGTGAATGTGCTTGAGCAAGATGCGGTTTTTGAATCTGTACATTCTGTACCATTTTGGATGAGTCGGTATGATTTATTTGCAGACGCGATTTATGAACGTGAATCACACGTGCGGAATTTCAATATCGTCTATCATTTATTAGATGGAAGCACATCAGTGCTTCAGATCGCCCGCGCACTCAACTGCCGATTCGATGAGATCTATCCCTATTTTCAATCAATGGAAAAAAATGGTTTGGTGCGCAAAAAAGACGCTCGGCCCTGGAATATGGATCAGCGACTCCGAACCATAGTGCATCATTAAATGGTAGTATGGAACGCAAACCTGCAATTATTGTCACTCTCGGTCCCGCAACACGCAGCCGCGAGGCACTGCAAAAACTCAAAGATCAAGGCGTATCATTTGTGCGGGTGAACATGTCTCACTCGAGTCTTGAAGATCTTGAGAATTTTATCGATCTTGCTAAAGACGTGGGGATTCCATTTGTGTTGGATACAGAAGGGTCACAGATTCGCAGTGGAAATGTGCAGGGTGAAAAGATTGAGATTGAAGAGGGGGGCACGGTACGATTATGCGCCGATGAAGTGACCAGTGGCGGCGATGCCCTGGCACTTCGTCCCTTCCCGATCGTTTTTCAGCTCGAGTTGGGAGATATTTTACATCTGGATTTTGGAACACTCGTATTGCAAGTGACTGATGTTTCTAAGCGTGATAGTGGATGTGTGTTGGCAACGGCCATCTCTGCCGGTGCGCTCGGAAGTAATAAAGGTGTTATAGTTGATCCATCGTCGCACCGTAGGTGGAATTTGCCTTGCCTTACAGAAAAAGATTATCGCGGCATTGAGATCGGTTTACAAAAAGGCGTGAGTACGATTGCAGCATCGTTTATGCGTTCGCGCGCATTCGTGGAAGAGGTGCGGCGTGCAACGCAAGGACGGATGAAGATTATTTCAAAAATTGAATGTGTCGACGCTCTCCACAACTTGGATGAGATCATCAAGGCGTCAGATTATCTGTTGATTGATCGAGGAGATTTGAGTAAAGAAGTACCGATTGAAAAAGTGCCTTTGTTGCAAAAAATTATTATCAGTGCGGCCAGAGAACACGGGAAAGAGGTGTTTGTGGCGACAAACTTGCTCGAGACAATGGTAGATAAACCAAAACCAACACGGGCCGAGGTGCATGATATTGTCAGCTGCATCCTGGACGGAGCAGGCGGACTTGCCCTGGCTGCTGAAACGGCAATCGGAAAATATCCATTTGACTGTGTCCAGACACTACAGAAAATTATTTCGCATGTGGGCAATGCGGTTCCGGAACCAATTCTCAATACGAGAGATCAAGATTTGGTTGCCCATCTGAAGATGAACGAGTACCTGACAATATCTTCATATGGCACGCTTTTGGTGCCACCACATGGTGGAGTCCTTGTCGATCGCATGCTGAAAACTATTCCCAACACCGATTTTTCAGCTCTGTCAAGAATTCAATTGGATGAATTAGCGCAAATGGATGTAGAACAGATCGGCATCGGGACGTTTAGTCCATTGCAAGGATTTATGACCCGAGGCGAGGTTGAGAGTGTGCTTAATACTATGCGTCTGCCAAGCGGCGTTATTTGGCCGATTCCAGTGATACTTGATGTCAATCAAGAGCAGGCGAAAAATCTTAAAATTGGGCAGACGATCGGGCTATACGCCGATCGTCAGGATCTGCCGATGGCTTTTTTGCGCCTAGAGGATATCTTCACGATCGACAAAGAGTTTTTTGCGGAAAAACTCTACGGCACGCTTAGCAATGATCATCCCGGGGTTCGACGAGTAAAGAACATGAAACCGGTTCTTCTGGGCGGTACGATTGATTTACTCTCTCGGCGAGAGACGTCCACGAAAGCCTATGAACTCACGCCAGCACAGACGCGACGATTGTTTGCGGAGCGCGGCTGGCGCAAAGTCGTGGGGTTCCATACGCGCAATGTGATCCATCGCTCGCATGAATATATTCAGCTCAAAGCCTTGGAGGATAATTTTTGCGACGGATTGTTTGTGCATCCGGTTATTGGGAAAAAGAAGGCCGGGGATTTTCAAGCGTCCTATATCATACGCGGTTACGAACTGATGATGCAGCATTTTTATCCAAAAAATAAAGTGATTTTTGGTACGCTCGCAACCTTCTCGCGCTATGCCGGCCCGCGTGAGGCATTATTTACGGCTATTTGTCGGAAGAATTTTGGCTGTAGTCATTTTATAGTCGGACGTGATCATACCGGTGTCGGGGATTTTTATGCTCCGACCGCGTCGCACGAAATCTTTGACCGGTTCCCTGATCTTGGAATCACGCCAATTCGTTTTGGTCAAATTTTTTACTCAGAGAATCTCGGATCTCATATGCATGAATGGGAAGCGATGGCGCATCCGCCGGAAGATCGACTTCAGATTAGCGGAACGCAGGCACGCAAATTATTTGAGAGCGGGGAGCTGCCGCCGGAGTGGTTCATTCGCCCGGAAATCGCGCAGATGATCAAAAAGGCGATTGAGCAAGGAGAGGAGGTATTTGTAAAAGAATAATATGTCCCTCACTGAAATTCTCGGTTGGATGGCAACATTCTTATTTACCGTTTGCTTCATCCCCCAGATTGTTAAGACTATTAAGACTAAAACAGTCAAAGGACTGAGTTTTCTGTTATTGTTATTGTCTTTTTTTGCCAACATTATTGCTTTGGCATACGCTACAAGAATTCAGCAACCGCCGCTGCAAATTAAATATGCGTTAGCTCTTGTACTTTTGTTTATTTGTATTATTCTCTACATACGAATCATAAAATCTGAACATGCTAAAAAAAATCGTCATGGCTTAGTAGTATGGCTTACGGGTCTTTCCGGATCGGGAAAAACCACTCTCGCCCATGCAGTGAAAAACTGTCTTGAAGCAGACGGTAAACGCGTGATCGTACTTGATGGTGATGCCGTGAGAGAAACGGTTCACCGGAAATTAGGATTTTCTCGTGAAGATATTCGAGAAAATAATCTGGGGATTGCTCGACTTGCGAAAGAAAAAAAAGAAGAAGTTGAGATTGTTTTAGTTCCGGTCATCTCGCCGTATCGAGAAGATCGAGAGGCGGTTAAACACATTATTGGATCTGATTTCGCCGAAGTCTATGTAAGATGTCCACTTGAGAAGTGTATGGAACGAGATACAAAAGGATTGTACGCCAAAGCGGTTGCCGGAGAGATTGATTCAATGATTGGGTATAGCCCGACCAATCCTTATGAGCCACCAACGTCGCCCGATCTCTTAATTGATACCGCTGTACAAAATCAAAACGATGCGGTAACATCGCTGTACGTATTTATTAAAAGTCATCTATGAGTAATCCGCTTTTTTCAGTGGGAACTTCAAGAGGTGGAACCACTTTTTTTGCTCGCATGTTGAGTATCAATGTAGAAGTGAAAATGGCGAGTGATCCTTTTTTGCCGTTGTTTCGTTCTTTTCGTACAGCAGTCCTTCAAAATAAAATTGACCCCGGTTTTAGCGTGGCGCAGCCATTAAACGATTATTACTTTTCGGATGACAAGATCGCAATGATGAAGGCAATACAATGCAGTGATTTGAGGTTTTCACTTCCCTCCGGAGAATTGGAGCGCCTCGTTCCGGAGTTGTCCGCAAGAATGAGTTTGGCGGCACAAGAGGTAACTCCATTTTTGAAAGAACTTCAAGGAGCTACCTACGAGCAGTTATTTGCCAGCGGTCTCCATATTTTGGAAAAAGCATACGGAGCCGAGAGCGCTGCATGGGTGGGGTTCAATGATAATTGGGTAATAGAATTTTTACCGATTTTGGCTCGAGCATTTCCGAATTCAAAATGTATTATCGTAATACGTGATCCGCGTGCGGCCATGGCCTCATCTCTTAAGTTAAGAGAAAGGGATCCCTCAAAAGCGGGAAAGGTTCCGCTTATGTATTCATTCGCTCGTCACTGGAGAAAGCATGCGGCATTCGCGCACATGCTTACGCAGGACCCAGCTCTCCACGGCCGGATATATTTGTTACGATATGAAGATTTAGCATCCGATCCGGCAAGAATAATTAAGGAATTATGCGTATTTCTTGGGGTGGACTATGATGAGGCCATGCTTGATACGGATAAATTTCGTCCCTTGAAAGGTACGGAATGGAAAGTACACAGTAATTTTAAAGTTCCCGAAAAAGGAGTGTATACCGAAAGCATTGAAGCTTGGAAAGAATATCTTCCAAAAGGAACAGTGGAATTCATTGAGTTTGTATGCGATCCGGAAATGCGCCTATTTGGATATGAAACCAAGGAATATCAAGGGGGACTACCGACTGAAGCGGTGATGTCGTTTTTAAAAGAAGATGATGCGCGAGCGGTAGGATGGAGAAATAACTACGATACTTGGGAAACAGAGTATGAGCGCGAGTTGTTGAGAAAAAAAATACTTACCCCTTCTCATACAGATATATCACTAAGTGATAAGGAAAAGAATTTTCTATTCAAGCAAGTATACGATGCGCTTTTGCCTTATGCACGATAATAGTCAATTACGCCTCGAGGGCGAGACCATCTATCTTAGTCCGATTCAGCCGGCCGACGCTACGGATACATATGTGCATTGGCTTAATATTCCGGAGGTGAATCAATTTCTTGAGAGTAGATTTATAGTACATACGAAAGAGAGTGTTCGGGCTTATATTGAGAAAGTTATAAAAGACCCCGCGGTGTATTTGTTCGCGATTGTGAAAAAAGACACCAATGAGCATATTGGCAATATCAAGTTGGGGCCGATTGATCCTCATCATAGCGTGGGAAGTATCGGCATTATGATTGGAGATCAAAATTCTTGGGGGAGAGGATTTGCCACTCAAGCGATCCGACTTCTTGTGGAATACGCGTTTGGTACGCTGCATCTTCATAAGGTGACGGCCGGTGCCTACGAAAATAACATCGGTTCAATAAAAGCCTTTCTCAAGCTAGGATTTTTTGAAGAGGGAAGGAAAAAGCAGCATGTTCGATTTCGAGATTCGTATATTGACGAATTACTATTTGGTAAATTGAACCCCGATTTAACATGAATGATATTTTTTTTCCTGTTGATATCAATGCCGTCAAGAAATACGGAGTTGCCCGTTGGCAAAAGGAATTCTTTTGGCCGGTTTCGGATAATGATTTTTTTGCATTGTGTGCCGACCTTGAAGCGTGCATGGCTAGGCGTATTGCCATGGAATCAAAAACAAATCGTGATACATTGCTTATTAAAGCCAGTATACTCTTAGTTGAGTATTATCATTTTTTACATGCGCAGAAAGTTATTCTTGAAATTTCTCGAAGAAACAGTGCCCCACTTTATACTGAAAAATCACTGTGGTATTGCGACATCATTCGCGATACGCTTGACAAGCGATTGATCAATACTACATACGCATCCACGGGCAGAATGAAAATGATGAAGATTCAGCTGCGGAGGTTGCTTCGAAATCTGCAACACAATTGGCGACCAGAAAAATTCTTGTCTCTTTTTTTCGGCCGAAAAAAGGGAATTACGTACGGAGCCCCCAATGAGTTTATAAAGACTTATATACGCTCGCTTCCCTATGCAGTGTCGATTGCCTATTGCAAAGAAGATTGGATGCGCAGACGCGATATATCATCAGAGTTTAAAGATATTTTGTCAACACTTTCCCAATCTATTATAGAAGAAGTTCAAGCGGTCGCCGCACGTCATCAAATTATCCTCACGCCTAAGCATCTCCACTATCTTCTTTACTTTACCAAATCGCACCTTGAAGATGCCGCGATACTGCTAACCTCGGTACGTCGTTATGTTAAATCAAGGAAGCAACTCCATTTGATAACCCAACATATTCGGGATCCACTGTTGAGCGCCATGGCAATTGCAGTACGAGACGCCGGTGGAAAAGTAACCAGCTTGACACACGGAGGCGCTATGGCAATGTTCGATAGCCCTACCTATACATTTTCCGAATTTGCTATTTCTGACGAATTTGTGGCATATACCCGGGGCAGCGCTAAATTATTTGAAAGAATGTATGTCCGCCACCGGCTGTTTCCAGAGCGTCCACTCAAGATTATCTCCGGTGGAAGTGATATGTATCTGAAGATGCGCCAAAAATTTTCTAAAGAATCGCTCCCAACCCGCATTAAAAAAATACTGGTTGTTGGCGATTGTCATAATCCATGGAGAAAAAATCTTGGAAATGCTCGGTTTTCGTTAATGCAGCTTGATTTAGAACTGCGGCTTATTGATGTTCTCCGTAAGGTTGGATATCAGGTGGTATATAAGCCGCATCCTGACCGGATGAGAGAGATAAAAGGAATTTTCGATACGGTCGCTACAATTGCTACGGGTGATTTTGAGCAAGCTCTCACGGATTCGGGTGCGTGTATATTTGGTAACATTAGAACCACCGCCTTTGCCATTGCTTTATGCACCAATAAGCCAGTGATTGGATTTTTAGTGCGAGATGATCAGGCACGTTTGGATATTGATGTTCGAGAGCGGTTAGAAAAACGTTGTCGGATAGTGTATATGAATTTTGATGAACACAACCGCCTTATTTTTGGCGAGGAAGATCTACTTTCGGCCCTCGCCGCTACGCCAGCAATGCCTAATATGGAGTTTGTTGAACAATTTATGTATCCATGATATGATGAAACCCGCTGTCGATTCGTATGCGCATACTTCTTACTGCATCTACTGGACTACCCAGAGAGAAAATTGAAGAAATAACTCAGGCCCTACCCGAAGTTGAGTGTATTATTGTTGATGATACCCTTGAGGCTATGCGTAATGCCATGCCTCATACGCAGGCACTTATTGGGTGTCCACGCCCATTCTTCTCAAAAGAATTATTGGAACTTGCCGGAAATAGCCTGCGCTGGATTCATGTCCCTGGAGCCGGATGTGAGGAGTTTCTTATTCCAGAGCTTATCGAAAGTGATGTAGTTCTCACTAATGGACGGGTGATTCAAGGTCCCGAGGTAGCCGACCATGCCCTGGCGTTACTTCTTACACTCACTCGGAATATCCATTTCGTATTACGGGGAACGATAGGTACTACAATAGCGCGTCCATCGGATAAGATGATGCCGCGACCGGTTGAACTGCGAAATAAGCTTGCGATTGTGGTGGGGGCGGGAGGGATTGGAATGTTGATCGCCGAGCGATTACACGCGTTTGGTATGACGGTATATGGAGTGGATCAGGAATGTATACCAATGATTCGATCGATTGATAGATGGTATGTACCGGAATGTTTATCCGAAGTACTTTCTTTGGCTGATGTAGTGATCCTTTCCGTTCCGGTAACGAGTCGTACTAAAAAAATGTTTGGCGCAAAAGAGTTTGCCTTAATGAAACCATCGGCGTATTTTGTGAATGTGTGTCGAGGAGCGATTGTGGATACGGAAGCTTTGACAGAAGCGCTCAAGCAAGGGCGGATTAAATCCGCCGGGTTGGATGTAACTGATCCCGAACCGTTGCCAGTTGATCATCCTCTCCTTAATATGGAGAATGTCGTCATTACTCCTCATATTGCCGGACCGTCAGATAATAATCGAGAACGTTCCGCGGAGCTCATTCGCCAGAACATCGAACGGTTTGTCAAAGGATTTCCGCTCATCAATGTAGTTAATAAGAAATTAGGGTATTAATGTTATATTGATTATGAAGGAGTCTATGATACTCGTTGATCCGGATACAGTAAAAAAATGGGATGCGAATTATGCTGCCGGTTCGGATAAAAAATATCCCAATCTTGATCTTGTCCGACTCGAAAAATGGTTTTTTAAAAGCCAGCCGGGGTTACTTTTGGAATATGCATTTGGATGCGGAGAAAATCTGATTCATTTACTCGAATGCGGCTATACCATTAAGGCTATCGATGCATCGCTAGGTGCAAAACAACTGGTGGAGCGAAAATTGCAGAGGCGACCAGAATTACAATCACATGTCACATTAACCCATCTTCCTGTCGGGGCCACTGTACTTCCTTACCCAGATGCACAATTTGATTATGTGAATTGTTTGAGTGTATTATCTCTTCTGGGCTCGAAAGAACGAGCCGAGTATTTGTTGAAAGAATTTTTACGTGTAATGAAACCCGGTGCTAAAATTATTGTTGATATTAACGGCCCCCAGAGTGATTTTGCTCGATACGCCAAGTCGATCGGAGACAATGTATATGAAACCCGCGAGCCGGGGGATACAGTAGCACACCGCTCATACTGCCCGCCTGATGCGCGAACCTTTGCTGAATTAATTAGGCCTTACTTTAATATCGATGATGTAGGATATAGCGCGCATAAGTATCTTCACAGCGAGATTCAGGAATTCATTATTTGCGCCCATAAAGAATGAGACCGCTATGGATCTACAGGCAAAAAAAGTTCTTGTTACAGGCGCGGATGGTTTTATAGGTAGCCATCTTGTAGAGCGATTATTGAAAAATAATTGCCGGGTACGAGCTTTTGTATTTTATAATTCGTTCAACTCCTGGGGCTGGCTTGATACGCTTCCAAAGGAAGTCCTCCAACAGGTTGAAGTGATTGCGGGCGATGTACGGGATTCATATGGGGTGCGGAGCGCTGTCAAAGATATAGATGTAGTGTTTCATCTTGCCGCACTGATTGCGATTCCTTTTTCCTACCGTAGTCCGGATACATATGTGGACACGAACATTAAAGGTATGCTTAATGTTTTGCAAGCGGTTCGGGAGTACGGAGCGCAACGGGTCATCGTTGCTTCTACTTCGGAAGTATACGGCACCGCGCAGTATATACCCATAGATGAAAAACATCCTTTTCAAGGTCAATCGCCATATTCTGCCTCTAAAATAGGCGCGGATCGTATCGCGGAGTCATTTTATCGCTCCTTTGGCACGCCAGTGATTATCGCGCGACCTTTTAACACCTATGGCCCAAGGCAATCAGCAAGAGCAGTAATACCAACAATTATAACTCAATTGTTAAATGGTCAAGAAGAGATAAAGCTGGGGTCATTAGAGCCAACGAGGGATTTCAATTACGTAAAAGATGTGTGTGGCGGTTTTATGGCTATAGCTAACTCAGATAAGACTGTGGGAGAAGAAATAAATATAGCAAGCGGTCAGGAGATTAGAATGGAAGAGCTGGCAAATAGAATTATCAAAAAAATAAACCCAACGGCGAAGGTATTATTAGATCAACAAAGAGTCAGGCCAGAAAAATCAGAAGTAATGCGGCTTTTGGGGAGTAATAAAAAAATTATTGGATTAACTGATTGGAAACAAGAATATTCTTTTGATGAGGGTATTGAGGAAACCATAGAGTGGTTTAAGCATAAGGACAATTTAAAATTTTATAAATCAAATATTTATAATGTCTAAAAAAATACAACTAGACGCTCCGAATGTCGGAGTATTGGAGAAAAAATATCTGAATAGGGCGATAGATAGTAACTATGTCTCATCTGTTGGTCCTTTTATAACAGAATTTGAAAATAAATTTTCTGCATATTTAGGTGTTAAAAGGGCTGTTGCAATACAAAGCGGAACAGCAGCACTTTACATGTCTTTATATGAGTTAGGTATAGGAAAAGGAGATGAAGTGATTGTTCCTGCCTTGACATTTGTAGCCACAGTGAATCCGATTATTTATGCCGGAGCCAAACCTGTATTTGTGGATGTAGATTTAGCGACTTGGAATATTGATACCAAAAAGATAGCGCAAGTCATAACCAACAAAACAAAAGCTATAATACCAGTGCACCTTTATGGCAATCCTTGTAATATGGTAGAAATTATGGCTATCGCAAAAAAATACGATCTTAAAGTTATAGAAGACGCTACGGAAAGCTTAGGAGCAAGGTATAAAAGTCAACATACTGGTACTTTTGGCGATTTTGGGTGTTTTAGTTTTAATGGAAATAAAATTATCACTACTGGCGGCGGAGGAGCAATAGTAGGACGTAACACGAAAAGATTACAACATATAAAATTTTTAATAAATCAAGCAAAAGATGAATCTAAATCGAGGGGGTGTTACCATTCCGAGATGGGGTTTAACTATAGGATGACGAATATTGAAGCGGCTTTGGGGCTCGCGCAAATGGAGAAGTTGAACAAATTTTTAGATAAAAAAAGGCTATACAACAGCATATATCGCAAAAAACTTAGAAATATCACGTCTATTCATTTTCAAGAAGAATATGAGAATGCACACAGCGCCTATTGGTTATCGTGTATAATTTTTAACAGGAAAATAAATATACCAACCCTCCAAAGTACGCTGAAAGCAAAAGGAATTCCAACAAGAAGAATTTTTATACCTCTTGTTGAATTTCCGCCCTACAAAAAATATAAGCGCACAGAGTGCCGGAATTCTTATTCTATTTACGAAAGGGGACTATGTTTACCCAGCTCTACATTGAATTCCGAAGATGATATACAGTACGTTTGTATGACGATAAGAGCGCTCACTGAATGAGGAACTTATTATGAGCTGTTATTTATGTGGTAGTAAAAAATATATAGAAGTACTGAACAAGAAAGATGGTTGTATTTGGACCGGGGCAAGCGATGAAGAAAAGAAGGAGAGAAGAGCATACGCATGTATTCTTCATCAGTGCCAAGTTTGCGGGCACGTGTACCAGTCCGTCGATGAGAATCTAAGAAGGATTTTGAACGAAATATATTTATCAAATCATGCGCAGGCCTCAACTCCTACCGGCGTCGGAAATTGGGGGCTAAAAAGAGCCCAAATCTTTCTTGACAAAATAGATGTAAAAAATTATGCATCAGTGGTTGAAATTGGATGTGCCGATGGATACCTATTACGGTGTTTGAAAGACAAAGGTCTAAAGAAATTAGTGGGGATCGAACCCTCAATCAGCAAAACCGAAGAAAGAGACGGCATTTTGTTTTTGAAAGAATTTGCAGATGAAAAATTAAAGCTTCCACAAAAACACGATCTTATTTTTTCGAATTCGGTTTTTGAGCACACAGAAGACATTAACAGTATTATTCGTTTTTGCAGAAATAATTTAAAAGAGGAAGGTGAAATATTTTTTACTGTTCCTAACGCCCAGCCCCGCTTAGAGGATGGTGATCCGGGATTGTTCCTGCATGAGCATGTTCATTACTATACCCAGCATTCAGCTTTTTACTTGCTGCAGAACAACGGGTTTGAGGTGTTAGAGTGCTCAACTACGAATGACAGTTTGGACGTAAGAGCGCGAGTGAATGGTAGTAATGCTATGAAACCGGCCCCTTTTATTGTATATGACGATTATGAGGCCAAACTCAAGCGTGTATTGCAGAAGGTGGACCGACTATTGGAGCAAGGAAATATTCTTGTCCACGGAGCTAACAATTCTTTGAATAATATGTTGGCATGGATGCATAAACCGTTTGATTTTACCCTCGTTGACAACGATGAAACCAAACATGGGAAGACATATTGCGGGCAGATTGTGCGTCCTTTAGTCGAGATCGATTTGTCTCATTACAATACTGTTTTGATTATTCCGGTAGCGTTTTACAATACTATAAGGAATGAATATGTTGAAAGAGGATTCAAAGGGAAGATCAAAAATATACTAAATCTGCCGGTATGAACCTTGATTCTTTGTCCAAACTCCAAGAGGATTTTACTAAGCACAATGTGCCGCGAACAGATTATCACATGCATACAAAGTGGACAGATGGCGCGCACAGTGTGAATACGATACATGAGGCAGCGATTGCGCGAGGACTTACCCAAGTACTTTTTAGCGAACATGCGCGCGCAGTGAGCGAAAGCTGGTTTTATAAATTTGCCGAAGAAGTTCACGCGCTGCCTAAAGAAAAATGCCGAGCGTTGGTTGGAGTAGAAACGAGAATAAAGGATTTTGACGGGACCCTAGATTGTGTAAAAAGCGTTTTTTCTCAATGCGAGCTTGTTCTTGCAAGCGTTCATCGATTTCCAGACGGAAAGGGAGGGGTGCGTTCCTTTGAAGAGGTTTCAAAAAAGGAAGCTGAAGAAATTGAGCTTCGGTTAGCAATGGCGGCATTAGATAACCCTTGCGTGCAAGTGCTTGCCCATCCATTTGGCATGTGTTATAAGCGTTATGATGTAATTCCTTCAGAAGCAAGTATTAGGGAGCTGATTAAAAAGGCGGCAAAAACCGGCGTTGCCTTTGAGATTAATGCATACTATCATCCAGATCCGTGGAAATTTATAAAATGGTGCCGCGAGATGGGGGCAAGGATTTCTCTTGGGTCTGATGCGCACAACTTTGAAGAAGTGGGCAATGTTGTAAGAATCTTAGAAGGTAAAAAAGCTATATGGAAAAGATAAGAGTCCTCGTTACGGGAGCAGGAAGCATTGTGGGACAAGGGATTATGAAATCTTTGCGGATTTCTTCGTTGCCAGTTATCATCGTTGCCGCCGATATCCACCCCTTGAATGCGGGATTATATCGCGCGGATGAGGCGGTGATTGTCCCAAAAGTGGAAGAAGATGGATCTTTGGAGAAGATTATGAATGCGCTAAAAGAGAAACATATTCAGGTAGTAATGGTTGGTTCTGAATTTGATTTGATGTTTTTTGCCGAATATAAACAAGAGATTGAAAAGGAAACGGGCGCGCTGGTTGTGGTTTCACCGCTTGAAACGGTACGTATCGCTGATGATAAATGGCTTACGGCAGAATTTTTACGCGAACATGGATTGCCCTGCGCCCCATCATATCTTCCTAAGAGCGCGGAAGATGCGATTGTAAAAGCAAATGAGTGGGGGTATCCAGTAATACTAAAACCCAGATCAGGAACATCTTCACGTGGATTGCACATCCTTCATAATGAAGGAGAGTTAGCGCGATTGTTTCCCACTGTATCAAATCCTCTTTTGCAAAAATGTATTGCTATGCCTAAGGCGGAGCTTGGCAGTGAATATACTTGCAGTATATTTCGGTGTAAGGATGGTAAGCTTTTTGGTCCTTTTACTGCGCGGCGAGTATTGCGTTCCGGAAGTTCATGGATTGTTGAGGTAGTGGAGCTTCCTGAACTCCATGTGCTTATGCGGCAAATTGGAGCAATGTTGTCGAGTTTGGGGTCGCTCAATGTTCAGTTGATGATCGGTAAGGATGGCCCAGTGCCATTTGAATTTAATGCGCGTTTTTCTGGAACAACATCGGTCCGTGCTCACTTTGGCTTTAATGAACCGGAGATGGTGCTCCGTAATTACTATCTTGGGGAGACGATCACTGCGCCGGCTATAAGAAAGGGCTTAGCTATTAGTTATAAGGAGGATGTATTTATTGACGGAGTAAACGCGCAAGAATTAAAAGAACCTTTTCCAAAAGGCAACATACAATCTTGGTTTTGAAGGAGAATATTTTATGCATACTTTAATTATTGCAGAAGCAGGGCCAAATCATAACGGCGATATTATCATTGCTAAAAAACTTATTGATGTCGCGACGGCTTCAGGGGCTGACGTGGTAAAATTTCAGACATTCAAGACCGATAAAGTTGTAACTGCTAATGCGATAAAAGCGAATTACCAGGTTGCGAATACAGGATCGAATGAATCGCAAGCCGAGATGCTAAAAAAGTTAGAGTTATCTATAGAGTTCCATCAAGAGCTCATTGCTCATTGCAAAGAACGGAATATTATTTTCATGTCTGCGCCATTTGACTTGGAGAGCATTGACTTGTTGTGTAAATTTGGTTTAGAAACCATTAAAATTCCATCCGGGGAAATTACTAATCTTCCCTACCTTCGTAAACTTGGTGCGCTTAAAAAGCGATTGATCATGTCAACTGGGATGGCGGAAATGGATGAAGTAAGGGCCGCTTTAAATATTTTAATAGAATCAGGAACACCAAAAGATGACATTGTTATTCTTCATTGTCATACCGATTATCCTACGGCCATGGAAGATGTAAATTTACGCGCTATGTGCACGATGAGAGATGTATTAGGCGTTCAGGTTGGGTATTCCGATCATACGCTTGGGATAGAGGTGCCCGTCGCGGCGGTTGCATTGGGGGCAAGGGTGATTGAGAAACACTTTACATTGGATAGATCTATGTCAGGCCCAGACCATAAGGCATCACTTGAACCGCATGAACTAAAAGCGATGGTGGCCGCTATCCGTAATATTGAAAAAGCGCTGGGCGATGGAGTAAAAAGACCTACGGTGGTGGAACGTGAGATTATGGCTATCGCGCGCAAGAGTATTATCGCTGAGCGCGATATACAGGCGGGAGAAGTTTTTACTCAAGAGAATGTTACAACAAAACGACCGGGGACAGGATTAAGCCCGATGGCATGGGATAAGGTAATTGGTAAAATTGCCACACGAAATTTTACTAAGGATGAAATGATAACACTATGAAACGAAAAATTGGTATTGTGACAGTGGCGCGTTCAGATTATGGCGTTTATCTCCCGATCCTGCGTAAGATAGTAGCCCATAACAATCTTGAACTTTTGCTGTATGTCAGTGGCGCTCATCTGGTGGAGAAATTTGGGAATACAATCAAGGCGATAGAGGAAGATGGTTTTCCGATTGCGGCGAAAATTCCTATGATATCAAAAGGCGATACGCCTTTTGATATCGCGCGTTCCATGGGAGTAGGGACGCAAAATTTTGCGCAGGTATTTCGTAACCATGCCCCGGACATCCTCGTTGTGCTTGGAGATCGATATGAGATGCATGCCGCCGCCGTAGCAGCGATTCCCTATCGAATTCCCATAGCCCATATTCATGGCGGGGAGCTCACTTATGGCGCATTGGATGATTATTTTCGACATTCCTTGACTAAATTCAGCCATTTACATTTTGCCAGCAGCGAGATATATGCGAATCGTATTAAACAAATGGGAGAAGAACCGTGGCGTGTTACGGTTTCGGGCGCTCCCGGACTTGATGACATAATGAATATGCCGCGTTTTTCAAAAAGTGAACTTGCAACAGCCTACGGCGTTAATCTTTCAAAGCCAACCTTACTGGTGACTTTTCATCCGGTAACCATGGAGTACGAATATACTAAAAAATATATTATAAATCTACTTAATGCGCTTGCGCATTTCTCAGAATATCATGTCGTGTTTACTTACCCAAATGAAGATGCGGGGAGCGCGATCATTATTGAAAAAATTGAGTCGTACGCCCGCAACCATCGCAACGCATATATCGTAAAGAATTTTGGCCATAAAGGGTATATTAGCATGATGGGACACGCAGCTGCAATGGTTGGAAATTCTTCCAGCGGTATTGTTGAAGCAGCTTCACTTAAACTGCCGGTTGTGAATATCGGGACACGAGAAGAGGGCCGTGTGCGCAGCGCTAATGTGATTGATGTGGGATATTCCGCAGAAAGGATTAAGGCGGGCATTGAGAAGGCGATTTCCCAGTCTTTTCAGTCCTCACTTCAGAATCTTGTTAATTCCTATGGCGATGGTAAGTCGAGTGAGCGAATCGTTGCCGTTCTGGCGGAGGTTAAGCTTGAGGGACTGATACCAAAGCGGTTCCACGATATTTTGCGGACATCACCTTCTCCGGTATAATGTATTTCCAATCTAAAACTATGGCTAACATCCGGATTATCCCGCGCCTGGATATCAAAGGATCAAATCTGGTAAAAGGTATTCACCTGGAAGGGTTGCGTGTTCTTGGCAAGCCAGAAGATTTTGCCCGTTACTATTACGAGAGTGGCGCGGATGAATTATTATATATAGATATTGTAGCTAGCCTTTATGGACGAAACAACCTGTTGCATATTGTGGAAAAAACCGCAAGTGAAATTTTTATTCCCCTTACAGTCGGCGGCGGTTTACGAAACATTGACGATATACGTACTATTCTACGGGCGGGCGCAGATAAAGTGGCGATTAATACGGCTGCATTAAGAAGGCCAGAGTTTATTCGGGAAGCGTCTCAAGAGTTTGGTTCTTCTACCATCGTAGTTTCTATAGAGGCGATGAGGCGGCCGGACGGAAAATACGAATGTTATACTGATAACGGCAGAGAGAAAACCGGTGTGGACGCGATAGAATGGGCTCGGCGGGCAGCGGAGTTGGGTGCCGGGGAAATTCTCGTTACTTCAATTGATAATGAAGGCACTGGAAAAGGATTTGACATAGAATTGACTCGACAAGTTACTGAATCGGTCTCCATACCCGTGATAGCTGGTGGAGGAGCAGGGTCCGCGAGTCATGTATGCGACATTATTATTAAGGGAAGGGTAGACGCGGTGAGTATGGCATCCCTTCTGCATTATAGTTTTCTGAAAAAATATAAATATAGAGAAAAATCATTTAGTGAAGGAAACACGAATTTCCTTCGTGGCAATTTAGGGTATTCCCGAGTGGACGGTATTGACTTACCAGAGTTGAAAGATTATTTAAATAATCGCGGCGTTCAGTGTCTTAAACACGAGATGACACCGGTGGCGGCTGTATGAATGCCAAATTTGTTGCAATTATTGATTATGGACTAGGGAATTTATTCAGTGTTCAGCAGGCCTGTAAAGCAGTTGGCATTCGTGCTATTATTACTGCTTCGCGGGATGATATTTTGCGGTCAGCGGGGGTCATTTTGACTGGTGTTGGCGCATTCGGAACTGCGATGGAACATTTGACAGAAAAAGGCCTTGTGGATGTGTTGCGCGAGTACGCTTTATCAGACAAGCCGCTTGTGGGAATTTGTCTGGGCATGCAGATTCTTATGACGGAGAGCTTTGAATTCGGACGACATGCCGGGTTGAACATTGTTCCAGGTACAGTAATGAAATTGCAAACAGCGCCCGGGGTGAAAGTGCCGCATGTGGGCTGGAACCAAATACAGGCAGATAAGGATATTGAGTGGAAGGGGACGCTGCTGGACGGGTTATCTAATGGCGCGGCAATGTATTTTGTACACTCATATTATGTTAAGCTCGAAAAGGAGGACGTTGTCTCTTCAATAACGCAGTATGGGCCAAATAAGTTTTGTTCGAGTTTTCAGTTTGATAATATTTTGGCTTTTCAATTCCATCCGGAATGCAGCGGCCAATATGGCCTCGAGATTTATAGAAATTTGGCAAAGAGAATATGAGCAATGAAATAAATCAGGAAACAAAATTCTCGAGTTCAGGTCTTCCACTAGAGGTGCGGTATTGTAAAAAATGTGTGGAATCAAATCAGCGGTTTATTGGTTCAGTTCCGCATTCCGACAGAAAATCCTCCAGAAAGGATACGATTATTTTTGATGCAGAAGGAGTGTGTTCGGCGTGCCGTTATTTTGAAAGGAAAAAAAATATAGATTGGGAAGAACGGGAACGCAAACTAGAGGCCTTACTGGACCATTATCGGCGCAAAGATGGTTACTACGACATTGTTGTGCCGGGAAGTGGCGGAAAGGACAGCTGTTACACGTCGCATATTTTGAAATATAAATATGGAATGAATCCTTTAACCGTCACCTGGGCACCGCATATGTATACCGATATCGGATGGAAAAATTTCCAGTCATGGATACATAGTGGGCTTGATAACGTTTTATTCACCCCAAATGGCAGAGTACATCAAATATTAACGCGGCTTGCCTTTGAGAATCTTCTCCATCCCTTTCAGCCGTTTGTGATAGGCCAATACAATCTTGCCCCAAAAGTTGCAATTGAAAAAAAGATACCCCTTATTATTTATGGTGATTATTATCCAGAGAAGGGGATTGGAAAAGAGATAGATTTTGCTAATAATGAAATGGATCAGAGTCTCTATTCAAAAAAAGACATAAAGGATATTTTTTTCGGCGGCGTTCCCTTGCAGGAACTCCCGAAATATGGTATTGAGTTTAAAGACCTTAACCCCTATCTGCCTGTCGATCACGATCTAGCAAGGGAAGCTCGGCTAAATGTGCAGTACTTGCCGTATTACTTAAATTATGATCCACAGCGAGCATTTTATTACGCCGTTGAACATACTGGTTTTGAAGTAAACCCGGACGGTCGTACGGAGGGGACATATACAAAATATCAGAGCCTAGATGATAAAGTGGATGGATTTCATTATTATACGTGGTTTATTAAAACTGGAAGAGGGAGAGCTACTGAAGACGCGGCGTTAGAAATTAGAAATGAACACATAGCGCGTGAAGAAGCAGTTGCTCTCGTACGACGATTTGACGGGGAATTCCCTAAAAAATACTTTAAAGATTTTCTACAGTATATTGGCATAACGGAAGAGCGTTTTTGTAAAATTATTGATGCCTTCAGACCGCCTCATCTATGGGAAAAAGTAAACGGAGAATGGAAATTAAGACAGCAAGTTTCATAGCATTTATATGATAGATGATTTGAACAGTTTATTTGTGGGTGAGGACTCGACGATTAAAGGGGCCATGAAGCAGATGGACAAGACAGCCAAAAAGATTCTTTTTGTTGCTGATGAAGATTGTCGACTCCTCGGAACTATTACCGACGGCGATATAAGAAGATGGATACTTATGGATGGTGATTTGCGCGAGAGAGTTGATAAGATATACAACAAGGAGCCGGTGTATATTGAAGATGGTATTTCAAAAAAAGATGTTAGAAAAAGAATGCTTGAGACGGGCGTTCACTCACTTCCGGTGGTGGATGGGGATAAGCGAATTATGAAGGTAATATTTTGGGAAGACGTTGCGGAAGAAAATATTGAAGAGATAAATAAAAAATATTCCGCGCTCAACGTGCCCGTTATTATTATGGCCGGAGGAAAGGGTAGCCGTTTAGACCCATTTACAAAGATTCTCCCCAAGGCATTAATACCAATAGGCGATAAACCAGCGGTGGAAGTGATAATTGATAATTTTTTACAATACATTGCCGGGGATATCTATCTTATTTTAAATCATAAAAGGGAGATGATTAAATCATATTTTGATAATAATTCTTTTAATTATAGAATTAAATATATTGACGAGGGCGAAGATCCGCTTGGCACAGTAGGAGGACTGCAATTCCTTCCTAAAGACTTTCCGGATACTTTTTTTCTTTCAAATTGCGATACGATTATTAAAGCGCGGTATGATGAGATATATACTTTTCATAAGGAGAATATGAACGACCTTACCATCGTAGGATCAATGCAGCAGACGGTTATTCCATATGGTGTTGTGAAAATAAATTCAGGAGGAGAATTAAGCGCGTTGGAAGAGAAACCCGCGTATGATTTTATAGCTAATACCGGAATGTATGTTTTGGAAAAAATAGTTTTGCAATATCTCCCCATAAAAGAGTTATGTGATATCCCCCATCTAATTAAAATGATAAGAGAAAGAGGGGGAAAAGTGGGTGTTTATCCTGTAAGTGAAAAATCATGGTCTGATATTGGTCAGTGGGAATCTTACGGAGAAACCGTAAAAGGGTTTAACTTATGAAGATGCCTTTAAATATTATAGGAATTATTCCCGCGAGAGGCGGGTCGGTAAGGGTCCCCCTTAAAAATATAAAACTGTTAGCAGGGAAACCGTTAATATCCTATATTATCTCCGCCGCTCTCCAAAGCAAATATTTACGGAGAGTTATTGTTTCTACTGATCATCCTGAAATAAAAAAGATTTCTTTGCAATATGGAGCCGAGGTCCCGTATGAACGACCAAAAAGAATTTCCGGCAGCAATGCAACATCTATCGTCGTTATTCAGCACGTTATCAGATCCATTGAGAAGGAGGAAGGAAAGAGGGTTGACATCGTTGTTACTCTCCAGCCGACTTCTCCGTTTTGTCGCGGTGCAGATATTGACGCATGCATATCACTTCTCATGAAGGGCAAAGCACTCTCATCGACCTTTTCGGCAGTAGAAATTCGTGAGAGACCTGAATGGATGTTCCGACTTAAAAAGGGTAATTACGCAGAGCCATACCTTTTCGGCACAATTCAAGGTAAAAGGACCGTTCGGAAATTTTATGAGAGGCTTTTCATTCCCAATGGTGGCATCTACGCCACAACGAGAGATACTTTATTTAAAGAGAACGCCATAATCACAAAACAAACAGCGCTATATGTAATGCCGAAGGAACGATCTATTGATATTGATGAAGAGATAGATTTTTCATTCGCGGAGCTTTTAATGGGAAGAGCTATACTTAGAAATGAAATTAAAGTATGAGTAAGTCTATTGATAAGACAATAATTGTTTCTGGACCTAAAAGATCCGGAGGGACGCTACTTACTCGTTTATTTGATTCTCAGCCCGGTATTATTCATTTTATTGATGAGGCTTTTTTTTGGGAGCATGTATATAATTATCAAGAAAGAGGTCAGGAGTCTTTATTTATTGATGCATTTAAGCACTTTGGTAGAGATGATTTAATGGAGTCTTTTATTGACCGTGATATATTACCTTGGCTCGGTGGAGTCATTCGCGGAATTGCTCCTGTAAAATATGAGGTAGATCTTCACTTTAAAAAGGAAGTGTTCCTTGATCATTTAGCTGGTTTAAAGAGATGCACGAGCATTCCCGAGATTTGGAATTGTTTAGTTAACGCTTATGCGCACTCCTTCCCTACAGATTATTCCGAGCGTGACACGGCGTATATGTTTATAGGAGATATGGGAAGGAGCATACTGTCTACAAAAAAAGTTAACCTTAAAAATTGTAGATGTATTTTTTTTATAAGAAACCCTTATCATGCACTTGACTCTCTTAAGAAAGCCCGAATGTTTAGTAGAGACTCGTTACTTGACAGAACAAACAGGAAAAGTAAAACGTTGCATCCGATTAATTTTGCCGAGGTTATTAAGGATTATTATTTTTTTTGGAATAACCGATCCGAGATAGTGGATGAGCGGACAGTGCTTATAAGATTTGAAGATTTAGTGGCAGAGCCGGAAAAAACGATGAGAGATATCGCTGATCACGTAGGTATTGAATTTACCGACAATCTGTTAAAGCCTACATTATGTGGGCAGCCCCATGGATACGGTAGTTCTTTTGAGCAATTAACAGGAGTGGGCAGATCAGTTCTTAGTAGAAAAATACAAGTACTGAATGAGAGTGAAATATCCTTTATTGGAAAGCATTTAAAACCAATATTGGATTATTTTGATTACAAAATGTAAGAAACCGGATCCTTTATGCAAGCAATAAAAAATGTCGTTATTTGGGGACTGTCAAATTATAATTGGTTATGGGTTCCTCTTGCCGAGGAGATAAAGAAACAATTGGAAGCGAAGATTCATTTCATTTGTAATACTCCCAAAGATATTGCATATTGGAAAAAACAGGATCGCATGGGGACGATAGATACTTTTATTACTCTTGATTTCTTCCCCTCCGAATATAATGATTGTTCTAACGAAGTTGAGGAAATATATAAAGAAGCAAGAGAATATGAGCATAGATACAAGACGCTCGTTATGGATACGCTACAAAGCGATAGGCATCTGGGGCGTGGTTGTTCTGCTGGCGGAATAGGGCATCCTAAATCTGAATTAAGCAATAACGCAACATATATAAAATCGGTAAACATGTTTAACAAAGCTATTCGTTTTTGGGAGGACTGTTTTGACAAGATCAACCCGGACTTAATTATCGGAATATCTTCCGGAGTTGTAGGAAAAACTTGTTCAGTGGTAGCAAGGGGACGTGGCATTCCGATTCGCGCTTTTACCTTTGCTAAGTATCAGTCATATTTTCATTGGGGGACTGACGAATATTATTCATTTCCGGAAATCAAACAGAAGTTTAAGATAATTGAAGATCCCGACCGACTTGTGAATGCTGAAGAAATTCGTGATCTAAAAAGGCTTCCCTGGTCAGATAAAAACTATCAGAGGTTCAAACGCGCTGGCTCAACCATTGCTTTTGTAGAAGAAATTTTGTTACAATTGAGAATTCATGCCAGCCGGAAATATAAAAAAATAGTCACGATGAGCAATTATAAATTATTTGAGAAAATTAAATCTGCATATAGAACGTATAGAGCTGTAAGAAATTTGGGAAGTGATACATTTATAGATCATAAGGGACTACGCGGCATGTCGTATGTTTTTTATCCTTTGCACATTGAGCCAGAGACGGCTTTGAGTTTGTTAAGTCCTGAATTTAATGAGCAATTGGCTCTTATTGAACTTATAGCGAAGAATCTGCCGGCGGGCACAATTCTTGTTGTCAAAGATCATCTTGGAGGTATAAGTAGGAGGCCGAGGGATTTTTATTCAACTATTTTGGGTATTCCTAATATAGTAATGGTTTCGCCTTCATCTTATGCGCTCGATATAGCAAGGAATGCACGATGTGTAATAGTCATTGCCAGCACAGTGGGCACCGAGGCAGTCATACTGGGTATACCCGTTATCTCGTTTGGTATTCATAATAACTTTAATTTTTTGCCATCAGTGCATGTGGTTGAGTCATGGAAAGAATTAAGACCCCTTTTGTTTAACATATGCTGTAGTGAAGATACAGAGGAGAACAAAAAGCGACGGCAAGAAGACGGTAAGAGGTATCTTGCTGCACTCAAAGCCTCGTCGATAGATTTGCATTGGAGTGATTACGCTTCCAAAGATAGAGAACCCGCGACTAAAAGAGAAGTTGAGGTAATATATGGATCGTTTATTGGATCATTAAATCATTAAAAATGAATTCTCCTCCGCGGGCAAAATCTTTTTTTTCGTATTTTAGGGTATTTTTAGATTTGGCAAAATGGAAATTCCTCCTCTTGCCATTTTTAATGTTTGTTGCCGGTCTTTTTGAGGGTGTTGGAATTGTCCTGTTTTTTCCTCTTTTGGCGCGTTTGCAAATCGGGGAAGAGACGAATGGGAGCGCATTTTTGGAATTATTTTCATCAGTGCTTCGTGCATTGCACATGGACACTCTTACGGGAATCCTACTTCTCATAAGTCTTGTTTTTATATTCAAATTCTTCTTTACATTTATCCAGGATATTATTGCCCAACGTATTACACGAGACCTTTATAGAACCGTGTCGAGTCGTATCATTAGGGGATGGGCCAACGCTGATTACCGGCTGCTCTATCTTCAAACCTCTACAGGGTACTTTATGAACATTCTTGCTTCCGTACTCTGGACATTTTTAGGCGCATTTCAGAATTACGGTGGGGTGCTCGTGAGCCTTATCTTTATTACGGTGTATCTAGGATTTTCTGTGCTTCTTGATTGGAGAATTACCCTGAGCGCAGTTGGGGCTGGAATGGTGGTATTTATTCTTTTTCGGAGGTTTATGACACTAACCAAGCAATATTCACTTCGCGTAGTCAAAGAAGATGAACGCTTACAAGGCGGATTGGTAGAATTCATGCAGTTTTATAAATATTTGAAATCCACGAGTCGTATTTCCACTACGGGACAGTATTTGGAAGACATTATCCATCGTGCTACTCATTTGCGTTTCAAGATTGCGATCATTGGTGGATTCCTTGCAAATCTGCCTGAATCACTTGCAGTGATTCTTGTTTCACTGTTGCTTTATGTTGAAATTGCATTTTTTGGTAAGGAATTTTCACTCATTGCTGTACTCATCCTGCTGTTTTATCGTACGTTCATGCGTGTCGTGACGCTGCAGTCAAGCTGGCAAAAGTTTTTGAGCGGCAGTGGCGCGCTCAAGGTGATTCCGGAGGCTCTTGAAAAAATTGCCAAGCTCAAAGAACAAGGCGGGATAATCAAGAAAGATAAACTGGATAACGCAATCAGGTTTCATAACGTGAGTTTTTCCTACGACACGAAGTTAATTCTATCTTCGATCAGTATGGAGTTTAAAAAAAATACCGTGGTCGCACTTGTGGGCGCCTCGGGGGTTGGAAAATCAACCATTGTTGATTTGGTAAGCGGCATCCTGAAACCAACTACGGGTGAAATTATGTTTGATAGGATTCCGTATCAGAATCTTGATGTGAGCTGGTTGCGTCAGCATATCGGTTATGTAACACAGGAAATTACTATGTTTAATGGTACGATCGCAGATAACATTTCATTTTGGGATGACCGACCGAAGGAAGACGTGATGCGGCGGGTCGAGGAGCAATGTAGAAAGGCATATTGCACTGACTTTATTGAACGCTTACCATTTCGGTATGACACAATGGTTGGTGATCGCGGCATCAATCTTTCAGTAGGCCAGCGCCAGCGAGTGGCCATTGCTCGTGAACTCTATCGCGGCCCAGATATTATTGTGTTTGACGAGGCGACAAGCGCGCTGGATACGGAGTCCGAACAATATATTCAGAAAAGTTTGGATGCCATTAAAGGCACCAAGACGATAATTCTTATTGCGCATCGTTTGTCAACGATTAAAAACGCGGATTATCTTTATGTAATTGATCAAGGGCACGTGCTTGAGGAAGGCACTTTTAAAAATCTATATGAGAATCGTAATAGCAAGTTTCATCAAATGTCCGTATCACAACAAATTTAAAGGATTATGGCAGTATATTTCGCAACTAATGATGATCGTGGCCGATGGGATGCGTATCTTGATAGATATTCGGCACAACCATCGATGAATTATTATGTCTGGAAGGAGATTCTTAAAAAAAGTTATGGGGTAGACACTTTTTTTATATTCGCAGAAAACAGCGCTGGAGAGATTTGCGGGGTATGCCCTGGCTACTTTGCAAAGACGCCGGGAGGGAGAGTATTCTATTCACTGCGATTTGGATTGATTGCCGATAATGCAAGCGTTAATGAATTGTTTACCTTTTTAATACCATGGTGTAAAGCGCAAGGAGCCACTGCGGCGGTAATTAGTTCCGGCTACACGCGAGTGGCGACTAGTATTGAAGGATATAGTAAAAAAACAGTCTGTATGGGACTTGCCTCTTCTGAAGAAGAGGCCTGGCGCGCCTTGAGCAACAAGACGCGCAACATGATACGGAAAGCGATAAAATCAGGCCTCATTGCCGAGTACGGATTGCAAAACTTACGGGAATTTTATAAGATATACAGGCAGCGGATGCTTGGAAAAGGCATCTCAATCCATTCCTATGAGTTTTTTAAAAATCTTACTGAGCAATTAGCTGATCGAGTTGAACTAATTGTGGCAAAATCTAGCAACGAAGTAATTGGAGGGATATTAAATCTCTTAAACAAAGATTGCGCGATTTACCCTTTTCAGGCTTATCGCACTGGTACAGAACAGTACGCCCCGACTCAATTTCTTATTTGGGAGACAATGAAGCTCTGTATTAAAAACGGAATCTCAATATTGGATATGGGAGAATCGCGAGAAGGAAGCGGTGTATATCAATCAAAGGTTAATTTTGGAGGCATTCCGCGAGAACTGTATTACTACACGCCACTTAGGCAGAATATAAAAGAAAAAAGTTTTTGTCTCGCAAAGATTTTTGATGCTGTAGCGGCTGTGGGTATCGCGCGAGGCCCCTTATTTTTGAGGAGGAAAGTAGGAGTATGGCGGAAAAAACATGGAAGGATTATTTAGTATGAAGGATATTATCAATCGGTTTATTACAATACAAGCTCGCCATGGGATTTTTTTTAGATCTGAGGTGACTTCAGAATTGTTAATTCAAAATAATAATTATGTTTTTAAACAAATACCAAAAGAACTGTTTGCAAAAGATCCTATATTTGATGAAAAGAATAGAATAGAGAAATTTTATAATCGCTTAAAAGATGGGCATCATTATTGTTATGGATTTTTTGATCAGGACAATGCAGTAGTATTTTATATGTGGATTTCATATCCGGAAAGCACTTCAATATTAGTACCCTGGGTATTCAAGACAAAATTAGTTGTTAAACCTTGCACCGCATATATATGGGATTGCTTTACTGCACCCCAGTACAGGCGGCGGGATTTATATAAGAAAGGATTGTTGAGAGCGAAAGCTTTGTGTGCTCAACAAGGCGTTGAACAGGTATATATTGACTGTACTAACGATAATATTGCTTCACAAGCCGGGATTAATTCGGCGGGATTTAAAATTTTTTTTGCATATACTGTACGGCGTGTAGGTGCTCTTAATTTTGTAAACCAAGATGCAAGAAAAGGTGTTACGGTTGTGTTATCTGGGAAAGGGTATAATATAGTATTATGAAAATAATTTCAAAATTTAAAACCCTCCTCATGAGAAACCCAACAAAAGCAAATTATAAGTTTGTTTTAAGAGACTGGATGGGCTTGCGTGATTTAGACGCGCTGGCAGGGGTTTTAGAATCAAAGCGTTTTTCGCAAAATCTTGAGCCAATTCTGATGGATCGGCCAGATGCAAAAAAGATTTTAGTTTTTTCTCCACATCCAGATGATGATGTGCTATCTTCCGGAGGAGTATTGCTCAAGTGTATTAAGCAGGGCGTTAATATAAAAGTAATCTACATAACATCCGGGACAAATCCTAATAGCCAGGATTCTGATCGGCAGGTATTAGAGGACGAGACTATGAGAGTAGCGCGACAATTTGGAACTAATGTGGAATTCTGGAGGTATGACAAAAAATCAATACCGTTAGACGAAAAAATATTGCAAAAATTTAGAAGCGCTGTAAAAACATTCCAGCCGGAGGCGGTTTTTATTCCATTTTTAGCTGATGATCACATAGATCATAGAGAGTGCAGTAAATTGTTCTACGAAGCTTTTAAAGGTGAAAGGTCTTCCAAGTTTGAAGTGTGGGCTTATCAGGTTTATTCCACAGTACTGCCGAATGTAGTTGTAGATATTACTGACGTGATGGACCAAAAAATAGAGTTAATAAACATTTGGGAGAGTCAAAAAAGAAGTAGAGATTGGGCGCATTATATTAAAGGACTTAACGCGTTTAATTGCCGATTTTTAAAAACAAATCAAGCGCGGTACGCGGAAACATTTTTTGTCGTGCCCGGACATGAGTACATTGCATTGTGTAAAAATTATTTTGATTAATATGCAAATTCCAATGCTTAATTTATCGCGAGAGTACGAATGCATGAAAGAAGATATTGATACGGCAGTCCAGCGTTGTTTTGTCCATCAGCACTGGATTCTTGGTAAGGAGGTTGAAGAGTTTGAAAAAGCAGCTTCACATTATTTAGGGTCAACACATTGTATTGGAATTTCGTCTGGTACCGATGCGTTGGTGCTCAGTTTACGAGCTTTAGCCTTGAAATTAAAAGGCAAGGAATTTTTTGATTCATCTGATGAAATTATTACCACACCATTTACATTTATCGCCACGAGCGATGCAATTCTCCGTGCGGGCGCTACGCCGGTATTTGTGGATATCGACCCACGCACATTTAATATTGATCCGGCAGCGATCCGTAGTTATCTCGAGCGTAGTCCTGCAGGACAGGTGGTGGGAATCGTTCCGGTGCATCTGTACGGACAGCCGTGCAATATGGATGCAATTATGGAAGTGGCAAATACATACAAATGTTTTGTTCTAGAAGATACGGCGCAAGCATTTGGAGCACGATGGCGCAATCAAAAAGTTGGCACCATCGGGACAATGGGAGCGTTCAGTTTTTTCCCTTCCAAAAATCTGGGCGCTTGCGGTGATGCTGGAATGATCGCAACTGATGATAAAATTTTGGCGGAATATGTACGCATGCTTTTACAGCATGGGGGAAAAGATAAATATAATCCGGAGCACATTGGATATAATGCGCGATTAGATACCTTGCAGGCAGCAATCCTGCTTGCGAAATTACCCCATGTGGATGTATTTAATGAAAAACGCCGTGCAGTTGCGAAATGGTATGATGCAACCTTGCAATCAGTCTCCGGGACGGAGATTCCATACCAAGCAGAGGGTGCTCATCATGTTTTTCATCAATACACAATCAAAGTTAATCCAGACAACCGTAGCCAACTCTGCGAGCGTTTGTTGGCGCATGGAATCTCTACCAATGTTTATTATCCAAAGCCACTACACACCATGGTGGTTTTTGGAGCTGGGCGTAGTAGAGTCGGGGGTAGTCTTGTTCACGCTGAGGAAGCTGCAACGCATGTTCTCAATTTGCCCATGGGTCCATTTCTAACTCTGGAGGAATGTACGACAGTAGCTCAGGCGATTACACAGGAGCCATGATGTCGGATGTAATTATTGCCAACATATGGAGAATCAATCCTCAAGTAGACAATTCGTTTTTATATTCCGTTTTTTTAGCGGGTTGCGTTCTGTAAAAAATGGAATATGGAATCCGCAGGGTGTACCCGCGATTTATAAACTCTTAGAACATGCCGCGCGGCAGGGAAAAGAGAGTACCGTGTTGCTGTTCTGTAAAACACCTAGGGAGAGCGCAGAGATACGTCGCGTCATGGAGCATAGGATTAACGCATTGTCAGCGATTACTTTCGTGATCATCCCATTTTACTCTTTAACTGGCGTTTTAAGAATTGACGCGCTGGTTACAAATTTCATCCATTCCATTATTGCGGTATGGCGCGTTTATAAACTACGACCGAGCCTTGTCTATTGTGATCGCGCACATTTGGGATTGGGCGCAATCTTTGCATGGGGTACGCATTTCAAGGTGGTAGTACGGATGCTTGGAGTTGCGCGTTTGGGAGAGTTGTATGAGCGTTGCAGAAACGCAATCCTTCACCCGATTCAATATTTCGCCATACGCGCACCGTTTTCTTATGTTATCTGTTCAAAAGATGGTAGTCCGGTTTCATATGTGCTGAAAGCATTTTTAAATAAAAAGGTGCCGCATGTTATGTTACTCAATGGTGTAGATGAGATTTCGCGGGCCGATGTAGATCATATTTTACACGATCCGGTGCGCATTCTTTTTGTGGGGCGCCTTGATTCTGATAAAGGGTGTTTGGAATTTATTGAAGCATTGCGATTAATGCGCGAGAGACGGACGTCTGTCAGGTTCACCGTCACTATGGTTGGAACGGGAGTGCTTGAAGGAGAGGTGAAGAGTCGCCTTGCGCGTTATGGTTTGAATGGGGCAGTTATACTTGCTGGACACGCTTCCCATAGCGAGACACAGCGTTTTTATAATAATTCGGATATCTATGTATCACTAAATACGCTTGGCAATTTGAGCAATACCGTGCTGGAGGCATTAGTCGCCGGAATATGTACAATTGTGCTTAAAGGTGATAGGATAGTTGACACTGATACGGATGAGCTCCTACCGGAAGATATAGTGTTGCGAGTAGATCGCATGCGCATTGCAGAAGATCTGGCGGTCAAAATTGCGGATTTATTAAATCACCCTGAACGCATCCAAGAGTGTGCGCGGCGCACCAAGGTATTAAGCAATACTATTTTAGAGAGTTGGAAATCACGCATTGCGCGGGAGTGGACATTGTTAGAGAATATATGTCGAAATTAGACGCACCGCAAGTAGGTCTTATTGGTCTGGGATATTGGGGAAAAAATCTTTTGCGCAATTTTATTGAATTGGGAGTTTTAAAATATGCCTGTGACACCTCGGATGAGATTATTGCACAGAGAATCGCAGAGGCCCCCGACGTGCGCTATACAAAAAAGCCAGAGGATCTTTTTAATGATCCCGAAATTGAGGCCATTGCAATTGCCGCTCCCGCTGTTATGCATTATGCGTTTGCGCGTCAGGCGCTGGAGGCAGGTAAAGACGTTTTTGTTGAAAAGCCCCTCGCACTGCGGGTGGAGGAGGGAGAATCTCTTGTACAAATTGCTCGCGCGCGAAATAAAATTTTGATGGTTGGACATCTTTTGCAATATCATCCGGCAATGCGCGCATTATATACCCTGGCGCGCAGTGGTGAACTTGGTAATCTCCGTTATTTGTATTCCAATCGTCTCAATATTGGAAAGCTTCGCACAGAAGAAAATGTGCTTTGGAGTTTTGCTCCGCATGACATCTCAATCATGCTCTCTATGGTCGGCGAGGAGCCGAAGGAAGTGCATGCCTGGGGCGGCGCGTATGTTAGTGAAGCAATACATGATACTACATTGACGCTCATTTCATTTCAAAATAGTATAAAGGGCCACGTGTTTGTCAGTTGGCTGCATCCTTATAAAGAGCAACGGTTTGTGGTGGTGGGGTCCAAAGCGATGGCAGTATTTGATGATTGTGCAGAGAACAAACTTTGCCTTTATCCGCATACCATTGAGATGAAAAACGGTTTTATTCCCATTGCTCATAAAGCAGAACATCGGGTAATTGAATTTAATGATGCCGAACCCCTCAAAGAAGAGTTAACCCATTTTCTTGAATGCGTGCGTGAACGCAAACTGCCTCGAACTGATGGAGAGGAAGGATTGCGGGTGTTGCGCGTTCTTCAACGTGCCCAAGAGTCACTTATTTCATAATCTATGACAAATACCGTTTCACCATTTTTCGTACACGGATCTTCCTATGTAGATGAATTGGTGACTATAGGAGAGGGTACGAAGATTTGGCACTTTTCGCATATACTTGGGGGAAGTGTAATTGGAAAATCATGTGTGATCGGACAAAATGTTATGATTGGGCCGGATGTGACGATAGGAAATCGTTGTAAAATCCAAAATAATGTTTCCCTTTACAAAGGAACTATGCTGGAAGATGAAGTCTTTTGCGGTCCCTCATGCGTGTTTACCAATGTAATCACTCCTCGGGCGTTTATTGAGCGAAAAGATAAATTTCGTCCTACGCGAGTTCGGCATGGTGCGACGATTGGTGCGAATGCGACGATTTTGTGTGGGGTTACAATCGGACGGTATGCTCTTATTGGTGCCGGAGCAGTTGTAACTAGGGATGTGCCGGATTATGCATTGGTGCGCGGAGTTCCTGCAAGACAAGCGGGGTGGGTATGTAAATGCGGCGTGCCGCTCCAAACGGATGATGTGCTTATATGTATAGACTGCAAAAGCAGGTATGTAGTTAAAGAAGGCAAGTTGGTTGAAGTATGAAATTTTAAAGGAGTTCCGGTAGAGCGCGTGCGGCAGATTGATACCCCGCACACTATGTTGTAAGATAAATTATCCGATCGTGAACGTTTTCAATATACCTATGGCTTCTTTTTTCAAGAAAACAATTCTGGTGACCGGTGGTGCGGGTTTTGTTGGTTCGCATTTATGCGATGCGCTTCATGAAGTTGGTCACGAAGTACTTTGCCTTGACAATTTTTTTACCGGCTCAAAAAGCAACATCCGTCACCTACTGGGGAGCGAGCGCTTTGAATTGATTCGGCATGATGTAAATATGCCAATGTCTTTTGAGGTAGATGAGATTTATCATCTTGCGTGTCCGGCCTCTCCTTACTATTATCAGATTGATCCGGTGCAGACGGTAAAGACCAATGTTCAGGGAATGATTAATGTTCTGGAGCTGGCCCGGCGATTAGGTGCCAGAGTAGTGCACGCTTCTACCTCTGAAGTATATGGTGACCCGGCAGTTCATCCACAAATCGAAGAATACCGCGGCAATGTGAATGTATTGTCACCGCGCGCTTGTTATGATGAAGGAAAGAGATGCGCTGAAACGATTTGCTGGGATTATCGGCGACAATATAATGTTGATGTGCGCGTGGCGCGGATTTTTAACACTTACGGACCACGGATGGCATTTGATGATGGACGAGTTGTATCTAATTTTATTGTTCAGGCGCTAAGAGGCAGGGACATCACTATTTTTGGAGATGGAACGCAGACGCGCAGTTTTCAATATGTAAGCGATTTAATCGCTGGCTTGACGGCATTGATGGAGGTAAAGGATTTTTATGGGCCAGTTAATATTGGTAATCCAGAAGAGTATACAATTCTTAATTATGCCAAGAAGATTTTAGGGCTTATCGGTTCTACGAGCCAGATTAAATTTTTACCCCTCCCAGCTGATGATCCCAAGCAACGCAGACCGGATATTTCTCTGGCTAAATTAAAGCTGAATTGGCAGCCGACTGTTCCAGTAATAGAAGGAATGAAAAAGACCGTGGATTATTTTAAGGGAATCCTGAATGATCAACCGTCAATAGTATTCAATAACCGGAAAATGCCAATGCCTCGCCTGGGATCATTTAACGGTCACCCTTCTCCTAAGGATATTTTGTAATTTTTTACAATGCACTCCTTTGTGGCAGTAAAAAATCAATATTGCGCGGTTGAGCTTGAAAATCATTATTCTGGGTATGGTAATGTCCGCACCAAAGCAGACAAAGTGATCTATATCAAAGGCGCTCCGCGACTTTACCAGCGCAATAGTATTTCCGGAATTGCCCAAGATGAGGTGTTTAAAGAGGAGGGAAATGAAAAATCTGCTCCATTGGTGCAAGAATTGTTGAAAGAACGGGATAGTAACAAATGGGGAAATTATCTTGCCGGAAATTTTTTTATAATAGTGAAAGATGACGCAAATTCGCAGTGCCATATTATTACGGATTTGGGCAATTCTTTTCATCTTTATCAAAGCCGATTTATCGACGGAAGCGGGATCGCTTTTTCGACTGATGTTGATCGTTTAGCTTTGATAACTGGCAGGAATGACGATGTTGATTATACCTCTATTGCTGAATATATGATAAATGTTTCAATGACCTACCCTTATACTGCATATCTTGGGATAAAAGAAGTTTCTTACGCTTCCTGCATAAGAATAACACATGATCGGGAAGTATTTGCATCAGAGTTTCAATATTGGCAGCCATCCTGCCGCAACAATGAGGGGTCAAGCGATATTCAAGGATTATCGCAAGAACTGCGTAAAGGTATTTTAAACGCAAGCGAAGGTATTTTGGATGGTAAAAAAAATGTTGGGCTGTTTTTGAGCGGTGGAATTGATTCCCGCGCTCTTGCCGGTTTGATGGCACATTTTGAAATTAAAGGTAAAGGCATTACTGTAACCGATGTAGAAAATACAGAATCCGGCATTGCCCGCGAGGTTGCGAAAGTAAATGGTCTTGAACACGAGCTCTTTTTAAGAGACCCCGAATACTATCCTCATGTAGTGGGTTCGTATATTGGTTTGGAAGGGCCGCATTCTACATTCACTCGCGCGGTGCATTTAGGATTTTTGGATAGCATCAAATCCTATGGATTTGATGCGGTGCTTGGGGGATACATGTCGGATACACTTTTAAAACTGCATGAAGCAAATGTAACTGGAAAAATTTTTCTTGGTAGGCATTTGGGCCCACTTGAGAAATTTGATCCTACAGATTCTACATATCTTAGGGGAGGGAAAGAATACATAAAAAGATTTTCTTTTTTATTTAAGCCGGATATTTTGGATGAAGTGATAAAAAGAAGAAAAGAAACCATGGAGTATTGGAATAACTTAAGAGAAGATGGATCGGCCTGGGAATGGAGTTGGATGTGGCCGTTTTCAAGAAATCAGCATAATGCGAATTTAACAACAAATATTTTTAATTATTCTTCTTTTGAGGTATTTACAGATCGTTCTGTGATTGAGATTGCTCGCGTTGCTTCACAGAAAATAAAAATAAACGGAAAATTATTTAATAAAGCAATGTGGCCGTTTTTGAGAAAAACAGCGCATATTCCAAACGCGGTGACTCAACTTCCTTTATTTAGGTCTTCATGGCTGAATGAGATTATTATTACTGCAAAACATCTCCCACCGCGCCGATGGATGTTTAAAGCGCCGCTTGAAATGTGCGCTTCAAATCCAATCGCCACCTACGGCAGTTGGCCAGACCTGGCCAGACTTTGGGGAGCGAGTGGAGTGTTAAAGGAATTACGGTCGGAGTATGATGCGTTTGATCTTGAAAAAGAAATTATGTTTCCACATATTAAGTCTGTTTTTGATTTTGATTTGTATTCAGGATTATCAAAAAGGCATGTGCAGCATATTATGTATACAATGCTACATTTTGACCAATGGAATAAACGACGCATCTCTTTATGCCATGATTATGCTGCGAAGCGGTAGAGTATATTAGTTCCAATGAAGTATGACAAAAGTTTATGTTCTGCAGGATGGAAAGTACTACACGCGTAATGGCGAGGCATTTGTATTTCCATTGATGTATAATCGTGGGCGATTAAAACATTATGGAGTAACACTTGAATTTTATTCATCGATTTCTCCTAAACTTTTTGATTGTGATGTGCTTTGCCTGGGCAGTGAGTTTTTCAAATCATGGTGGGAAGAATCTAAAAGAGAAGATCTTTTTAAATTTCTTGAAGATGCGAAGCGGAAAGTTGGTCGGGTGGTTTGGTTTGATACGGGTGACAGTACCGGGTCTGCCAAATTTATGGTCTTGCCGTATGTGGATTATTACGCGAAAAATCAAGTACTGAAAGATCGGCAGGGATATAAGAAAAAGTACTATGGTTCACGGATTTTTACTGATTTTTATCATCAACAATTTGAAATTAACGATCAAGACCCGGGCGCGCCGCATCTTAATCATATCCCCAATGAAGAAGATTTAAAGAAAATAGGTATCGGATGGAATTATGGATTAGCTAATTACGGTTATTATGGTGAAGCACTTGGAAAAATTTGGCATAAATTTGGTGTGCTTCCCCGATTTTATCCCCACCGCTGGCATAAGCCGTCAGCTAAAAGGCCAGTCTTATGCAGCGGTCGCATTGGAATGTCCTACTCAAGAGAGACGGTTGGTTGTTCACGTCGCGAAATTAAGCGTTTGTTAAACGGTAAGATAGTTATGGACCGTTTACCGAAGAAAGAATATTTTAAAGAGCTATGCCAATCCATTTTTGCGATTTCTCCATTTGGATTTGGGGAGATTTGTTATCGCGATTTTGAAATTATAATCTGCGGATCAGCCATGATCAAGCAAAATATGGATCATCTTGAAACCTGGCCGGATCTCTGGATTACAGGGCAAACCTATCTGCCCTTTGTTTGGAATCTTTCAGATTTTGAGCAACAGATGGAGTATGCTTTACAACATCCGCAAGATATGATAGAATTGGCGCGTAACGCGCAGGAGGAGTATAAGAGGGTACTTTGCACTGATGAGGGGCAGGAGGAGTTTTGTCGTCGTTTTATTAACATCATCAAAGCATAAATTGTATGATCGGTATGAAAAAAGCCCTTATTACCGGTATCACCGGACAAGACGGCAGTTATTTAGCCGAGTTGCTGTTAGATAAGGGGTATGAGGTGCATGGTATTATCAGGCGGGCCAGTACTTTTAATACCTCGCGTGTTGATCATATTTTCCAAGAGTTACATGAAGAAAATAAGAAGTTTTTTTTGCATTATGGCGATTTGTCTGATGCCAGCAATCTTTCTCGATTGATCGAAAAAATCCAGCCTGACGAAATTTATAATTTGGGCGCGCAGAGCCATGTACGGGTCAGTTTTGATATTCCGGAATATACAGCTGATATTGACGGATTGGGAGCAATTAGGATGTTAGATGCCATTAAGGAAAGCGGTATTAAAACAAAATACTATCAGGCGTCGTCATCGGAGATGTTTGGGAAAGCTCTGGAAATTCCGCAAAAAGAGACTACGCCATTTTATCCTCGAAGTCCCTATGGCTGCGCGAAAGTGTTTGCCTATTGGGTCACAAAAAACTATCGTGAAGCGTACGGTATCCATGCTTCCAATGGGATATTATTTAATCATGAGTCTCCTCGACGCGGCGAAACATTTGTTACCAGAAAAATTACCCGTGGATTATCCAGAATAAAATTGGGTGTGGATGAAAAATTGTATCTTGGAAATTTACACTCAAAACGGGATTGGGGGTATGCCAAAGATTTTATGGAAGGTATGTGGCTTATGCTTCAACAACCTACAGGCGATGACTATGTGTTGGCAACCGGGGAATCTCATTCCGTGCGTGAATTCACAGAAGCCGCTGCCAAGCAGCTTGAAATTGATTTGGTTTGGGAGGGAGATGGAATTAATGAAAAAGGAATTGACCGAAAGGCAAATAAGGTAATTATTGGCATTGATCCGCGATATTTTCGACCTGCTGAAGTGGATGCACTGCTTGGTGATTTCTCAAAGGCGAAAAAGATTTTGGGTTGGGAACCCAAAGTCAAGTTTGATGAATTGGTCAAAATCATGGTCGATGCGGATTTTGCCAACGAAAAGCACTTAAATAGATAGCGTATGATTAAATTAGTCAAATCGTCGTTTTATAACGAACCAGAAACCAAAAAAAAGTTGCTTGCATTTTTGGCAAAAGCAGAAATTTTGAGTATGAGCGCCGAGTGCGCGAAGTTCGAATATGGGTTTGCAAAAAAACAGGGTAGAAAATTCGCTGTCTTTGTCAATAGCGGGAGCAGTGCCAATCTGGCCCTTATACAAGCTTTACTTAATCTCGGCCGGCTCAAAAAAGGTGACCCGATTGGATTTTCAGCCTTGACATGGGCAACCAATGTGATGCCGCTCATACAATTGGGCCTCCATCCTGTGGCTATTGATTGCAGACTGGATACGCTGAATGTTTCGTGGAAAACTCTTAAAGATCAGATTGCGTCTGTGAAGACTGTTTTTCTGACCCATGTGTTGGGGTTTAGCGATAATATCGTGCGCATGAAAGAGTTTTGTAATGAGAACGAAATATTACTGTTGGAAGACAATTGCGAAGCCCTTGGATCGAAGGTGGATGGCAAGTTGTTGGGTAATTTTGGCATGGCTTCGACGTTTTCTTTTTTCGTCGGACATCATTTATCAACAATCGAAGGTGGAATGATTTGTACTGATGATGAGGAATTGGCGGACATGCTGAAAATGGTTCGAGCACACGGCTGGGACAGGAATTTGGGTGAGGCAAAAAAGCAAGCGTTACGGAAAGATCACAATGTTGGTGAACATTATGCGCGATACACGTTTTACGATTTAGCTTTTAATATAAGGCCAACGGAGATCGGCGGATTTTTGGGTAATGAACAGCTTCAATATTGGGACGAGATTGTTGCAAAACGCGCTTTGAATTTTCAGCAGTTCCAAAAAGCCGCAGAAAATAATCCTGATTTACTGCCGCTTCATGTTCAGCATATGGATTGTATATCGAATTTTGCTATGCCAGTGGTGTGTAAAGATAAGGAGGTGCTTGAAAAATACAAAAAAAGATTTGAAGATAATAGGGTAGAGATCCGTCCGATCATTGCTGGCGATATGACGCAGCAGCCATTTTACAGAAAATATGTTTCTTCCGGAGAACATTGTACGAATGCTCGTTTTGTTCATCAAAATGGATTTTACTTCTGTAATAATCCAGAATTGACGGGTGAAGAAGTGGATATTTTACATTCATTGCTTCTTCCGTAGCTGGCAGAAAAAGAATAAATAATTGTATGGATAAGAAAAGTAAAATTTATATTGCCGGACATACCGGCATGGTGGGATCAGCAATTGTGCGGAAGTTGCAAAAGGATGGGTTTGAGCATCTAATCTTAAAAACAAGAGATGAGGTAGATCTTCTGGACCAGGAAGCCGTTCGGCCCTCTTTTTTACAAGAAAAACCAGATTACGTTATTGTGGCAGCGGCTCGTGTGGGAGGGATTAAGGCAAACATAACGTATCCAGCGGAGTTCCTGTATGAAAATCTGATGATCCAAAACAATATTATCTGGCTAGCACATGAGCAAGGTGTCAAGAAACTTCTCTTTTTAGGGAGTAGTTGTATTTATCCGCGAGAATGCCCCCAGCCGATGAAGGAAGAATATTTTATGGATGGTAAGCCGGAGTCCACGAACGAGAGTTATGCTTTGGCTAAAATTGCCGGCATGAAGCTATGTGAGTATATCTATATGGAATTTAATAAGAAGTTTATCTCCTGTATGCCGACCAATATCTATGGAAAAAATGATAATTTTGATTTAGAATCTTCCCATGTTATCCCGGCCTTGATAAGGCGAATGCATGCGGCAAAAATGAATAGTGCTAAAGAGGTTGTTATCTGGGGGAGTGGCAACAGTAGGCGAGAATTTTTGCATGTTGATGATCTGGCTGACGCTATTTATTTTCTTATGCAGAATTACGATGGGAAACAATTTTTAAATGTCGGGACAGGGGAGGATATATCAATAAAGGAACTGGCTTCTATGATTAAAGATATTATGGGTTATGGAGGGGCATTAGTTTTTGATACAACCAAGCCAGATGGCATGCCCAAAAAATTGCTTGATGTTTCTCTATTGCATCAGCTTGGATGGAGACATACGATTAGTCTTAGAGATGGTCTCGAGAAAACGTATGAGTGGTTTTTAGAAACACTGCATTAAAAAACCGACAGCGGGTGTATTTCTCCTCCAGTACCCACTAAGCGGAAATATTGTCGTCCGGCATTGGGTTTGACATTTTGCACATCTTTTAAGCATTCAAAATCTATACGATATCCTTTTAAAAATAATTCGTGCATCTTTTTGGGGGTAATGTAAGCCTCATAATTGATATCTCGGCTGGCCACCAAGTTCACACCTTGTGTAAAGACGCGCGACTTCTCGTAACAGGCGATGCGCTTGGACATCGCTGATTGACGAAAAAGTTTCCAGAGCAGATACTTCGGATGTTTTAGGATACTGAATGCGCCGCGTGAACTTGCCAAAATATTCGGTACAATATCATAATAGAGAAATTCCATCGGGTTAGGAAATGTCATTTTGTCGGCAGGGCATTGTTTCATGTAATCAAGCGCCATTTCTCTGCGGTAGATCGCCCCGGTAAGTTCCCAGAAATAGTTCCACGACTTCCCCATGCCCGGAGTTGTTTTCCATGACAGCACGCCGTTCCCTATTGCTTCAAATTTTGGCGGATGGCCGTCTTTGATATTTCTCCCCAGACGCAGCGAAAAACTATCGAGTTCCGGATATAGGCGCATGAGAGCGCTTATTTCGGCAGCGGTAAAATGATCACGGAAGATAAGATCATCCACTAGAAACGCAACAAACGGTTTTGAAATGCTGCGCAGGATTTCCATAATATTCTCGTAGAAATTAGTCTGTTTTACAAAACGGCAGGGAAATTCTTTTTTGAGCGGCTCGTAACTTATGTTTTCGGAATCAATATAGAGTACTGTTATATCTTCTGCCACGACATCAGAGAGCGCCGTAAGTGAAAGTATGCAGGATTTGGCCTGCAGGGTTCTATCTTTGGAAAAAAGAATCCATTCAATATCCGTCATAATATTTTGGTCAATAATTCTATTATTATAATACTGGGGCAAGCCATGTTGGTCAAGTCCGAACGAGTTTTAATTTTCTCCGCCTCGCTTTTCATTTATCTTAGAGTCAGGCCTTGTTTTCCCTTGTGTTTGTGAGTATACTTTTTGAATGGCTATGAAGATTTTAATGGTTATTGGCCAATTCCATCCGATTGTTGGAGGCGCGGAGCGGCAGTGTTTAAAGTTATCAAAGGCACTCAAGGCGCATGGACACAGTATCAAGGTGCTTACCGTACGGAATCCGCGAAACACACAGAAACACGAAATGATTGACGGTGTGGAAGTTGAGCGTGTATGGTATCCCGTGATCCGCGCATTTGGATATCGTATTGGTCTTGGATATCTCGCACCATTTTTTATGTGGTGGCGGGTGTATAGAATTGCGCAGGGATATGATGTGGTGCATGTGCACCAATGTCTTTGGCCGGCTTTTGCGGCCACCCTCGCGGCACCCCTAAGAAATAAACCAATTGTATGTAAAATCGGCAATTCCGGAGAAAGATTTGACTTGGAGGTGTTGCGGAGAACCCATATCTACGGACAATTGGCCGCATGGAATGTGAAGCGCACCATCACAAAATTTGTATGGACAAGCCGGGCGGTTTATGATGATCTTGTGCGTAACCATGTTTCTGAGGAAAAGTTAGTGTATATTCCCAATGGGGTGGACCCCTCCAATTACAATCGGAGACTCTCTCCCATCGGGAGAGGAGAGGGGCTGTCTGCGCAGGCAGGTGAGGGTAATTCACTTGTACGATTTATCTTTACTGGCACTTTCACATTTAAAAAAAATCTTATTTTATTACTTGACGCGGTTAATGCCCTGCCGCTTTCTTATCGTGACAAAATGAAGTTGATCCTGCTTGGTGACGGCCCGGATCGTGCAGCATTGACGGATGCAGTAAAGCAGTATAATCTGACAGATATTGTGGATATTCAAGGGCCAGTGGATGATGTTGGTGAATATTTGAAAAAAAGTGATGTATTTGTGCTACCTTCTTCAACTGAAGGACTTTCCAATTCAGCGCTGGAAGCAATGGCTTATGGGTTGCCGGTTATTTTGAGCAATCGGGGAGGCAATAGCGATTTAGTAAATGGTAATGGAATTCTGATTGATCCAGAGAATTCCAAAACTCTATGCGATGCTATGCAATATATGGTTGATCATCTACGCGAACGCCTAGAAATGGGCGGACGTTCGCGAGTAATCATTGATGAGCACTATGCAATGGAAAAGATAGTCCGGCCATACGAGGAACTTTATGGAAATTGTGTATCTGCTCACTTATCTTGATTCTCAAACTGGCGGAATGGAGCGGCAAGCATTGCAACTTGCTAAGCGACTACGGAAAAACGGACACGAGATTTTTTTTATTACTTGCGCGTATCTCGGGCACATGAGTAAAGAACATCTGCGCATAGTTGATAAAAAAGAAGGATTTCAAGTATACCGGATTCCACTTGTGGGAGGTGCGCGATATCTTAATATAGTCTTATATGGATTGGGTGTGTTAGCGTTGCTTTTTATTCTACGAAAGCGGTACGATATTATACACGCCCATCAACTCTATACCTCTGGAGTTGTGGCGGGTTTTGCGAAATTATTCCTGCGTTCAAAAAAATTAGTTGTAAAAAATTGCTGCGGAGGCGAATTCGGTGATGTTAAATTTCTCAACATACTTCCCGGATCACTATGGATAAAGAAAATGATGCGGCGCGCAGTGGATGAGTGGATTGCTATAAGCGAAGAGACACGCAAAGAGATGGTGGTTGAGAGTTTCCACCCAATTGTTGATATTCCTAACGGTGTGGATACCGAACACTTTTATCCGTCCGATACGGCGCAAAAGACGGCGTTGCGCAAAGAGATGGGAATCGCACCTGATAAGAAGATCGCGCTTTTTGTCGGTAAGTTTGATCCTCAAAAAAATATTCCCGTGCTTCTGGAGGCAATGCGCAACGTTAGATGTAATACACACCTTTGGATTGTTGGAGACGGACCACTGCGCCCGTCATTCGAACGATATGTTGCTACCCATAACCTTGGTGACGAAATAACGTTTTGTGGCACAGTCAGAGATGTGCGCATATACTATCAAGTTGTGGATCTTTTTGTACTTCCTTCTCGCGCCGAGGGTTTGTCAAACGTTCTTCTTGAAGCGATGAGTTCTGGGCTTCCTGTTATAGGGTCTGATATTGAGGGAATACGGGCGCTGGCGACACACAAAGTGAATAGCTATCTGGTTCCGCTTGATGATGCACCCGCGCTTGCCTATGCGATTACCCATATTATAACACACCCTCAAGAGGCGGAACGTATAGGGAATGAGGCACGGTCTTCAATGGTGAAACAGTTCAGTATTGGCGACATAGTAAAAAAGTATGATAAACTATACCAATCTTTTATTTTCTGACAGACAATATGAGAATTGCTTTTCTTCAAGACATAAAATACGCCCTTAGTCAAAAGGAAAGTTTTTGGCTCAATTTGAGTATTCTTATATATATTGCTGTTCTGCCTTTTAATGTATTTGGGTTAGATTTATTTCGAAATGGCCGTGTGATTAAATTTACAGAAATAGCGCTTTTGTTCGTGGTTATTTTTGGTACGCGTGCGTATTTGAATGGTCAGATTGTAATAAAAAAAGCGCCGTGGTTCTACGCGTTTCTGCTTTTGCAGTTTTCAATACAGTTTGTTTCGGTTGTAAATTCACCAATACCGGAGGCTGGTTTTGATGTTGCAATAGCAGTTGCCAGTTACAGCGTATTGGTGATTATCCTTTTTAATGTGATACGCTCGGAGAGTTTGTTACGAGCCATAATGGTTGTGATGGGAGCGGCGGCAGTGATTGTGGTAATGCATTCCTTTGCGATTTACATAATGCGGGGTGGAATTTTTATGACCCGAGAACAGCCGACTATTTTAGGCAATGATATCGCGGGTTATTTTGCATATATGTTGCTGATGTTTGGAGTTGGATTGGTGTACGTATTTTTTAGTGAAAAAAATAAAAAAATAAGATATGTTTTGTGGTTTTTTGTGGCATTATGGCTGTGGGTAACAATACTGCCTGCAGTCAAGCTTCATCAAATCGCAACGCTAATTTTACTGATATTGCTAATGGTTATGCTGGTTGGTCAGCGCCTCAAAGCATTTACACTCACATTTCTTTTTGTTGTTCTTTTAGTTTTTCAATTAAACATTGTTCCAATAAAGAATAAATATCTTTTGGCTTATAATACAATTACTGGAGGCGCGCTGGACCTTAAAGAAAGTGAAAAACAGAGTCAAAAGCTGGCACTATTGCTTGAAAAAAAATTAACGCCTAAACCTGAACCAGTAGAGGTGGCTGTAGCTCCTTCAGCTCCTGAACCAGCTCCTGCTACACCAGCGCCAGCACCGGAACCATCTCCGCCAGCGCCAGCACCGGAACCATCTCCGCCAGCGCCAGCACCGGAACCATCTCCGCCTCTTAAAGAAAAACCCACTTTTCTCATTGATGAGTATAGTGCTGAAAATCAAGTGAGTCGGCGATGGGCAGGATTGTTTGGGAGAGGGTCATCTGTTGATGTCAGAATGCGCGGCTTTATGAGTGGATGGCTGATGGGCTGGTCTAACCCATGGACAGGAATTGGCGCAGGACAAACGCCTCGCGTAATAGATGATTATTCTAAAACTCTTAGAGTAAAATCGCTCGATAAAGATTATCTGGCTTGGTTGCCTTTTCGCGAAATTGTTTTAAGTAATACGGAGTTTAGTCCAGGGATCATTGGTATTTATAATATTTATCTGAATGCTTGGGCAGAAACCGGCGCGATCGGACTTTTCGCTTTTTTGGGAATATTAGGAACAGTGATTTATAAAAGTGCTTATGTTCTGCGTACCACTTCTGATCCTGAAAAAAGAAAACTCCTGTGTTTCTTGTTTGCGTTACTGGTAACTGTCGCGGGACTGGTGAATATGGCAGATATTACTTGGGTGCATCCTTGGCTTTGGACTATTATCGCGCTGACCTATGCGGCAACCAATGTAAATTACGGTGCGAATCAGCAAATGAAAGGCGAATCTACAGAAAATATGCGGATAAAATCTGTATGAAAATATTGATTGTTGGTGGTGCGGGTTATCTCGGTGGCGCGCTTACGGATATTTTAATGCAGTCGCCCCACGAGATTCTTGTGTACGACCTTTTATTATATGAAGAATCATATCGCAAGCAGATTCCGTTTGTGCGCGGAGATGTGCGGGATTATGAGAAATTACAAAAGCATTTGGATTGGGCTGATGCAGTAGTGTGGCTTGCGGCGTTAGTGGGTGATCCTGCGTGTGCGCTAAATGAGGAGCTTACGTTTGACGTGAATAAGCGTTCATTGGAATATTTAAAAGACCATTTTCGTGGCCGTATTATTTTCATGTCATCCTGTTCTGTATATGGCGCAAGCGAAAGCGTGCTGACGGAAATATCGGCATTGAATCCGCTTTCCTTATACGCTAAGACGAAGCTTTGGGGAGAGGAAATCCTAGCGGCGCATCCTGGCGCGCTGATTTTCCGGTTAGGCACGCTTTTTGGGGTCAGCGACACATTTTCACGGGTCCGGTTTGATTTAGTGGTGAACACATTGGCGATGCGCGCTGCGCTGCATAAAAAAATCAGCGTATTTGGTGGAGCGCAGTACCGTCCACTTTTGCATGTACGCGATGCGGCGGCAACGGTGGCACATGTGCTTGATAAAACGCAGACCGGTATTTACAATCTTCACTCCGAAAATGTTACTATCCTACAGATAGCGGAACGAATCAAAGCTTACTTTACCGATGTGGAAGTTGAAATTACATCGGATAAATTTCAAGATGATCGGGATTATCGTGTCTCATCTGATAAGGCCAAAGTTGAGCTGGGATTTGATCCAAAATTAACTGTGGATGACGGAATCAGAGAATTGAAACAATTGCTCGAAGAAGGCCGTATTAAAGATTCGTTTACGACGCGTTTTTCCAATTATCTTTATTTAAGGCCATTGCTTTCTGAATATGAGTCGCCACTGGGGCGGGTGATCAAGCATAACTTATGAATGAGTTGTCCATTGTTGTTCCCTGTGTTTCAACTATTGAAACATTGCCAAAATTTATTGACGAACTCGCTCGGTATTTAATGGTCAATCCGAGCGATGTTGATCTTATAGTGGTTGCGAATCCTAGCGCAAAGAATCCCGAGATGATAGTTGAGTATGCGCGTAAAAACTACCCTTGGCTTAAAATGACCATGCTTCAGCGTAGCAGCCGTGATGCATTGTTTGGCGCGCTTACCCGTTTTGGCATCGCACACTCCGCAAGCCGATATGCAGCTATTGTTTCTCCCTATGGCGAGGATGATTTAAGTATTATCCCAAAGATGCTTTTAAAAATTCGTCAAGGCGCGCAAGTGGTACAGGCGACTCGCTATACCAAACCGGAAGACGCGCGCGGTATGCCGTTCAAGTTTAAAGTGTATCAGGTGATCTATCGTACACTCACGCGGGCATTATTGCGCCAGGATATCACTGATTCCACCTATGGGTTTAAGATGTTTGACCGGGCGTTTATCCAGGCGCTTGGCCTCACCCAAAATGGTTACAGCATTTGTCCGGAAATTACGTTAAAGGCGCTGTTAGCAAAGGGAAAGGTGGGCTATGTCTCATCGGTAATGAAACCGTCACCCCTTAATAAAGATTTCAATCTTGTGCGAGAAGGTCTAGGATATCTTTGGATTCTTGCGCGCGGATTTGGACATCGTTTAGGAATTTTATGGTTTTGAAAGTGTGCATTATTATTCCTATGTATAACGAGGAAGCGATTGCGAAGTCCAGTATTGAAACCATTCTCCCTTATCTTGAAACGCTCCCATATTCCACTACTCTTCTGATTGTAAACGACGGTTCAAAAGATAGAACAGTCGAGATTGTTCGTGTTATGGTTGACAAAGTTGGTGATAAGTCGCGGTTCACTATGGTGTCGCATAATCGTAATCAAGGGTATGGCGCTGGGCTACGTACAGGCATGCGCTACGCGATAGATAACGGGTATGACTACGCGTTATTTATGGATAGCGATTTGACAAACCATCCTAAATATCTTACGTTGTTTTACGATAAGATGACCCAAGGTTGCGAGTACATTAAAGCCACACGGTATACAAAAGGCGGCGGTATGGAAGGAGTTGCCTTTAAGCGCAGGATGTTTTCACGGATTGGTAATATGGTGGGCGGATTTCTTTTTCAATTGCCGCTCACGGATGTTACCAACGGATTTCGAGCAGTGAAAGCAGAGATACTCAAGCAATTGCACTTAAAAGAGAACGGATTCCCTATTATTATGGAAGAATTGTGTCAAGCAAAACGTCTGGCCCGTTCATTCTGTGAAGTCCCTTATATTCTTACGGATCGTAAAGCAGGGCAAGGCGATACGCATTTCCCCTATACCTTGCGCACTATGGTAACTTATTTATGTTATGCATTAATCGCATTTTTTTATGGGAGACCAAAATAATAATAATAATAATAATAATAATATAGGAGCATTTATTCATCACACCACTTGCCGCTGTTGTGAAGGATCCAATCTTCTAAAAGTCATGGATTTTGGATTGATGCCGCTGGCGGGCGGATTTTTGCGCAAAGATCAAATCCCACAAGAAAAGCTGTACCCGCTCTGTGTATCATTCTGCAAAGATTGCACGCTTGTGCAAGTTCCGCAAGCAATTCCTCCCGAGACACTATTTAAGGATTATTTTTATTTTTCCTCCGCGATCAAAACACTTGTGGAACATTGCAGTGAATGGGCGCGTGAGACACACGAGCGGTTTTTGAAAGATCGTCCGAACCCGTCGGTATTTGAAATCGGTTGTAATGATGGCGTCATGTTAAAACCGTTTGCCGCGTTAGGGGTGAAGGCAGTGGGGGTTGATCCGGCAACCAATGTGGTGAACTCGGTCAAGCAAGAAGGTTTTACCATTGTGAACGATTTTTTTAATGAAGAAGTTGCCAAGCGTATACGCGCGGAGCACGGGCAATTTGATGCTATTACCTCCAGTTATTCGTTCGCCCATATTGATAATATGGTGAGTGTGGGCAAGGGAGTAGCCGAGCTCCTTAAAGATGACGGTGTATTTGTGTTTGAAGTGTATTATCTAGGGACGCTCATGGAAGAGATGCAATACGACATGATTTATCATGAACATTGCAATTATTATTCACTTAAAGCTTTGCAAAATTTTCTCGGACGGCATGGAATGGAGATTTTTGACGTTACTTATACTCCGGGAGTGCGTTCCGGCGCCGCACGTTTTTACGCGCAGAAAAAAGGCGGAGGTCGTGCGGTTACCGAAGCGGTGCGGCAGATGGAAATGGATGAACAGGCTAAAGGATATGGCCGGACTGAAACGTTTATGCAGTACGGGGAAAAAATTGCCGGAACAAAAGTACAATTAATGGATCTTCTTGCGCAACTTAAGGCAGATGGCAAAACAATTATCGGTTATGGCGCCTCTGGGCGAGGAACAATGATTATGAATTATTGTGGCATTGATAATGAATATCTTGATTATGTGGTGGATGATGCGCCAGCCAAGCATGGTTTTTATACCCCAGGAACACATGTACAAATTTTCCCCTGGGAACATACGAAAACAGGAAAATCTCCCGACTACGCGCTTTTATTTGCCTGGAGTTTTATGAATGAAGTTTTAAAGAAGCGCACGGATTACACCGACAAAGGTGGAAAATTTATCGTGCCGCTTCCTAAGGTAACTATTGTTTCGTAATATCCATGAAAAAGATTCTTGTACTCGGAAGCACCGGCATGCTAGGGCACATGGTATTGAAGGCGCTTGCGCAAGAGAAAGAATGGGAAGTCAAGGGAGTGGATTCTAGAAATTTTGATGTAGAAACATTTACGCAGCAAGATGTCTCCGTGTATGAGTATGTAATTAACTGCATTGGCGTACTTTCCGGGAGTGATGAGGCGCAGATGCAAGCGGTGAATGCAGAGTTTCCTCATCGGTTAGCAAAAGCAACAAGCGCGAAAATTATAAATATGTCTACCGACGGGGTATTTTCCGGTCGCCCCTCACCCCACCCTCTCCCTAAGGGAGAGGGTGGTCGTAGGCCGGGTGAGGGCTACGATGAAGATTCGCCGGCGGATTCGACTGATGCGTATGGAAAAAGTAAGCTTGAAGGGGAAGTGAATGCGCCCAATGTGATCAATATCCGTACTTCTATTATTGGTTCCAGTCCCAACAAGAAGAAAGGACTGCTGGAATGGTTTTTGTCCCAGCCCGACGGCTGGGTGGTTAAGGGTTTTACCAATCATATCTGGAACGGAGTTACTACCTTACAATTTGCGCAGTTATGTGAGAAAATCATCAAGACCGGCGCGTTTAATGCGCTGCGGAAAGAATCATCCGTGTTTCATTTTGCGCCAAATGGACCGATGACAAAGTATGAGTTGCTGGTGTTGTTTAAAAAAGTGTTCAAAAAGAATATCAGTGTGGAACCGACGGAAGACCCGCGGGGTAGTGTTGAGCGCGTGCTTAAGACCAAGTACGAGTGGTTAGAAAGATTATTTTCACACGGAAATAACATGGAGGAAGCATTGAAACAACTTAATCAATTTTCTCCCCCTTAGGTTAAGGGGGATATAGAGGGGGTTACGAGTCATCCATAACCCATCCCAGCCTCACCTTACATTAAGGGGAGGAGAGAATGAAACATATTATGAAAAAGAAACTCGCCATTGTACTTGGGATTCGTCCGGATATCATCCGTGCTTCGCTTGTGCTTAAACAACTATTTGCGCAGGATAAACATGAGATCGTATTTATTTGGTCCGGCCAGCATTATTCGGATAATTTGAAAGAAGTATTTTTTCAGGAACTGGATGTGCCGCGGCCTTCGCTTGAGCTGGGAGCAACCGGCGACAATGATGCCGAGGTTGTTTCTGATGTGATGCGAAAACTCTATCCCGTACTCGAAGAGTTGAAGCCGGAGGCGGTGATGTTTTTGGGCGATACCAATACAATAGTAGGGTCTATTGCCGCGGCGCAGTTAAATATTCCTATTGTGCATTTTGAAGGATGCTGGAGCGCATACGACTGGCGCATGCCGGAAACGAAATATCGCAACCTGATAGATCAGTTGTCTGATGTGGTCTATACCTATTTCCCGGAATATAAGTATCAAGGGATGTTAGCAGGACTCAATCCCAAGAATATTGTTGTAACATATGGCAATCCTATCGTGGAAATCTTAGATACTTATTATTTTAATCAAAAAGAGAAATTTGACGCGATTGCTACGCAGGAGTTTTTTAAGGAACGCGGCATTGAGAAAGGAGAATATTACTTGATGACTTGGCATCGCCGTGAGAATGTGCATATCCGTTCTTCGTTTGAGGCGATTCTCAAACTGATTGGCTCAACGGATCGGAAGATTTATTTGCCATTAAGTTATCGTACGCAAAAAGTGCTTAAAGAGTATGGGCTTGCGCTTCCCCCAAATGTGATTATGGTAGATCCGATCGGCTATATGGAAATTGTCGCGCTTATAGTAAACAGCCGCGGGGTCATTACCGATTCCGGAACTATTGTGGAGGAAACTTGTGTACTGCAAGTACCTTCACTGCAGATGCGCAAAGCGACCGAGCGTCCGCAAGTGTACGATGTAGGCTCTTCAGTAAAATTTGACCCGGCCGCTCCGGAAAAGTATCCTGCAGAGGGGGTGTTTAAAAAATTTGAAGGTCTGTATGGTAAAACATGGCATCATGGATTAGGCGACGGCAAGGCGTCTGAAAGAATTGCGCAGGATTTATTATGGCGGCTTGATAATGACGCTTTCCGGATGCATAAGCCCGAGGACCACCATCTTTGGATTGAGCGGTCGTATCGGGAGGATGGATTAACGATATAGCTCATGACGAAAATTTTAGCAGAAGAAATCCATTTTGACCTCTCGTCGTATGTGGATCCATACGGTCGTGTTTTTTTATGGAACGGGCGGATCTTCCGTGGTATATCCCTTGATAGCGTTGAACACGTGAAACGACTGATGGAAAACGCGACGATTAAACGATTACAGGAACAGGGGAAAGTGATTGATACTCAAATACCACAAGAGACTGCGGATGGGTTTGGGTTTTTAATTGAGCACCGACGCGTTCAATACCCGAGCTACTGCATAGAGTGGACTCCGCAAATGCTCAAAGATGCGGCACTTCTTACACTCAATATTTGCCTTGAAATTTCAGACGAGAATTTGACCTTGCAGGATGCGTATCCTTGGAATATCTTTTTTGAAGGCACCAAGCCGGTTTTTATAGATTTTGGTTCATTTGTTCCGGCGCGTTCTGACGTGCTTTGGGCACCGTATGAACAATTTTGCAATTTCTTTTTGTTTCCCCTGTATCTTTATTCCGTAGGTCTTTTTGATGCAGCACGGCGGTTTCTTTTTGAATATCTCGGTGGATTACCAGCCGAGCAGTTTTTCCGGCTCGCGCCATTTTCGCTTAAGACGCGCTACCCGTTTCATTATGCCAAGCACGCTTCAAATTTTCATTTGGCCAATGTTATTCGCCGATTGAAGTTGGAAGAAAAAATGCGCGGATTTATTAAAAAGTCATATCAGCGAAAAAGTGCGAATGTGGCGCGGGGACGAAAAACTTTTTTCAAGGCATTAATCAAAGAAGTAGAGGCAATAAAAATATCCAGTGAAAGATCTCATTGGCGAGCGTATTATGAAGATAAAAAGGAAATGTGTTCGTACGGAGAGCGGGAGTTTGTTCAAAAAGAAAAAACAGTGTATGATGTTTTACATCGCTATAAACCATCATCAGTATTTGACGCGGGTTGCAATACAGGGGTGTATGCACTGCTTGCGGCGTCCGTTGGTGCGCGGGTAATTGCGGTTGACACTGACGAGCCAAGCGTGTCAAAACTTTATAGTGACGCAAAACAAAGAAGTGCCGATATTCTGCCTCTCGTGCTTGACGTGTTGAATCCGTCCCCAAGATTTGGATGGCTTGCAAAACAGTTTCCTTCAGCGTCCGAGCGTTTTCAAGCGGATATGGTATTTGCCTTTGCGCTTATTCACCATTTGGCAATCACCAGTCGACAAGGTTTTGCGCGCGTGCTTGATGTGCTGGATGCGTTTTCAAATGGCCACGTACTTTTGGAATGGGTTTCACCTGAAGATCCAAAAGTAAAAAAATTGATAGCCAACAGCCATCGCGACCATTCTGGGTATTCATTTGATGAATTGAAACTACTGCTTGATTCGCGATACAAGGATGTTGTATATTACCCCCCGCATACTCCGACAAGACAATTTATACTCTATGCCCGGTAGTGAAACTTCGACAAAAATTAAGATCCGCAGACTGTTTCTCTTATTTGCCGCGCAGATTTTTTTGGCGCTCGTATATTTTGTGACGCTGGATTTGCTTTTTAGGTGGAATTCGCTGGTGTATCAGATAGATATCCGCAGAATCATTAATACCGCATTCATGCTTGGTTTGTTTTTCTTTGTCGCCGCAGGCATAATTAGTATTTTGTTTTCTAGTATTACTGTGTTGGTACAGAGGATTAGCATCCGATTGACTCCGTGGATTGTTAAGATATTGCAGTTTACCATCTTCGTTTTTGTCTTACAAATTAATTTTATATTTTTGCGGTTGTGGATTCGCAATACTATACCAGCCCAGCATTTTGATCGTGACGCGCGGATTATAAGTTTGGCTGTGCTCTTGGGTATCTTTGTCATTTTCTTAATCTTACACTATTTTGTTTTGCGCAAATCTATTGAGGATGATCTGCCAAAAACAATAGGAATCCTTGTGTTCTCTTTTGCACCACTGATTGTCAGCAGTATTCTTTTAAGTATTGTGATTGAACATCATCCGGATAAAACCGCTTTTTTTCAAAAATACGGCCTCGGCATGTTTTTGGTATATTACGTTTTGTATAGGAAAAAGATTCATACTGTGTTAAGCCGTTTTCGTTTGTTTGTTGTTCCTGCGACAATAATTTTGTTTGTCAGCATTGCTGGCACCGCGTATGCATTTGTTGGCTTAAATCCAGTTACAGAAATAGAAATTACTTCCGTACAAGATCAAGCCCGGAAAAAAGGAGAAGTACAGAATATTATCATGGTTACTTTTGACGGTTTGAGCGCAAACCGCATGTCGCTTTATGGCAACGAGCGGCCGACCACGCCGGTAATGGATGAGCTAGCAAAAACCAGTTATGTGTTTGAAAATATGCATGCTGAAGCGGACAATACCACGCAAAGTGTGACTGCCATGATTACGGGAATGCATTATTACGGTGTAAGGTCTTCCCAGTATGGGGTAAATCTTGCCGCTGGCAATGTGGTGGGTTATATGCCGCGCGTGTTTGATAAATTGGGTTGGGATAGTGTATATGTCTTATATGGGCCTAATTTGCACTTAGGACGCGGAAAGATTTTTACCTTTCTTTCCGCGTACAATGATTTGCCCGAGCGCTTGAGAAAGAATGTGTATGGCACTCAACTGCAGGAGTATTTTTTGAGTATTTCCGGACGAGGATATCCTATTGCTCCGGGATGGATAGCGGCGTTGCACAACGATTATTTTTCCAAGTACATTTCGTGGTTTGGGCGATTAGTCAAAATATCAAGCATATCAAGCGAAACGTACTCTCCTCCAGAGCGTGTCGCAGGGCCGGGAAGCGACAAGTATGCTCCCACGCTGGATTATTTGGAAAATAAAGACCAACCCGCTTTCCTGTGGATGCATCAGTGGGCGCCGCATCAACCGTATATTCGTGCTGACGAACAGTTTCTTGATGAACCCGGCGATTACAAATATGAAAATGTAATGCAGGAGTTGGTGTGGAATGGGCCGCCGCTTAATCCAAAGTACGAGCCCTTGGCGCGTAAACTGCGACTGATGTCCGAGGAATATATTGCCGGGGCAGACGTGGCGCTGGGCAGATTTTTAGAAATTCTTAAAAGCGATGGGCTGTTTGATAATTCCATGCTGATCATTAGTACCGATCATGGTCAGGCCTTTGAAAAAGGAGATATGTTTCATCTCACTGGTGTCATGTATGAGCAAACCGCGCGAATTCCGCTCTTAATTCATATGCCCGGACAGACGGAGGGCCGGAGAATTAAAACCCTTGCCTCGCATGTGGATTTAATGCCAACGATCCTTGATACGCTTGGTATGCCAGTACCGGGTTGGATGGAGGGCGAGTCGCTTTGGAAGTATATTGAGCAGGAACGCGACAAACCAATTGAGCGCACGACATTTTCCCAAGCCATACCGGAAGGTTTGTCATTCGCAAAAATCGATGCTGCAACGCAGTCAATTACATTTTTGGTGTATAAAGGTGATTACAAATTGATCTATCGTTTTTACGCGAATCGTCGTTTTGAAGAAGTAGAGCCGCCGGAAAGCGCGCAGCGTTTTCTTGAGCGCTATCCGCAGGTGGAATTATTCAATTTGAAACTTGACCCGAATGAAGATAATAATATTGCCCAAAAGAAAACTGAAGTGAGGGATGAGCTTATGAAATTAGTACGCGAGAGGATTGAGAAAACGAGAGCCATAAGAAATTTTGAACATTTTTAATTGTAGCCAATAACATATGAGAAAATGTTTAGCTCTAATGACCCTTTTGATTATTGTGTTTGTTCCAAATCAGGCGCAGGCCTACATTGATCTTGGCCTTGCCGGTCAGCTTTTTCAAGCGGTGTATCTTATTGGGATCGCCGCGTTGGCGTTTGTTTTAAGTCCGATACTCTTTTTCTGGAAGCAAATTTCAAGATGGATAAAAGCACATTGGAAACGAGATGCGAAAAAAGAGAAATAAGTATGAATGCCTCGCTGGTCATTTTTTATCTTATCGGCGCGTTTGCGGTGATCGTCGGGAGTGTTTTGACATATGTAACGAGCCGTCGTTTGGGGTGGAAGATTCCTTTATGGTTGTTGTACGCGCTGATGGGATTATCCGCGTACATTTTTTTTGCGCAATATTTGAAATATCAGAATCTCCATTTTTTTACTGATTTTTCGCACTGGTTGCAAATACTTCGGAACATTACCATAAAGGGCTGGCCAGAAATATTAAGTCATGAATTTATAATTCCCGGAACGCTAAATTATTTTTCCGTTCACTTCATACCCTTGATTTACTTGTTCGCGATTCCTTTTAAGCTCATCCCGCGGCCGGAAACACTGATGGTGTTCAATGCGCTCGCCATGCTTTCCGCGGCGATTCCACTGTATAAACTGGCGCTTCTCCACTATGTTCCTCCCCTTAAGATAAGGGGAGGCGAGGAGGGGTTATGGAAAGATGGTAGGAAGATGTCCGGATTTTTTGTAGTTGTACTTTTGCTTTGGTATCCCACATTTCAATACATTACTTTGTATGAATTTGAAATGTTGCGGTTTAGTATTCCGCTTCTGCTATGGATGCTGTATTTTTTTGAAACACGGCGTATGGTTCCGTATCTAATTTTTGTAATACTCGCGATTTTGGTGCGCGAGGAGGTTGGATTGACCGTGGCGATGTTTGGCGTGTATGCGTGGGTTTTTGCGAAGCGGCGTAAGGAAGGATTGTCTGCGCTCACACTTGGGCTCGTGGGATTTGTGCTGATAACGAGTGTGGTTATGCCGGCCTTTAGTAGCGCGGAACAGTTTAAGCATGTTGCCGCCGGATCGTTTGCTCAATTTGGTACGAGCCCGCTTGAAATCGTGAGCAGTGTAATACGCCATCCCATTGCGGCGCTGACCGTTATCCTTGATCCAACAAAACTTGCCAACATTTTCATGTTGGGGTTGCCCGTGCTGTTTGTTCCGCTTTTAGCGCCGCTCGTTCTTATCGGCGCGGCGGCGAATATCGGGATTGGGCTTTTGAGCGAGGGCACGATTCATACTTCATATATGCTTTATTATATCGCGCCCAGCGTGCCATTTATTTTTTACGCTCTGCTTAAGGCCTGGCCTCGTTTCGTCTCCCTCTCCCTTTGGGAGAGAGTTGGCCTGCCTGCGCAGGCAGGGGTGAGGGGTGAGGGGGCGTTCATGAATGCTCTGCTTGCCGCAGTGCTTGTCTCCAACATCTTTTTCGGTCCCTCGCCAATTTCTCTGCAATTCTGGCTTAAAAATATCCAGCCTGCGCCGTTTCGGACACAGGATTTTCATTGGTCCGTGTATCGTGTTACAGACCATCACCGCGCGGCTAATAAATTCGTGGAGATGATTCCAGAGGATGCGATTGTGTCAGCGCAAGAATTTCTCCAACCACGCCTGTTTAAGAAACGCGGCGCAATGCCATTCCCCCAGATTGTCAGTAAAGACGGGCAATATCAGGCGGACTATGTGTTTGTGGATCGTACCAATAATGGATTGAGGTCAGAAAGTCCCGCGCACATGAGTAAGGAAGAGATTGACGCAGTGGTGGCAAATGAAGTATGGGAGCGCGTGGCAGAGGAGGATGGCTATGAGCTTTATCGTAATGTGTATGAATCAACGAATGGCGTTGCGAATACTACGAATTTGGATTGAACAATTTATTCGTAATATTCGGACAAGATTAGTAATTCGTACACAGATTTATGAATAACACCGCAAACTACACCACCTCTTTCGGATTTCAGTGGCTCAAGCATGCCAAAACCCAGCTGGATAGCTTCGTCGGACTTCCGATATCGCGTAAACGACTTTTTTTAGTGACGAGTTGGCCGGAGCGTATGGAGGGTCAGCGAATTTTAGAGGCCGGATCTGGCGCGGGACGGTTTACGGAAGTGTTGCTTTCAACTGGTGCGGAGGTTTGGTCATTTGATTCGAGCGAGGCGGTTGAGGCCAATCGCGCGAACAACGGGCATCATAAAAATTTGCACCTTTTCCGTGCGGATATTTTTGATATTCCAAAAAATATTGGGACATTTGATAAAGTACTTTGTTTGGGAGTAATCCAGCATACGCCAGATCCAAAACGCGCATTCCTGGAGCTCACAAAATTTGTAAAACCGGGCGGGGAGATTGTAATTGATGTGTACAAGAAAACAATTTTTTCGCGTTTGCAGTGGAAGTATTTTTTGCGTCCGTTTACGCGGTGGATTCCGTCGCGCGTGCTTTATTTGCTCGTACGCGCGGTTGTTGCATTGCTCCTTCCATTTGCGGTCATTGCGCATAAATTTTTAGGATCAATCGGAACTAGATTATTTCCTATTGCCAGTTACCCGACGCTTGGCCTGCCGTATCGCATACACAAAGAATGGTCGGTGCTGGATACTTTTGATATGTACTCCCCGCGCTACGACAATCCGCAAACGCTCCGCGCGGTAAGGAAGTGGTTTAAGCAAGCCGGACTTAAGAATGCGGAGGTGCGCTATGGGCCAAATGGGATTATTGGAAGGGGGAGAAAGTCATGACACCCTCGCCAAAAGGCGGGGTTTTTGTTATGATGGCCGATGTTTCCCCTCTTAGAGTAAGAGGGGATTAAGGGGAGTTGCGAGTTGATCATAACCCCTCCCCGCCTCCCCTTATCTTTCCTCCAAAGGCGGATCCGCCTCGGGCGGAAAGGGGAGGAGATTGAGAAAGGTATGTGTGGAATAGCCGGGATCATAGGCACAGAACAGTTAGTACAAAAGCCGCTTTTGAAAAAAATTGCGGCTTCGCTTGCGCATCGCGGGCCGGATGATGAGGGGATTGAGATTGTGCCAGTGGGGGATGGCGGGCGCGTAGTTGGCCTGGTGCATCGGCGGCTGGCGATTATTGATTTGTCTCCGGCGGGGCATCAGCCCATGCGCGACGAGACAACTGATAATTGGATCGTTTTTAATGGGGAGATTTATAATTTCAAAGCGGTTAAGATTGAGCTTGAAAAAAAGGGGCATGCGTTTCGCTCGCAAAGTGATACCGAGGTGATTCTCAAAGCGTATGCCGAGTATGGCGTGAAGTGTGTGGAGAAATTGCGCGGGATGTTTGCGTTTGCGCTTTTTGACGCGCGAGCGCAAAAATTGTTTCTTGCGGTGGACAGGTTTGGTATTAAGCCGCTTTATTATTTTAAGAGCGAAAATTTGTTTGCATTTTCTTCTGAAGTGAAGGCATTACTTGCAAGTGAAATTGTACCGCGCAAGGTTAATTTCGAGGCAGTGCAGTCATTTTTAGCATTTGGCGCAGTGCAAGCGCCTTTGACCATTGTAAAGGGCGTGCAGGCGATGTTACCTGCGCAATATCTTGTATATGAGATGGAGAGCGGGAAGGTGGAGAGTGGGGCTTATTGGAGTCCGGGTTCCGTTCATAACTCCCCCCAGCCCCCTTTTAACTTAAGAGGGGGGGATTCCAGCAGCGTCCCTCCCCTTAGGTTAAGGGGAGGTCAGGAGGGGCTACGAGAGGTGCTCGAGGATACAGTTCGCCATCACTTTGTTTCCGATGTGCCGGTTGGACTTTTTTTAAGCGGGGGAGTGGATTCCAGCGCGCTGGCAATTCTTGCGCATCGTGTGGCAGGCAAAACGTTGGATTCGTTTTCTGTAACATTTGAGGAAGAAGAATATGCCGAGGGCCATTATGCGCGTATGATCGGTGAAAAGTTTTGTGCGCGGCATCATGAACTGAAAGTGGGTGATAGCGATTTAGAAAAGTTGTTGCCGGCCGCGCTTGATGCGCAAGATCAGCCCACCATTGACGGAGTTAATGCTTATGTTATTTCTAAAGCCGTGCGAGATGTTGGAATTAAAGTGGTGCTTTCCGGCCAAGGCGGAGACGAAGTGTTTGGCGGGTATCCGACCTTTCGGCGAATTCCGCGGATGGTGCGGTGGTGGAAAATGTTGCATTTGCTACCACGTTGGAAGCGGGCAATGTTGGCGCGAATTATTGGTGAGGGTAGTGTGGCACGATCAAAGCTGGCGCAATATTTGATGTCAGATGGGGAGGTGTCGACGTTTTATGGGATTGCAAGGCAGTTGTTTAGTCAAGACGCGGTAGCAACAATTGTTATCCCCGATCGTGGTCGGGGATCCACAATCGATCAGGGAATCGTGGATTTCCGCTTCCGCGGGAATGACATTGCAGGCGTGGACATGTTTAACAAAATTTTCCTTCTTGAGCTTCGCGGCTATCTTGCCAATATGCTTTTGCGCGACGGAGATGTGATGAGCATGGCGCATGGTTTGGAGGTGCGCGTGCCGTATCTGGACCATGTGCTAGTGGAACAGGTCATGTTTATTCCAGAGCGTGAAAAGATGGCGCGTAATATTCCCAAGTCATTACTCTTAAATACAGTGCGTGATGAAATGCCGTGCGAAATCTGGGCGCGCAAGAAAATGGGATTTACATTTCCATGGGAGCTGTGGCTACGTGGTCGTTTGCGAGGACAGGTTGATGCAGTATTCAATGATGTGCAGGCCGCTCACGCAGTCGGATTGAATATTAGGGCGTGTCAAAATGTGTGGCGGCAATTTCTGGAGCGTAGAGGCGGCATAACTTGGTCGCGTATGTGGGGATTATATGTGCTTTTGCGCTGGTCCCGTGTGCATCTTTTGGTATGAAGATTGCTATGACGTTACTTTCAGGTATTGGCTACGGTGGGGTGACATATTTTAATAACTTAATTCCCGCACTTGGGGTGGTTGACCGGGAAAACGAATACCATTTGTTTGTGCCGCAAGGGCATTCGTTGATTACGAGGATGTACAAGGAGAATTTTATATTTCATGAATGCATAAAAAATAATCAATCTGCCCTCAAGCGATTTCTATGGGAACAGTTAATTCTCCCGTTCAAACTCAAAGAATATAAGGTGGATGTGCTGTTTACAGCAAAAAATCTCAATGTGTTTTTAGCATCATGTAAAACTGTGATTTCTTTGCGCAATATGGAACCGCTTGCATACCAAGAGTATAAAAATGATTGGAAGCTCAATGCAGTTTTATGGATAAAGTTGGTGCTCACTAAATGGTCGGTGCGCAAAGCAGACCATGTTGTGGCTGTGTCGCAGGCGGTAAAAGATCGTATAATCGCGCGGATCCCTGACGCGGAGAAAAAAATTACGGTGGTGTACAACGGAAACCCGGTGCCTTCACCTGTTCCGATTGCGGTCGAAGCACCCTATCCTATTGGGAGAGGGAAGGGTGAAGATTATATCCTCACTGCCTCAAAATTCGTGGCCTATTCCAATCAGCTCAATCTATTGCGGGGATATGCGGAGCTGGTTAAGCGTAGGTCCGAAACGCCGCCTTTATGGTTTGCGGGTGGTGTACACGATGCGAAATATTTTGATAAAGTGAGAGCATATGTTGAGAACAATAAGCTTACGGGGCGTGTAGGGTTTCTTGGCTTGGTATCTCATGATCGCTTGCTTGAACTTATGAGTGGAGCATCATTATTCGTATTTCCTTCGACACTTGAATCCTGCCCCCATACTCTCATTGAAGCGATGGCATGCGGCGTGCCGATTGTGACTTCAAATACGCCGCCGATGCCGGAGATTTGTGAAAATTCCGCACTGTATTGTGATCCAAATGACCCTGAAGATATTGCCAATAAGATTGAGCGCGTGCTTAGCGATAGCCCCTTGCGTGAACGGCTTGTCCAAAATGGACTTACTCATGCGGAATTCTTCACTTGGGATAAAACCGCAAGGAAATTAGTAAAGGTTTTCATGCTTTAATGTTTCTATGAATATTATTCTAGTCACCATTGCCTACCCTCCAGAGATTCGTTCCATTTCCACCATGACTAAAGAGCTGGCGGAGGAATTGGTTAAGCGCGGGCATCAGGTAACGGTATTGACTTCCTGGCCAAAATATAATTTGAGCGGTGAAGCCGAAGGCAAGAGGTTTAATGCCGATTCAATGGAGAATGGAGTGCGCGTGATTAGAATAAAGACCCTCCCTCATCACAAAGTCAATTATTTGTTGCGCGGAGTGGCGCAGATTACTTTGCCTTTTTTCTTTATGCGTTCATTTAAGAAGTTAGTGAAAGATAAAGTTGACGCTGTAGTCGTTTATTCTCCTCACCTTCCTTTGGCGCAGGTTGGGGCGCGTATAAAACGAATGTACGGTGTTCGCTATCTTTTAAATATCCAAGATATATTTCCTCAAAATGCAGTAGATCTTGGAATTCTAAAAAACAGATTGATAATTAAATTTTTTGAGCGGATGGAGCGTAAGGCCTACAGTGAGGCGGATGCTATTACCACCCATACAGTAGGGGGGCGTCAATTTTTAATTGAGCGTAAAGGGGTACCCTCTCACAAAATAAAGGTAGTGGAAAATTGGATTGATGTAGGTCCTTACCTTCGCATGCGCGCAAGCGGTATATTTCGCGCGCGCTATGGACTCGCAGGGAAGTTTATTTTCCTGTTTCCCGGTGTTTTTGGCCCTGCGCAAAATCTGGACTTTATTGTGGCGATCGCGAAACGAGTATCGGGGATACATGAGATGTGTTTTCTTTTTGTGGGAGATGGTACGGACAAAATTCGGCTTCAAGAGCAAGTGCGAGCACATGGGCTTCGCAATGTGATATTTCAGCCATTTGTGTCCTCGGAAGAGTATCCTCTGTTGGTTAAAGAGGTTAATGTAGGCCTTTTATCTTTAGGTGGAGATAACAAAACTGCAGCAGTTCCCGGAAAACTGCTTAGCTATATGGCCGCTTCGCTTCCGGTTGTCGCGTTTTTGAATAAAGAAAGTGAGGGGCATCGGATTATTAACGATGCGCAATGCGGCTATGCGATAATACCAGATGATGTGGAGCGCGCAGCCCATCTTATTTGCGATGTGTTTAAGAACAGGGGACAGCTTGACGAGTTGGGGCGCAATGGGTACGATTACGTGACTAAACATTTTTCCAAACAAGCGTGCATAAACGCGCTTGAGCGATTGATTTGCGTATGAACATACTTGTGGTTGGAGGTGCTGGCTATATTGGAGGAGCTGTGACGGATCTTTTGATGAAAACTTCTCATACGGTGCGAGTATATGACGCGCTTCTTTATGAAGAACACTACAGAAAACCGATTGACTTTATGCGTGCCGATATTCGCGATCGGGTCAAGCTTGCAAAACAATTGCAATGGTCCGATGCGGTGATTTGGCTTGCGGCGCTCGTTGCAGACGGATCGTGCGCGCTGTATCCGGAACTTGCCGTTGAATTTAATCAAACATCGGTTGGATGGTTGGCCGAACATTTTGATGGTCGCATTATTTTTCCTTCAACATGTCTGATGTATGCAATTAAGAACGGAGTACTTGATGAGGACTCCGCCAAAGATCCCTCCAGTATATACACGAAAACCAAATTTATCGCAGAGGAATATCTTAAAGATAAAAATGCGTTGATTGTGAGATTAAGCACGGTGTTTGGAGTTGGCGATTCATTTTCGCGCCCCCGTCTTGATCTGGTGGTTAATCTCTTAACCGCGCGCGCACTTATGGAGAAGCGCATGATCGTATTTGGAGGAGAACAATCGCGTCCTTTTGTCCATGTGCGTGATGTTGCGCAAGTCATGGTAGATAATGTAGATACAAAGCCAACAGGAATTTTTAATTTGCATGCCGAGAATATGAAAATTATTGAACTGTCTAAGAAAATTCAAGCGCATATTCCTGACGCGACCATTGAGATAAAAGAAGCCGCCCTTACGGATACAGGCGATTACCGTATGGGCAGTGAAAAAGCTCGGAGTGTGCTGGGATTTAAGCCTTCCCGTACGGTGGAAGATGGCATAAAGGAAATACAAGCGTTTATCTTAGAGGGCCGCTTGAAGGATATACGCAATCCGAGGTATAGTAATGAAGCATTTTTAAAAGCTAATCCCATTATCTAATATGGAAGGGGTATATAGAGAAGAGCCGTTGCTTATTGAAGGCGGTTTCGGTGTTGATGATCGAGGTGAAGTTGCGCACGTAAATGGATTTAATTTTGTCGGAGTGAAGCGGTTCTATACTATTTCCAATCATCGTCCGGGCTTTATTCGCGCCTGGCACGCCCACAAAAAAGAGGCCAAGTATGTGTTGGTAGTTTCCGGAGCCGCGCTTGTCGGCGCGGTGAAAATCGACAATTTTGAAGCTCCTGATGAAAACGTCAAGGTGCATCGTTTTGTACTTTCGGGCAAAAAACCCGCGGTGCTTTTCATTCCCGCCGGTTTTGCCAATGGGGCGATGACGCTTACGCCGGGCACTAAAATCATTTATTTTTCCACTGCCTCGCTTGAGGAAACCAAGGGGGACGATTATCGCTACGACGCGCGGTATTGGGATATATGGGCTATTGAGGAACGATAAGTTGAAAATTTTTAAAAGTTAATGTCTGAATTTTTCACCCTAGTATTAACAGCAGTATTCCTCGTTCTCGTCTTTCTCGCCTCTGTACTGTTCACTTGGTTGATTTTTTGCCACGCGCGCAAGCGCGGTTGGCTAGCAATTCCCAATGAGCGGAGTTCACATACAGTGCCCACCCCGACTGGCGGCGGTCTTGCAATCGCAGTCGTGTTTCTGGCAAGCGTGGTTGCACTCGGTATCATCGGTGTGGTTGAGGCATCGGTTGGCCTGGCGCTTGCGGGGGGAGGAAGCATGGTGGCGCTCATAAGCTGGATTGACGGTCGGCGTGCACTTAACGCTCGTGTGCGTATTTTAGTGCACGCGCTAGCCGCTATTTGGGTACTCTGGGTCCTGGGGGGGCCTCAAAGTCTGAATATTGGGTTTACCACACTTTCTCTGGGGGTTGCTGGAAGTGTGCTCGGATTTGTTTGGATTGTGGGTTTGAGTAATTTGTATAATTTTATGGATGGCATTGATGGGCTATTGGGGTCGGAAACGGTTGCGATTGGAGCGGTTGCAGGTATTCTGCTTATGCTTGCGGGACGTCCAGAACTTGCAGTTGTTACATGGATTCTCGCTGCAGGTGCTGCAGGTTTTTTAGTGTGGAATTGGCATCCGGCAAAAATTTTTATGGGAGATGTGGGTAGCGTGCTTATTGGATTCAGTTTTGCAACTCTCGCGTTCGTTTCAGAGCGTGCGGATGCGGTTCCTGTTTTTGTTTGGTCTACATTGCTTTTAGTCGTACTTGTTGATGCGGGTTTGAGCACTCTTCGGCGAGCACTTAAGGGAGAAAAATGGTTTGAAGCGCATCGTACATTCGGATATCACCAGGCTCTTAAGTTTGGGTTGACTCATTCTCAAGTAACCCTCCGAGTCATTGGGTTGAATCTTATTGTCGCAGCTGGCGCGTTTGTGAGTTTCTACTGGCCGAGGTTTTTACTGCCCGCATTTGGAGTTTCTTTTGTATTGCTCTCGTGGTTGTGGTGGTTAATTCAGAAGAGAGTCCGGTTCCCCCTTGTATAAGGGGTTTTATCATTATATAATGAGGACTGCATTTATATGGCAGTTGTCAGTCAGCAGAACAAAAGCACGTCATGGAGGGGACGGTTGTTGTATCCTACGCCAGGGAAGCGCTTTGCGTTCTTTTTTGGATTTGACATCTTTATTATACTCTTCTCGCTTTACATCTCATTTTTACTGCACCTGGATTTTCAACTGCCTGATCCATACCGTTATCTCATGTACTCTGCAACCCCCTCGTTTTTGGTAATCAAGATCATGAGTTTTGTGTATTTTAAACTGTATCGCTTGAGCTGGAGATTTGTAAGCCTGAAAGAGATTTTTAATATCTTGAAGGCAATAATCTTTTCAAGCGGAGCGTTGATGATAGGGATATATTTTTTTCGTTTCTCTTTGTTTCAAGGCTTTCCACGGAGGATTATCATCATTGATGCGTTTGCAACTTTGTTTTTAGTGGCGTTTTTGCGCATCTCAAAACGAGTGTATTTTGAGATTGTACGAGGATCACGGGTACAGAGCACTAAATATACTATTATTGTAGGCGCTGGAAATACGGGTGAGATGATTCTGCGGGATATGCAAAGAGGGAAATTTCATGACTATACGCCGATTGCATTTCTCGATGATGATGTAAATAGAATCAATACCTATCTCCATGGTGTGAAAGTTATGGGAACGATTGATAACCTTGCCTCGCTTATAAAGAGGTATCAAGTTTCAGCGGTGATCATCGCCATTCCTGCGCTTGGTCACGTACGCCTTAAGCAAATCTACAAGCAGGCGAAAGAGGCAGGTGCTAAGGAGATTAAAATCATGCCGCGGATTTACGAATTTCATCGACCGGAAATACGTGTACAAGAGCTGGAAGATATTAAAATCGAAGACCTTATTGGCCGGCAGTTGGTCCGTATTGATTATAAAGAAATAGGAGCTACCCTTGAGGGCAAGACAGTACTGGTTACAGGAGGGGCGGGGTCAATTGGATTTGAGATCGTGCGGCAAGTGTGTCAGTTTAATCCGAGGCAGGTAATCCTTTTTGAAATCGATGAGACCGAACTCTATCATACCGAAATAATCTTGCGTCGAGAAACGCCGGAGATGGTAAAGCGTCTGCGATTTCTGGTAGGTGATACGCGGGATACTGATCGAATCAATATGGTGTTTCGGCAGTATAGACCGGATATTGTGTTTCATGCTGCTGCCTACAAGCATGTCCCTATAATGGAGTATAATGCCTCGGAGGCGGTGAAAGTAAATATCCTTGGCACTTATAATGTCGCGCGCGCTGCGTCCATATCAGGGGTAGAGCGATTTATAATGATCTCGACCGATAAAGCAGTGAAGCCCACAAGTGTTATGGGCGCAACTAAGCGTCTGGCAGAATCCATTTGTAGTTCCTTCAATGTGGCTGGAAAGATGGAATATTTATCTGTACGGTTTGGAAATGTGTTAGGATCTCGGGGGAGTGTATTGCCGCTTTTCTTGGATCAGATACAAAAAGGCGGGCCACTTACCATTACTCATAAAGATATGCAGCGATATTTTATGACGATTACGGAGGCAGTCTCGCTTGTGCTGCAAGCTAGTGTGATCGGGCGCGGGGGAGACGTGATGGTGCTTGATATGGGAGAGCCGGTTAAAATTGTAGCGCTTGCGGAAGATTTGTTGCGTTTGCACGGACTTACGCCGTATAAAGATATTGATATTGATATAATTGGTATCCGTCCAGGAGAAAAACTATTTGAGGAGATTTTGACTGCAGAGGAAGGTACTGCCTCAACGAGACATGAAAAGATTTTTATTGCGCGAACGAAAGAGGTGCGCACTGCACAAGAGGTTGATGAGTTGATAGAGCGCTTTCGGGATGTGGTGAGGTGGGCCTCTGATGCGAGTGGTAAAGAGATCGTGCAGTTATTAAAGCATTACGTGCAAGGGTACGGGGGAACGCCCATTAATTCATCATATAAAGTTGCGGACCTGATTCCATTGAGTCAGCCATTTTTGCAAAAAGACCCGTCTGAAGGTGCGCAGTAGATTGATGCAGAGGATATGTTTACATTTCTGAAGCTTATAAAGCCTCTTTTTTTACCTACCACCCTGGTCGCAGCAGGGATGTTCGTTAGTCTCTTGTTTCTTGTTTGTAAAAATGTCCGGTGGGGGAGAAGAATTTTAGGGGTCACGCTTGTAGTATATTATCTGCTTTCTATACACCCGGTTGCATACATGCTGGCCAGTAGTCTTGAGAAAAAGATTCCGCCGGCGACGATTGACAGTACAACTGTGAAAAATGCAGAGGTTATTGTTATCCTTGCCGGCGGCGCACAAAAAGCAATGGGTTATCGTCCATTTGCAGAATTAGGCGGGACAAGTTGGCGAAGGTTATGGCAGGGAATCAAACTATTTAAGCTTGCAGACGACGAGGTTCCCATTTTGTATAGCGGCGGTTCCGGGGATCCTTTTGATCCTGTTTCAGAAGAAGCTGAGATTGCCAAGCAGTACGGTTCTATAATCGGTATTCCAGAGGATATGTTTTGGATAGAGTCCGGATCGAGGGATACTTACGAAAGCAGTTTAGCAGTCAAGAATTTCCTTGACGAGCGTTTCCCCAACAAGGAAATTCATCAAATAGTATTGGTAACTTCGGCATGGCATATGCCGAGGTCACTCAAGGCGATGAGTAAGGTTGGAGTAATGGCAATTCCGTACCCGGCTGATTTTTCAGCTGGTGCGCTTAATCTGACACCTTTGAGTTTTTTCCCTTCAGTTACACGTTTTTCTTCTTCAGTTGGAAGTATTCATGAGTGGATCGGCATGTTGGGATACAAATTACGCAAGCGCATATGAATTTTGTAAATAGTATTGCACAACGCTTTTTAAAAAAAGATTTTCCTCCCCTAGTGTTGTACATTATATTTATATTTGCGATCGTTCCCAAAGGTCTGCAATGGCCGATACAACTGGCATTTGTATTATATGCGCTTTTTATATTCTGGATTATCTGGTGGCACGCCTGGGATAAACACGGACAAGAGGAAATCAAGAATGCAAAGTTTTTCCGCTACCTTCTGGTTTGTTCGGGAGTGTTTTTTGTATTTTCGCGGTTTTTTCTTTTTGTTCGTTATGGGGAAGCGCCCTTAGGGTATGATACAGGGTTTTATTTAAAATCTATGGAGACTGTATTTGAGGGCGCTATTGGAGTTGATGGACATCGCATAGCCAGAGCATTGTTATGGGTACCTTTCCTTTGGTTGGGAGTTCCTAAAGTTTACATTTTGCACAGTTTGTATGTACTTTCGCAGTTTTTGATCATAGGCTCATTGTATTCGCTAGCAAGAACCATGGCTGTTTCTTCTCGTCTTACATACGCCGCAGTGCTTGTATTTCTATTCAGTGTATCTCTGCCCCAGTTTTTCGCATATTGGTGGATGTTTTACCAAATGGAATTTGCTATCGCATTCCTCTTGATGACATTGGTATTGATCCACCGGCGGTCAGTGTTTGCGTTAATCACCGCCGGTTTTGGAGCGGCGATTCATCCGTCTACTTTTTTCCCTTTTGGGATTGCATTAGGAATTTTTGCTGTTGTACAAGTGATGCGCACTCTTTTTATGGGGAAAAAATTAGAGCGTGAAACCCTGTTTATTATTGGATTGGGGATTATCATGATTGTAATAATCCAGCAATTTGCCAAAGAATTTATTCTTATTTATTTGCGCGGTACCGTTAATAAATATGGCTGGATGCTCACTAATTATCCCGATTATATCAGGCAGCAATTTACCGGGCTTTATATCGGGCCCGCTTTATTCCGTTTGGCCGATGCATATATTTTGCCCTTTGGTTTTCTCGGCGTTCTTTTATTCGCGTTTAACAAATTGCCGTATAAGAAAGGAAGTAATCTGCGAATCAGGTTATTGGTTTTTTTAATATTGTCGGTAATTTTATTTTTTTTGTCTCATTACCCGTTTATATATCAAAACCGTTTTTTGATTATTCTGGATTTAGTAATTATTTTATTCGCAGCATATCCGTTTGTTTATTTGCTCCGTTATTTTTTGGAGGACAAAAAGGGATATTTGGTCATTATGATATTTTTGCTGGGTTTTGGGGCGTATAGCGTCTACTCCATATGGAAACAAAAGCCGCAGATGTATCCTGATGAGTTGCAAGAAATCAAAGCCATTGCTCAAGTTTCCGACCGGTCGGATTATGCTATGTCAACGGAGTCACTTTACACTCCTTGGGTCTATGCCTTTGCGGATCGTACTACGATTGATCCCGGTTATCTTCAATATAACAAATGGACCTATGAAATGTGGCGGGAGTTTTGGTATGGTGGGAGTGATGCGCGGCGGCACGAACTTCTCAATATGTACGATCGTCCGATCTACATTTTTGTGGGGAAACAGGTACCGGAGACAGTGCGATACAAGAAGTTTATTAAGAGCGATCCGTATTTTGAGCAGATAAGCCCTCATGTTTGGTGGTATGATCCGGGACGAATCAGCGAGAGGGATGTTGAGGAGATGTATCGTCTTGAGAATCCATTTGAAGCATATACGGCGTATATGTTGAGAATGTTTCACAAAGTCGCAGCCAAAATTCTTATCTTGCAGTAGAAATGGTATTCGGCAACAGTCCCATGAGAATGGATCAGTAAATGGGGTCCAATCATCCCCCTTATAACTATATGCGATTCAATTATCGTAGTCGGATTATTGCACATAAACGACTAATTCAATATAGCGTAGGCGCAGTGGTTGGCATCATTGCCTTGAGCATTTTTGGTTCTTACTGGACGAATTTTACCAATGCCCTTCGCCTTGTTATGGTCGGTATTTTTATTTTTTTCATCCCCGGCTGGTGTGCAACTGTACTTTTCTTACCTTACAGTGATAGGATGACGGAGGATGGAGTGCAGGAAGGAGGGCGGCGTTCACTGGATTTGATTGAGCGTATTACGCTTGCTGTCATTTTATCCATTATTATTTCCTCTGCAGTGATATTTGCATTAAGCGCGGCTCTAGGCAATGAGTTTACTCCGCGCAGTTTGGCGATTACGATTGTGCTTGTAAATTTTATGCTTTGCGCAGTCGTTGCATGGAGAAAGAAGTGGCTCTCTCTAGCATATGTGATTCCATTAATGGTGCTTCCGATAGTCATAGTTATTCTGAATTTGACTGGGGTTGCGTTTACTGTGCGCAATATCATACTTGAGGTCATTGGCTTGATTTTGGTAATAGCAACGCTTTGGAGTGTAACAAAGCATTGGGTATCTCGTCCAAACAAGTAATGATGGGTACATGGGCATGGTTAATCCTGTGGATAACTTGGAGTTTTTAAATGAATATAGAAAGTGATATAATATGTACGAAATGAATGATTGCCTTAAAGGTGTGGATAACTGTTTATGGTTTTTAGGAATTTCTTGAATAAATTTAAGTTAGTGAATATTAATTTAATTTAGATAAAATAATATGGCTATGGTGCATAAAATCGGTGAATTTTCAAGTAATATTAAGAAATCAATGAACGATCCTCGCAATAGGAAAACATGGCATAATGGTATTGGAATTATTGTATTTGCGCTTTTTGTATTATCATCTTTTGTTGTGAATCGTACCGTACAGGCATTGAATCTTGCAGCAGGCAACTATGGTTACTATGGCGGAACCTACGGCTATAATGCCTCGACGACATCTTCTGATGCTGTGCCGTCAGCGCCGACTAGTCTTTCGGCGAGCGTGACGCAGACAACCGCGAGTTTGTCTTGGACCGCTCCGACTACCACGACCATCAGTACAGCGATTTCAACTGGTGGCGGCAGTATTTCTAGCTACCTTGTTCATTATAACACAAGCTCGCTTTCCAGTTGTTCGGGTGGAACCTCCACGACTTCTACCTCGGCTAGCGCTTCGTTGAGCAGTTTGAGTGCTAATACAACCTATTATGTAGCGATTTGTGCGGTGGATAATAATAGCAATGAGAGTTCAGCCTTAACCGGATCATTTATCACACAGTCCACAGGTGGTGGTGGCGCAGTAGTAAGCGGCGGGGGTGGGGCAGCACCAACTGGTCCAACCTATCCTACAGCCGCGCCAGCGGCAGCGCCTGCGGTAGCGCCGCCAGCAGTGACTCCGCCAGCAATCCCGCCAGGACTTTCAGTAGCAGTTTCTCGGGTAGCAGATGTAGCTAACGTGGCGAATGTTCTTCAAGCGATTGGCGTCAGTCGCAATACTGCGGCAGAAGGTCAGAGTGCGACTCGCGTAGATGCCAGCGTACGTGAATTGCGCGCAACACTTACAGCCGAAGCACGCTTAGCAGCAATCAACTTTGTTACCTACGGCATTTCAACAGCAACTGTACGACTTGGTTCAGGCGAGAGGTTAGCGCTCGTACGTGATCAACTTGAAACCTTGGGTCGGATCAGCCCTGTCGCTCTTGAACAATTGGCCACAGGCCAGAAGCCGACGGAGCGCAATTTGAGCAAGGAACAAACACAGCTTTCTAACGTACTTCTCATCTTTGTAAAAATATCCGGTCATCGGCCGAACTTCAGGGTTGCCAAGGAAGATCTGGCTTGGAATACGATGATGTATCGGGTGCGGTTTACTCGGGATCTAGTCAAGGAGCGTTTCGGTATCTCCAAATTCCGTCAAGTATTCCGCCGCGTGCCTACCTCACCGCTTGACTGGGCTGCCGTTAGAGCTTGGGGATACGCACTGCGTTGAGAAGCTAGAAGCTAGAAGCTAGAAGCTAGAAGTTAGAAGTTAGAATCTAGAATATATAAAGAAGTCGGGCCGAAAGGTCCGACTTTTGTTATATACTGGTGCGTGCTACACTATTATTGTATGGATATTATTGTAGTAATTCCGGCGTATAACGAAGAAAAAACTATTGGCGAGGTGGTGCGCCGAGTTCACAGTTCACAGTTCACAGTTCACCGCAATTCCGTGATTGTTGTGGATGACGGATCAACTGATCGTACGGCCGAGCTGGCCCGAGAAGTTGGGGCCATTGTATTGCGGCATCCTATAAATCGCGGCTTGGGGGCGGCGCTTACGACAGGGATTGAGGGGGCGCTAAGAATGCTTCATAACCCCACCTATCCTCCCCAAAACTCACGGGGAGGAGAAAGGAGGGGTTACGATGGGGGAGAAGAGGGAGTCATTGTTACATTGGATGCGGATGGGCAACATGATCCGGAAGAGTTGCCGCGTGTGGTTGCGTCGATTCTAAAGGGGGAGGCGGAAGTGGTGATCGGGAGTCGGTTTGTTAGGAACAAAAATAGGGACGTTTCTATTTTTTCCAAGAAAAATAGAAACGTCCCATTTTTGCGCCGGGTGGCAAATTTTGCGGGGAATTTTTTTACCTGGCTTCTTTTCGGGATATGGGTTTCGGATAGTCAGTCGGGTTTTAGGGCGTTTTCCGCGTCGGCGGCGCGGAAAATAAAATTGCGCACTTCAACAATGGAGGTGTCCTCGGAAATTATTAAAGAGATCGCGCGCTTAAAACTCAAGATTCAAGAGGTACCGATTGCCGCGCATTACACGCCCTATTCTCTGGCCAAGGGTCAGAGTTTTCGGCGCGGTCTAGAGACGCTTTGGAAATTAATTGTACTGAAGTTTTTTAGGTAAGTATGTTGATTCAAAGCTTGATTACACTCCTAGCTTTAGCGGTTCTTGTCGGTGTCGCGCGGCGTTTTAAGGCGGGAGCTATTTCGCGAGCAGGACTTCTATTTTGGGTGGTTTTTTGGGCGATTGCGGTGCTTTTAGTCTGGAATCCAAATATAACGAATCTCGCCGCAAACTTTCTCGGTGTTGGCCGGGGGGCTGACGCGGTGTTTTATGTTGCAATCGCGGCGCTTTTTTATACAATCTTTCGCCTGTACGGCAAGCTGGAAAATTTAGAGCATCAACTGTCGGAGCTCGCTAAAAAAATTGCTCTAAAAGATTTTAGAGAGGACAAATAGTTATTTTTACAATTTGAGGCATTTTGTATGCGTAAGTCCACCGTATTTTTTGTTTTTTGCCTTGCTTTTGTTTTGGGAGTTGCAGTTCATTCGTTCTTTTCGGCGGAGAAACGTTTTGGAGAGCCGTTTTGGTGGTATGTCGTGTTTTTGATCTGTGGCACGCTTGGAACTGTTTTTCTTTTAGGGCTTAACCCCTCCCAACCTCCCCAAAATCCACGGGGAGGAGAAAAAGGAAAACCCTCTCTTAAGGTAATAGGGATGGCGGGGTTATGTTTGGCATTTTTATTCCTTGGCCTTTTCCGTTATGCCCAAAGCATCCCTGCTGGGGAGGGCAATAATGTTTTGCAGTATGCTGGTAGGGAGGTAATTTTGCGAGGGGTGGTAGATAGCCGGCCGCAAAGGCGCGAGAAAACTGTTACATATGTTTTAAAATTACAAGCTATAAGAGGAGGAGAAAATATGGAGTGGCGCGAGGTCGGAGGAAAATTTTTACTTACAGCGCCAGTCTTTCCGGCATATAATTATGGTGATGCGCTGATGCTCAAATGCGCGCCAGCGGCCTTAAATGCTTACGAACGTTATTTTATGCGCGAGGGGGTCAGCGCTTCCTGCGCCTTTCCCGAGACGATTGCAAGTCTCGCAGCAGAAAAACCAGAACGCCATTTTATTGCTCGTGTCCAGGATAAGCTTTGGAGGGTGCGTGAGAGCGTAGACCAGCGGGTGAGAGCTCTTTTTGCAGACCCATACGCAGGGTTGCTTGCGGGTATTTTATATGGCGATACCTCGGGATTGTCGTCGGAGTTGAAAAGAGTGTTTAGGATTACGGGTTTGGCGCACATCACGGCGCTGTCAGGCTATAATATCTCGGTAATCAGTGTGGTTTTGGTGAGCAGTTTGATTTATATAGGGCTTACCCGCAAACAAGCTTTGCCGGTTACGACTGCTTTGATCGTGGCTTTTGTTTTTGCGACTGGCGCGGAGGCTAGTGTGGTTCGGGCGGCAATTATGGGTCTCTTGGCTATGCTGGCTAAAAATATCGGACGGCTATCTAATCCTCGCAATGCCTTAGTTTTTGCCGGCGCTTTAATGTTGGCGATAAATCCCAGGCTACTCTTTTTTGATTTGGGGTTTTTGCTTTCTTTTCTCGCAACCATTGCTTTAATTTGGTTTGCCGACGATATAAAGCAAAGGACGATTATAAGAAAGCTGCCCGAGTTGGTTGGCATACGCGAGGCGGGCGCGGCGTCGGTGGTGGCTTTTTTATTTACCACTCCTCTTATTTTGTATAAGACTGGGCTTTTTAGTCCGCTGGCGATGATTGTTAATATTTTAGTGGTGCCTATTGTTCCTTTGGCTATGGCCTTGGGGTTTGGGGCAATTATAGCTGATTTTGCTTGGCACCCCTTGGGTTTGGGTGCGGCATTTTTGGCGCGCGTGCCACTAGATTATATTATTAAACTGGCGGAATGGTTTTCCCGGTTCGGCGCGATGCAAAGACAGATTTCTTTTATTACCGCCCTAGTTTTATTTATTGGCATAGTAATGAGTTTGTATGTTTGGAAAAAGCGCACAGACGCTGCGACAACTTTATAAAACGCTCGTGCCTCCGCGTTGGCGCAAGCTCACACAACGGATTTTTATAATTGTATTTTTGTTTGCAGTTTTGGCGGTCCAGTTTTTGCGCGGGCCGCAAGATTTGCAGGTTTATTTTTATGATGTTGGACAAGGAGATGCAATTCATATACGTATGCCGGACGGGTTTGATGTGCTAATTGATGGCGGGCCAACATCGCGTGTGGCTGAAAAACTGGGCAGGACCATGCCGTTTTGGGATAAGACTATTGAGTTAATGATCTTGACTCATCCGCATGCTGATCATGTTACGGGTCAGATTGAGGTGTTGCGGCGGTTTAAAGTGGCGAAGGTGCTAGCTACCGGTGTATTGCATACGACAGATGAATATTTGACTTGGCTGGAGGAGATAAAAGAGCGGGGTGTGGCGATGGAGATTGCAAGGGCAGGACAGAGTTGGGTGCTCGGACACCCTGTGGCGTCGGCTCACGCAAAAACCGCAGTTGGTTGCCCCGGCGAGGCAACCACTGTTTGTGCTCGACCTCGCTCATCCGCTACGGCGGATACCATGCCCGCGAGGTCTCCGCAACATTTTTGCTGTGATCCGCCGCCGCAGAGTGTCCTCGCAGAGGATATTAGATTAGAAATTCTTTGGCCATGGGAATATTTTGAAGGCAAGCGTGTGGCGGAGGGGAAGATTGGGGAGGGCGGGGGACTAAATGATACATCAATTGTGACTAAGCTGACTTATGGCAATACGAGTTTTTTGTTGATGGGGGATGCGACGAGCGCGGTGGAGGAGGAGGAGTTAATCAATCAATGTCATTCTAAGTGGAGTGAAGAATCCCGTACCACGCAGGAATTGCGAGATCCCTTCGACAGGCTCAGGGCAGGCTCTTCGTCGCCTACGGCTTTTCAGGATGACGGGAGGTGTAGTCTGCGCGCTGACGTCCTAAAGGTCGGCCATCATGGCAGTAAATACTCAACTTCGCGGAAATTTTTACAAGTTGTCAAGCCAAAATACGCAGTTATCCAAGTTGGCAAAAATCGCTATGGCCACCCGGCCTACGCCACGCTTTACCGCCTCAAACAAGCGGGCGTGGAGATTTTCCGCAACGATATAGATGAGGATGTGGGGTTTGAGAGTGATAGGAAGGAAGTGCGATTACTTAGGTAGGAGTAGAAGGTAAGGTATGGTGCGCGGACTTGACTTTTGGCCAAAGTGTTCTATTATAAAGGTGTTCTGTCAACGGAAATCAGAAAAAGGAGGACTAATGGCAGGACCGCTATCCGATATTAGAGTACTGGATTTGTCTCGCGTACTTGCGGGGCCTTGGGCCGCGCAGAATCTAGCCGACCTCGGTGCTGACGTAATAAAGGTTGAGCGTCTCGGCGTGGGCGACGACTCGCGCGCATATGCCCCACCATTCCTCAAAGATGCGCAGGGCAGAGATACGCGCGAATCTGCGTATTTTTGTGCTGCAAACCGCGGCAAGCGTTCGATCACGGTCAATCTGACAAAGCCCGAAGGTCAGAACATCGTGCGCGAACTCGCGAAACAGAGCGATGTGGTGATCGAAAACTACAAGCCCGGCGATCTCGCGCGTTACGGTCTCGGCTACGACGATCTCACGGCGCTCAACCCGGGACTCATTTACTGCTCGGTGACGGGTTTCGGCCAGACCGGTCCGTACAAAGACCGCCCCGGTTACGATTCCATGGCGCAGGGCATGGGCGGAATGATGAGCATCACCGGCGAGCGCGATGACCTGCCGGGCGGCGGGCCGCAGCGTGTTGGTGTGTCAATCATTGATCTGACTACCGGCATGTACGCGACTATAGCAATCTGTGCGGCGCTTGCTCATCGCGCCGTGACCGGCAAGGGACAATGGATAGACATCGCTCTGCTCGACACCTGTGTTGCATTGCTGACTAATCGGGGGATGAGCTATCTTGCAACTGGCGAGACACCGGGACGCGTCGGTAATGTGCATCCCAATGCCGTGCCGCATCAGACCTTCAGAACGAAGGACGGTAACATCATTCTCGCCTGCGGCAACGACAGGATGTTCAACAAGTTCTGCGAAGCCGCCGGCTGCATGCACCTCGCGCAAGACCCGCGTTTCTCGACCAACGCCCAGCGCGTCAGGAACCGCGACGAGATCACGCGGCTGCTGAACGAAGTATTTGCGCAGTGCCCGACGCGTGAATGGGTCGAACTGCTCGACGCTGCTGGCGTTCCAAATGGACCGATCAACACTATCGCCGAGGTATTCGCGGATTCGCAAGTAATCGCTCGTGAAATGAGGCGCGATTTGACGCACGCGACCATTGGTCCGGTGCCGACGATCGCGAACCCGATGCGGTTTTCGGGTACGCCAATCCAGTATAAAGTCGCGCCGCCAATGTTGGGACAGCATACTGATGAGATTCTATGTAAGGTGCTGGGGAGGAGCGAAGCGGAGGTTGCGCAGTTGAGGAGGGACGGGGTAATTTAGGCGGGTTTGGTCTTTGACTACATTGTTGCATTACAGCGGCGGGGAACGCGACTTAAAATCGTATCCCCGCCTTTTTTGTTTTTATCCTTACAAGGGTTGCAGGATTTCGAGATGTAGTGTATACTTTTTATTCTACATACTAACTACTAAATACTCATCTATGAATCACAAACAAGAGCGCGTGGTTATTATTATAAAACCCGATGGGGTTAAAAGGGGATTGACCGGCGAGATTTTGCGGCGGTTGGAGCAAAGGGGATTAAAGATTGTGGCTTTGCGTTTGTTTCAGCCGACTCGTCAGCAGATGGACGATCATTATCCTAAAGATGAGAAATGGATTGCGAGGCTCGGAGAGAAGACGCTCAATACTTATGAAAAGTATGGATATGATGCTCAAAATGAATTGGGCACGACGGAGAAATTGGAAATTGGCAAAATGGTGCGGGGTTGGCTTATTGATTATATGACTTCCATTCCGCTCGTGAAGGCGATTATTGAGGGTTCGCATGCGGTGGACGCGATGCGGAAGTTGGCGGGCAATACTATGCCGGCTTTGGCGGAGATGGGGACGATTCGCGGGGATTTTTCAGTTGATTCGGCGGCGATTGCTAATCGCGAGAAACGCGCAGTGCATAATATTATCCATGTTTCCGAGACGCCGGAAGAGGCCGCTCATGAGATTGAGCATTGGTTTGCGCCAGAGGAAATTTTTGAATATAAGCGGTCGGATGAAGAATAAGTTGTAACATTTTATCTAGATTCGCGTCTAATAAAGTGTTGTATGGTAGAGTTTTGCGCCATGAAAAAGCACCAGGCAGTTAATTATGTAAACCCGTGTAAGGTGTGGGCCATTTTTGGGTTTATCCTTACAACTTTGGGGCATCCTGGTGGCTTAAGCAGGGGAGTTGAAATATAGAGTTGAAGACAAGATATAAAGTAAGGCCACCGGGATCCAAGCCCGGTGGTTTTGTTCTTTGATATGAAGGGACTGTTGCTGGATATGGTTTTTTCTATACTGTCATTCTGAACAAAGTGAAGAATCTCTCACGCATGTGCGAATTGCCGGGTATTCGTCCGAGATCCTTCGTTGCGCTCAGGGTGACATTTAGCAGGTCCATTCAGTCGGAAGGGGGTAACGATGGCTGGCGTGCAAATGCTTCCGGATTTGAGACGTTTTCCGCAACTGTTTGGGCGTCACAGGTGGTTGGTGTATTGTCGCCGTAACAGTCATTGGGAAGTGTATGGGGATCGGCCGGGCACTTTTGTCGAAGTGCTGGCAATCCTGTTTAACGGCGGCGTGCAGCTTATATACAAGCCAGGCGTTAAGTGGCGGGTCGTACTTTTGCCGCGCGGCTTCAAGTGGGCGCGAGAGAGTCATGGTCGGGTTCCGCAGATTTTTTTTCACCAGAATCATAGCCTTGCCGTTTTTCGCTGCTCACAATTGGGTACGCTTCGCAGTCTCTATCGTGAGGGTCATGACGATGTGGCAAGCCGTAGCCGTAAGGCCACCAAATAGCACCTTGATAAGCGAAAGCCCTGAAGCATTACTGCAATGCTTCAGGGCTTGTTTTGTTTTTGGAATTGTTGTCCACCTAAATTTTCGGGGTATGGGGAATCGCACCCCATCCTCACCCACCCCAAGGGTGTGCGCTGCTGTTACGCTATACCCCGAATACCCGAAAATTTAGGTGGGCAAGTGTGTACATACTACCAGCGTGCCTATTCCGGTTTAGATAAATTTTTGATACAGCTCGTGCAAACGCGCATGCGTTTTCCATCAATGCGCTTAGCTTGCAAATTGAGATTGAAGCGGCGCTTGGTGCCAATCATGGAGTGGCTGCGGGATTTACCGGTCCGCGGTCCGCGGCCGCATTTTTCACAGAATTTCGCCATATACTTAAAATGTGATATTATGAATAACTAAGCCATTATATACCACTAATATGAAATTGGCAAGGAGGCTAGTCATTGTATTTTTGTTTTTGAGTGCGTTACCGGTTAGTGCGCAAGGACCGCTTCCAGATTTAACGCTGGAATCTGTAGCGCTTTCTGGCGATACGGCAGTGGTATATCGCAATGACGGCGCTAATATAAGCGGGCAGCAATATCTTATCACATTTCAATGGGTAGATGCAGTGGGTGCGGCGCTTGCGCCAAAGCAGACGCTTGCGCGCAATACGCTTGCCACAAGAGGCCGCGAGATTTTGGCTTGGAATAATACAACCGTAGAAGGAACTGTTATGCAAACGGAGCGGCGCTGTTATTCAACTGGAGGATTCTTTCGCCGACGCACGCGTTGCGATTCTGTGCAAGTGCCGCGCACAACAACTCAAACTCTTGCGGCATATCGCGCGGCACGTCCGCGACAGGATGCCCTTTTAGCGGTTTCGCTTGATGATGGCAACCGCATTTCAGAGAGCAATGAAGGAAATAATACTGCGCGGGTTGGCAATACGCCATATCAAGGCGCGCCGCCTACTCCACTTGCAGAGTTAGTTATTACCCGGGCGACTTTTGACGGGACAAATCTTTTCTTTGTATTTCAAAATCAATCCGCTACCAACATTGCCAATCAGTCCTTTGATGTGGCAATGCAATGGCTTGATCAGAGTGACGCGGCCGTTGGCGATAAGCGTTTTGTTCGTTTTAAAAATTTGGCTTCTGGCCGGGTGGAAATTATTGACTCCAGAGGCGGCATGACGATATTACAGCAAACCGGACCTGGACAAAACGACGTAGCCCCCGATGGATTGCTTTCCGCATATCTTGCTCGTCGCCCAGCGAACGCCAAGAAGCTGAAGATTATGGTTGATGAGCGCGGACAAATTTTGGAAATGAATGAAGCAAACAATATAGCCAGCATTATCTTGCCAGCTCCCAGGATGCCTGATTTGGCTTTTGGTTCTGTTGGATTGCAAGATAATTTTTTGCGCATTGAAGTACAAAATAAAGGAACCGTTCCAGCAGGGCCGGCTGACCTGATGTTGCAGTGGTTTGGGACTGAAGGGCCGGTCAGCGGAAGCGCGCTCTCGCCCTCCGCAACAAGAGCGATTATGCCGGGTGCTTCGTATGCCGTTATACTTTCCTTTACTGGCCGAACTCCGGCCGAGCGTTTGCTTGCCAATCCTCCACCCAATGCCACGCGTTTGCAGTTTGAGATTGATACGACCCGCCGGATTACTGAATTAAATGAAGAGAATAATACGACTACAGCAGACCGCGCTGTTTTGGCATCGCCACTTCCGGATTTAACAATTACCAGGCAAGTACAGACATTTAATCCACAACAGTTGATGTTTAGTTATATGAACGCAAGTTCAGCGCCGCTCACACAATTTCCCGCAGTTTCATTTTGGTTTGAGTGGGTGGATGAAAAAGGTGCGCGCGTGGGCAATCATTTATATTGGCATGATCGCGCAGCCGCGTCATTTGCGCTTGGAGCTACTTCTATATTTAATTCCCGCGGTGTTTATGTTTATTCTGCCGGTGGCGCTTTTGCCAGTTTGGATTCTATTTTAAGAAATCCGCCAGCGTCCGCAACCCATCTTAAGATCACTGTTGATGGGTCAAATCGGTTCCGTGAAACGGATGAAGGCAACAATGCCGCGCTTTTACCAAAGCCCGTCGTGCCCCTGCCTGATTTATCTCTGCGCGAGCCGCAGAGAACGCCAAATGTAATACGCGTGATTTTGCAAAACGAAGGAACCGCGGGATCGCGCGCACCGGAATGGGAGTTTCACTGGTTAGGCGCGGATGAAAAAGTAATTTCCGCCTCGCCGAAAACTACTTACTCGATTGCTTGGCCCAATCCCAGGCAAGTGAAACCCTTTGAAATTCCCTACGCGCAAGGGCGCGAAGATGCGGTAAACCGTTTTTTAAAAAATTCTCCGGCAGGCGTGCGGGCGCTTGAGATTGTTCTTGATCCTACCAACCAAATTGCGGAGTTGCGCGAAGACAATAATATTTATCGCGTTACGCTTTCCTATCCCGACTTGTATTTCGGTACAATAGCAGTGCGCGATGGCGTGTTTAATGTGGCCGTGCAAAATAGCGGCGCAAGCCAAGCCGAGCCGACGGATATGTGGCTGCAGTGGTTTGGCGCAAGAGGACCAGTTGGCGGAAGCGAAGCGGTGCAAATATCTTCGGCAGTGGCGCCGGACACCACGCATGCTATGACTCTTTCCTTAGGAGGTCAAAGTCTAGCAGAAAAGCTTATTGCAAATCCCCCGCAAGGCGCAACAAAGTTGCGTTTGTTTTTGGATGGCAGTCAAAAAGTTACGGAATTGAACGAGGAAAATAATTCAATATTGGTGGAACGGTCTATCTTCCCCGCGCCGGAGCCAGATCCGGCTTTAACGCTTGCGCTTTCTGTGCAAATAATTCGCGCGCAAGCAGCAGCGCCTACTTTACTGTCATTTATAAAAATGATTACATCAACATTTTGGAAAATATACGCTCTGCGCGCGCAAGCGCAAGAGGCCTATATTGGAGACGGGGTACAGGCCACTCTCACGGCAAGAAATACAGGAGACACTCCGGCTACGGGCATAATCCTGCGGTTGGTTTGCCCGCCAGGCACTTCCTGGCTAAATACTCGTCTTAATGACCGTGAAGATAGACACGATGTGAGCCAAGGTCTGACGGCTCCCAACCTTGCGCCGGGCGCAACGCATCGTTTAGCAGTGATTTGCCGGGTTGAAGAGAGCGTTTTGCGTAGCGTGCGATTTGTGGGAGATGCAAAGATGCAAGCTACTGGGGAGCGGAGATGGTATTCCAATATTGTGGAAGTGGCGGTGAGGGCGCGGTCGGAGATTGCTGTAAAGCCGGATCTTATCATTGAAGGGCTAGGTCTTTTGCCCAAAGAAGATATTGTGCAAGGCGCGAATCTTCCGTTTGAAGCGGAATTTACCGCGTTTATTAAAAATCGGGGCAGAGCGTCGTCGACGCCAACACAGGCGCGATTGCGAATTGATACCGGCGCGGACGGCACTTGGGATACGATCACCCCGGCGTCTACCAGTGTGAAGGCACTCAATCCCAACGAATCTGTTTTGGTAAAATGGCCGGCCGGCTGGCGCGCCCCCCTGGGATTGTACGAGTTTGAGGTATGTGCCGATACGGATGTTTCAGTTGATGAATCTGATGAGGCCAATAACTGTTCAAAAGATCGTTTTACTTTGCGGGCGGGCGAGGAGCCATTTTTTGAAGAGGAACTTGTAGAATAACTTTATAATAGTAGACCTGTCCCCAAATAACATTCTGGCTAATTCTCCTGATTTTCGGCTACAAACCGTTTCTCGGAATTCGCCGTAATCATCTATTACGCCTCATCCCTGCGAAACAGTTTTCGCTCAAAAATCAGGACAATTATCTCAAAAGCTTATTTGGGGACAAGTCTATTATGGAATTTGCAAGTTTGATCTTCTTTTTTCTGATTATTGCGCCTTCCGCGATTATTCATGAATACATGCATGGGGCAGTGGCGAATTATTTTGGCGACCCGACGGCAAAATACGCAGGGCGCCTGACTTTGGATCCGCGGCCGCATATTGATCTTTGGGGAACCCTGCTTTTGCCGGCCATGATGTTTTTATTTTCGGGCGGCCGTTTTTTGTTTGCGTACGCCAAACCGGTGCCGATAAATCCTTTGCTTTTGCGCGGCCGCTTTGCGGGAATTTGGGTAGCCGCGGCCGGTCCCTTATCCAATTTTGTAGTGGCCGCGATTTTTGGGATGCTCGTGCGCGCGCTGCCGTTTTCTACCTTTTCAATGATTTTAAATCTGATTGTCTATGCCAATGTTCTTTTGGGCGTGTTTAATTTAATACCCATACCGCCGCTTGATGGTTCAAAAGTTTTGTTTCCGCTTTTGCCGGCGAGTCTTGATGAGTTTAAATACAATATGGAACGCTACGGATTTATAATTTTGCTTTTAGTCATTTTTGTGATTGGCTTGCAGTGGATTTTTCCGGTGGTGGTTTTTTTGCACCGGCTTTTTACAGGCGGGGGCTTGCCGTTTTGACACCGTGAGTAAAAGGTGTATGATGGGACTCATGGGGAAATAACAGTTCCGAGAAAGGAGAGTGCCACGTGAGCAAGCCAAGGATGTCGGTTGTTGAAATACAGGCCACCTTGAATCAGCTTACTCTCGAGGAGCGAGAGGGGTTGTTCCAGGGTAGATTGAAGAGCTTCGGCCGGGCCCAGGCCGAGATGAACGCGCTGGCGCAGGGGATCCGCGCCTTCCTCAAGAGTCAGTCATTATTGAGAAATGGAAGCTCCGTGCCGTTAGGGCTAGTCTAGAAGAGGCGAAAGAGATCATTCGGAGGGAGATCAAGAAGGCGAAGCGGAGCAGTAGACTACGGGTCGCGGCTAGTGAGCTTAAGGTCGCGGCGCGACCGGCTTCCCTGCCAATCCATTTTCAGGGGAAGAGGACGAGGGTGGACGCCGCGACGAGGAGGACGCTTCGGGCGTACGGATTGCGCAAAAAAAGTAAGTAAGAAGGAGGAGAACGGCTCTTCGAGCCGCAGGCATGTGCCAGACAAGGCATATGCCTCTTTTATTTGGAGCGGTTTTAGTAAAAAGAGACCACTTCTAAATTTTGCTCTGCAAAATCAGAGGCGGTCTCTTTTTACTAATTTATAGTTAACTCTTCGTCGATTCTAGTTATAGATCGGCTTTTGCCGTTGGTCTCGTCAATATCAAGAAGCACTGCGCCAACAGTGCATAACCCTTTTTCAATGGGCTCGTGCTGGAGATGGTCAGTGAGAAAGGATTCAATAATCATGTCTTTGTTTTCGCCAATGACTGAATCTACGGCAATGACTGCTCCGACATCAGTAACATAGGCCGTGCCACTCCCGAGCAAATGGGCGTCTACGGTGCCAATGTGGGTGTGGGTGCCCAAGACTGCGGAGACGCGGCCGTCAGCGTAATGTCCCAGAGCAGTTTTTTCCGAGGTGGCTTCGGCGTGGAAGTCTATGATGATTCCGGAGTATTTTTGATCGCGGTGTTTTTCCAAGATTTGATCAAGCACGCGAAAGGGATCATTAGGAATCAGCTTGTCTTCTTTGAAAAATACCCGACCCATTAAGTTTATTACAAGCAAGCGCAAGATGCCGCTGGCTTTATCAGTAATGACAATATCTCCGCGTCCGGGATTGTCGCCTGCGAGATTGGCTGGCCGTAAAAGCGGCAAAGCGTAATTATTGAGCAGTTCGCGGCCTTCGGGTTTATCCAGACTGTGGTTGCCGCCGGTTAAGGCGTCAAAACCCGCGCTCCAAACTTCATCCAAGGTTTTTGCGGTCATGCCCGAGCCATGGGCCAGATTTTCGCCGTTGCCGACAATAAAGTCCGGCTTATATTTTTCGCGCCATTGCGGCACAATTGCGGCGACAGCGCGACGGCCAATTTTGCCATGGATGTCGCCGATGAAAATAACCTTCATACGAAATTACTAAAATTTACGAAATGTACGAAACGATATGAGGTTGTCTTTCGTATGAGTTATCTCGCATATTCTACTACTCTGGTTTCGCGAATCACGTTAACTTTGATTTCGCCCGGATATTGCATTTCTGCTTCAACGCGGCGGGCCACGTTTTTAGCCAGCTCATAAGCTGCCAAGTCGTCAATTTTTTCCGGAGTAACAAAAACGCGCAATTCCCGGCCAGCTTGAATCGCATAAGCTTTTTCCACGCCTTGGAAAGAGGTGGCGATTTTTTCCAAGTCTTCCAAGCGCTTGAGATATTCCTCGGCGGATTCGCGGCGCGCTCCCGGACGCGAACCGGAGATTGCGTCCGCAACTTTTACAATAATGCCTTCCAAAGTTTTGGGGTTGTCTTCGTGGTGGGCAATGGCCATGTAGGCGATCTCTTCCGGGAGATTGAATTTTTTCATGAGTTCATAGCCGAGTTGGGGATGCGCACCTTTGACATCTTGATCAATGGTTTTACCAATATCGTGCAGGAGTCCTCCTTTTTTGCAGACCGCAACATCCGCGCCGAGCTCCTCGGCTAAAAGTGCGGCTAGCCAGCCGACTTCCATGGAGTGCACTAAAACATTTTGTCCGTAACTGGTGCGGTATTTTAAGCGGCCGAGAATTTGCACAAGTTTGGGATCCAGCCCGGCAATACCCATTTCATACAAAGTGTCTTCGCCGGCTTTTTTAATATCTACAGCCAGATCGTGGCGCGCTTCTTCTACGGCTTCTTCAATGCGGGCCGGATGAATGCGGCCGTCGGAAATAAGTTTGTCCAAAGCGCGTTTGGCCACTTGGCGGCGGATGGGAGAGAATCCTGAAACTGTGATAATCCCGGGCGTTTCATCAACAATGACATCCACGCCCGTGAGCCTTTCCACGGTTTTAATATTGCGGCCTTCTTTGCCAATAATGCGGCCTTTGATTTCGTCGGAAGGAATAGGCACAACTGTGGTAGTAATGTCCGCGGCGTGCGAAGTGGCAATGCGCTGAATTGTCGTAGAAACAATATTGCGGGCCTTGCGCTCAAACTCTTCTTGATTTGTCTCTTCAAGCTTGCGCAAGCGCGAGGCTAGTTGGTCATGGGCTTGCTCTTCAACAAGACGCATTAGTTCGGCGGTGGCTTTTTCGCGGCTAAGTCCAGAGATTTCTTCCAGTTTTTTTAGCTCGCGCACTTTTAAGTTTTCAATTTCGCCTTTGACACCCTCCACTTGTTTGAGTTTTTCCTGGAGTTTAGTTTGATTTTCTTCAAACTCTAAAAGTTTTTTATCAAAAAGAGTTTCGCGCTGCTCCAAGCGCTGCTTTTCCGCACGCAAATCTTTTTTAAGAGCTTCTTCATCAACCTTGGCTTTATCAATAAGCGCAATGGCTTTTTCGCGCGCTTGAAGAAGAAGTTCTTGTTCTTTTACTTTGGCTTCTTTAAGGAGCCGCTCGGCTTTGGCTTCAGCTCCGGAGGCAAGTTTGGCGGCCGTCTGCTTGCGCAGAAACCAACCCGCGACTGCGCCTGCCGCAACCGCGATGAGTACTACGAGAGTATACAACAGAGTCATAAAATTGGGACGGCCAGATCAATCCCGTTTTTAATACGGAAAGTAATTGATGCTTTTTAGAGTGCTTTCCTATAAAATACATAAGTCGTGCGGATTTTTCTGGTCGAAGTTAATGTTTGTTAATGATCTTATACTATCATAGCTTAGAAAAATTGGCAATCGTTGCGGTTTTCTTGGGTTATAGGGACTCCTGCCGAATATCCATTTTGGCCATTTCTTCCCAAATACGGCTGCGACTCGTTGAAGATTACTCGAAATAGCTCTGCTATTCCTGCGTATTTTCAACTTCGTCTCGCTCGTATTTTGAAAGAACTATCTCAAAAGCATATTCGGCAGGAGTCCCATTTAACAAAAAAAGCCGGCTGGAGCCATGTCAAGGCTAGAGCCGGGAAGAGCTATCTAAATAACTCGAAGGTCGCCGCTACATTACGTTGGGTTGAGCACGCAGAGACAATGAGTCGGGTGACCAGCAGACTGTGCATCAACCACGAATGAAAAGACTGACGTGCGGGGCAGGCGCACTACGATCCTGAAGCTATCGCCCACACGGAAGATTTTTATAAAAAGAAAAGGGGCCGACTGCCTTGAAGCACCCGGCCCTTGTACGCGCGCCCTTTCGGGCTAGCGTATCAGTGGCCCGTCCCGCATGGGACCTCCTTGCGCAGGGCACTGCGCGGCTTGTGGTTGTGCCTCGCTCCGTGGCGCGTCAGGTCGTCGCGGCGAACGCGGCGCGGGCGGGGCTCGCGGAGTGAGCGGTGATCGGGCGGCGCGCTCGCGCCGCCTATCTGTATCTCATGCTCTCCTCCTTCGGTGGAATTATACAACTCCGCTCGAACATTTTTTGAACGGAACTGATGGCGCGCTTCGCGCGCCAAACCGAACGCTCGGGCGGGCAAAAAGGAAGGGGGTTGGGGGGAAGGAATTTTTGCCCGCCCTCGCCTTCCGCCGCCGCCGAATTTCGTGCCAGTAAAACTGGCGCGCCGCCTTTATTTTATATCATATTCCCAGCCAGGTTGCCACGCTTTTACTTTTCGCCAATCTTCGGCAAACACCTGTTCCCATGTTTTATTTTTCAGTAAAACATCCAAAGCAAGTTGCGGGGCTTTATGTGCCACTATCGCAATAGATTTTCCGTCGTAGTTTTTCTTCAAAAATTCAAGAAAATCAGCAACCCTTGTTTTTACATCTTCATAGCTTTCGCCCTCAGGAAATCTTTCAGTGATACAATTTTCCTGCATTGGTTCAACAATTGCCGAAGATTGAGCGTTATATTTTCCATAATTGCACTCTCTCAATCTTTTGTCCGATATAATCGGAACAATTCCCTCAAAAGTTAGCTTTGTTGAATCAACAGCTCTTTTCAAATCAGAACAAAACACAACATCAAATTTTTTGTCCTTGATTTTATCTTTTAATTCAACCGATTGCTTCACGCCTAAGTCTGAAAGTCCAACATCAAACCAGCCAGATGAAATTTCTTTTTCGTTGTCGGTAGTAGTTCCGTGAACAAAATAAGTAATTTTTATTGCCATATTTACAAAATTTCTTTAACAAATAATTCGATGGCTTGAGACAATTCAATTTCATAGCCCTTAAAGCTATGTGTCGCTCCTTTTATCACAGAAATTTTGGTGTTTTGATTTTTGATTTTATTAACTCTCTCTAGCCACTTGCCCATTGTGCCATCAACTTTGAGAATGCCTATATCGTTATCACCATAAGCAATCAGGGTGGGTACTTGTATTTTTCCCAACAATGATCCTCCGGCCCGTTCCCCGTAAATATCTACTGCCGTTCCGGCTTTACATAAAGTCGGGTAGGTTTGTGCAGAAAGCGGAGTTTTGTCTAGCCAACATTGGGCACCAACAAGTTCCTCGCCTTCATCCCGCGCCATAAACTCGTCGGATTTTTTCAAATAATCTTGATGATGCATATCAGTACTAGCCCATCCGACCATATCGGTTGGTGCCAATAATATGACCCCAATAACTTCGGGGTTGTGCTTGGTAACAAAATAATTAACAACCTTGCTTCCGCCGAGAGAGTGCCCCTGCAAAATGAATTTAGATTTTCCTTGTGTTTTTAAGTAGTCAATCGCTCCTTGAATATCATCAAGACTTTCCATAAAAATTTCAAAGCAACTGCCACCGAGTTTTGCACCTTCGCCCCATGAATCAATTTTGTCTCCTTGCCAAAATGAGCTGATAATTCCGCGTCCGCGAGTGTCTATGGTGAAAAAGGAAATTTCATTTTTGGAGTATATTTCCCGCAAGTTATCAAGAAAATAATTCTCATATCCGTTGCCGGACATTCCATGAATATGGACAACTGCAATATCGCTATTTACATTGCTAAGCCACCCTTGTAACTCAACGCCATCGCTTGCCTTAAAGCGAGCAAAGTCCACATTCAACATTTTGGCAATTTCCTTTTTCATTTTATTAACTCATCAACAGAAACATTCAACGCCTTGGCAATCTTTTGTAAAGTCTCAATGGTTGGATTAGTAATTCCGCCGGTTTCAAGTTTGATGATTGAATTATAGGAAACATCCGCCATTTTTGAGAGGCGGTCTTGCGACAAGC